>NZ_JBIDCT010000003.1:0-461235 GCF_043204735.1 Micromonospora sp. NPDC047740
ACCTCCCAAGAAGCTGGCGACGTCAGCGGGCGACCGGACCACCATTTTCACGCCTGCGTGGCGTCCGGAACAGGTCGGAATGACTCTGATCAGCTGAGCGATCCTGAGTCGGATCGGGTTTCCGGGATCGTTTCCCATCGTGGTGGGGTCGCGTGGGCATTCAGGTGGAATCCTGCGCCCAGTGCGGCTCCTCGTGGCCGGTGGCCGGCGGTGGTGGGTGTGCTGATCGTGTTCACGCCCTGGTGCCGGTGGGCTGCGCGAGGCAGCCGGGTCCGGTCCGTTGGTGCGTGTCCCTCCGGACGCTTGCCCGCTCGACCATGGGGCCGAATGGGGGAGGGTGCCCTGCGTCGCCTGGGCGCGGGGCGTGAGGTGCGGGGCCGGGTGGGGCCGGTCTTCGACCGATCCCTCCGGCTGGCATTAGAGGTGCTGGGGGTGACGACGGCGCCGGCTTCGAGGGTGTCCACGACCGAGCGGACCAGCATCTCGCTGGTCTTGTCGGTGACGGTCTTGCCCTGATGGGTCAGGCCACGGGCGGCGATACGGCGCCAGGCGCCGTGGTCGCGGTCGCCTTGCCAGCCGCAACTGGTGTTGGGGCAGATGGCCCACTTCCAGCCGGCCACGGTCGGCTTGTCGGGGGCTTTTCGGTGCCGTAGCGGGCTCAGGCACTGTGGGCAGTGTTTGGACGTGTTTCGGGCGGGGACGGTGACTACGGCGACACCGTGCTCGGCGGCGAGGTGCCGCATGCGGTCGCTGATCTTTCCGCAGACCTGCTGGGACAGGCGCGTGTTCAGGGTGGCGCCCATGCCCCGTGCTTCCATCGACCGCAGGTCTTCCAGGTAGATGACGGTCGCCCGGGCGGAGATGGCCTGGTCGACGGCCCATCTGGCGGCGGCCCAGGCGAGCGCGTTGTTCAGGTTTTGGCGGCGCTGAGACACGAGGCGGATTTCGGAGCGCAGCACCTCGTGTTGCTCGGTCAGGTGCTCGTCGGGGCGGCCGCCGAGCAGCCGCGCGTAGTGGTCGGCCTTGGCGTGCAGCCGCTCGCTGTGGCGGCGCAGGCGGTGCTGCTCGGCCAGGACCCCGGCGGCCCGGAACTGAGCCCCAGCCCCCAGCGCGGTGATCCGGCCATCCTTATCCAGTCGCAGGGCTCCGGCGGACAACAGGGTGTTCACACCCCAGTCCACACCGAGCGCCACCGTGTGACCGGCGCGTCGGGCCTCCGGCACTGGGTGGCTGTATGCCAAATCGGCGTACACCGTGCCGCCTGCGATACGCAGGGTCGGCAAGTGCAACACCGCGCCCGGGGGAACCGTGGGCGGCAGGATGATCGGGCACTCGACCCATGTCCAGTCTCGATACGCTCGGGGATCTGGGCGGGTGGGCAACTGCAGGCGGAGCAAAACCCTGCCCCGGTTGGTCTCGCTGCGTTCGATGGTGGCCTGCTGCTTGTCACATGCGGCCAGCAGCAGCATCCGCGGGACCTTCGGGACGCCTTCGAGTTCGAAGACGTCAACCGGCAGCCGGCCATGCGCGGCACGGAACTTGACGACCTGTCGGGTTCGGCCTTCGATTAGACTCGATGGCAGATGCCTGCCGCCAGGGATCGACGCCCGAACGTGCTCCCACTCGGCGTGGGTGCGATGACGTGGTTCGGCCGGCCAGGTCGCCAGGACACCGGCGGTCACGTCGGCCCGCCATTTCACCGAGCGGAGAGCACGCCCCGCCTGTTCCTGCGCCATCCGCGCGATCCGGTCATTGACCTTCACACCCTCCGGGGCGGTGGCCCAGCCCAGGCGCCGCAGCGCCATCCACGCGTTCGATGGAAGCTTCCGGCCACCAGCGTCCACGCCGCAAGCGAGCACCTCCACGTCCGCGGTGTTCCAGTGCTCGCTGATCAGCGCACCC
Source organism: Micromonospora sp. NPDC047740 (assembly GCF_043204735.1). NCBI lineage: Bacteria > Bacillati > Actinomycetota > Actinomycetes > Micromonosporales > Micromonosporaceae > Micromonospora > Micromonospora sp. NPDC047740. The sequence goes on from NZ_JBIDCT010000003.1 coordinate 1,903, forward strand.
ACCATGCCCGCCACCAGGTCGGCACACCAGCCGACCCGTTGCACAAGCACCCCCTGGGACAGGACCTCGCCGGTCTCCTCGTCCACACCCGCGCGCACCAGGCTGCGGGCGCACACGGTACGGGAGGCCTCGCCCTCGGCCAGCGGCAGCCTCCGGCTCACCGGTCGCTGGCCTGGCATTGCCCGGACTCGGCCAGCAGACGACGCCGGTTCTCCGCCGACCGCATCCCGTAAAGGCGCCCCGCGAACGTCGTGACCACCGAAACAAAGTCCTCCAGCAACTCCTCCCGTCCGCCGAGCTTCTTCGGATGGAGCACTTCCAGGGTGGCGCCGTGCACGGCCAGCAAGTGTTTGAGCCAGCCGACACCGAAGCGCGCAAGCCGGTCCTCATGCGTCACCCGCACCACGGTGACACTTCCGTCGGCGACGGCTCGCAGCAGCCGGTTCAGGCCAGGCCGGTCCTCCCGCAGGCCCGACGCCCGGTCACGGAACACCTTCACGACCTCGCCGGTGGACGTAGCCCGCAGCTCATACTCCTGCGCCTCCCACGAGGACTCCTGCCCACTGGAGTCAGAGACCCGCACGTACAAGCCCTCCAACCGAAGGCGTGCACCGCCGCCGGTGGAAACCTTCATCGCCTCGACATCGATCGAGGAGAACCGACGCTCACGGCCCACCCACGTCACCGGAATCTTCCCCGAATCAGCCCACAGACGAAGCGTCACCGGGTGAACACCAAGACGCTTTGCGGCCTTCGCAAGCCGAAGAAGTTCCACGCGATCATCCTATGATCAATGAGGATTCTTAATCAATTGGTCAGTTTGCTGGCCGCGCTGATCCCCGAGCCGCGGCTGGGCTGGGCGGTACGGGAGCACCCGGGCCGCCCAGCCCGACGTCGCTCGACAGCCGGCGAGGCGGCGTCAGCGGGACTGCAGGGCGTCCAGGCCGACCGCCATGGCGATGACGAGCCGCCGGTCGATCTGCGGGTGCTGGATGTCGACGACGTACCGGTCGCGCAGGCCCCACTTCTTGTCGACCGAGAACACCGGCTGGCCACCGGCGACGAAGTCGAAGTGGTACGGCAGCCAGGAGAGCGAGTCGACGAACCGGCGCAGCAGCGCCACCGGCATGCTGCGCTCCTGCCCGGTGATCGGCGGCAGGCCGGGCTGCTCCACGTGCCAGGTGGACCGCAGCAGCGACTGGGCGAAGTCCTTGCGGAACAGGCCGATCGGGGTGCCGGCGTGGTCCGTCACGTCGTACGTGGCGCCGAGGTCGAGCCGCTGGCGGGCCTTGAAGCCGAGCAGGGGGTGCTGCTTGGCGTCGTCGGTGTAGATGGTCACCTGCTCCTTGAACGCGAGCCGCTTCTGCTGCGCGAAAGCGAGCAGCTCGCCTTCCGAGCCGTCCGGGGCCATGGCGTGGACCTCGTACTGGTTGACCATCATCCGGATCCGCTGCCGGACGATGAACTGGTGCTGGGTCTGCAAGCGGTCGAGCTGCACGTGATCTCCTTCAATAAGCAACGCCGGAGTCTCGCACAGCTCGGCCCTCGGCGTCCGCCCTCGCCGGGAGCGGCTGCGCGAGATCGCCAGTGACCCGGTGATCGCCGGCGTCTCCACCCCTGGCGCCCGACCGGCTGTGGTCGACCGCCACGAGGAGGCCAGGGCCGACGGGTTACCGCTGACCAGCCGCCGACCGCTCGTCCTGCCGAGGAAGGCCCACCCCGACGCCGCCCCGGCTCCCACCGGCCGCCGTCTCGGGCACCGCCTCGGCACCCGACTCAGCCGCAACGGCAGGTGAGGCACCGGCCTCATCAGAGGATCCAGCGACCGCCGCCAGGTTGGCGAGCACCACGTCGAGGACCTTGACGGCGTCCGGCTTGGAGAGCGGGTTGTTGCCGTTGCCGCACTTCGGGGACTGGACGCAGGACGGGCACCCCGCCTCGCAGCCACACTCGGCGATCGCGTCCCGGGTGGCGCGCAGCCAGGCCGCCGCCGTCCCGTACGCGCGCTCGGCGAAGCCCGCGCCGCCCGGGTGGCCGTCGTAGACGAAGACGGTGGGGGCCTCGGTGTCCGGGTGGACGGCGGTGGACAGGCCGCCGATGTCCCAGCGGTCGCAGGTAGCCATGAGCGGCAGCAGACCGATCGCGGCGTGCTCGGCGGCGTGCAGCGCGCCCGGGACGTCGGCGGCCTCGATCCCCGCTGCCGCCAGGGACTCGGGGGACAGGGTGAACCAGACGGCGACGGTGCGCAGTTCCCGGGCCGGCAGGTCCAGCGGCCGGGTGTCGATCACCTCGCCGGTGGCGATCCGCCGCCGCTGGTACGACACCACCTGGCTGGTCACGTCGACCTCGCCGAGGAAGAGCCCGACCGGCCCGGCGTCCACGTACGACCGGACCGACACCACGGACAGCGAGGTGGCGTCCCGGGCGTGGGTGGACCAGTCCGGCTCCTCGGCGTGCACCAGCGCGCACCCGTCCGCCAGGTCGAGCGCGTCGACCACGTACGAGACGCCCTGGTGCAGGTAGACCGCCCCGGAATGGAGGAGGAAGTGTGCGGAGCTGCCGTCGACCGTGCCGAGCAGCCGTCCGGTGGACTCCTCCACCACGCAGACCGGTGCCCCGTTCTCGCCGCGCAGGTCCACCTCGGGCCGCTCCCGGTGCCGCCAGTACCAGCCGGTCGGCCGCTGCCGCAGCGCCCCAGCGGCCACCAGGTCCTCGATCGCCTCCTTCGCGCCCTCCCCGAAGAGTTCCAGGTCGGCCGGGGTGAGCGGGGCCTCGAAGGCGGCGCAGGCGAGCTGTGGGGCGAGCACGTACGGGTTGGCCGGGTCGAGCACGGTCGCCTCGACGGGCCGCCCGAACAGCGCCTCGGGGTGGTGCACCAGGTAGGTGTCGAGCGGGTCGTCCCGGGCCACCAGCACCGCGAGTGCCTCGTCGCCGGAGCGTCCGGCCCGGCCGGCCTGCTGCCAGAGTGACGCCCGGGTGCCCGGCCAGCCGCAGATCAGCACCGCGTCCAGGCCGACCAGGTCGACGCCGAGTTCGAGGGCGTTGGTGGAGGCGAGCCCGAGGAGGTCGCCGTGCAGCAGGGCGCGTTCCAGCTCGCGCCGTTCCTCGCGCAGGTAACCGGCTCGGTAGGCGGCCACCCGGTCGCCGAGCCCGGGCACCGCCTCGTCCAGGGCGCGTCGGGCGTTGGCGGCGACCACCTCGGCACCGCGTCGGGACCGGACGAAGGCGAGGGTGCGGACCCCCTCGACGATGCTGTCGGCGAGCAGGTCGGCGGTCTCCCGCAGCGCGGAGCGGCGGACCGGGGCGAGGTCGGCGACATCGGAGGACGTATCCGAGGGGAGAAGCGGCGGCTCCCACAGCGCGAAGGTCACCCCGCCGCGCGGCGAGGTGTCCTCGGTGACGGCCGCGACCGGCAGCCCGGTGAGCCGCCCGGCCGTCGTCGCCGGGTCGCCCGACGTCGCCGAGGCCAGCACGAACACGGGAGTGTTACCGAAGCGGGCGCACTGTCGGCGTAGCCGGCGCAGCACGTGCGCCACGTGCGAGCCGAACACGCCCCGGTAGGTGTGGCACTCGTCGACCACGACGTACGCGAGCCGGCGCAGGAACCCGGACCAGTTCGCGTGCCCGGGCAGGATGCCGTGGTGCAGCATGTCCGGGTTGGTCAGCACGAACCGGGAGTGCCGCCGGATCCATTCGCGTTCGGCGCGCGGGGTGTCCCCGTCGTAGCAGGCGGGGCGTACCCCCTCCAGTTCGAGGCCGGCGACGGCGCGTAACTGGTCGGCGGCGAGTGCCTTGGTCGGAGCCAGGTAGAGCACGGTGGCACGGGGGTCGGCGAGCAGCGTGCCCAGCGCCGGAAGCTGGTACGCCAGCGACTTGCCGGACGCCGTGCCGGTGGCCACCACCACGTGCGTCCCGGCGTACGCCAGCTCGGCGGCCTCGGCCTGATGCCGCCACGGGGCGGTGACGCCGCGCCGGGCGAACGCCGCCCGCAGCTCCTCGGGGGCCCATGCCGGCCACGGCGCCGGCTCCCCGGCCCGGGCCGGCACCCGCTCGACGTGGGTGACCGGGTCGGCGGAGTGCCGGGCGCGCAGCCGGTGCAGCAGCTCGGCGGGCGGTCGCCCGGGGCCGCTGCTCGCGGACACGGTGGCTGCGGACGACGGCTTCTGGTCGTGGCGCGGCGGCACACGCGCCGAGCTGAAGCTGTCGTAGGTCACGGCCTGCACCTTCCGAACACGATCGGGAAATGAAACGCGGGGGGCCTGGGTAAGGGGGTTGAGCCTCGGCCGGTGACCCACCGGGGCGTTCGGGCGGGGATGGTTAGATGCCGTGGAGAGCTTACCGAGGAGGGACCGATGGAGCTGTCGCTGGCGACCCGCGCCGTGGGGGAGCACACGGTGCTCGAGGTCGGCGGTGAGGTGGACGTCTACACGGCGCCTCGCCTGCGGGAACGGCTCCTCGAACTGATCGACGGCGGGGCCCGCCGGGTCGTGGTGGACCTGGGCCGGGTGGACTTCCTCGACTCGACCGGGCTCGGCGTGCTGGTCGGCGCCCTGAAGCGGCTCCGCTCGGCGGGCGGCTCCTTCGCCCTGGTCTGCGACAAGGAGCCGCTACTCAAGATCTTCCGGATCACCGCGCTGGACCAGGTCTTCCCGCTGCATCCCACGGTCGACGCGGCGATCAGCGCCGATCCGACCGGCGCCGGCGCATGATGGCGACCGTCAAGCTCTCCTTCTCGCCCGCCCCGGTGCACGTGCGCACCGCCCGCCTGGTCGGCGTCGCGGTGGCCCGCCGGGCCGGCGTACGGGAGGACCTGCTCGACGAGGTGCGCCTGGCGATCGGCGAGGCGTGCACCCGGGCGGTGGCCCTGCACCGGCAGTACGGCCTGGCCGATCCGGTGCTGGTGGAGATGTCCGACAACGGGGCGTATTCGGTCCGGGTGGTGGACCGGGCCCCGATCGAGGCGGGCATCGGTCTCGCCGCGCTGCCCCCGGACGAGCTGGCCAAGGAGTCGCTCAGCGAGGACGCACTGACCACCGGTGTCGGCTTCGCCCTGCTCGCCGGCTTCGTGGAGGACCTGCAGGTGCGCCCGGTCGAGGAGGGCGTCGGCACCGAGGTCCGGATGGTCTGGCCGGTCGGCCGCTCCTGACGTTCGCACCCCCGCAGGCCGCGTTCCCGCCCAGGGAACGCGGCCTCGTCGTGCTGGCCGCCCCATATATCAGATTTTTTCGCATAGCACAGCGACGAAGATCATCGCGAAAGGGTGCCCCCTCGGTGTGAGCCGCAACACGTCGGAGGGCTACAGTACCCGGGTTGTCAGCAAGTGATCCGTCCCGCAGCCAGCGGGAATGGGTGTTCATCGCTGGTCCGCCGGGGTGGGTTGGCGCGCGCTTGCGAGTCCGCATCCAGGCGTCGGTCCGTGCGTCTCCACGGATCGGCGCGAGTTGTTCGGTACAGGAGGACATAGATGTCCGGGACCTTGGCCGCCGACGGCGGCGCACTGTCCCTTACCGGAGCCAACGTGACGTACGTCGTCATCGCCGCGGTCATCGCGCTGGTGGCGCTCGTCTTCGCGGCCGCCCTGACCAGGGCGGTGCTGGCAGCCGGTACGGGAACCACCAACATGCAGGAGATCTCCGGGGCGGTGCAGGAGGGCGCGTCCGCGTACCTGCTGCGGCAGTTCCGCACCCTGGCGATCTTCGTGGTGATCGCCGTCGTGCTGCTGTTCCTGCTGCCGGTGCACGACACCGACGGCAACCAGACCCTGGTGAAGATCGGCCGGTCGGCGTTCTTCGTGGTGGGCGCCCTGTTCAGCGCGTTCATCGGCGGCGCCGGCATGTGGCTGGCCACCCGGGCCAACCTGCGGGTCGCCGCGGCCGCGCGGGAGCGCGAAGGCGGGCGCGAGAGCGCCATGAAGATCGCCTTCCGCACCGGCGGCGTGGTCGGCTTCCTCACCGTGGGCCTCGGCCTGTTCGGTGCGGCGCTGGTCGTCCTGCTCTACAAGGGCGACGCCCCGACCGTGCTGGAGGGCTTCGGCTTCGGCGCCGCGCTGCTCGCCATGTTCATGCGGGTCGGCGGCGGCATCTTCACCAAGGCCGCCGACGTCGGCGCCGACCTGGTCGGCAAGGTCGAGCAGGGCATCCCCGAGGACGACCCGCGCAACGCCGCGACCATCGCCGACAACGTGGGCGACAACGTGGGCGACTGCGCCGGGATGGCCGCCGACCTGTTCGAGTCGTACGCGGTCACCCTGGTCGCCGCGCTGATCCTGGGCCGGGCCGCGTTCGGCAACGAGGGCCTGGTCCTGCCGCTGATCATCTCGACCATCGGCGTGCTGGTGGCGATCGTCGGCGTCTTCATCACCCGGCTGCGCGCCTCCGACCGCAACGGGCTGACCGCGATCAACCGGGCCTTCTACCTGTCCGCCCTGGTCTCCGCGGTGCTGGTGGCGATCGCCGTGTTCGGCTACCTGAAGCCGACCTGGGCGGACCTGCTCGGCGACAACTGGCGGGCGGCGCTCAACGTCACCGACGGCGAGCCGCCGTTCGGCCCCCGCGGGCTGGCCATCGGCGCGGTGGTGATCGGCATCGTGCTGGCCGCCGCGATCCAGGCGCTCACCGGCTACTTCACCGAGACCAACCGGCGCCCGGTGCAGGACATCGGCAAGAGCTCGCAGACCGGTGCGGCCACCGTCATCCTCGCCGGCATCAGCGTCGGCCTGGAGTCGGCGGTCTACTCGGCGCTGCTGATCGGCGCCGGCGTGTTCGGCGCGTTCCTGCTCGGCGGCAGCTCCATCACGCTGTCGCTGTTCGCCGTCGCGCTGGCCGGCACCGGCCTGCTCACCACCGTCGGCGTGATTGTCGCCATGGACACCTTCGGGCCGATCTCCGACAACGCCCAGGGCGTGGCCGAGATGTCCGGCGACATCGACGAGCACGGCGCGCGGACGCTGACCGAGCTGGACGCGGTCGGCAACACCACCAAGGCGATCACCAAGGGCATCGCCATCGCCACCGCGGTCCTGGCCGCGACCGCGCTGTTCGGCTCGTACACCGACACGCTGAAGACCGCGTTCGGCGACGCGAAGGTGGAGAACGTCGAGAACGCCATCACCAACCTGCTGAACGTGGCCAACCCGCGCAACCTGGTCGGCCTGATCGTCGGCGCGGCGGTGGTCTTCCTCTTCTCCGGCCTGGCCATCAACGCGGTCTCCCGCTCGGCCGGCGCCGTGGTGATGGAGGTACGCCGGCAGTTCCGCGAGCTGCCCGGGATCATGGACCGCACCCAGCGCCCCGAGTACGGCAAGGTGGTCGACATCTGCACCCGGGACGCGCAGCGCGAGCTGATGACCCCCGGCCTGCTGGCGATCATGGCGCCGATCGCGGTCGGCTTCGGCCTCGGCCCCGGCGCGCTGGCGTCGTACCTGGCCGGTGCCATCGGGGCGGGCACGCTGATGGCGGTCTTCCTGGCCAACTCCGGCGGCGCCTGGGACAACGGCAAGAAGCTGGTGGAGGACGGCGCCTACGGCGGCAAGGGCTCCGAGTCGCACGCCGCCACCGTCATCGGCGACACCGTCGGCGACCCGTTCAAGGACACCGCCGGTCCGGCGATCAACCCGCTGATCAAGGTGATGAACCTGGTCTCGCTGCTGATCGCGCCGGCCGTGGTGGCCTGGAGCGTGGGCGAGGACAAGAACACCGGCCTGCGGATCACGATCGCCGTGGTGGCCGCGCTGGTCATCGTGGCGGCCGTGGTGTTCAGCAAGCGCAAGGGCGTCGCCATGGGCGACTCCGACCGCGACGGCGACGCCGCGGGCAGCCCGGAGGAGCGGGCGGAGCCGGTCCGCGCCTGAGCGGGTACGAACTGGTGCCGGTTCCCGGTCGGCCTCGCGCCGGCCGGGAACCGGTCCGTTCGGAGGTCCCGGGCCGGAAACCTGACCGGTGGCACTTCCACCGGGAGGCCGTACGCTGCTTCGCATGCGTACCCGCGGGGCGGCAACCGCCGGAAAGCTCACGGTGGTCCTGGCCACGCTCAGCCTCGCCGTCGCCGGGTGCGGCGGTCCCAGCCCCCGGGCCTGGGCCGCGTCGGTCTGCCAGGCGCTCACCCCGTGGCGCGCGGAGATCAACAAGCTGACCAGCAGCACCCAGCAGCAGATGACCGCGCAGACCACCCCGGCGCAGGCCAAGGAGAACCTGGTCCGCCTCTTCGCCGGGGCCGAGCAGGCCAGCGAGACCGCCCGACGCAAGGTCGAGCAGGCCGGCGTGCCGGAGACCGACCACGGCGAGGAGATCTCCGCCGGGTTCCGCGCCTCGCTGAGCAAGATGCGGGACGCGTACGGCCGGGCCCGGGGCACCATCGACGGGCTGGACACCGCGCAGGCCGGGCCCTTCTACGACGGGGTGCGGGCCGCGGTGGACACGCTCAACAAGGAGTACGACGCGAGCGCGCTGGACACCAGCAAGCTCAACTCGTCCGAGCTCAAAGAGGCCTTCGACGAGGTCCCGGAGTGTCGCTGACGCACCCTCCCCCCGACCCGGTCCGCCAGCCCTCGCTGTTCTCCACCGAGGCGGCGGACCCGGCCCTGGCGGACCTGGCCGGTCTGCTCGCCGGACCGGGAGAGGTGGTGCGGATGGGCGGTACCGCCCGGGTCTCGGTGGTGGTGGACGCCGCCTGGCGGGTGCACGCGCTGGTGGCCGAGCTGGCGGCGCGGCGCGTGCCGGCGAGCTGGGAGCCGACCGAGGACGGGCGGCACCTGGTGCGCACCGCGTACGCGACCACGCTGGCCCCGCTCGCCACGGTCTGGCTGCGCGGCACGACGAAGCAGGTCCCGGCCGGCTTCCACCTCAACGGGCGCCGGCTGCGGCTCTGGCTCGCCGCCGCCGGGGCGGTCGACCCGGCCGGCTGCCAGCTCGGCCTGGGCCCGGCCGACGAGGAGTGCTGGCCCCGGGTACGCGCCGCGCTGGCCGCGGTGGGGCTGCCGGCGGCGTTCGTGGAGCCGGCCGACGGCGGACCCGCGTACCGGATCGCCGGCCGGCGGCGGATGGCCCGGCTGGCCGAGCTGGTGGGTGACCGCCCACCGGCGGCGCCGGCGGCCGGATGGCCGGCCGCCGGCTGAACCGGTGGCGCGCAACCCCGCCGGCTGTCCGATCCCGGACACCTCCGCGCGGTCGTTCGCACAGGAAAACGGAGGGTGCCTCCTCCGCCGTGGGTGCGTGATCGTCACAGTGACCCACTCGACGCCCTACCCACGGTGTACGGTGGCGCCGTTCGGCGGGTGCCGCCGCGCGAACCGGCCGGTGGGTCGCCCGAACTGAGTGTTTGCGGCCCACGAAACCCGGACCGCGGACGGCGCGTTACGTTGGACATCCGGACCACCGGTCGTCCGGGCGTGCAATGCGGCCCGAAACGGGCATAGAGCAGGAGTGAGGTCGGAGAGAGACGTGCCGAGCAACGCTGGAACCACCCGTCTGGTCATCGTCGAGTCACCGGCGAAGGCCAAGACGATCTCGGGCTACCTCGGCCCGGGGTACGTCGTGGAGGCCAGCTTCGGCCACGTCCGGGACCTGCCCCGCAACGCCGCCGACGTGCCGGCCAAGTACAAGGGCGAAGCGTGGGCGCGGCTCGGCGTGGACGTCGACAACGGCTTCCACGCGCTCTACGTGGTCTCGCCGGACCGCAAGCAGCAGATCAGCAAGCTGACCAAGCTGGCCAAGGAGGTCGACGAGATCTTCCTGGCGACGGACGAGGACCGCGAGGGCGAGGCGATCGCCTGGCACCTGGTGGAGACGCTCAAGCCCAAGGTGCCGGTCAAGCGGATGGTCTTCCACGAGATCACCAAGCCGGCCATCCAGGCCGCGGTGGCCAACCCTCGGGAGATCGACCGCGACCTGGTCGACGCGCAGGAGGCCCGGCGCATCCTGGACCGGCTGTACGGCTACGAGGTCTCCCCGGTGCTGTGGAAGAAGGTCATGCCGAAGCTCTCGGCGGGCCGGGTGCAGTCCGTGGCGACCCGGATCGTGGTCGAGCGGGAGCGGCAGCGGATGGCCTTCCGCACCGCGGAATACTGGGACATCCTGGCCACCCTCGCGGTGGCGAACCCCGGCGAGGGGCCACGGGCGTTCAACGCCACCCTGATCGCGCTGAACGGCGACCGGATCGCCACCGGCAAGGACTTCGAGCCGACCACCGGCCGGGTCCGGGCCGGCGCGGGCGTGGTGCACCTCGACGAGGGCGGGGCCAGGGGACTGGCGGCCCGCCTGGAGGGGCGGCCGTTCACCGTCACCCGGGTCGAGGAGAAGCCCTATCGGCGCCGCCCATACGCGCCGTTCATCACCTCCACGCTGCAGCAGGAGGCGGCCCGCAAGCTGCGGTTCTCGTCCCAGCAGACGATGCGCACCGCGCAGCGGCTGTACGAGAACGGCTACATCACCTATATGCGTACCGACTCGGTGAACCTGTCGGAGACCGCCGTCGCGGCGGCCCGCCGGCAGATCGTCGAGCTGTACGGCGAGCGCAGCGTGCCGCCGGAGCCGCGCCGCTACACCGGCAAGGTGAAGAACGCGCAGGAGGCGCACGAGGCGATCCGCCCCGCGGGGGACAACTTCCGCACCCCGGGCGAGGTGGCCAAGGAGCTGTCCGCCGAGGAGTTCAAGCTCTACGAGCTGATCTGGCGGCGCACCATCGCCTCGCAGATGACCGACGCGGTCGGCTCCAGCGTCTCGGTGCGGATCCGCGCGGTCTCCGCCGCACAGGAGGAGGCCGACTTCGGGGCGACCGGCAAGACCATCACCGACCCCGGTTTCCTGCGCGCCTACGTGGAGTCGAGCGACGACGAGAACGCCGAGGCCGAGGACGCCGAGCGGCGGCTGCCCACCCTGGTCAAGGACCAGCCGCTGACCGCCGAGGAGCTGGCCGCGCAGGGCCACCACACCCAGCCGCCCGCCCGCTACACGGAGGCGTCGCTGGTCAAGGCGCTGGAGGAGCTGGGCATCGGCCGCCCGTCGACGTACGCGTCGATCATGCAGACCATCCAGGACCGCGGGTACGTCGTCAAGCGCGGCCAGGCGATGATCCCGTCGTTCCTGGCGTTCGCGGTGATCGGGCTGATGGAGCGGCACTACCCGCGCCTGATCGACTACGACTTCACCGCCAGCATGGAGAACGAGCTGGACGAGATCGCCGGCGGCGACCACGCCGCGGTCGACTTTCTCACCGCGTTCTACTTCGGCAGCGCCAACGGCGCCGGCGACCGGGACATCGCCCACGCCGGTGGCCTCAAGAAGCTGGTGACGGAGAACCTCAGCGAGATCGACGCGCGCAGCGTCAACTCGATCCCGCTCTTCACCGACGAGGAGGGGCGCGAGGTCGTCGTCCGGGTCGGCCGGTACGGGCCGTACCTCCAGCGGGCCCTGCCGGGCGAGCAGCCCGCACCCACCGGTGAGGGCGAGGAGGGCGGCGCCCAGGGCGACCGGGCGCCGATCCCCGAGGGGCTGGCGCCGGACGAGCTGACCCCGGAGAAGGTGCACGAGCTGTTCCTCGGCGGCGCGGGCGAGCGAAAGCTCGGCGACGACCCGGCCACCGGCGAGCCGATCGTGCTGAAGTCCGGCCGGTTCGGCCCGTACGTGGCCAGCGGCGAGCGGAAGTCCTCGCTGCTGCGGTCGCAGTCGCCGGAGACGCTCACCTTCGACGAGGCGCTGAAGCTGCTCAGCCTGCCCCGGCTCGTGGGGGTGGCCCCGGACGGGGTCGAGGTGTTCGCCAACAACGGCCGCTACGGCCCGTACGTCAAGCGTGGTGACGAGTTCCGCTCGCTGGACTCGGAAGAGAAGATGTTCACCGTCACGCTGGACGAGGCGCTCGCGCTGCTGGCCGCCCCGAAGACCCGCCAGCGCCGGGCCGCCGCGCCGCCGCTGCGGGAGATGGGCGCCGACCCGCTCACCGAGAAGCCGCTGGTGATCAAGGATGGGCGGTTCGGGCCGTACGTCACCGACGGGGAGACCAACGCGTCGCTGCGGCGCGGGCAGACCCCGGAGGCGCTGACCCTGGAGGAAGCCTCCGAGATGCTCGCCGAGAAGCGGGCGAAGGGTCCGGCGCCGAAGAAGGCGGCGGCGAAGAAGGCGGCCCCGGCCAAGAAGGCGGCGGCGAAGAAGACCGCCGCCGCCAAGTCCACCGCCGCGAAGAAGACGACGACCGCCAAGGCCACCGCGGCCAAGAAGGCCCCGGCGAAGAAGGCCGCCCCCCGGAAAGCATCCACCTCCACGGAGTGACCTGTCGCCGCCGGCTACGGACCTGATCTCGGGAACGATTCACGCGGCGGGTGATCCGCCGATGTCATCAGGTCCGTAGCGGGTTCAGTCGCCGAGGATCTGGTTCAGGTAGGGGTTGGCGAAGCGGCGGTCGGGGTCGAGGCGGTCGCGGACGGCCAGGAAGTCGGCGAACCGCGGGTACGCGGGCGCGAGCGACGCCGCGTCCCGGTAGTGCAGCTTGCCCCAGTGCGGCCGTCCGCCCAGTTCCGTGGCCACCTCCTCGAAGGCCCGGAAGTAGGGCTCGAAGGGCATGCCCACGTACTGGTGGATGGCGAGGTACGCCGAGTCCCGTCCGTATCCGTGGGAGAGCCAGATGTCGTCGGCGGCGGTGAACCGCACCTCGACCGGGAAGAGCACCTTGAACGGCAGGTTGTCCACGATGCGCCGCAGCGCGTCCAGCGCGGCCGGCAGGACGGCGCGGGGCAGGGCATACTCCATCTCCACGAAGCGGACCCGGCGTGGCGTGCAGAAGACCCGGTCGGAGCGACCGGTGTAGGTGCGTTCGGTGAGCGCCCGAGCGGAGACGGCGCTGATCCCGGGGGCCAGCGCCGGCACGGCGCGGCCCAGCCGGCAGGCCCCGGCGAACACGGTGTTGGCCAGGAACTCGTCGTCCAGCCAGCCTCGCCAGCGGGGCAGCGGCCGGTCGTCGGCGGGCACCCGGTCGTTGGTCTTGACCTGCACCCGGGCGGTGTACGGGAACCAGTAGAACTCGACGTGGTCCTGCTGTTCGACGAGCCCGGGCAGGTCGGCGAGCACTGCGGACAGCGCCGCCGGCCGTTCGTGCGCGCGGAGCACGAAGGCGTCGACGCAGCGCAGGGTGACCTCGACCAGCACGCCGACCGCGCCGAGCCCGACGCGGGCGGCGGCGAAGACGTCGCGGTGCTCGTCGGCGGAGCAGCGCAGCACCTCCCCGGTGCCGGTGACCAGGGTCAGCCCGGTGACGAAGGTGGACAGGCAGCCGAGTTTCGCGCCGGTGCCGTGGGTGCCGGTGGCGAGCGCCCCGGCCACGGTCTGCGCGTCGATGTCGCCGAGATTGGGCAGCGCCAGTCCGTGGGTGGCGAGTAGGTCGTTGAGCGTGTGCAGAGTCATCCCGGCCGGTACGGTGACCAGTCGGCGGGTGGTGTCGACGGTGACGCCGGTGTCCAGTTCGGTCAGTTCGAGCCGGTGCCCGTCGGTGAAGGCCGTCCCGGTGAACGAGTGCCCGCTGCCCACCGCCCGGATCGTCCGGCCGGCGTCGGCGGCGGCGCGGATCGCCGCGGCGACCTCGTCGACGGTCCGGGGGCGCGCCACCAGGGTGGCGGTGCTGCGCTGGTTGCCGGCCCAGTTGGACCAGGCGGGTGGTGGCGTACCGGCCATGGACGCTCCTCGACATGAATATGAACTGACTTCATATCAGGAACGTTGTGCCTGGTAAATACCGCAAACGCGACACGCTCGTTGTACCGGTAGTCACGGTCTCGTGACTTGTAGATATGTTCTTCCGTCGAAGGGGGGTGGCGCCGAGTGTCCACACCAGCCGCCACGACCGGGCCGCTGCGCCGGGTGCCGGTGCAGGGTCGAAGTGTCGCGCGGGTCCAGCGGATGCTGGACGCCTGTGCCGAGCTCGTCGACGAGGTGGGGTACGAGGGGTTGACCACGACTCTCCTCGCCGAGCGCGCCGAGGTGGCGATCGGGTCGGTCTACCAGTTCTTTCCGGACAAGCGGGCGATCGTGCAGGCGTTGACCCTGCGCACGATGGAGTCCTATCTCCAGCGGCTCGACGAGCGGTTCGCCTCCGACGACCTGACCCACTGGTGGGACGGCGTCGACGCGGCGATCGACGAGTACATCACGATGCACCGCACCATCCCGGGGTTCCGTACCCTGCACTTCGGCGACGTGGTCGACCTGCACCTGCTCGATGAGCAGCGGGACAACAACGGGGTGATCGCCGATCAGCTCGCCCGCGTGCTCGCCGAGCGTTACGGTCTGGCCGACGTGCCCGACCTCCGGTTCCATCTGGAGATCGCGGTCGAGGCCGCGGACGCCCTGATCAAGCTGGCGTTCCGGCGCAAGCCGGAGGGCGACGAGCGGGTGCTTTCCGAGGCGAAGGCGCTTATCCGGGAGTACCTGCACCGGCAGGTCGACGCCCGGACCGAGGCCGCTCAGCAGAGCTGAGCGGACGCCGCCGGCCGGCGGCACAACGGGAAACACGCCCGGGGTGCGACCGGGTGGCAGGACGGGAAAGACGTCCGGGGTGCGACCGGGCGGCAGCACGCGAAAGACGCCTGGGGTGCGACCGGGCGGCACGAGGTACGGCGGGCGCCCGAGGTGCGCCGGGGCCCGCCGTCACCCGATCGAGGAGCCCAGGTCCTGCTTCACCAGGCCACGTTCCGTGACTAGAGGAACGCCCGGCCTTCGCCCCGGTAGGTGGGCACAGTGGCGACCACGCTGTCGCCGTCGACGAGATGCAGTTCGTTGACGTGCTCGCACAGCTCGCCGGCCTTGGCATGGCGGAACCAGACCCGGTCACCGACCCGCAGGGCCGTCGCGGCCGTGCCCGCCACCGGAGTCTGCACCTCACCCGCGCCTTCGGCGCCGAGCAGCCGTAGCCCGGCCGGCAACCACGGCCGGGGGAGCCGGCTGTCGGCGGCCGGGCCCGAGGCGATCCAGCCGCCACCGAGCACGGTGGCCACCCCGGGCGCCGGCCGGCGGACCACCGCGCAGGCGAAGAATGCCGCCGGGGTGGGGCGCCAGGCCCGGTACGCGTCGAAAAGCGTCGGCCCGTACAGGCCGGATCCCGCGGTGACCTCGGTGACCGCGGGGTCGGCGCTGGTGGCGGCCACGCTGCCGGTGCCGCCGCCGTTGACGAACTCGAGGTCGGCGTGCTCGCGTACCGCGGCGACCGCCGCCGCCCGGCGGGCCAGCAGTTCCCGGTACGACCCGCGCTGGGCGACCCGGATCGCGGTACCCAGCACCGCCTGCCCGGGCGGGGCGTCGCCGAGGCCGGCGATCTGCGCCTCGTACGACATCAGGCCGACCAGCCGGAAGCCGGGCCGGCCGGCGACGGCGCGGGCGAGCGCGCCGGCTGCCCGGGCGCTGTGCACCGGGGACCGCCGGACGCCGACGTGCACCCGCCCGCGGAGCGGTCGCCACGAGGCGTCCAGGTCGAGGCAGACCCGCACCGGTGGCCGGCGGCCGGGCGGGCACACCTCGTCGACCAGGTCGAGCTGACCGGCGTCGTCGACCATCAGCGTCACCGCGTCGGCGAGCGCCGGGTCGGCGGCCAACCCGGCGAGCGCGCCCCGGTCGGCGGTCGGGTACGCCACCAGCACCTCGTCGCTGACCCCGGCGCGGGCCAGCCAGAGCGCCTCGGGCAGGGTGAACGCCATCACGCCGCGCCAGCCGGGGCGCCCCAGCACCCGGCTGAGCAGTTCCCGGGCGCGGACCGACTTGCTGGCCACCCGGACCGGCTTGCCGGCTGCCCGGCGGGCGAGCGCGTCGGCGTTCGCGTCGAAGGCGGCAAGGTCGACGACCGCGTACGGCGGGTCGAGGTGGGCGGTCGCCCGGTCGAGGCGATCGCGAAGTCTGTCACTGTCGGTGGCCACGGCTGCACGCTAACTGTCTGGGAGTCAATGCGAAATACCCTCGCGTATGTCCGGGCTGCGGGCGGTGGCCCCGGCGGCCTAGGCTCGGCGAGCAGGCGAATGTCGCGGAGGGGGCGCTTCTCGCCGCGACTAGAGTGTTGCACCGGGGATGCCCAACTCTGGGCCGGCACGTGGAGGTACGGCCATCAAAAGCCAGAAGAACGGCGAGTCGCCCGGCGTGTCGTCGCCCGCGCAGGCTGACCTGTCCGCAGCGGCCGCCATCCGCTCGGTGCTGCGCATCCGGCCGTTCCGCCGGCTCTGGATCGTGCTCGGCGTCGCCTCCTTCGGCGACTGGCTCGGCCTGCTCGCCACCTCGGTCTTCGCCGCCGCTCAGGTCTCCGGCGACACCGCCAAGGGCGCGGCGTTCGGCACGCTGATCGCGATCCGGCTGCTGCCCGCCCTGCTGCTCGGCCCGGTGGCCGGCGTCTTCGCCGACCGGTTCGACCGGCGTTGGACCATGGTCATCTGCGACGTCCTGCGTTTCGTGCTCTTCGCCTCGATCCCGCTCTACGCGCTGACCGGCGCCAGCGGCGCCCTGGTGGTCACCTGGGCGGCGATCGCCACCTTCCTGATCGAGACGATCACCCTGATGTGGATCCCGGCCAAGGAGGCCGCGGTCCCCAACCTGATCCCGCGCGCCCGGCTGGAGACCGCCAACCAGCTCACCCTGATCACCACGTACGGCATCACCCCGATCGGCGCCGCCATCGTCGCCGCGGTGCTCGACCGCAGCGTGCGCGGGCTGGTCGGGGGCGGGCTGCCGAACTGGGCCGAGCCGGCGCAGCTCGCGCTCTGGGTCAACTCGTTCTCCCGGCTCGCCACCGCGCTGGTCGTCGCCTTCGGGATCAGAGAGATCAGCCGGACCCGCACCGGCGAGCGCGAGCCCACCGAGCAGAGCATGGCGCGGCAGTTCGCCGAGGGCTGGACGTTCATCCGGCAGACCCCGCTGGTCCGTGGCCTGGTGCTCGGCATCTTCGGCGCGTTCGCCGGCGGCGGCATCGTGGTCGGCACGGCCAAGTTCTTCGCCGCCTCGCTGGGCGCCGGTGACGCCGCGTTCTACCTGCTCTTCGGCGCGATCTTCATCGGTCTGGCGATCGGCATCGGGGCCGGCCCGATGATCGTCCGGGACATGTCCCGGCGCCGCTGGTTCGGCATGAGCATCGTGCTGGCCAGCGCGTCCGTGCTGGTGCTCGCCTTCGCCATTCACCTGTCCATGGCGATCCTCGGCGCGATCCTGGTCGGTGCGGGCGCCGGCATGGCCTTCCTGGCCGGCACCACCCTGCTCGGCGGCGAGGTCGCCGACGAGCTGCGCGGCCGGGTCTTCGCAGTGGTGCAGATCGGCACCCGGCTGGTGCTGATCCTGGCCATCGCGCTGAGCAGCCTCCTGGTCGGCGTCGGCGGCTCGCGTCAGCTGACCATCGCCGACCTGGGCATCTCGGTCTCCTCGACCCGCCTGCTGCTGCTCGTCGCGGGTGCCGCCGGCATCTTCGCCGGGATCAGCGCGTTCGGCCAGATGGACGACAAGAAGGGCGTACCGGTCCTGGCCGACCTGTGGGGCTCGATCCGGGGCCGCCCGCTGATGCCCGCCGAGCCCTTCGTCTCCAGCGGTCTCTTCGTGGTCTTCGAGGGTGGCGAGGGCGCCGGCAAGTCCACCCAGCTCGCCGCGCTCGCCGAACGGCTGCGCGGCCAGGGGCGGGACGTCGTGGTCACCCGGGAGCCGGGGGCGACCGCCGTCGGCGAGCGGATCCGCTCGCTGGTGCTGGAGACCGCCGGCGCCGAGGCCCCGTCGCCGCGCGCCGAGGCGCTGCTCTACGCCGCCGACCGCGCACACCACGTCGCCACGGTGGTCCGGCCGGCGCTGGCCAGGGGCGCCGTGGTGATCAGCGACCGGTACGTCGACTCGTCCCTCGCCTACCAGGGCGCCGGTCGTACGCTGCCGGCGCAGGAGGTCTCCTGGCTCTCCTCGTGGGCCACCGGCGGGCTCAAGCCCGACCTGGTGGTGCTGCTCGACGTCGAACCGCACACCGGCCTGTCCCGGGTCGGTTCCCGTAACCAGGGCGCCGACCGGCTGGAGGCCGAGTCGATCGCGTTCCACGAGCGGGTCCGGTACGCGTTCCTCGACCTGGCCGCCGCCGACCCCAAGCGTTACCTGGTGCTCGACGCCGCCCGGCCGGTCGAGGAGATCGCCGAGGCGGTCGCCCGGCGGGTGGAGGAGATCCTGGGCGACCCGGCTCGCATCGTGCACCCCCGCCCGGCACAGGGCCCGGACACCACGGTCCAGCCCGAGTTATCCGACGCGGAGCTGGTGACCATGAAGCGCCCCACCTGATGGCGGACGTCTTCGCCGACCTGGTCGGGCAGGACGAGGCCGTGGCGACGCTGCGCCACGCCGCCGCCTCGGCCGCCGCCCTGCTGCGGGCCGCCGCCGTGCCGGCGGCCCGCCCGGCCGGGCCGGCGACCGGTGCCGGGCCGGGCGACTCCTACGACGAACTCGACGCGCTCGCCGAGGAATTCGAGCCGGCCCCCGGCGCCGGTCCGCCGGGCGGACCGGGCGAGGCGGCCAGCGGCGACCCCGGCGCGGGGATGACCCACGCCTGGATCTTCACCGGCCCACCCGGCTCGGGCCGGTCGGTGGCCGCGCGCGCCTTCGCGGCCGCGCTGCAGTGCGTGCACGGCACCGGCTGCGGCGAGTGTCCCGGCTGCCACACCACGCTGGCCGGCACCCATGCCGACGTCCGACTGGTGGTGCCCGAGGGGCTGTCCATCGGCGTCGGCGAGATGCGCGCCCTGGTGCTCCGGGCGGCCAGCACGCCGTCCGGCGGGCGGTGGCAGATCGTCATCATCGAGGATGCCGACCGGCTCACCGAGGCGGCCGGCAACGCGCTGCTCAAGGCGGTCGAGGAGCCACCGCCACGGACCGTGTTCCTGCTCTGCGCCCCGTCCACCCACCCGGACGACATCTCCGTGACCATCCGGTCCCGGTGCCGGGTCGTACCGCTGCGCCAGCCGCCGGCCGGCGCGGTGGCCGAGGTCCTCGTACGCCGGGACGGCATCGCGCCCGACGTGGCCGAGTGGGCGGCGGCGGCCGCGCAGGGGCACGTGGGCCGGGCCCGACGGCTGGCCCGCGACCCGGAGGCCCGGCAGCGCCGCGACGCGGTGCTCGCCGTGCCGCGCCGGCTGACCGGGGTGGGTGCGGCGTTCGACGCCGCGTCCGCGCTGATCGAGGCGGCCGAGGCGGAGGCCGCGGCGGCGGTCGCCGAGATCGACGAGGCGGAACGGGCCGCGCTGCAGACCGCGCTCGGCGCGGGCGGCACCGGCCGGGGCGCGGCGGGGGCCATGCGGGGTGCCGCCGGCCAGCTCAAGGACCTGGAGAAGCGGCAGAAGTCGCGGGCCACCCGGGCCCAGCGCGACGCGCTCGACCGGGCTCTGGTGGACCTGGCCGGCTTCTATCGCGACGCGCTCGCCGTGGCGCTGCGGGCACCGGTCGCCCCGGTGCACACCGACACCGCCGCGCTGGCCGAGGCCGGCGCGCAGAAGTGGGACGCCGAGGGAGCGCTGCGTCGGCTGGAGGCCGTGCTGGAGTGCCGGGCGGCGATCGAGGCGAACGTCAAGCCGCGGATCGCGGTGGAGGCGATGATGCTCGCCCTCTGGAAGGGCTAGGCGAGGTTTCCGGCGCTGTCCACAGGGCATCGACAGGCGCGATTGACGTGCGGTACGGTCCGGTGTGCCGCGGTGACGGTGGCGGCACGCTCAGTGAGGGGCCAGCCGGGAGGAGTCCACCGATGCCACGGGGCGAGATCGACGAGGCCTGGATCGAGGAAGCGGTCCGGCGCTACCGGCGCATCGAGACCCTCCAGGCCGAGTTCGACCAGGCGGTGTCGACGGTCGAGGTCACCGTCCGCTCGCCCGACGGGCTGGTCGAGGTGGTGGTGACCGCCGGTGGGCGGATCACCGGCGTGCGCTTCCTCGGCCCGCTGCACCAGCGCAACCCCCGGGACGTCGCCGGTTCGGTGCAGGCCGCGGTCACCGCCGCCGCCGACGCCGCGCAGTGGGCCCGGGAGAAGCTGCACAACAAGACGTTCGCGGCGTACCGGCCGCTGGCGGGAGCCTGACATGGACACCCTGCACGCCCTGGCCGCCCGCCCGGAGGAGGCCAGCGCCACCCTCGCCACCCTGGCCCGCACGGTGACCGCGACCGACCCGCCGCACCCCGCCTTCGGCGCGCACGCCGAGGGCCGGCCCGGCGAGATCGGTCGGGCCCTGCACCGGCAGTGGACCGGCGCCACCGGCGACCGGGCCCGCGAGGCGGGCGCCGCCGCGACCCGGCTGTCCGCCGCCGCGGCCGCGCTGCGCAGCGCCGCCGACCGGTACGCGGCCACCGACGAGTCCGCCGGGCGCCGGCTCCGCTGGGAGGCCTGATGGACGCCCTGGACCGTCTCGCCGAGCCGGGCCTCGATCTGCTGGCCCGGGTCGACACGCTGCTCGCCGGCGGCGCACCCGAGGGGCACCCGCTCTGGCCGCTGCTGCGTCGCATGCAGGTGCTCCCCGGCGCGGCCGTGCGCGAGTTCCTTGAGCTGCATCCGGCGCCGTTGGCCGACGCCGGTCACGCCGTGCGCCGGCTCGTCCGGGGATACGACGACGCCGCCGCCCTGCTCGCCGACCCGGTCGCCTGGTCCGGGCCGGCCGCCGCGGCGTACGACGAGGCCCGCGGCGCCTTGCTCCGCCACCTCGACGAGGGGCCGGAGAGCCTGGTCGGGCGGCTGGAGTCGACCGCCGGATACGCCGACGCGCTGGCCGACTGGGTGGAGGGGAGCCGGCTCGCCCTGGCCCGGGCCCTGGCCGACGTGCTGCGCTCCACCGAGGCGGTCACCGTGCACGCCGCCGGACGGCCGGGTGTGGACGGCGGGCCGACCGGGGCACTGGCGGCGGCGGAGATCGCGGTCCGGGTGCTGGGTGTGCTCGGGGTGGCATACGACGGCGCGGAGACGCTGCTGCGCCAGTGGGCGCCGAGCCTGGCCGAGACGACCTGGCGGGAGCGGGTGTCCGGGGCGCCCCGCTACGGCGGCACCACCCGGATCGGCCACTGAGCGAGCGAACCAGCAGGCTCAGTGCGTGGTGCCTCATGACGGCGCGCAGCGAAGCGGAGTGTCGGCATGAGCCCCCGGCGCAAGTCCACGGCGCCGCGCGCCGTACCGGCCGTGGCCGGGCTCCGGCGGCGACGCCGTGGCTTCCCCTGCACCCCCCGCAGGTCTGTCTTCACTCAACGCGGTCGGTCGCCGTTTGTCCTCCGGTGGCCTCATCTTTCAGCCGTCCGGGCGAGGATCAACCACACGGCGGGTTGGCACCGGCTCGGTCGAGCCGACAATGGATCGCTGCGCCGGGTGACCGGACGGCGACCGCTGGGCGGCCGGCAAACCGCACGGCGTCGTAGGGTGGTGGCCATGGGCATGCTCTGCGCGGTCAGTTTCAACCGGTACGGGCGCCTCTACTACCTTGACCCGGGCGAGCTGCGCCCGCAGGTGGGCGACAAGGTGCTGGTGCCCACCGACGAGGGGCCCGAGGTGGCCGAGTGCGTCTGGGCCGCGCAGTGGGTCGACGAGGACACCGCCGGTGCGCCCAAGCTGGCCGGGCTGGCCCAGGATGAGGACCTGCGCCGCGACGAGCTGCTGCGCCGGCGCAAGGCGGACGCCAAGGTGGCCGCCAAGCGGCTCATCCGGGAGCACGGGCTGCCGATGAAGGTGGTGGCCGTCGACCACGTGCTCGGTACGCCGGACACCGGCAGCGACCGGACCACCGTCTACTTCACCGCGCCGCACCGGGTCGACTTCCGTTCCCTGGTGCGCGACCTGGGGGCGACGCTGCACTGTCGGGTCGAGCTGCGGCAGCTCTCCGCCCGCGACTCGGCGCGCGTCCAGGGCGGGATCGGCTCCTGCGGTCGGGATCTGTGCTGCGCCACCTTCCTCACCGACTTCGAGCCGGTGACCATCCGGATGGCGAAGGACCAGGATCTCCCGCTCAACCCGCTGCGAATCTCCGGCGCGTGCGGCCGGCTGATGTGCTGCCTCAAGTACGAGCATCCGCTCTACCAGCGGTTCCAGGAGTCCGCCCCGGCGATCGGCACCCGGGTCTCCACCCCGGAGGGGGACGGCAAGGTGGTCGGCCACAGCGTCCCGCGGGACTCGGTCACCGTCCGCCTGGACGCCGACGGCTCCCGCTGCTCGTGCAGCCGCGCCTCCGTCTGTGCCCCCCGCCAAGCCCACGACCAGCACTACACCCCCTAACCCCGCCGTCTGGCCCGTATTGATCATGAGGTTAGCGGCGATGTCGATCTCTTTCGGCGTCGCTAACCCCATGATCAACACCGCTTGGGGGTGGGCGGTCAGCGGAGGACGATGGGGGGTTCGGCCAGGCGGGGGGTCAGCGGGGCCTGGGGGGTCAGCCAGGAGGCGGTGGGGGACTGGTCCGGGTTCAGCTGCCAGGCGTGGCAGACCTTGTCCACGGCGATCGGATAGATGGTCAGCGTGCCGTCCGGGTCGATCCGGAACCGGAGGAACGCCTTCGAGTCCTCGATGCCCTGGCCGGCGAAGAGTTCGTTGACGTTCACTCCGAACGCCCCGGCCACCAGCAGGTAGAGCGCCACCAACTGGCTGGCGACCAGCCCGATCACCGGCCCGTACAGGACGGCTGCGGCGACCGCCGGCAACGGCCACGGCCAGTCGTAGAAGGGCAGCTTCAGCCAGAGCCAGGTGCCGCCGGCGGCCAGCGCGATGTGGGCGAGCCCGTGGCTCACGCCGAGGATCCAGTGCCGGGCGTGCCGTTTCCCGCCGGCGCTCGGCGGCTTCGCGAAGAACGCCGCGCTGAGCATGGTCACCACCAGCATGATCACCAGCGGGACGCTGAGCAGCCGCTGCTCGGTCGTGCCCACCTGGTTCGCCGTCACCCCGGCCATCGCCAGCATGAGCAGGGTGTGCAGCGTACCGAGCAGGGTCGCGAAGCCCGGGTTGCGGAACGGCAGGCGGGCGAAGATGCCCCAGCCGTAGCGCCGCGAGCGGGCCTTCTCCGGGTAGCGGGCCGCCAGGTCGTACTCGCGGGTGCGGCTGGCGCGGCGGGACAGCGTGTCCCGCGGCGGCACCTCGAGCCGCTCCGGGAGCATGTGTGTCGGGTAGAGGTAGGCGCCACCGGACCCGCAGGTGATGAGCTGCCGCTCCGGGCCGGTGTAGCGGGCGTAGTGGTGCAGGTCGCCGGAGATCAGCAGCCGCACCTGCGCCCCGGTGGGGGCGATGATCGTACGGATGAAGTAGTCGATCGAGTCGTACGCCGTGGGATGGTCCGCGGCCTTGACCCAGGTGGGCGCCGGGACCGCCAGGATCACCTTCGACCTCGGGGTGAGCTTCCGGGCGACCTCGTCGAAGTAGGTGAGCTGCGGGTCGTCCAGGTAGGACCCGGACTGGTCGTCGATGCCGAGCAGCCACCAGTCGGCGGGCAGCTCCACGGCGAAGTACGAGCGGGACTGACCGGTGCCCCAGCCGGCGAAGTGCCGGTCCCGGGACCGGACGAACAGCCGCAGGAAGGCGGTCAGGCCGTCGTACCAGTCGTGGTTTCCGGGGACGGCGAAGAGCGTCGGCCGCTCGGGCGGCGCCAGCGGCAGGGCGGCCTGATACGGCCCCTTGCACCGGTCCTCGTACGCCTCGTAGGCCGCCGACGGGTAGACCTGGTCGCCCCCCATCACCAGGGTCTGTGCCCGCGACAGCCGGTGCCCGTCGACCTCCAGCTCCGGCTGGGCGAGCAGGTACGCCACCGAATACGTCGCGTCGAAGCCGTCACCCAAGTCGGCCACGTAATCCAGCCAGAGCCCGCCGTCCGGCCCGACCTGCCGGAACGTGCCGTCGCCGAACGCGTTCTGCAGCTCACGCTTGTCCAGGTACGCCCCGAACAGCATCGCCAGCAGGGTACGCAGGCCGGTGCTGATCAGCAGCAGCGGCGCCAGCCACGGGACCGGCTTACGCGGGGTGAACCCCAGCTCCAGCGGGTCGAGGCTGCGCGGCCGGCGGGTTGCCCGCTCGCCGGGATGAGCTTCGGGGAGCGGCGGCTGCGGCGGTACCTGATCATCGCTCACCGCCGCAGGGTAGTCCCGACCGGGTGCGAGCGCTGTCCGGCGAACGACCGAACTTCTCCTCGATGTCCGGTTCGGCGAGAGTGGGGATCCCGTTCGGCTCCGGGCCGGGGTGTGCCGTACACTTGACGATCGTTGCCGCCTTAGCTCAGTCGGCTAGAGCGACGCACTCGTAATGCGTAGGTCGACGGTTCGATTCCGTCAGGCGGCTCGGTACGGAAGCCCAGGTCAACGGCCTGGGCTTCGCCGTTTCCCAAGGTCGACAACCTCGCCGCCGGCTGTGCCAGTCCGCAAATAGTCCGCATCCCGCGCGGCGACCGCCTCGTCCAGCCGGCTGGCGACCGCGTCCAGGGCCAGCGACAGCACCCGGTGCGCGTACTGGATGTTGCCGGGGCGAGGCCGGACGCGGTGAGCCGTTGGGCCCAGGCCGCCACCTCCGCGTACGAAACTGCCGAAAGCGGGATGCCGTCCCAGGAGCGAACCCTGGCCCATGTGCCCTGATGGCCTGCTACTGGGCACGCATCCCGCGCTGATCTTCGGGGCCAGCAGTCATGATGTGGCGACCTACGGATTTGAGGACCTCCAGTTCTACCGGGAGGTTGCCCAGCCGTCACCGAACAAGAGGCCCACGAGATCGGACTGGTCGGCCTCGGGCGTTGGGCCCAGCGAATCGGCCTCAGCACGCACAACCTGACTGTGGTGGCGCTGTTTGCCAGGGGCATCGCATAGTCGGACCACTCGACGCTGCTCCGTGGTTTGGTGCCTGTTGTCTAGTCCCACCACCTGCTTGACGAATCCGTCCCAGCACATGCACGACAGTCGGCCTTGGTTGCTCGGTCGTCCTGGTTACAGTCGGTGACATCTGAGTGCCTGCGGGCGCACTCAAACTCAGGCAGAGAACGAACCATTGCCGCCAAGACGCCATGCACGAGGGGAAGGCCGCCCAGCTCGCTGATCTCGACCCATGCGATGTCGTCATGCTCGTCAGGTGCACGGTTGGTGGGAGAGCCAACCCAGTCTCCAATTTGCCAGACGCCCACGTGAAGAGCGTCCTCACCACTGCCGGCATGCAAGACGCCCAACCGTGAAGCGGACTCCGCCACAATGCGAACACCGAGCTCCTCGTGCATCTCACGCGCGAGGGCTTGTAGTTCCGACTCACCCGCTTCGACTTGCCCCCCGGGCAGATCCCAGACATTTGGGTATGCCCGTTTGGTCGGCCTGCGGTGTACCAGCAGGACCGCGCCGTTTTCAACGAGTGCGCCTGTGACGACGACATGCATGGCGGGATTAGAGCAGAGGGATAGGACAAGCTCGCTCCAGCCAAAGGGGACCCCCAGAAGTCCGGATCTGCCGCGGTCCGATCGCTACGGGGCGTGGCAGCCTATCGCCGGCGGTTCGGCCATGCCACGATGCGCGCCCGTGCCGCGGACCGTGAAGGCTTCCGCGGCTCGGTGACGATGAGGACCAGGGCGTGCCCATCCCTCGGGGTGCCGGATCCTCTACGCCACCCGGCCGGCGTCAGGGCGCTGCGCGTCGGCAAGCCGATGGCCTCCGGCCACCCTTGACCCCGACCGGGCGTCGCAGTCTTTGGCACCGAGGCGGGGGATGGGAGCAGCGTGGCGGCGGCCTGGCGGATGCCTGCGAGGAGACCGCTAGCGCCTTATTCGCCTTCTACGGTGAGATGCGTGTCGCTCGGTTGCCACAGAGCCGTCTGAGCGGCCTTGAGCAGTTGGGCGACCCACTGCTCCACAACGGGGTCATCGAGTCGGTCAGCCACGAAACACAACTCGTCGATCAGCGTTTGAATCATGGGCCGGTTCAGCCGGACTGGATCGGAACCTCCGAGCAGCGGCAGCAGGTGCAACTCGTAGCCCTTCGCCACGTGTGACAAGCGCCAGAACACTCGCTCGGGCACACAGAGGCCGTCGGCCGGGTTATCGCGGTAGACCGCCACGATCGGATCATTGGCGTATGTGTCGGGGTCGATCCGATCGGCGTAGTCGCTCACCATGGCATCGTCGCATCCCAAGATCGGACGTGCAGGCGAGCGGTCCGCATCTAGTCCGCAAGTGGGCGACGGACGACGGGGGAGCGGTGCGAGATGTCGAGAGGCTTTTCCCTGCTAGGCGTCGATCAGCCCAGGTCGGCATGCCGGCCAACTTGATCTCGTAATGCCTAGGTCGATGGTTCGATTCCGTCAGGCGGCTCCATAGAAGGGCCCAGGTCACCGGCTTGATCGCCGATCATGACCTGGGCCCTTTACTCGCCGTCACGAGGCCGAGCAGCCAAACGTGTCCGACCGCCGGGCTCGCTCCGGCAAGGAGGTGAATGGTCAGCGTTTGGAGGCGCGGGGGCTGCCGTCGTCACCCAGTGAGGACGCGGCGTATTCCACGCCGGGCGTGCCGAGCGTACGGCCCTCGTCGATGGTGCCGCGCCAGGCGCCCGTCGCGGTGCCTCGGCTCTCGATGTACGACTTGAACTTCTCCAGGTCGGCCTCGGCCCGCTTCTCCACGATGCGCAGCTTGTCGCCGGACTGCTCGACCAGCCCCTCCGGCTCGTACTCCATGCAGAGCCGGACCTGGGTGCGGCCGGTGCCGATCGGCTGGAAGTAAACCGCGCCTGCGTTGGTGGCGCCGCTGGTGGCCGCCCAGGCCACCTTCCGGTCCGGCACCTGCTCGAGGACCGTGGCGTCCCACTCGCGCTTCACGCCGGCGATCTCGGCGATCCAGTGCATCCGCTGGTCGTCGAGCTGTCGCACCTCGTGCACGCCGCCCATGAAGCGGGGAAACTCCTCGAACTGCGTCCACTGGTTGTACGCGGTGCTGACCGGCACGTCGACTTCGATGGACTTCTCGACCTTGGTGGTCATGGATTCCTCCTCGTCGTTCTGACGTCCGTACTCAGATCCGTACCCATCGGAGAGGCGCTGAATCGAGACGGCCGGCTCAGCCGTCCTCGCGCTCCGGGTTCTCCAGCCGGAAGAAGTTGCTCTGCTTGCCGTCGGAGCGCTCCTCCTGGTAGATGAAGTTCAGCCGCCGCTCGTCGAACGCGCGGAGCCACTCCGCCCAGCTGATCTCGCGCAGCCGCTCGTCGCGGCCGTTGGCCGGGAAGTCGAACCGCAGCACCCCCGGGTGCCCGTCGTGCTCGGTGCCGTCGACGGTGACCGGTACGCCCTTGCGCGCCTCCGCCCAGCGCCGGATCACGTCGTGGTCGGTGGTGACCAGGCTGCGGCCGGGCCGCTCCGGCTCGTCGTCCACAGAGGTGATCTCCTGGGCGTACCGCAGCGATTTCGAGCTCTGCGAACCGGTCCGGACGCCGCCCGGCGAGGTCTTCTTGCCCGCTGCGGAGCCGGCGCGCGCCGTGGAGCCGCCGGCCCGCGCCGACGTGCTCTTCTTCGCGCCGTCACGCATGCTGCTCACCAGCGCCTTGACCAGGTCGCCCTTGCGCAGCTCGGCGGTGCCGGTGACGCCGCGTCGGCGGAGCCGGTCGCGGAGCTGGTCCACGGTCAGCCGGCCGATCTCGCTCTCGTTGACGTCGGGGGTGTTCGGGGTCTGGTTGCCCGGCGGGTTCGTGGTCGCGGTCGAGCCGCTGCCGCGCCCCAAGCTGTTCTTCGTGGGCATCGCACCTCATCCTCTCTCGACCCGTGCTCCAGGGGTTCCGGCGCCGCGTTGACGCGGTGGGCCGTCCCTGGATCAGTACCCCCAGCCGCCCGTCGAAACGTGAGCCGCCGGTACCCCGGGGTGAGAGGCGGGATCAGGAGTAGATGGTCTGCACGTAGTGGGGTCCGTAGTGGCGTTCGAGGTCGGCGAGGCTCTCGGCCGGGGCCTCCACCTCCTTGACCAGCCGGGCCCGGGACGGCAGGACGTCGGGCTGCCACGTCTCCGGCTGCCACAGCTGGGAGCGGAGGAACGCCTTCGCGCAGTGGTAGAAGATCTGCTCGATCGCCACCTCGACCGCCAGCACCGGGCGGTGTCCCTTGACCACCATGTCGGCGAAGTACGGCGCGTCCCGGACCAGCCGGGCCCGCCCGTTGATCCGCAGCGTGTCGGTGCGGCCGGGGACCAGGTAGATCAGCCCGACGTGCGGGTTGGCCAGGATGTTGCGGTAGCCGTCGGCGCGCCGGTTGCCGGGCCGCTCGGGGATGGCGATGGTCGCCTCGTCCAGCACCAACGTGAAGCCCGGCGGGTCGCCCTTGGGGGAGACGTCGCAGCTGCCGTCCGCGCCGGCCGTGGCGACCAGGCAGAACGGCGAGGCGGCCAGCCACTCCCGGTCCCGCGCGTGCAGCACGGTGCGCTCCTTGGTCAGCGCCCGCTGGTTCGGCGTACCCAGCAGCTCGCGCAGTTCCTCCGGTGAGGTGATCTCCACGGTCACGTATTCCTCCCCCGTCCGTTGACGTCGGCGGCATTTTCGGCCCGCGACCGGCCGGTTTCCGCCATGGTCAGCCTAGGCGTGCGCGCCGAACGCGAGGTTTGCCCCCGGGCCGGCCGGGTACGGCTTGACCCGCAGCCGCCCGGATGCGACCGATGGAGGCCCGATGGAGAGCCGATTGAAGGTGCTCGGTCACCCCGTGCACCCGATGCTGGTGATGTTCCCGGTGGCGCTCCTGGTCACCGCGCTGATCTTCGATGTGTTGGCCCTGCCCACCGGCGCCCGCGCCAAGCGGGTCGGCCTCGCCCACGCGGGCGCCACGGAGGCCGACCCGAACGTGCCGAGCTCGCTGCGCCCCTCGACACCCGAGCGGATCGGAGACATGCGATGACCGAACAGTCCGGTGGACGTGGGTTCTGGCGCGGCCGCCAGCAGGGCTGGGACCCGATGGGCGAGCTCCAGTCGCTGCGCGCCGAGTTGCGCCGCCTGGTCGGTGGCCGGGCCGGCCCGCCGGAGGTAGAGCTGGGCGAGGCGGCCGACGGCTGGGAGGTCGTCGTCCGGCTGCCGGGCGTGGCACCGGAGGAGGTGGCGGTCGAGCTGGACGACCGGGAGCTGTGCGTACGGGCCCGCTCGGAGGCGGAGGTCAACGCCGACCACGGCATCCAGGGCGGGTTCGAGACACGCGGCTTCGAGTACCGGGTGGACCTGCCGTCCCGGGTGGATCCCGACCGGATCGACGCGGTGATGGACCACGGTCTGCTCCGGGTGCGGCTGCCCCGGGCGGCCCGGCCCACGGCGCGCACCATCACCGTCGGCCGCACCGGCCCCCGCCCCGCCACCGTGGGTACGCGGACCCTGGCCGACCCGGCTGCGGACCGGGAGCTGCACCACCCGGACACCACGGTCGACGAGATCGACCGGCCGTAGGGGTCGCGTGGCCACCCCGTCGGTGCTCGGCCCGGTCGGCGAGCGCGTACCCGACGTCGAGCGGATCGCTGTGCTGCGGGCGAACGCGCTCGGTGACTTCATCTTCGTGCTGCCGGCGCTGGAGGCGCTGCGGGCCGCGTACCCCGGGGCGGAGCTCGTGCTGCTCGGCGCGCCCTGGCATGCGGTGCTCTGGCGCGACCGCCCCGGCCCGGTGGACCGGGTGCTGGTGGTGCCGCCCGCGCCCGGCATCCGCGACGCCGGGCCGGACGAGCCGCCGGCGGAGCTGGCGGACTTCCTGGCGGCGGCTCGCGCGGAGCGGTTCGACCTGGCGGTGCAGCTGCACGGCGGCGGGGCCAACTCCAACCCGCTGGTCGCCGGGCTGGGCGCCCGGGTCACCGCGGGGCTGCGCGCCGAGGCTGCGCCGCCGCTGGACCGCTGGATCCGGTACGTCTACTACCAGCACGAGGTGATCCGCTACCTGGAGGTGGTGGCCCTGGTCGGTGCGTCGGCCACCACGATCACCCCGGCGCTGGCGGTCACCGACGCCGACCGGGCCGAGGCCCGGCAGGTGCTCGGCGAGCCGGAGCGGCCCCGGGTGGCGCTGCACCCGGGCGCGACCGACACCCGGCGGCGCTGGCCCGCGGACCGCTTCGGCGAGGTCGCCCGCGCGCTGGTCGGCGACGGGTACGAGGTGCTGGTCACCGGCACTCCCGCCGAGCGGGAGACGGTGGACGCGGTGGTCGTGGCGGCCGGCGTTCCGGTCCGCCCGCAGGTCGGCACGCTCAGCCTGGGCGGGCTGGCCGCCTGCTACGCCGGCTGCGCGCTGGTGGTGTCCAACGACACCGGGCCGTTGCACCTGGCCGCCGCGGTCGGCGCGCCCACCGTGGGCGTCTACTGGATCGGCAACCTGATCAACGGCGCCACGCCGCTACGGGCCCGGCACCGCCCGATCGCCTCCTGGACCACGCACTGCCCGGTCTGCGGCGTCGACTGCACCCCGGGGATCTACCCGCACCGCCCGGGCGACGGCGACTGCCCGCACCGGGACTCGTTCGTCGCCGACGTGCCGGCCGTCGAGGTGGTCGAGGCGGCCCGCGAACTGCTGGCGGGCTGACCGGCGCGGCGCGCCGGGTCCGCCGACCGGCGAGCGGCGGGCCGGGGCGGGCGAGGGGTCAGGCCGGCTGCGGGGTGTCCGAGGGCTGGTCGATGAGGACGACCTCCCACGCCTCCACGTCCCGCTCGGTGACGGTGGTCGGCGACTCCAGGTGGAAGGCCCCGCTGGGGAGCACCCCGGCACCGCCGTGCCGCTCCAGCACTGCGAGCTGGGCGGCGACGTCCTCGCCCTGGTGCTTCTCGTGCAGCCGGCGCCAGAACTCGAAGCCGCCGGAGTCGATCAGCTTCGCCCGGTCGTAGAGCACGCAGCCGCCGATCCAGGAGACCTTGTACGCGCGCCAGGCCCCCGCCGGCAGCCGCAGCTTCTCGGTCACGTGCAGCAGGTTCGCCGCCGGATGGATGGCCGCCCGGTCCCACTCCGGCGTGCCCGGGCGGATCCGCTCGGGGACCGGCCGGCCCGGCCACTCCTCGTAGTGCGCGTGGGTCTCGGGGCGGACGTCGTCGGCGTAGGAGAGGCCGTGCACCGCGTTGCCGACGAACCCGCAGCCCAGCTCGCGGATCGCGGTGAGCAGCCGGGCGAGGGTGCCCGGTTCCAGCCAGACGTCGTCGTCGAGGCAGAGCACGTACCGGGCCGTCGACTGGCGCAGCAGGTACGCCCGGTGTTCCGCCAGCCCGCGCCGGGGCAGCCGCCGGGTCAGCAGCACCGGGTGGCCGCGGTGGCGCAGCGCCCGGACCATGGTGGCCGCCGCCGGGTGCGCGTACGCCGGGCCGTCGTCGGACTGGTCGCTCACCACCACCCCGAAGTCGGGTACGCCCTCCTGGGCGGCCAGCCCGGAGAGGGTGACCGCCAGCTCGGCCGGCCGGTTGCGGGTAGGGATCAGCACGTCCAGCTGCCGCGGCCGGCGGAAACCGTCCGGCGTGCCGGGGTCGAGCGGTCGGTTCACGCCGGCCTGCCCGTGCTCCGGCCGACGGTGGGCGTGACCGACTGGGCCCGGATCCGGTCGATGATCGCCGAGGTGGACCGGTCCGGCACGTATCCGAGGGTGCGCACCTGCCCGCCCAGCCGGCGCACCAGCGGAGCCTCCGGGACCATCTCGGGCGGGTAGTCGCCGCCCTTGACGTAGACGTCCGGGCGGACCGCCTCGATCAGCGCCGCCGGGGAGTCCTCCTCGAAGACCACCACGTGGTCGACGCACTCCAGCGCGGCCAGCAGGGCGGTCCGGTCCTCGACCGGGTTGACCGGCCGGTCCGGCCCCTTGAGCCGCCGTACGCTCTCGTCCGAGTTCACCGCCACGACCAGTAGGTCGCCGAGCGCCCGGGCCTGGGTCAGGTAGCGGACGTGCCCCGGGTGCAGCACGTCGAAGCAGCCGTTGGTGAAGACGATCGAGCGTCCGGCCCGGCGGTGCTCCTCGACGATCGCGGTCAGCTCCTCGGCGCCGACCAGGCTGGGATGGCCGGTCTGCTCCGGCCCGCTGCCCAGCGCGTCGAGCAGGTCCTCCCGCCGGCACACGCAGGTGCCGGTGTCGGAGACGGTGATGGTGGCGGCGAGCTGGGCGAGCTGGGCGGCGGTGGGCAGGCTCGCGCCCGCCGCCAGCGCCAGGGTCATCGCCGCCAGGTACGCGTCTCCCGCACCGACGGCGTGGCTGGCCGGGACCGGGGTGCTGTGGCTGCGCCGGGGCTCGCCGTCGGCCCCGCCGACCACCGCGCCCTCGGTGTCGAGGGTCACCGCGACCACGTCCGCGCCGGTGTGCGCGCGCAGCTCGGCCAGGCGCGACTCGGCCAGCATCGCCCGGTCCACGCCCTCGCCGGCCGCCGCGTTCACGGTGACGCCCGTGCCGGTCACGCTGAGCCCGTCCCCGGTCAGCGCGACGCGCTCCTCGCCCGGGGTCGGCTCCCCGGTCGGTCCGGGGCCGGCCGCGCCGGGGTGGCCGACCGACGGCGCACCGGAGGTGGGGTGCGGGGTGCCGGCGGTCCGCTCGCCCGCCCCGCCCGGTGCCGCGCCGACGACCAGCTCGGACGGGCCGTCGGCCGGGTCGGCCGGGTGGTCCAGGTGCAGGTCACCGGCGGTGGCGCCGCGCGCGGCGGTACGGCTGCCGCCGCCGAAGCCGACCGCGGCCCGGGCCAGCAGCCGGGTGGCCTCGGCGAAGCTCGGGGTCACCACGGTCGGGTTGAGGCCGCGCCAGTCGGCGAGGTCGTGCGCGTCGAGGGCCACGGTGGTGTAGCGGTCCCGGTTGGCGACCAGCCAGGCGCGGACCGCCCGGGGCAGCGCGCCCAGGCCGTAGTCGCAGACGACCAGGGTGAGCGGCCGGCCGGCGGCGACGTCCTTCAGCTCCTCCGTGGCGCAGTGCAGCGCGGTGAGCAGCCGGGCCACCCCGTCGTCGTCGAGCGCGTCGTCCGGCTCACCGGAGTCCTCGCGGAGCAGGATCTGGTTGCCGGCGAGCATCCGCCGCTTCACCGGCGTCGGCCGTCCGGTCTGGTTGACCGTACGGTCCCAGACGCCCGCGCGGTCGAGGCAGTCGTGCAGTTCGTCGCCGGCCGCGTCGGCGCCGACCGGCGACACCAGCACGGCCCGGCCGCCGAGGGCGGAGACGTTGACCGCCGTGTTCGCCGCGCCACCCGCGGCGGACGTACGGCGGCGCAGGGTGAGGACCGGGGCGGGGGCTTCCCGGCAGAGCCGTTCGGACTCCGCGAACCGCCACTCGTCCAGCATGGCGTCCCCGACGATCAGCACGGGACGCCCCTGCCAGCTCTCCACGACGGTGGCGAGCCGGCGCTCTTCGGCTGCTGCTCCTGCCATGTTCCCTCGGGTCCCCCGAGCCGCTCCCGTCAAACCTGCCCTTGCGGGGTCCGGGGGCCACGCCGGGCGTCCGGTTTCGCCCGCTTGAGCCCGGGCACGGATTGAGGGGACCGCTGGAGAGGAGAAACCACCATGGCAGCGACGCTGCAGGGCAAGCGGATCGCGTTCCTGGCCGCCGACGGCGTGGAGGAGGTCGAGTACACGAAGCCCCGCGAGGCGGTGGAGCAGGCCGGCGCGCGGGTCGAACTCGTCTCGGTGCGGCCCGGTTCGTGAGGTCGTTCTTCAGCGCCGGCAAGCCGGTCGGGGTGATCTGCCATGGCCCGTGGACGCTGGTCGAGGCGGACGTGGTGCGTGGCCGCCGGATCACCTCGTGGCCGAGCCTGCGCACCGACCTCGCCAGCGCCGGCGCGGCCTGGGTCGACGAGGCGGTCGTCACCGACCACGGCCTGGTCAGCAGCCGCAACCCCGAGGACCTCCCGGCCTTCTGCGCCAAGATCGTCGAGGCGTTCGCCTGACCACCCGTCCTCGTCGATCATGAGGTTGGCGGCGGTCGAGGAGATCGACATCGCCGCCAACCTCATGATCGGCCCGTCTCGGGGGCATGTTCTGCGGGACGTGGGAAAGAACCCGGGATGACTGCCCAGGCCAACGGTCGTCCCGTGCTGCACGCCCGCCAGGTCCGCCTGCTGATGTTCGGTCTGATGACCGGCATGCTGCTGGCGGCGCTCGACCAGACCATCGTCGGTACGGCGCTGCCGACCATCGTCGGCCAGTTGGGCGGGATCAACCACTACTCGTGGGTGGTCACCGCCTACCTGCTCGCCTCCACCGCCTCCACCCCGCTGTACGGGAAGATGGCCGACCTCAACGGCAGACGCCCGGTCTTCCTCTTCTCGATCGGCACGTTCCTGCTCGGCTCGCTGCTGGCCGGGCTGTCCCAGAACATGACCCAGTTGATCGTCACCCGGGGCGTGCAGGGGTTGGGCGCCGGCGGCCTGATGACGCTGGCGTTCACCATCATCTCGGACGTGGTCTCGCCCCGGGAACGTGGCCGCTACCAGGGCCTGTTCGGCGCGGTCTTCGGCATCTCCTCGGTGGCCGGGCCGCTGGTCGGTGGCTACTTCGCGGAGACCAACTGGCGCTGGATCTTCTACATCAACGTGCCGCTGGCGATCCTGGCCATCGTGGTCTGCTACCACGTGATGCGGCTGATTCCGTTCGAGCGGCGGGAGCACGCCATCGACTGGCTCGGGGCGGCGTTGCTGGTCGCCGGGGTGAGCAGCCTGCTGCTGGCGCTGAGCTGGGGCGGCAGTCAGTACGCCTGGGGCTCCGGCGTGATCATCGGGCTGTTCGCGGCCGGCGCGGTGCTCGGCACCCTCTTCGTGCTCCAGGAGGCCCGGGTGCCCGAGCCGATCCTGCCGCTGCGGCTGTTCCGTACCCGAACGTTCACGCTGGCCAACGCGGCGGGCTTCGTGCTCGGTCTGGTGATGTTCGGGTCGATCATCTTCATCCCGCTCTACCTCCAGATCGTCAAGGGCGCCTCGCCGACCCGCAGCGGCCTGCTGATGCTGCCGATGATGGCCGGCATCATCGTCACCTCGGTGTTCACCGGCCGGGCGATGAGCCAGATCGGCCGCTACAAGTGGTTCCCGGTGGCCGGCTCGGCGGTGCTGGTCGCCGGCATGCTGCTCTTCCGGCAGCTCCAGGTGGCCACCTCGCTCTGGGCGGCCTTCGGTTACATGGTGGTGATCGGCGTCGGGCTGGGCCTGTGCATGCAGTCGCTGATCCTGGCCGTGCAGAACGCGGTGCATCCGCGGGACCTGGGCGCTGGCACCTCCTCGGCGACCTTCTTCCGCTCCCTGGGCGGCTCGTTCGGTGTCGCCATCCTCGGCGCGGTGCTCTCGTCGCAGCTCACCCACCAGCTCGCCGACCGGCTGCCGCCCGCCATCGCGCAGCTGCCGCCCGCTGAACGGGCCGTCGTGGCGGCCCGGGGCGGTGCCCACATCTCGATCAACGAACCGGGGACCATCCTCGCCCTGCCCGCACCGGTCCGGGCCGCGATCCAGGCCGCGTTCGTCGATTCGCTGCACCTGGTCTTCCTGACCGCCGGACTGATCGCCATCATCGCGGTGCTGGTCACCCTGGCCCTGCCGAACCACCAGCTGCGCGGCACCGGCCCGCAGGGCGCCACCGGCGGCGCGGATCCGCTCGGCGGCAAGGCCGCTGCCCCCGGCGGCAAGCCGCTGACCAAGGAGTCGAAGGGCGAAGCCGCCGCCGAAATGGAGGCCAAGTCCCAGACGATGCTCTGACGGCGCCCTGTTGGTCAAGGAGTTAGCGTCGGCTACCGGCTCCGGCCCGACCCTAACTCCTTGATCAACGCCTGCACGGCGGGCGGGGGTTACTTGAGGATCAGGCGGTTCGTTTGTTCGAAGACGTCCAGGTCGGCGAGGGTCTCGATGACGCTGGCGGAGAGCGGGGTGGGCAGCTCCTCCGGGTGGAAGAAGCCGGCGTCGTCAGTCTCGTCGGTCACCCGGGCCAGCTCGCCGTCCCACTCGTCCACGCGGAACGCGGTGGTGAAGACCTGGTACGTGTGGCCGTACATGTTGGTGTGGGTGCGGTCGGGCCCGGTGTAGAGGGCGAAGGCGCTGACCCGCAGGGCGCGCAGCCCGGTCTCCTCGCGGACCTCCCGGACCGCGCAGTCGGCGATCGACTCGCCCAGCTCCATGGCTCCGGCCGGCAACGCCCACTGGCCGTTGTCCGAGCGCTGGATCAGCAGCACCCGGGCGGCGTTGTCCCGGACCACGGCGCGGGCCCCGACGAACATCAGGGTGCGGTCACCGGCCAGGGCGCGCAGTTGCCCCACGTACGAGTCGGCCCAGGAGATGCTCACCCGGACAATCTACGCAGTTTCCGCTGCCGGCTCGGCAAATCCGGGGCTTCCGTGGTGTGACCGGCGACACTAGTTTGCTACCCATGCGTAGCACGATGATGGATGCCCCCCTCCAGGTCGCCCGGATCCTCGAACACGGCTCCACCGTGCACGGCACGGCGGAGGTCGTCACCTGGACCGGCGCCGAGCCCCGTCGGATGACGTACGCCGAGGTCGGGCGGACCGCCGCCCGGCTCGCCCACGCGCTGCGCGACGAGTGCGGGGTGACCGGCGACGAGCGGGTCGCCACGTTCATGTGGAACAACAACGAGCACCTGGTGGCGTACTTCGCCGTGCCGAGCATGGGCGCGGTGCTGCACACCCTCAACCTCCGGCTCTTCCCGGACCAGGTCGCCTACATCGCCAACCACGCCGAGGACCGGGTGGTGCTGGTCGACTCGACGCTGATCCCGCTGCTCGCCCGGGTGATCGGGCAGCTGACCACGGTGCGGCACGTGGTGGTGGTCGGCGGCGGGGACCCGGCACCGCTGGTGGCGGCGGCCGGCGACCGGATCGCCGTACACCACTGGGACGCCCTGCTGGCCGGCCGGCCGGACAGCTACGACTGGCCCGAGGTGGACGAGCGGGACGCGGCCGCGCTCTGCTACACCTCCGGGACCACCGGCAACCCCAAGGGGGTCGCCTACTCGCACCGCTCCATCTACCTGCACTCGCTGCAGATCTGCATGCCGGAGGGCTTCGGGCTCGGCCCGACGGACCGGGAGCTGGCCATCGTGCCGATGTTCCACGCGATGTCCTGGGGCCTGCCGTACGCGGCGTTTCTCTCCGGCGCCTCGCTGATCATGCCGGACCGGTTCCTCCAGGCCGAACCGATCGCCGCGATGATCGCCGCCGAGCGCCCCACCCTGGCCGGCGCGGTGCCGACCATCTGGACCGACCTGCTGACCTACCTGGACAGTCACGACGTGGACACCTCCTCGCTCAAGGAGGTGATCGTGGGCGGCTCGGCCTGCCCGCCGGCGCTGATGCACGCCTTCCACGACCGGCACGGCATCGAGGTCATCCACGCCTGGGGGATGACCGAGATGTCGCCGCTGGGCTCGGTCTCCCGGCCGCCGGCCGGCGCGACCGACGAGACGGCCTGGCGCTACCGCTACACCCAGGGCCGGGTGCCGGCCGGGGTCGCCGCGCGGATCGTCGGCCCGCTGGGCGAGCCGCTGCCCGCCGACGGGACCTCCGTGGGTGAGCTGGAGGTCCGCGGGCCGTGGGTGACAGCCCGGTACGTCGGGGACGAGACCCAGGACGAGGAGAAGTTCCGGGACGGCTGGCTGCGGACCGGGGACGTCGGCATGCTCTCGCCGGACGGCTACATCACCCTCACCGACCGGGCCAAGGACGTGATCAAGTCGGGCGGCGAGTGGATCTCCTCGGTCGAGCTGGAGAACGCCCTGATGGGGCACCCGGCGGTGCTGGAGGCGTGCGTGGTGGGCGTACCGGACGAGCGCTGGGACGAGCGGCCGCTGGCCACCGTGGTGGTCCGGGAGGGCGCCTCGGTCACCGCCGAGGAGCTGCGGGACTTCCTGGCGAAGTCGGTGGCCCGCTGGCAGTTGCCGGAGCGCTGGGCGTTCATCGACGCGGTCCCGAAGACCAGCGTCGGCAAGTTCGACAAGAAGGTGGTGCGTTCCCGCTACGCGGAGGGCGGGCTCGAGGTGCGCGAACTGGCCGCGCCGTAACACTTTCCGGCGTAGCGTCGCTGGACGGGTAGAGACTTCCTCGTAAGGACATCTCTCCCCAGAGGGCGGCCCCGGCGTTCGCACCGCGCCGGGGCCGCCCGTCCATGCGGGGCGACCCGCACGTCCATTCTCGCGAAACTTGTTCGCCTCTGTCCCGATGTCAGAGAAATCCGTTTCGCGTTTATTACGCCTCGGCCGTGGCGATCAGCACCTTACCGACCGCGCCGTCCTCCACCGCCTTGTGCGCCGCCTGGGCCGCCGACATCGGGTAGCGGTGCAGCGGCAGCCCGGCCTCCTCGCCCACCCGGATCGCCCCCTGCGCCACCGCCGCCGTCACGTCGGTCACCGCCTGCGCCTTGGCCGCCTTCGGCGCCGTGTAGATCAGCACGAACTGCCAGCGGGCGTTCGGCACCATCAGCGGCCGGATCGGCAGCGTCACCTCGGACCCGCCGTCGTCCGCGTAGACGCAGACCGCGCCCCCGGGCCGCAGGATCTGCACGTCCGCCGCCGCGTTGACGGCCGCGGCGACCTCGACGATGGTGTGCACCCCGTCGGGCGCGATCTTGCGGACCTCCTCGACCACGTCCTGCTCGCGGTAGTTGATCACGAAGTCGGCCCCGGCCGCCGCCGCGAGCTGCGCCTTCTCCGGAGTGCTCACCGTGGTGATCACGCAGGCGTCGGCCCAGCGGGCGAGCTGGATGGCCGCGTTGCCCACCGCGCCCGCCCCGCCCTGCACCAGCACCACATGGTCGCTGAGCGCGCCCGCGTGCAGCTTGTCCGGCATGAACTCGCCGGCGGTGAGGCACCGGTGCGCGGTCAGGAACGGGATGCCGAGGCAGGCGCCCAGGTCGAAGGAGGCGGAACCGAGGCGTACCGCGTGCCGGACCGGGACCACCGTGTATTCGGTGGCGGTGCCCCAGGGCCGCTGCCAGGCGGCCTCCCAGAGCCACACCCGGTCACCGATCAGGATCTGGTCGACACCCTGGCCGACCGCCTCGATCACCCCGGCACCGTCCTGCCCGGGGATCTGCCACCCGGCCGGGAGCGGCCACTGCCGGCGGGCCTTCCAGTCCGTCGGGTTCACCCCGGACACGGCCACCCGCACCAGCACCTCGCCGGGGCCCGGCTCCGGGATCGGGCGCTCGGCCACCTGGAGCACCGAGACGTCGCCGTTGCCTTCGTACACGATCGCCTTCATCGCCGTCCCCTCACCGCCGACACGTGCGCCACCGGCTGCGCTACCCGGACGCACCCTGATCATTCCGATCGGACGCGCCGGGGAAAACGTACAACGCGGTGGTCGGCGGCAGGAGGGGTGTGCTGCGGGACATGCCGGCGGTGCAGGCGCGCGGGACGGTGGGCCGGCCGGGTCCCGATCGGTCGGCCCACCCCAGGCGGCTCAGCCCGCCGCGACCGACCGCTTCACGTAGTCGATCAGCTCCGGCGACGGGCCGCCCCACTCACTGGTGATCTCCGCGCGCTGTTCCGCGTACATCCGGTAGAGCGAGTCCCGCAGCCCCGGGTCCCCGCCGTGGAACGCCTCCAGCAGCTCCATCCACCGCTTCGCCAGCGCCCGCACCCGCGGGTCCGCCGGGTCGGTCCCGGCGTCCAGCTCCGCCTGGACCTGGGCGATCAGCCGGGGCCATTCCTCCTGTACGTCGCGGATGGCCGCCTCGCCGATCTGCTCCCGCCGCTGCGCCAGCACGGCGAGCTGGTCCTCGGTGAAATAGTTCCGGATCGTGTCCTCCACCCTGGTCACCTCCTCGATCACTGCGAGCAGGTCGACGGGCGCGGCACCCCCGGCGGCGCGTACGGCGGGCACCAGCATGGCCAACCGGTCACGCAGGCCGCCCAGCGCGGCGAGCTGCCGCTCCACGTGCGCCAGGTGGTCGTCGAGCAGTTCGGCCAGCTCCGGGCCGCCGCCACCGCCGCCGTCCAGCAGCACACCGATGGCCTCCAGCGGCAGGCCCAGCTCGCGCAGCGCGACGATCCGGTACAGCCGGTCCACGTCCCCCTCGGCGTAGAGCCGGTGGCCGGCGGACGTCCGCGCGGACGGCCGCAACAGCCCCACGTGGTCCCAGTGGTGCAGGGTCCGGACGGTGAGCCCGGTACGCCGGCACAGCTCGCCGATCCGCCAGGTGGACGCCACGTCCCACTCCCTCTCGCATCGCCGCACCCTGCGGCGACCGGAATCCGACGCTAAGACCTGACGTCGCGTCAGGAGCAAGTCGTCCCGCGGGCTTCAGTCGAGCCGTTCGACCACCGCTGGGGTGAGCGCGTCGATCGAGGGCAGCAGCACCGCCGCCAACGCCTCGGCGTCCCGGTCCAGCGGGTACGACCCGTGCGGCACCGCCACCACCCGCATCCCGGCGGCGGCCGCGGACCGGACCCCGTTCGAGGAGTCCTCGATCGCCACGCACCGGGCGGGATCCACGCCGAGCCGCGCCGCCACGCCCAGCCAGACGTCCGGCGCCGGCTTGCCCCGGGCGGTCTCCTCGGTCGACAGGGTCGCCCGGAAGGCGTCGGCCAGGCCCGTGGCGGCCAGCGCCGCCGCGATCAGTCGGGTGGGGGAGGAACTGGCCAGCCCCAGCGGCCAGCGCGTGGCCAGCCGGCGCACCACCGCGTCGGCGTCGTCGATCAGCGGTACGTGTGCCGCGTACCGCCGGGTCATCTCGGCCACCACCTCGGTGGCGACCTGCTCGGCGGTGCGGTCCACGCCCAGCTCACCGCTCAGGTAGGCGGCCCACTCGCCGGTGCTCATCCCCATCAGCCGGCGCTGGGTGTCCGGCTGCCAGGCGCCGCCGTGCGCGGCCACGTACGCCCGCCGGACCTCCTCCCAGACCGGCTCGGAGTCCACGATCACGCCGTCCAGGTCGAAGAGCACCGCGTCCACCATGAGCCCATCCTGCCGGACCCCGGCGGGCCGGTCAGCGGGCCGGGGCGGTCGCCTCCCCGGTGGAGGCGCGCGGGGCGGGCAGGCCGATCGGGCTCTGCCGGGGAATGATCGTGTGGCACCGGCTCGCGATCGGTTCGAGCAGCTCGCGCAGCCGCGCCGTACGCTCCGCGCCCAGCGCCCGCCACGGGCCGAGCGCGGCGCGGTCGGTGGCCTCCTCGACCGCCCGGAACGTCGCGGTGCCGTGCTCGGTCGGCGCCCGGTCGGCGGTCAGCCAACCCTTCTCCACCAGGCGCTCCTCGGCGGTGGCCCACTCCTCGTCGGTCCAGCCCCGGGCCATCTGGTGGAACTCGCGGGACTGGTCGAGCCGGCACCGCCAGGCCACCACCTCGACCGGATCCAGCCCGGTGGTGACCAGCGCCGCCACGTGCCCGTCGCCCCGGTGCTCGCGCAGCGTCGTGGCGGCCTGCCAGAGCCGGGCCAGCGGGTATTCCCCCCGGGGCAGCGCGGCGTTGACCGCGCCCAGCACCCGGCCCGCCGTCTCGACCCGCCCGGCCGCCTCCTCCAGCAGCCCCGCCGCCTCGACGAGGTGCGACTCGGGCAGCTCGTAGGTGAACTCGGCCAGCGCCTGCACGGCACCGGTGAGCCGGGCGCGCAGCGCCTCCTGCGGGGTGGCCAGGCGCCACACCGAGGGGAGCGCCCGGGCCACCATCGGCGGCGCGAAGCTGAAGAAGGCGGCAACCACCACTGGCGCGTCCACCGGCCCGAGCGGGGCGGCCCGGCCGGCGAAGTAGCCCCGCCAGTAGCCGCGCAGCCCCACCGCCTCGTACGCGGCGCGGGCCCGGGGGTGGAAGTAGGTCACCGCGTGGACCGGCTCGAAGTGGGTCCACATCAGCCGGGCCAGTCCGGGGTCGTCCAGCGCCGCCACGTGCACCTCCGCGTCGGTGGGCAGGTCGCCGCGGGCGGGTGGACCGCCCACGGTGACCATGAACCTACTGCCGCTGGGTGACGGGAAGGAAGCCTGCTGTGACCTACTGCGCGGCGATCACGTCAACGACGAAGCGCAGCGGGCCCGCCGGGCGACCGCCCGACGCGTCGTTGCCGTACGCCAGCTCACCCGGGATGTCGAGCTGCACCCGGCTGCCCACCGGCACGCCGACCAGGCCCTGGTCCCAGCCGGGGATGACCTGGCCGACGCCGATCCCGAAGGTGGCCGGCTCGCCCCGGCCCCAGGAGGAGTCGAACTCCTTGCCGTCCTTGTAGAACACCCCGACGTAGTTGGTGGTGATCTGCTGGCCGGCCTTCACCGCCGGGCCGTTGCCCTTGATCAGGGTGGTGACGGTGAGCTTCTTCAGCTCGCCCTTGCCCGCGCCGACCGTCGGCTTGGTCTTCAGCGCCGGGTCGGCGTCGGCGGGAAGCTGCGGTGCGGCGGCGGCGGTGGGCTCGACCGGGGCGTCGGCGCTGGCCGACGGGGCGGCGGCGGTGGACTTCGTGTCGTCGTCCCCGTTGTTCAGCCAGACGATGCCGCCGATCAGCGCGGCGACCGCGAGGACACCGACAAAGGCGCCCAGCATCGACTGCCGGCGGCGCCGCGCCTCGGCGGCCTTCTTCGCCGCCAGCTGCGCGGCCAGACGCCGCTCCGCCTTGGTGCCCGGGCCCTGGCCCGCCGACCGGTTCTGCACACGCTCGCTCACGTCGACTCCCCTGCTGGGTGGGTGGTGCGGCTCGTCGGCCGCTGTCGAGACCAGCGCACACGGTACCCGCCCGGACGCCTGCGGTGCTCCTACGGCCGGCTCCGATTCCGACAGCTCGGCCATCCATGGGCGCCAGCGTGAAGTCGGTGACGAACGACGCGACCGGGCGGTGGGCCGGCAACGGGCGTGGCGGCGGCGAACGACAGCGACACCGGACTCATCGGAGTACGTTCACGACCATGGCGATCCTCACCGAAGTAGACCTTGCCCTGCTCGCCGAGCCGCAGCTCGCGCATGTGGCGACCATCGAGCCCGACGGCACCCCGCACGTCACCCCGGTCTGGGTGGACACCGACGGCGAGCACATCGTGTTCAACACCGCCAAGGGCCGGAAGAAGTACCTCAACATCGCGCGCAACCCGGCGGTCGCGATTTCCGTGGTGGACAAGGCGGACGACTTCCGCACGCTCTGGGTGAAGGGCACCGCCGAGTTGATCACCGAGGGTGCCGACGAGCACATCGACCGGTTGGCGAAGAAGTACCTCGGGCAGGACACGTACCCGTTCCGGCAGCCCGGCGAGGAGCGGGTGATCGTCCGGGTCACCCCCACCGGGAAGCTCGGCCGCGGCTGAGCCCACGGAGGGCCCCTTCTCAACGCCTCCGGTAGAGCAGAGGCCCTCCACCAACATCGCCGTTCGGCCGGGAGACCAGCTGAGTGCGCACTTGGGTCTGTTGTTCACCGCATCGACGTGTTCTCATACGGGACGACGACGTCACTGACCTCGTGGCGGCGTCCCTTGTCCATTCCGCTCTGCCTCCATCCCACAGGCGTGAAGGGTGCAACGATGCGCAGAAGATCATCTTTCCAGCTGGCGGTCCTGACCGCTACCGCGGCGACGTTCCTGGCGGCCGGAGGCGCCTCCGGGGCGGTGGCCACGGCAGCGCCCGCGACCGCCTCCCCTGGGGTAGCGGCGTGTGAGCCGGGTGCCGAGGGGCACAGCGCCGCGCGGGTGAAGGAGGGCGCCACCGCCCAGGAACCGGAGCTGTACTCGAAGAACGAGGCGAACGCCTACGGCGTGCTCAAGGATTCGCCGCGCCTGCCCAACGGCAGCGTCACCATCCCCACGGTCTTCCACATGATCTCCGACCACCCCCTGAGCGCGGCCGAGACGGACCGGTTCAACACCATGATCGCCGCGCAGATGAAGGTGCTCAACGATTCGTTCGGAGGCAGCACGGCGCCCGACGCCTCCGACACGCCGTTCCGGTTCTCGCTCGTCGACACGACGTGGACGGTGAACAGCAACTGGTACACGGTCGTGCCGGGCAAGAACGAGCGCGACATGAAGAAGGCGCTGTACACCGGCGACGCCCGCACCTTGAACGTGTACGCGGCCAACATCGGCGGCGGGCTCCTCGGCTGGGCGTACTTCCCGAAGGGCTACAACAACGGCCGGGACTACATCGACGGCGTGGTGATGCTGGACGAGTCGATGCCGGGCGGAACGGCCGGCAAGTACGCCCTGGGTGACACGCTGACGCACGAGGTCGGGCACTGGCTGATGCTGGAGCACACCTTCGCGCACGGTTGCTCCGCCTCCGGCGACTTCGTCGCGGACACCCCGCGCGAGGCGGCGCCGCAGTTCAACTGCCCGGTGGGCGCGGACACCTGCACCGCACCCGGGCTGGACCCGATCCACAACTTCATGGACTACACGCAGGACTCCTGCATGAACATGTTCACGGCGGGCCAGGCGGACCGGATGAGCGACGCCTGGGTGGCATTCCGGGCCGGTGGCGGCAAGCAGTAACCAGGGCTTGGTGCCGGGGTTGACGGGCCGCCTTCAGCGGCTCGTCAACCCCTTCGCCGTCAGGCGGTCTTGCGGGGGGCCGCCTTCTTGGCGGCCTTCTTGGCCGGCGCCGCCTTCTTCTCCGCGGTCTTCTTGGCCGCCGCCTTCTTCGCCGGCTCGGCCTTCTTGGCGGCGGCCGCCTTCTTCGCCGGGGCCTTCTTCGCGGCCGCCTTCTTCGCCGGCGCCTTCGCGGTCTTGGCCGCCTTGGCCGCCTGCTGCGCCGACCGGGCCGAGGTGATCGGGGTCGGCTCGCCGGCGCCGCCGGCGGGTGCCTCGCCG
Organism: Micromonospora sp. NPDC047740; assembly: GCF_043204735.1. Lineage (NCBI taxonomy): Bacteria > Bacillati > Actinomycetota > Actinomycetes > Micromonosporales > Micromonosporaceae > Micromonospora > Micromonospora sp. NPDC047740. Next base: position 46,488 of record NZ_JBIDCT010000003.1, read on the forward strand.
CGGGCCGCCCGGGCCCGCTCGACCGACGCCTTCAGGGCGGCCATCAGGTCCACCGCGGCGGCCGGCGCGGCCTCTTCCTCCTCCGGCTGGACCACCTCACGGCCCTCGATCTTGGCGTCGATCACCTCCTGCAACGCCGCCCGGTAGTCGTCGGTGAAGGCGTCCGGCTCGAAGTCGCCGGCCATCGAGTCGATCAGCGAGCTGGCCATGGCCAGCTCCGGGGGACGGACCTTCAGGTCCTCGTCCAGGAACCCGAAGTCGGGGGTACGCACCTCGTCCGGCCAGAGCATCGTGTTGAGCAGCAGGACGCCCTCGCGTACCCGGAGGGTGGCGAGCTGCTCCCGCTGGCGCAGGGCGACCTTGACGATCGCCACCCGCTCCGAGTCGGTCAGCGCGTCGCGCAGCAGCACGTACGGCTTGGTGGCCGAGCCCTCCGGCTCCAGGAAGTACGCCTTGTTGTAGAGGATCGGGTCGACCTGCTCGGCGGGGACGAACTCCAGCACGTCGATCGCGTGCGAGGTGGTCAGCGGCAGGTCGGCGAAGTCCTCGTCGGTGAGGATGACCATCTCGCCGCCGCCGATGTCGTACCCCTTGGCGATGTCGTCGTAGGTGACCTCCTCGCCGCAGACCTGGCAGGTGCGCTTGTAGCGGATCCGGCCGCCGTCGTCCCGGTGCACCTGGTGGAAGCGGATGTCCTTCTCCTCGGTGGCCGAGTAGACCCGCACTCCGATCGACACCAGGCCGAACGACACCGCTCCTTTCCAGATGGCTCGCATCCCCGCGCTCCTCTCCCTGGTTCTGACCAGAATTGCAAACGATCGAACGGCACGCACGCCCTTCCGTGCGCAACTACAGTGATCAGGTGCCCGGCGCGCCGTTGAAGCCGATGCTCGCGATGACCGGGCATCTCCCGGCCGGTGCCGGCTGGGCGTACGAGTTCAAGTGGGACGGGGTCCGCGCGCTCGCCGACATCTCCTACGGCGACCAGCACCTGTACGCGCGTTCCGGCGTGGAGATCACCACGGCGTACCCGGAATTGATCATGCTGAAGGAGCAGGTCGACGACGCGCTGCTGGACGGCGAGGTGGTCCTCTTCAACGAGCTCGGGCAGCCGTCGTTCACCGCGCTGGCCGAGCGGATGCACGTGCGGAACCCGACCAAGGCGGCGCGGCTGGCGGCCAGCATGCCCGTCACGTACATGATCTTCGACGTGCTGCGGCTGCGCGGCGACGACCTGACCGGCCGCACCTACCGGGAGCGGCGCGCGGCGCTGGAGTCGCTCGGGCTCGGCGCGGCCCGGTGGGCGGTGCCGCCCGCCTTCGCCGACGGCCCGGCCACTTTTGCGGCGGCCGGCGAGCACGGGCTCGAAGGGGTGATGGCCAAGCGGGTCGACGCGGTCTACCGGCCCGGGGTGCGCTCGCCCGACTGGGTGAAGGTCAAGCTGGAGGTGACCGGCGACTTCGTGGTCGGCGGCTGGCGGCCCGGCGCGCGCAAGATCGGCGGCCTGCTGGTCGGGGTGCCCCGGCCGGACGGACGGCTCACCTTCCGGGGCCGGGTCGGCGGGGGGATCGGCGCGGCCCTCGAGCGGGACCTGCTGCGCGAGCTGGAACCGCTGCGCAGCGCCGCGTCACCGTTCGCCGGGGACGTGCCGCGCGAGGATGCCCGCGGCGCGATCTGGGTAACCCCGCGGGTGGTGGTCGAGGTCAAGTACGGCCAGCGCACCCCCGACGGGCGGCTGCGCTTCCCCCGGATCCTGCGGCTGCGGCCGGACAAGCCACCCGAGGAGGTCGACGATGCCAGCTGACCGGTTGAAGGTGGACGTCGAGGGACGCGCGCTGGAGCTGTCCAACCTGGACAAGATCCTCTACCCGAAGGCCGGCTTCACCAAGGGCGAGGTGATCGACTACTACACCCGGATCGCCCCGGTGCTGCTGCCGCACCTGCGTGACCGGGCGCTGACCCGGATCCGGTACCCCAACGGGGTGGAAGGCGGCTCGTTCTTCGAGAAGAACGCCCCGGCTGCCACCCCCGGCTGGGTACGCACCGAGACGCTGCCCGCCCCCGGGTCGAGCAAGGGGCGGGAGACCATCGACTACGTGGTCTGCGACGAGCTGCCCGTGCTGGTCTGGCTGGCCAACCTCGCCGCCCTGGAGCTGCACACGCCGCAGTGGAAGATCGGCGAGCACCCGGACATGATGGTGGTCGACCTGGACCCGGGCGCCCCGGCCGCGCTGAAGCAGTGCTGCCAGGTGGCGCTGCTGATGCGCGACCGGCTCGCCGACGACGGCATCGAGGCGTACCCGAAGACGTCCGGCAAGAAGGGCATGCAGCTCTGCTGCCCGATCGCCGGTACGCAGGATTCCGATTTCGTCTCGGGTTACGCCAGGCGGATCGCCCAGGAGCTGGAGCGGGCGCACCCGAAGCAGATCGTGTCGAAGATGGCCAAGAACCTGCGTCCCGGCAAGGTCTTCATCGACTGGAGCCAGAACAACGCGGCCAAGACGACGGTGGCGCCGTACTCGCTGCGCGCCCAGGCGGTGCCGGCGGTGTCCACCCCGCTGACCTGGGACGAGGTCGAGGCGGGCGCGGCGGGCAAGCGCCCGTCGACCAAGCCGTACACGGCGGGCGAGGTGCTCAAGCGGGTGGAGCAGCAGGGCGACCTGCTGGCCCCGCTCCTCGACGGCGGCCCCGAACTGCCCGGGGGCTGAGCGGCCCGGGCAGTTCGGGTCAGCGGTTGCCCTACAGGGCGAACAGCAGGGCGGCGTCGAGGAGGACGACCACGGCGGTGGCGAAGTGGATGCCGAAGGCGATCGCCTTCGTGCCGCCGTGCCGCAGCACGATCAGGGTGTCCCCCAACGGGTTGAGCGCGACGATCAGCATGAACCAGGCGACCGCGTCGGCGCTGGTGAAGGCGATCAGGGCGAGGCCGAGCAGGCCGTAGGTGAGGTCGCGCAGGCCCTTGATCGTGAGATACGCGGGGTCGCCGTCCGGCGCGGCCGGCACGCCGTAGCCGGCGGCCGAGGCGCGGGGCACCAGCAGGAACCGGGCGCCGATGAAGACGCAGAAGAGGCTGAGGACGACGGCGAGCCCGTAGGCGAGGGGACTGAGCATGTTCGGCTCCATTTGCTAGCAGCGCTAGATGCGAGAGCGAAGCTAGCAGAGCGCCGGCAGATTGGCTAGCGGTGCTAGAGTTTCGGTCATGGGGATTCAGGCCCGCCGGGAGCGGGAGCGGGCGGAACGGGAACGGGCGATCGTCGCCGCGGCCCGGGAGCTGGCCGAGTCGGAGGGCTGGGACGCCGTCACGACCCGCCGACTCGCCGCCGAGATCGAATACAGCCAGCCCGTCCTCTACAGCCACTTCAAGGGCAAGGACGCCATCATGGCGGCGGTCGCCGTGGAAGGCTGCGCTGATCTGGCCGCCGAACTCGCCGCCGCCCGGGCCGCCGCGACCGACCCGCGGCGGGCGGTGGCCGAGATCGCCAGGGCGTACGTCGCGTTCGCCGAGCGCCGGCCCGCGCTCTACGACGCGATATTCAACCTCCCCACCGATCTGCCCTTCGCCACCAAGGACGTGCCGGTCGAGCTGGCCCGGGCCTTCGCCGAACTGGCCGAGACCCTGCGCCCGGCCGCTGGCGACGACGACCTCGAGGCGTTCACCGAGACCTTCTGGAGCGGGCTGCACGGCCTCGCCACGCTGATGCGCAACGGCCGGCTCCGGCGCGCGGACCACGAGCGGCGGCTGGCGATCCTGGTGGACCGGTTCACCCGCTGAACCGACCCGCCGGTCGAGGGCGGTCGGGCCGGCGGTCGGCTGGTTAGGGTGAGCGGATCGGCAGGAGGAGTTTCCGATGGCTGTCCACACGCCCGCACCCGTCCCGGCCAACGCGCCATGGGAGGTCGGGCTCCCGCTGCTCACCTACTGCGACGACGCGACCGGGGAGCGGGTCGAGCTGACCGCGCCGCAGCTCGGCGGCTGGGCCGCGCGCAGCGCCAGCCTGCTGCGGGACGGCTGCGGGCTGGGCCCCGGCAGCCGGATCGCGGTGCTGCTGCCGCCGCACTGGCGTACCGCCGCGGTGCTGATCGGCGCCTGGTCGATCGGGATGGCCGTGTCGTTCCGGCCGCGGGCCACCGCCGGGCTGCCGGTCCTCGAACCCGGCGGCGACCAGCCGTACGACGCGGTGTTTGTGACCCCGGAGCGCCTCGACGACTGGCTGGAGGACGTGCCACTCGGCACGCATCGCTACCTGGTCCCCACCGGGCCGGCGCCGCTGGCCGAGGTGCCCCTCGGCTGGCTCGACTGGTCCATCGAGGTGCTCCGGCACACCGACACCCCGCCCGACTACACCGCCGTCCGCCCGTGGGACCCAGCCAGCCCCGACGGCACCAGCTACGGGGAGTGGCGGCAGTTGGCGTCGGCGATCGCCGAACAGCTCGACCTGCGGGCCGGTGATCGGCTGCTGGTCGACGCGACCGAGCACGAGCAGCCGGTGAAGTGGCTGCTCGCCCCGCTCGCCGCCGGCGCATCCGTGGTGCTCTGCGCCAACCTCGACCGGTCGAAGCTGGCTGTCCGGATCGAGGCCGAGCAGGTCACCCGGGTGCTCTCCACGTAGCTCTGATCACTTACAGGTCATCCGGTTCTTCCAGGCCAGGCCGATCACCACCGGGCCGTTCGTCGACGGGTCGTGGTACGAGATCGCCACCACCGCCCCTCTCGGAATGGCCGACGGGTTGATCGTCAGGACAGTGCTCGCGTCCGCCTCGCTCTGCGAGGGGAAGATCCGATCATCAAGTCTGGGCGCGGGCACGGACTGGCAGATTGAGCCGACCCTGACTTCCGCCGGCACGCCGGCTTCGGACAGCGCCTTTCGAACCGCGTCCGGGTCGGCGAACTGCTTCTTCGACAGACTGAGAGTCACCGTCCCGTTGGGCTCGCGGACCACGGAGAAGGCGACCAGTTGCGTCGGAGCCATGCTGGCTGGCCGCTGCGCGGACGGCGGCCCGGCGGACGGCGGCGCGGCGGGTCCCGAGCCGGTGAGCGCCGGTACTGCCAAGGCCAGCCCGGCGAGCATCGCCCCGGCCGCGGTCACTGCGGCCAGCCGCCGTCGGCGCCGCGAGGTGCCCGCGGCGATGATGTCCTCGGCCGGCCTGTCCATGTCGAGGCCGGACAGGCCGTCCGCCACGGCACGCAGTACGTCTTGATCTCTCACTGCTTGATCTCCAGAGTCTCGGCGGGTACGAACTGGCCGCGCAGCGTCGCGACGGCCCGGGACAGGTGAGCGGTGACAGTTCCCGCGGCGATGCCGAGCACCTGAGCGGTGGTCTCGGTGTCCAGGTCCAGGAACACCCGCAGCGCGATCACCTCGCGCTGGCGGGCGGGCAGCCGCCGCAGCGCCGCCATCAGCGCCGCGTCCACGCCCCCGGCGTCCGGGCCGACCGCCACGTCGTGCCCGTCGGCCAAGGCGACCTCGCGGCGGCGGCGCCGCCAGGCCGACACCCGCACGTTCAGGGCGGTGCGCACCACCCACGCCTGGGGAGCCGGGTGCCGGCTGACCTTCCGCCAGGACATCCAGGCCCTGGTGAACGCCTCCGCCACCAGGTCCTCAGCGCCCTCGCGATCGCCCGTGCCGGCCACCACCGCCCGCACACAGGCGGCCCGGTGGACCCGATAGAACTCTGCGAACTGTGCTTGCTCGTGTCCCACGTCCCGTACACGCCTGAGCCCGTCGGGCCACTTACCCTCGGCCGACATCTGCCCGGACAGAGTTGCCGGACGAGGCTCGACACCCGCATCGACGCCGAGCAGGTGACCCGAGTGCTGTGCGCACTACCTTTCGGCCCTGGTGCGCCGAGCGGTACGCCATTTGGCCGTATAGGGCAGCACGAACAGGTACAGGCCGGTGGACAGGAGCAGGAAGAGCGGGAGCAGCGGCACGTAGGACACCCAGACGACGGGCTCCTCCTGTGCCAGCGCGACGAAGGTGACGATGACCGTCACCGTGAAGACGATGGCCAGCCAGCGGTGGATCTGCCGGACCCACTTGTTCCAGTTCAACGGAACCTCCTCGGAAGACGAGCAACCCCGCCCCCTGCGCCTGCCGGGGGCGGGACATCCATGGCGGGTCACGCTAGCTGCGGCTCGGTGACCTGGGCTTCTCGATTCCTGACCGGTCTGGCCACCTGTTCCGGTCGCCGTGCGGGGCAGCGCGCCGGCCCGACGGAAACTCGTTGACAGTGGCGCGGGCCGGGATGCCTACTTGCCCACCGGGCGTCGTGCGGCCGGCGACAGGCGAAGGGGCAGTGGATCATGGCAGAACTGGGCGGAAATGCGCTGACCTGGAAAGAGTTCGGCGAGGAGCACCTCGTCGCGCTGACCGGACTGGCCGAGGCGTGCCTGGCCGCCGACGGTGGGCTGCCGCTGTTCGCCAGGCCGCCGCTGCTGCGGGCCAGGCTGCTCCAGACCCGTACCCTCGGCGGCTGGCAGGACGGCAGCCTGGTCGCGGCCGTCGGCGTCGGCACCGGCGAGCAGCCGGCCACCAGCACCGGCCTGGTGCATCCGGCCTGGCGGGGGCGGGGCGTGGGCAGCCGGCTGCTGAACTGGGCGGACGAGCAGGCCGGCGGCGCGGACCTGCTGCTGACCACCGAGTCCTGGAGCCCGGGCGCGGAAGCCCTCTTCACGGCGCGCGGCTTCGAGCTGACCTTCACCGAGTGGGTGCTGCGGCACGACCTCACCACCCTGCCTGCGGTCGCGCGGCCCGACGGCGTGACCACCGAGCCCGTGACCTGGGATATCGGCCCCGAACTCTTCGAGACCTACCGGGCGTCCTTCGCCGACCGACCCGGGTTCGGCAATCCCGCCGCCGAGGAGTGGCTGGGCGACCTGCGGGACGACGACGAGTACCGGCCGGACCTGTCGCTGATCGCGCGCGGTCCCGACGGCACGGCCGTCGGCTTCCTCAACGTCGTCGACAACTGGATCGACCAGGTGGGCGTCGTGCCCGGCTGGCGGCAGCGACGGGTCGGGGCGTATCTGGTGGCGACCGCGCTGCGGTCGCTGGCCGGGGATGGTGCCCGGGAGGCGTGGCTCTGCGTCAACGACAACAACCCGGCCGCCGCGCTGTACCGGCGACTCGGGTTCCGGGACGCCGGCCGCCGCGCCCGCTACCTGCGCCGGCGCGCGTGACCGCCGCCGAGGCCGCGATCGGCTCCGCATCGGCGATGTGGCGGTATCGAGGCGGGCTGGATGCCGCCACATCGGCGATGTGGTGTGTGGGTCAGGCCCGCAAAGGCGGTGTAATCACGGGCAGGCCGGGCCGACGCCGCGCAACTGGGCCTGCGGCTGGCTGGTCGCCAGCCCGGAGAGCGCCACGATCACCGACGAGCAGTTGTTCGTCTCGTCGGACTCGCTGAGCTTGCTGTCCGGGTCCACCGTTGTGAACAGGACGTACGTCCCGTCCGCCAGCCCGTACGTGTCGATCATCTGGTCCGGGAGGTACCAGTTGTAGCGGTCCGCCCAGCCCGGCGACATGCCCATGTCGAAGTAGTCCCGGCCGCCGCTGGTCGACTTCGGGTCCAGGCAGGCCGGTGCCGGGTACGACAGCGCCGCGTCCCCCTTGGTGCCCCAGCCGACCAGGTCGGTGTCGGCGATGCAGAAGCTGACCTTGTCCGCGACGGCGGCCGGCGCGCTGCCGACGACCCTGCCCGCCCGATCGGCCAGCCACAGTTCGGACTGTGCGAACCCCTTGAAGTGGTAGTGCCCATGGATCGGGTGGAACTCCACCTGCCCGGCCGACAGGTCCTGCCAGGTCGAGTCGGACCGGTAGACCCGCTGCCACACATCCTCGTCCTGCATAACGCCCGACTGGCGGGAGTAGTGCAGCTCCACCGGGCCGGTCCCGGCGTTCTGCAGCACCTGGTCGAACCGGAGGCACTGGCGGGCGCCCTGCTCGCTGCGCTCGCTGTCGAAGCACGACTGCCCCGGCTGGGCGGTGTCCCCGAAGATGGTGCCCGGGTTGTCGTAGGTGACGTTCTCCTGCGGCAGCGACCTGAGGTCGGGTAGCAGGTCGCGTACCGGCTGGACCGTCGGCCGGTACTCGACCTCGGCCAGGCCCTGGTAGGCGATGACCCGGTCCGGGTCGACCGCGCCGAAGGTGACCCCGTACGAGACGTACACGTCGTAGGAGCCGTTGCGCGCGGACGGGATGATGACCGACTGGGCGGTGCCGACCCCCGCGGTGGACTTCGCCACGAGCGTCTGGCCCCGGTAGACGAAGAGGCCGAGGCCGCCTTCGGTGGCGCCGTCCCACCGGATCGCCACCTGTACCCCGCCGGGGCGGGTCCAGGTGCCGGGCGGTAGTGCGACCGTGAGTCGCAGCTTTTCGCAGTGGACCGTCCGGCACTCGGGGATCTGCCGCGTGCCGGGTCCGTCGCTGCGGACCGTGCCGGCCCAGTACGAGGCCGGACCGTCCGACCTCAGTTTCACCTCGCCGGGACTGGCGGCCTGCGCGGCCCGCGGCAGCGCGGTGCCGGCGAGGACCAGCAGACCGGCCGCGAGCAGCGCTCCGGCCCGCCGGGTGCGGGCTGCGGAAAGACGCCCTGATACCGAGGTACGCATACGCGCATCCTCCTCAATATAGGTGACTGTGAAACGCCACGCTATACGGAGCGCACATGCTCTGGCATCAGCCCGTGATGCCATCCGGCATCGGGCGGGCGGTCAGCGCCTCATTCCACGCTCGGCAGCTTCGGCCCGGAGATGTCGGGCCCTCAATGGGCTTGGAGCTGAGCGGTTGATGCCCTCACTGGAAGAGCCGGCCGGGCCTTCTGGAGCGGCCCCGCTTGGTGATTATGGAGTCCCTGCGCCGGCGGCGCACCATGATCGAATTGGCCTTCCGCTTCAACCCTTTGAAGATTCGGTCCCTCATCGCGCACCTCTCTTTCCGCGTACGTCGGATCGGCCATGGCGATTCCGCGCCGAACAAGCGGCAGTGGCGCGGGGGCTACCGGCCTCATCCGTCGCCTGTCCCAGCCCGCGTACCCGGCGTGACAGCAGCCATTCGTCAATGCCGGCCTGCGCCGCCTCGCGACCTGCCCGAGCGAAATGACCGGTTCCGGGGGCGCCGCGCCGACAAGGACGTGTTCGTCGCCGAGCAGGGGAAGCGCAGGCAGGTGAGTCGTTTACGACATCAACTCCACAGCGGGCACGAGGCAACCTCGCTCCCCGCGCGTTAGGCCCGAGGCGAGCAAGAACGGGTCAGTCGAAGGTGGGCAGCGACGGGCCGAGGACGTCGTCGGCGTCCACGATGGTGTACGCGTACCCCTGCTCGGCGAGGAAGCGCTGACGGTGGGCGGCGTACTCGGTGTCGATGGTGTCCCGGGAGACCACGGTGTAGAAGTGCGCCTGCCGGCCGTCGGCCTTCGGTCGCAGCACCCGGCCGAGGCGCTGCGCCTCCTCCTGCCGGGAGCCGAACGTGCCGGACACCTGGATCGCCACCGCCGCCTCGGGCAGGTCGATGGAGAAGTTGCCGACCTTCGAGATGACGAGGGTGCGCACCTCGCCCGAGCGGAAGGCGTCGAACAGCCGCTCCCGCTCCTTGTTGGTGGTCGAGCCCTGCACGATCGGCGCGTCCAGGTATTCGCCGAGCTGGTGCAGCTGGTCGATGTACCCGCCGATGACCAGGACCTGCTCGTCCGGGTGCCGGTCGACCAGCGCGCGAACGACCGGCAGCTTGGTCCGGGCGGTCGCCGCCATCCGGTAGCGCTCCTCGGCCTCCGCCGTCGCGTACGCCATCCGCTCCGCGTCGGTCAGGGTGACCCGTACCTCGGTGCACTCGGCCGGGGCGATCCAGCCCTGCGCCTCGATGTCCTTCCACGGCGCGTCGTACCGCTTGGGTCCGATCAGGCTGAACACGTCGCCCTCGCGGCCGTCCTCGCGGACCAGCGTCGCCGTCAGGCCGAGCCGGCGGCGGGCCTGAAGGTCCGCGGTGAACCGGAAGATCGGCGCGGGCAGCAGGTGCACCTCGTCGTAGATGACCAGACCCCAGTCGCGGGCGCCGAACAGGTCCAGGTGCGTGAAGGCACCCTTGCGGCGCGAGGTGAGCACCTGGTAGGTGGCGATGGTGACCGGGCGGATCTCCTTGCGCTCGCCCGAGTACTCGCCGATCTCGTCCTCGGTGAGCGAGGTGCGGGCGATCAGCTCCCGCTTCCACTGCCGGCCGGCGACCGTGTTGGTGACCAGGATCAGGGTGGTCGCCTGCGCCTCGGCCATCGCCGCCGCCCCGACCAGCGTCTTGCCGGCGCCGCAGGGGAGCACCACCACCCCGGACCCGCCGGCCCAGAACGCCTCCACGGCCTCCCGCTGGTACGACCGCAACGTCCACGGCTTCCCGCCGTCCTTGCCAGCTTCGGCCAGCTCGATCGGGTGCGCCTCGCCGTCGACGTAACCGGCCAGGTCCTCGGCCGGCCAGCCGAGCTTGAGCAGCGCCTGCTTGAGCCGGCCCCGCTCGGACGGGTGCACCGCGATGGTGTCGTCGTCGAGCTTCGCACCGAGCATCCCGGCCAGCTTCTTGCTCTTGGCGACCTCGATCAGCACCACCCGGTCCAGCGCGCGCAGCACCAGGCCGTGCACCGGGTCGTTGACGAGCTGGAGCCGGCCGTACCGGTCCATCGTCTCGGCCACGTCGACCAGCAGCGCGTGTGGCACGGGGTAGCGGCTGTATTTGATCAGGGCGTCCACCACGCCCTCGGCGTCGTGGCCGGCGGCCCGGGCGTTCCACAGGCCCAGCGGGGTGAGCCGGTAGGTGTGCACGTGCTCGGGAGAGCGCTCCAGCTCGGCGAACGGCGCGATGGCCATCCGGCACGCCTGCGCGTCGGGGTGGTCGATCTCCAGCAGCAGGGTCTTGTCCGACTGCACGATCAGTGGTCCACCGCTCACGCCAGCGTCCTTTCGCTTGCCGGGATCTCCTCGCCCGCACGACGCTGACCTGCCGAAGGCGGACCATCCAGTGTTGCACGTCCGGAGGTGTCCGAAAAAAGTCACGCCGAGAAGGCAACGGGACATCCGTCTCGTACGTCTAGGAAGGGAACGCCTTGCCAGGGGAGGGCCCATGAAGCGTGTCCGGTTCGCTGCCCGGGTCGTCAGCCTGGCGGCGGTCGTGCTGGTCGGCGTCGGTGCGTGCGCGCTCGATCCGCAGGGCGACGACGGATCCGGGGCCGCGGCTCCGGCACCCGTCGCCGTGACGGAGAAGGCATCGGGGGCGAGCGGGCACGCACCGACACCGGGCCAGCCGTCGCCGTCCCCGTCGGTGTCGCCGAGCCGGACGGCCACGCCGAAGCCCAGCCGGTCGACGAAACCGAAACCGAGCGCCACGCCGAAGCCGGTCTGCCCGCAGGGCGAGCGCCAGCGGGAAGTGGAGACGTACCTGGCCAAGCTGGGTGGGTTCGGGACGGTGACCGTGGACGGGCAGCAGTCGGCCGCCGACTGCGCCGCGATCAAGAAGTTCCAGCGCCGGTACGGGATCAGCCCCGCCGCCGGTCGCGCTGGCGCCACCACCTACGACGTGGCGCGCCGCCTGGCCACCACCGACGTACACCGTTGCCGGGCCGGCTCCGGCCTCACCTTCTGCGTCGACCTGACCCGGCAGACGGTCTGGGCGATGCGGGGCGGCAAGGTGGTGATGGGCCCGACGGTCACCCGCACCGGCATGAGCGGGTACGCCACCCCGACCGGCACCTACCGGGTGGGCGGGCGGAACCTGAAGGAGTGGTCCAACCCGTACGAGGTGTGGCTGCCGTACTGGCAGCAGTTCAACGGTGGCATCGGCTTCCACGAGACCACGACGTACCTGCACAACGGGTCGATCGGTTCGCACGGCTGCGTGAACCTGCTGCACCAGGACGCGGTGCGGCTCTGGGAGCTGGGCTCGATCGGCACCCGGGTGGTCGTCTTCGGTCACCGTTCCGGCACCTGAGCAGGCCCGGCCGCCCGTACCCCTGACCCTCCCCGGGTGGAATGAGGGTTTTCTCCCCTGTTCGGTGGCCGATTCCGGTGCCACCCTGGAAATCGGGTCCGGCGGGGCGGGAGGGGCTGACGATGACGGTCGATCACGAGGCGCTCCCCGAGGACGACCGGGCGACGGGGGACGAGGTCTCCCCGGCGGCCCTGGTCGGGTATGCGGCCGCTGCCGTCGGCGTGGTCGGCTGGTTCTTCTTCGGTCTGCTGGTGCAGCGCCAGGGCTTCGTCGACTCGTTCGGCGAGTCGGCCGGCGCGGCGTTCGGCCTGCTGCTCGCGGTGTCGGTGATCGGCACGATCCGCCGCAACGGGCGCTGAGCGGGGCTCGGGTCGAGCCCCGGCCCGTTCAGTCCTCCCGCACCGCCGCAGTGATCCGGTGCAGGGCGAACGTGTGCAGCATCTCCGTGCGCTCGTCCTCGGCGCGCAGGTAGCCCGCGCCGATCGACACCGGCCGGACCAGGCGGGACGCGGTCGCCCCGTGCGCGTCGACGTAACCCACCCAGACCAGCGCCTTGTCGCGTACCGCCTGCTGGAGCACGGCCAGCGCGTCGCTGTGGCTGTGCGCCGGCACCGGACCTGTACGCGCCGCGCCGCCCCGGACCACCGCCGGCGCCCGCCGGGCCGCCCGCGCCGCCGCCTCGCCCCGCCGGATCTGCTCCACCACCCCGAGCAGCCGGGGCATGGGCAGCCGGGGCGCCGCCAGCGGGTCCAGGCTGCGGGTGGCGGCCGGCATCCGGGCCGGCGCCCGCCGGGTCTTCGGCCGGGCGAGCACCGTCGCGCCGCTGGCGTCCTCCGGCACCGGCGCGTAACCGGCGTCGCGCAGCGCGGTCAGCATCCGCCCCACCTGGTACGGGGTGGCGAGCACCGTCGGAGCCAGCCGGCGGAACGACAGCGCCTCCAGCCGCTTGTCGGACAGCACCTCGGTGAGCAGTGCCTCGTCGTCGCTGCGCACGTACCCACCGGCCGAGCCGACCCGCAGCCCGCCGTGCTTGCGCGCGACGTCGTCCACCAGGTAGCTCAGGCCCTGCGGCACCGGGGTACGCGACCGGCGGCGGAAGAGCGCGTGCAGGTCGTCGGCGGAGTAGCCGGCGTCCAGGGCGCGCCGGACACTGGCCGTGGTGACCCGGTGCACGCTCGCGCCGCCGGCCGACTCGTGCTCGGCCACGGCGTCCAGTTCGCCGGCGAGCGTCGGGTCGGGCGGGCCGGGCACCACCACAGTCAGGTCGGCCTGCACGAGGAAGTGGTCGACCGGGGCGGGGAGCAGCGCGTCCAGCGCGCGTACGGCGGTGGACGGCTCGCCCGACTCGGCCTCGGAGAGCAGCCCGAGCGGGTCATCCGCCCGTTCGTCGGCCTCGGTCACGTCGGCCAGCAACAGCCGCCCGTACGAGGTGAGCGCGCCGAGCCCGGTCACCCCGAGCTGGGCCGCCTCGGCGAGCACCTCCCGGTGCGCGGCCTCCCGGCCCCGGGCCCGCCGGGGCGCCCGCCAGTCCAGCAGCTCCAGCACCTCGTCCGGGGTCGGGGCGGTCGCCGGAGCCAGGTCGGCCAGGGTGGCGAGCACCGCGTGCCGGGCGGCCGGCGCGCCGGCCCGCTCCGCCTCGGCGGAGAGCACCGAGATCGGCCGGTCCCGGTCGTCCCGCTGGCCGACCAGGCCCACCTGGCGGGTCATGGTCAGCCAGGCCCGGGCCAGCTGCTCCCAGCGCTGGGCCAGGGAACTGGCCCGCCACACCTCGTACCCGCCGGTCGGCAGGATCTGCTGGTCGCCGCCGTACCGGGTGGTGGCGGCACCGGTCAGATCCAGCTCACCAACCAGCCCGGCCGCGTACGCCACCTCGAAGAGCAGGGCCGTGGTCTGGTCGTCCAGCCCGAGCCCGCGGGCCAGCCGGCGCAGGTCACGCACGCCGACGCCGCCGGAGCGCAGCACCGGGGCCGGCTCGGCGGCCAGGCTCTCCAGCAGCGCCTCGGTCTGGCGTACCACCTCCATGGTCTGCCCGGCCCCGGCGGAGTCCACGGCCTTTGCCTCCCGCGGCGGGCTGGCCACCACCGGCGGGCTGGTCCGTAGCGGGCCGAGCGGGCCGCTGTCCCGGCGCAGCAGCAGCCCCACCTCGCGGGGCAGCTCGACCGTGCCGGCGCCGCCCTTGCCGCCGGACATCCGAACCAGCAGCCGGTGCTCGACCAGCCAGCGAATCGGGGAGCCGGTCGGCGCGCCGCCGTTGACCAGGTCCGGCGGGAGCGTGTCCTCGGTGCCGGTGGCGGGGGCCGCCAGCGCGCCCGGGGGCACGGTGCCGACCGGCGGGCCGGCGGCCAGCCGGTCCAGGATCGCCCGGGCCGAGGGCGGCGCGGCCAGCAGCGTCCGCCGCAGCTTCGCCGGATCGGTGCACACGGCCGCCGCCCGCGGGTCCAGCTCCGACGCCGGTCGGCCCAGCCCCGCCGGGTACGGCGACACCTCGTCGACGCCGCCGACCACGTGCAGGTCGTGCTCGGGGCCGTACAGCAGGAAGAGCGCGCGGAGCCGGTCCACCGCGCTCCGGACGGCGGTCGGGGCGGGCGGGTGCGGGCCGGCGGTGGCCAGCGCCAGGATCTCTGCGGTGCTGGTGCCGCCCTCCTCGGGGTGCCGGGTGAGCCGGGCGGCGTCCAGGATCAGGAGGGTGAACTGGTCCAGCCCGTCGAGGGCCCGGGCCACGGATACCCGCGACTGGGCGCGGATGGCGAGGGCGGAGACGTCGGCCGGCACCGGTACGACGAGGTCCGGCCGCAGCCGGAGGAGGGCGGCCAGGGACTCGTCGGAGAGCGTCCGCAGCTGGTCGGCGAGTGAGGTGGTCATCGTCGTTCCACGCTAGCCCGGCCGGGGGGCCTCCCGCCCCTCGGACGTCCGGCTCGGCTCGGCGGCCGGGTAGGTTCGCGGCATGCCTCCACTGATGGTCGGCTTCGACCTCGACATGACCCTGGTCGACTCGCGCCCCGGCATCGCCGCCGCCTACCGGGCGTTGACCGCGCTGACCGGCGTGCCCGTTGACGCGGACCTGGCGGTGTCCCGGCTCGGCCCGCCGCTGCGTACGGAAATCGCCCACTGGTTCCCGCCGGAGCGGGTGGAGGAGGCGGTGGTCGCCTATCGCGAGCTCTACCCGGCGTACGCGATCACGCCGACGCTGCCGATGCCCGGCGCGGAGGCCGCGATCGACGCGGTGCATGCGCGCGGGGGCCGGGTGATGGTGGTGACTTCGAAGATCGGGCGGCTGGCGAAGCTGCACCTGGATCACCTCGGGCTGGCCGTCGACGAGCTGGCCGGGGACCTCTTCGCCGAGCAGAAGGCGACCGCGCTGCGGGAGCACGGTGCGACCCTCTACGTCGGGGATCACGTCGCCGACATGGCAGCCGCGCAGGCCGCGGGAATCCCGGGCGTGGGAGTGACAACCGGGCCCTGCTCGGGGAACGAACTGGGGGACGCGGGTGCCCACGTGGTGCTGGATGATCTCACCGGATTCCCGGCGGCGCTGGACCGGATCATCCGGCTAGCCTTGAAGGGGTAGTTATCTCGAGCGAAGCAGGGGTTGTCAGGTGCCGACGGGTCGAGTGAAGTGGTATGACGCGGCCAAGGGATACGGCTTTGTCACCAGTGACGAGGGTGGCGACGTGTTCCTGCCCAAGGGCGCGCTACCGGCCGGCGTCGCCGACCTCAAGGGTGGCCAGCGGGTCGATTTCAGCGTGGTCGACAGCCGCCGGGGCGCGCAGGCCATGGGCGTGAAGCTGCTGGAGGCGCCGCCGTCCGTGGCGGAGCTGCGCCGCCGGCCGGCCGAGGAGCTGCACGGCCTGGTCGAAGACATGATCAAGGTGCTGGAGGCGAAGGTCCAGCCGGACCTGCGCCGGGGTCGTTTCCCGGACCGGAAGACTGCGCAGAAGATCGCTCAGCTGGTCCACGCGGTGGCGCGCGAGCTGGAGGTCTGAGGGACGAGCCCGGCGTCGGCGGCCCGACCCAGCAGCGCCTCGACGGCGGCGAAGCCGGCGTCACCCAGGTCGGCGGTGAACTCGTTGACGTAGAGGGCGATGTGTCGGTCCACCACGTCGGGCTCCGTCTCCTGCGCGTGGGAGAGGACGTACGCCCGGCTGGCCTCCGGGTCGGCCCAGGCCTGGCGGACCGACTCGCGGATCCAGGCGGCAGCCTCGACCGGGTCGACCGCGCCCTTGCGGGCCAGGATCGCGCCGAGCGGGATCGGCAGGCCGCTGTCGCCCTCCCACCACTCGCCGAGGTCGACCAGGGCGGTCAGCCCGTGCCGGGGGTACGTGAACCGGGCCTCGTGGATCACCAGGCCGGCGTCGTACCGGCCGGCGGCGACGCCCGGCATGATCTCGTGGAACGGCACCACCTCGATCCGCGCCGGCGGCCGTTCCGCCGACCAGAGCCGGAACAGCAGGTACGCCGTGGTCCGCTCGCCCGGCACCGCGACCGTCGCGCCGGTGAGGTCGGTCCGGTCGCCGCGGGTGAGCACCAGCGGGCCGCAGCCCCGGCCCAACGCGCCGCCGCAGGGCAGCAGATGGTAGTCGTCGAGCAGCCAGGGCAGCGCCGCGTAGCTCACCTTCACCAGGTCGAACGCCCCGCGTTCGGCGGCCGTGTTGGTCACGTCCACGTCGGCGTAGGTCACCTCGACGGGCGGCGCGCCCGGCACCCGGCCGTGCACCAGGGCGTCGAAGACGAAGGTGTCGTTGGGGCACGGGGAGATCGCCAGGGAGAGGGCCACGCCCCCACCGTAACTCCGCGCTGCGGACCACCCGCCACCCCGGTCCCGCCACCGTGACGCCGCAGTGGTGTGCCGTCCTTCGACGGCGGGTGGCCTGACCGGAACCGGGCGTTGCCTCGCGCTGGCGGAGACAAGACTCGCTGCTCGCTTTGGAGCTGACATCGCAGACGATTCACGGATGGTCGTCGGCCCCTCTTCAGCTATGGCTGGGCGGCGCGCGCTTCCGGCTCTGGCTGGGTGGCGAGCCGGCGATATCACCAGCGACTCGGCTCCAAAGCGCTTCGCTATCCACACCTCGCCACGTCACGAAGCGGATGTCCACAGGGTTATCCACAGGTGGGTATGCGCTGTTGAAAGGGCGCGTGAGGCTGGGGCACATTTCGGGTGTGGTGGAGTCGCATTCTTCGATCGAGCCGGGCATAGACCTGGGTGATCTGCTACGCCGGCTGCGGCGGCGGGCCGACCTGAGCCAGCGTGAACTGGCTGCCCAGGCACGCGTGCCTCAGGCTACGGTCGCGCGGATCGAGTCCGGCCGGGCCATCGACCCCCGGTACCGGACGGTGGAGCGGTTGATCAGGGCCGCCGGGGGTGAAGTCCAGTTCTCCTGCCACGAACCGACATCCGGCGACTCCACGGTCGCCGGACCCGCCGGACCACGCCAGCTGCCAGCGCCGGTGCCGCACGATGAGCTGCGTGACCAGGCCGGGCGCCGGTATCCGGCCCACCTCGACGTGTGGGAGGTCCGCGAGCCGAAGGACTGGCCCGGGGCGTGGTGGGCGGAGTGGTACAACCTGCCGCCGGAGAAGTGGCCGCTGCCGCTGCCACCGGCGACGTACGAGATGAACCGGGAGTACCGGGATCGGCGGCGCGAGGCGGAATGGGTGCGTGGGTCGGTGACGGTTCGGCGGGTGACCGGGACCCAGACGGCCACGTCCTGGCGGTTCGTGGCGGAGTTGCCCGGCGGCGACCTGGTCGGGGAGCTTCGGGCGCACGAGCAGAGCCCGCATCTCTACTGGGGCGGCGAGGAACGCCCGGGGGAACGGGAGGCCGTCCTGGATGGGCTGCTCGTCGCCGCCCGGCACCGTCGGCTCGGGATCGGCCGTCGGCTGTTGGAGGCGCTCGCCGGGGAGTTGGCGAGGGCCGGCATCGGGGTGGTGCGGGCGCTGACCCAGGAGCCCGGCATCAGCTTCCTGCTGAGGTGCGGGTTTGAGCTGGAGGCGAGCCGGCCGGCCGCGTTGCGGCTGGAGCGGCCGGTCAACGCAGGGCGGCCGCCGCCGCGGTGAGGGCGGCGAACGCCTCCCGCATCCGCCAGGAGCCCCGGTCCCGGGGCCCGATCGGGTTGGAGACCGTGCGCAGCTCGGCGAAGGGCAGGCCGGCCTGGGCGGCGGCGACGGCGACGCCGTACCCCTCCATGGCCTCGGCCACCGCGTAGGGGTGCCGGGCGGCGAGGGCGGCTGTGCTGGCGGCCGTGCCGGTCACCGTGCTGACCGTGAGCACCACGCCGACGGTGGCCTGCGGCAGGGCCGTACGCAGGGCACCCAGCAGCTCCGGGTCGGCGGGTACGCCACTCCCGACGCCGAGCAGCTCCGCCGACATGCCCAGCTCCTCGATCGGGAGGAAACCCTCCGGTGACTCGGCGCCCAGGTCCGCCGCGACGCTGCGGGTCGCCAGCACGGCGCCGCCGATCTCCACCCGGTCGACGAATCCGCCGGCGATGCCCGCGCTGACCACCGCCCGGTACGGCCGCCCGGCCGCCTCGGCGAGCGCCAGCAGCCGGGCGGTGGCGGCTCCGGCGACGGCCGGGCCCACCCCGACCGGGGTGACCGTGACCGCCGGGTCGGCCAGCCCGGCCCGGATCGCCTCCGCCTCGGCAGGTACGGCGGTCACCACCAGCAGTCCCCTCACGCCGCCGCCTCGCTCCGCTCGGCGGCGGCGCGAGACGCCACGCTGCTGAGCCGAATGGTTCGCTCGCTCCGCTTGCTCACGCCACCGGCCCTCGCGGACCCTGTCGGTTCTCCTCCTCGGCCCCGCCCGGCCCGCCGACCGGGGAGGAGGACGGGCGGTAGATGTGGAACCCGGGCGGCGCGAGCCCGTCGTCGTCGGCCGGGGCGGGCGTGGCGGCCTGGGCGGGGGCCGGCGAGGTGGGCGTGGAGTCGGCCACCCCCTCCGCCGGCTCGGCCTGCTCGGCGGCCAGCTCCTCGTCCCCGAGCGGCCGGCCGACCAGGCGCTCGTTACGCAGCCGGCTGGCCACCAGCACGCCGCGCGCGGCCACCAGCGCCGCCACGCCGGCGGCCACCGCGACCCCGACCCGGCCGGTGAAGGGGACCAGCCCGAGCCCACCGCCCGCCACGAAGGCGAGCATGAGCGCGGTCTCCGAGTGGGCGAAGGAGCTGGCCCGCAGCCGCTCCGGGATCCGCTCCTGGATCGACGCGTCGACCGCGAGCTTGGCGATCCCGCTCATCAGCGAGGCGACCAGGCAGAGCAGCGCCACCAGCGGCAGCGAGAACTTCAGCGCGGCCAGCACCCCCACCCCGGCCACGACGATCGTGCCGCTGGACTGGATCGCGGCCGGCCGGTGGATGCGCAGCCGGGTGCCGACCGCGGTGGCCAGGAAGGTGCCCACCGCCAGCGCGCCGCCGACCAGGCCCAGCGCACCCTGGGCGCCCAGGTCCCGGCCGAAGAAGTCGGTGGTCAGGTCGCCGGCCTTGATGGCGAACGCCAGGAAGAGCAGCAGGAAGCCGTACACCCCGCGCAGCGCGGCGGCGCCGATCAGGGTGGCGATCACCAGGCGGCCGGCCGGGCGGCCCCGACCCAGCGGTCGTTCCCCGTCCCGGCGGCGCAGTGCCCGGAACGGCTGCGGCACCCGCTCCGGCGGCTCCGAGTCCGCCCGCGGCGGCAGGCGCAACGCGATCACCATGCCGACCAGGAAGATCAGCGAGGCCACCCGGAGCGGCCACTGCGCCCCGAACCAGAACGTGGCCAGCCCGAGCGGGGCGACCAGGCCGCCCGCCACCGTCCCGTAGACGCTCGCCCGGGCACCCACCTGGGACAGCCCCAGCCCCTCGGGCAGCAGCCGGGGTACGGCCGCCGAGCGGGCCACCCCGTACGCCCGGGAGAGGGCGAGCACGCCGAACGCCGCCGGGTAGAGCCCGAAACTGCCGAGGTAGTCGGAGAGCAGCCAGGCGAGGAAGGCCCGGCCGAGCATGGTGGTCGCCAGGGCGTACCGGCGGCCGTGCCGGAAGTGGTCCAGCAGCGGCCCGACCACCGGGGCGAGCATGGCGAACGGCACCATGGTCACCAGCAGGTAGAGGGCGACCTTGTTCCGCGCCTCGCCGAGCGGCACGTCGAAGAAGATCGTCCCGGCCAGGCCGATGGCGATCAGCGTGTCCCCCGCGCAGGAGAGGGCGTGCAGGTCGAAGAGGCGGACCATGCCCACCTCGTTGCCGGCGCTGCGCGCCCGGGCCGAGCCGGCCCGCCGGGTCATCCACCGTCCGCCGTGCAGCGAGCCGCGGAGCAGCAGGCGGGTGGCACGGATGCCGGTGCCGACGGTCCGCCCGAGGAGGGACCGGCCGGAGCGGGAGGACAGCGGCATGTCTCCCATCCTGGCCCATCTGATCGGCCCGCGCCGCACCACCTGTGGAGAACGACTCCGGGGAGTGCCTGACAGCCGACCGTGGGCATGGGGAACAATGGGCGGGTGACCAGGCCCGCCTCCGCCCGCGCTCCCCGGCTCGACCAGGTCTGCGCCGCCGCCGTCGAGGTGGCCCGCGCCGCCATCACCGAGGTGGACCCCGCCGACGTCGGCGAGCACCTCCAGGCCGTCGCCGAAGGCGACCGGCTCGTCACCCACTACTTTGACTGCCGGCTGGCGGGATACCGCGGCTGGCGCTGGGCCGTCACGGTGACCCGGGTGCCGCGCAGCCGGCACGTCACGATCTGCGAGACGGTCCTGCTGCCCGGCCCCGACGCGCTGCTCGCCCCCGGCTGGGTGCCCTGGCAGGAGCGGCTCAAGCCGGGCGACCTGGGCCCGGGCGACCTGCTGCCCACCCCGCCGGACGACGAGCGCCTCGCCCCGGGCTACCTGCTCTCCGACGACCCGGCGGTCGAGGAGACCGCGTGGGAGCTGGGTCTGGGCCGGCCCCGGGTGCTGTCCCGGGAGGGCCGCTCGGACGCCGCCCAGCGCTGGTACGACGGCGACCACGGCCCGAACGCCGCGATCTCGGTGGCCGCGCCGGCCGCCGCCCGCTGCGGCACCTGCGGCTTCTACCTTCCCCTCGCCGGCGCGTTGCGGCAGTCCTTCGGCGCGTGCGGCAACTTCTACGCCCCCGACGACGGCCGGGTGGTGAGCGCCGACCACGGCTGCGGGGCGCACTCGGAGACGCTGGCAGAGACGGCCGAGACGCCGGTCGACGAGCTGCCCACGGTCTACGACGACAGCGCGGTCGAGGCGGTGTCGGTCAGCCGGGCTCCCGGCTCGGTGGAGGCGGCCGAGCCGGCGGAGCCGTACGGGCACCCCTGACGGGCTGTCCTGACCGCCGCCCGGGTCAGTCCCGGCGGGCGGTGGCCTCTCGGCGGCGGCGCCGGTTGGCGTCGTGCCGCATCATCACGGCGAGACCGGGAAAGCCCCACAGGAAGCCGGCCAGGCAGGTCCAGAGCCAGTTCTGGTGCCCGTGCTCGGTGAGCCAACCGCGGAAGAAGATCAGCAGCACCAGCCCGACCACCGCCCAGACGATCAGCCCGGCGACGGCGAACGGCACCATCGGCGGGTCGAGCGGTTCGGGCCGCGGCGGTTGCTCCTGAGGCACCGGCACAGCGTACGCGAGGCCACGGACATCCACCCCCTGTTGTACGCCGCGGCGTTGTTGTTCATCCTGTACTTCCCGCGTGGGCCGATCGGGTCCGCGGTGTTCTGACGCGGGGAAAAGTCGATCTTCTGGTGAGCCTGGTCATATCGCATGTCGTTAGCCAGGCTCATTAGTTAAGCTAACTAGTGTGACGGAGCGGACGGTGACGGCGAAACGCGTGCCACCGGCGCAGCTGGCCCCTCAGCTGCGTAATGCGATCACCCGACTCAACCGGCGGGTCCGGCAGGCCCGCCCGGTCGGCGACCTGACGGGCAGCCAACTCTCGGCGCTCACCAGCCTCAACCTGGCGGGTGCCCTGACGCCCCGGGAGTTGTCCGACGTCGAGCGGGTGCAGCCGCCGACGATGACCAAGATCGTCGCAAAGCTGGAGGAGCGCGGCCTCGTGCAGCGCACCCCCCACCCGACCGACGGCCGGCAGGTCATCCTCGCGGCGACCGAGGGGGGACGGGCCGTGCTCGAGCAGTTCGAGCGGGCCCGCAACCAGTGGCTGGCCGACCGGCTGGCCGAACTCACCGAGGAGGAACGCGACACGCTGCGGCGGGCCGCCGACATCCTCCAGGAGATCGCTCGCGCCTGAGCCGACCGCGTCGTGCGGTCCGCCCCGTCCGCCGTGGATGAGGCGTACCCGACGCGAGGAGGCGCACTTAGCGTGCAGGCCAGGCTGAGCACGATGTTCCAGTCCCTACGAGTCCGCAACTACCGACTCTTCGCCACCGGACAGCTGATCAAGTTGATCGGCGTCTGGATGATGTTCATTGCCCAGGACTGGCTCGTCCTCGAGCTCAGCGACAACTCGGCCACCGCGCTCGGCGTGGTCACCGCGTTGCAGTTCACCCCCGTCCTGCTGCTGACCCTGCTCTCCGGCCGTCTCGCCGACCGCTACGACAAGCGGCTGCTGCTCTTCATCGCCAACGCCTTCTGGACCGCGCTGGCGCTGGTGATGAGCCTGCTGGTGATCACCGGCCTGGTGCAGTTGTGGCACGTCTTCGCGTTCGCCGCCCTGCTCGGCGTCGCCAACGCGGTGGAAACCCCGGTCCGGCAGGCGTTCGTCTCCGAACTGGTCGGCGTACCGCTGCTGCCGAACGCGCTCTCGCTCAACGCGGCCACCTTCAACTCGGCCCGGATCATCGGCCCGGCCGTCGCCGGTCTGGCCATCGCCGCCTTCGACGTCGGACCGGTGTTCCTCTTCAGCGCGCTCAGCTCGATCGCCCCGCTGGTCAACGTGGTCCGGATGCGTACCTCCGAGCTGCACCGCAAGGACCTGCTGCCGGCCGGCCAGCGCGACCAGGCCCGGGTGGTGGACGGCCTGCGGTACGTCGCGCGCCGGCCGGACATCCTGCTGCCGATGGCGCTGATGTCGGTGATCGGGATGAGCCTGTTCAACTTCCAGCTCACCCTCGCCGCGCTGGCCAAGACCGTGTTCAACACCGGCGCCGCCTCGTTCGGCCTGTTCAGCACCGCGCTCGCGGTCGGTGCGCTGACCGGCGCGCTGGCCGGCACCGGGCGGCGCAGCCGCCCCTCGGTCTGGCTGGTGCTCGGCGCGGCGGTCGGCTGCGCCACCTTCGGCACCATGGTCGGGCTCGCGGGGGCGTACTGGCTGGTCGTGGCGCTGCTGCTGCCGACCGGGTTCTTCATGGTCTTCTTCGCCCAGGCCGCGAACCAGCGGGTCCAGCTCAGCGTCGACGCCGCGTTCCGGGGCCGGGTGATGGCGCTGTGGGTGCTGGTCTTCCTCGGCACCAACCCGGTCGGCGCGCCGATCATCGGCTGGGTGGCCGAGACCTTCGGCGCCGGGGCGAGCATCTGGATCGGCGGGCTGATCTCGCTGGCCGCCGCGCTCCTCGCGCTCACCTGGCAACTGCGCCGCTCCGGCGCCCGGCTGCGGATGCGGGTGCTGCCGATGCCCCGCTTCTACGTGGTCTCGCCCGGCGCCGAGTGACCCGGTGACCACCGGAAGGACCGGTTTCCGCCCCGGGGACCGGTCCTTCCGTTTGCGCATTCCGGCCCGATCTCGCCAAACGGGTAGCGGGCCGCCACGAGGCGGCTTAGCGTCGATATGTGGGAGTGGGGCGGGGACTTCTGTTGATGCTGGCGATCCTCGCCGTCTGCTGCCTGCCCGCCGTCTTCGCGCTGCTCTTCTGCGCCGACGAGATCATCGACCGGGTGGCCTGCGGCTGGGCCGAGTGGCGGGAGCAGCGCCGCGAACGCCGGACAATCGCCCGGCTGGACCGGGCCATCGAGGCGGACTCGCTCACCCGCGACATCGACCTCACCGAGTTCGACCGGGGGGACCGCCGCCCGCTGGAACAGCTCGCCGTTGACCTGCGCCGGCTCGGCGGCCACCGGCTCGCCGCCGCCGACCGCTCCGTGGTGTGGCACGGCGCGGTCATCGACGCGTACGACGAGCGGCTGCGCGCCGCCTGCCGGGCACTCGACATCACCGAGCATCTGGCCGACCTGGAGGGCGTCGACCGGGAGATCGAACGCGTCCGGGTGGAGGGACTGGTGCACGCGGCCGGGCTCACTCTGCCCGCGGCCCGGCCCGGGCACCATCAGCGGCACCGCTGACGCCGGTGCGGCTCTTCGTCGCGGTCTACCCGCCCCGGACGGCGGTCGACGACCTCGCCGCCCAGGTGGCCCGGCTGCGGGTCGGTGCCGCCACCGCCGCCGGCACCAACGTCCGACTGGCCGACCCGGCGAACGCCCACCTCACCCTGGCCTTCCTCGGCGACGTGCCGGACGACCGACTGGTCGACGTGGAGAGCGCGCTCGGGCTGGCCACCGAGACGTTCCGGGACGGCCGGGACAACTCACCCCGGCTTCGCCTGGGCGGTGGGGGCAGCTTCGGGCGCGGTCGGTTCACCGTGCTCTGGGTGGACGTCCGGGGCGACGTCGAGGGGCTGGCCGTGCTGGCCCGGCTGATCCGGTTCGGGCTGCGCCGCGCCGAGCTGCCGCACGACGAGAAACCGTTCCGGGCCCACCTGACGATCGCCCGGCCCGGGGACCGGATCGACCGCGCCGACATCCTGGCCGACCGGGAGGCGCTGCACGACTACCTCGGCCCGGAATGGCCGGCGGAGGAGCTGGTGCTGGTCCGCAGCCATCCCGGCCCCCGCCCCACCTACGACCGCCTGGCCGCCTGGCCGATCTGATCCAAGCCAGCGCCGCCGGGGGATCGCGCCAGGTCGGCGATCGGGCGGTGTCCTCGGTGCATCCACCCCGCCAGATCGCCGACCTCGCGGCGCAGGCACGCGCCCGGTCGGCCGGAACGCGTCCGGCCGGCCCGGGACGGGTCACCAGGCCCAGGCCTCCGGGCCGGGGCCGCCGTTGCCGAGCGGCGGGAAGAGCCCGTCCAGCCGCTGCAGGGTGGCCTCGTCGAGGTCTACGTCCAACGCGCCGAGGGTCCGGTCGAGTTGGTCCAGCGTGCGCGGACCGACGATCGGGGCGGTCACCCCGGGCCGGGAGAGCAGCCAGGCCAGCGCCACGTCGGCCGGGTCGTGGCCGAGGTCGGCACAGAGCTTCTCGTACGCCTCGATGGTGGACCGGTGCGCGGCGAGCGCGTCGGCCGACCGGCCGGTGGTGCCGCGCGCCGCGCCGCCCTCGGCCATCTTCCGGATGACCCCGGAGAGCAGCCCGCCGTGCAGTGGCGACCAGGGGATGATGCCCAGCCCGTACTCCTGCGCGGCCGGGATCACCTCCAGCTCGACGTGGCGGGTGAGCAGGTTGTAGATGCACTGCTCGGAGACGAGGCCGAGGAAGTTGCGCCGGCCCGCCGCCGCCTGCGCCCGGGCGATGTGCCAGCCGGCGAAGTTGGACGACCCGACGTAGAACACCTTGCCCTGGGCGACCAGGGTCTCCATGGCCTGCCAGATCTCCTCCCACGGCGTGGTCCGGGAGATGTGGTGCATCTGGTACAGGTCGATGGTGTCGGTCTGCAGCCGGCGCAGCGACTCCTCACAGGCCCGGATGATGTGCCGGGCGCTGAGGCCCTGCTCGTTGGGCCAGTCGCCCATCTTGCCGTACACCTTGGTGGCCAGGACGACCTTGTCGCGGCGCCCGCCGCCCTGGGCGAACCAGCGGCCGATGATCTGCTCGGTGACGCCCTCGCCGAGCTTCCAGCCGTAGACGTTCGCGGTGTCGAAGAAGTTGATCCCGTGTTCCAGAGCCCGGTCCATGATGGCGAAACTGTCCGGCTCGTCGGTCTGCGGACCGAAGTTCATGGTGCCGAGGCAGAGCCGGCTCACCGAGAGACCGGTGCGTCCCAGGTTCGTGTACTCCATGGGTCCACCCTGGCACGCGGGCACTTCGAGTGCCTTGCGACGACTCCAGCTCGGCTGGCGGCCATGATTCGGCCTCCGCGCCGCTTGGCGGCGCTCCGGACCGAATGAAGGCCGGTCTGACGCCGCGCTGCGACCTGGAGCCGTCGCGCGCCAGGGTGGACCGGGTGGATCAGGATGACTCGCGGGCCGCCGGGCCGCTGCCGAAGAGGACGTCGTCCCAGCTCGGCAGCCGCTTGCGCGGCTTGCCGCCGGCTTCCGCCGACTCGCCGCCGCCGGCCGCTGCCGCCGGGCCGGTGCGCCGCGGCCGGAGCACGGCCAGCGACGGTACGGCCGGGACCTCCTTCGGCGCGTCCGAATCGTCGTCGAAGGCCGAACCCGGACCGCCGCCGAGCAGCGCCGCGGCGCCACCGGAGACCGGCCGCTGGCGGGGCGCCTCCGGCCCGGCCAGGGCGGCCGGGGACCGGGTGTCGAGACCCCGCCCGGACGCACCGCCGAGCGGCCGGTCCAGCGAGGCGAGCAGGGCGTCCCGGCCGGCGCGGATCGGGTCCCGCCCCGGACGGGCGTGCTCGGCGGGCGCCGGCAGGCCGTGCCCGCCCCGGCTCGGCTCGCCGCGCGACGGGCCGGGCAGCGCGTGGCCGCCCCGCTCCGGTGCCGGCTCCTGGCCGAGGATCGGCGTGGGCCGCTCGGCGCAGAGGTATTGCGCCATGTCGTCGTGCGGGGTGACGTGCTGCCGGGTCTTGTCGAGATCCCAGACCGCCTGCGCGGTGGCCTTGCCCGACGGCCAGGTGGCGATGATTCGCCAGGTGCCGTCGTCCCGCCGGTACGCGTCCCAGGAGATCTTCTCGGTGTCGATCCCGTGCTGGCCCAGCCGGCCGTTGACCACCTCGGCCAGCGGGGTCGGCTTCTCCGCGCCCTTGAGCCTGGTCCGCCGGGCGTGCTGGGCGAGCATGGCCCGCTCCTGGAGCACCGGGCCGGCGTAGCGCAGGACGCGGTCGACCGGGACACCGGCGATCCGGGCGACGTCCTCGGCGGACTCGCCGGAGCGGATCCGGGCCTGGATGTCCCGCGGCGAGAGCGACGGCGTCGGGTCGGCGGCGGTCGCCACGACCGCGAGGGGCGCCGCGCCGGGATCGGGGTGCAGCACCGAGGCGACGCGTTCGTCGATCGGCAGGGCGAGCAGGCGCCCGACCTCGTCGGCGAGCACCAGAGCCTGGCCGTCCTCGGAGAGGGCGACGAAGCGTACTGGGCGCATGGGCTTGCCTCCGTCCCGCTTCGCTGGCCGTCACGCCACGAGCCGGCCACCCGGGCGTCTCGCACCACCGTACGCGCATCTACCCGAAGGTGGGGGATGTGACACCCCGGCATGTCGCGACTGACCTGCGGCGATGATCACGGTGGGTGGCCGTCGGGGCGTCGGCGGCCACCCAGCGTCACGAGGTGATCAGAGTCGCTCGACCACGTGGTCGACGCACGCGGTGAGCGCCTCGACGTCGGCCGGCTCGACGGCCGGGAACAGCGCGATCCGGAGCTGGTTGCGGCCCAGCTTCCGGTACGGCTCGGTGTCGACGATGCCGTTGGCGCGCAGCACCTTCGCGATCGCCGAGGCGTCCACCCCGTCGGCGAAGTCGATCGTGGCGACCACGTTGGAGCGCAGCGCCGGGTCGGCCACGAACGGCGTGGCGAACGCGGACCGCTCGGCCCAGCCGTACACGATGCCGGCGCTCTCGGCGGTGCGCTTGGCCGCCCAGGCCAGGCCGCCCTGGGCGTTCATCCAGTCGGTCTGCTCGGCGGCCAGGAAGATGGTGGCCAGCGCCGGGGTGTTGTACGTCTGCTCCAGCCGCGAGTTGTCGATCGCGGTGACCAGGTCGAGGAAGGCCGGGATGTAGCGACCCGACTCCTTGATCTCGGTGGCCCGGGCGAGCGCGGCCGGCGACATCAGGGCCAGCCAGAGACCGCCGTCGGAGCCGAAGCACTTCTGCGGGGCGAAGTAGTAGACGTCCGTCTCGCCGACGTTGACCTCCAGGCCGCCGGCGCCGGAGGTGGCGTCGACCAGCAGCAGCGCGCCCTCGTCGGCGCCCGGCACCCGGCTGATCGGCACGGCCACGCCGGTCGAGGTCTCGTTGTGCGGGGTGGCGTAGACGTCCACGCCGACCTCGGCGACCAGGGTCGGGGCGCTGCCCGGCTCGGACTTGCGGATCGTCGGCTCGCCCAGGAACGGGGCGTCCTTGACCGACTTGGCGAACTTGGCCCCGAACTCGCCGAAGCTGGCGAACTGGGCCCGGTCGCGGACCAGGCCGAAGGTGGCGACCTCCCAGAAGGCGGTGGTGCCGCCGTTGCCGATGACCACCTCATAGCCCTCGGGGAGGGAGAAGAACTCGGCGATGCCCCGGCGCAGCCGGGCCACCTGGTCCCGCACGGTCTGCTGCCGGTGGGAGGTGCCCAGGTAGCTGGTGGCGACGTCGGCGAGGGCGGAGACCGCCGCCGGACGGACCTTGGACGGCCCGCAGCCGAACCGCCCGTCGGCGGGCTTGATGTCGTCGGGAATCCGGATGGTCGGTGCGTCAGCCACGGTTGTCTCGATCCTTCCGCGTGGGCTGCGAGGAGGGGCCCTTCAGCGGGCGCGGACCGACGACGGCCGCGCGTGGGCGCGCGGGGGAGCCGGGATCCGAGCCCGGGCCGGCGGCACTGCCGGCCTTCATCCTCCCACCCGGGCCGGCCCGCCCGGCGGCTGGTCCCACACCCCGCGGTGAGGGATGCGCCACAGCGATGCGCGAAGGGCCCCGTCCGCGGCGGACGAGGCCCTTCGAGGGGTACGCGGGGGATCAGACGCCGTGCGGGATGGCGTCCCAGCCCTCGACCTCCTGTGGCTTGCGCGGGCCGTGGCCGACGTACCGGGCCGAGGGGCGGACCAGCCGCTGGAGCTTCTTCTGCTCCAGGATGTGCGCGGACCAACCGCCCATCCGGGCACAGGTGAACATCGAGGTGAACATGTGCGCCGGCACCTCGGCGAAGTCCAGCACCACGGCCGACCAGAACTCGACGTTGGTGGCGAGCACCCGGTCCGGGCGGCGGGCCTGCAGCTCGGCCAGCGCGGCCTTCTCCAGCGCCTCGGCGACCTCGAAGCGGGGTGCGCCCAGCTCCTTGGCGGTGCGCCGGAGCACCCGGGCGCGCGGGTCCTCGGCCCGGTAGACCCGGTGGCCGAAGCCCATCAGCCGCTCGCCCCGGTCGAGGACGCCCTTGACGTAACCCTCGGCGTCGCCGCTGCGCTCGACCGACTCCAGCATGCTGAGCACCCGCGACGGCGCGCCGCCGTGCAGCGGACCGGAGAGCGCGCCGATGCCGGAGGAGATGCAGGCGGCGGCGTCGGCACCGGTGGAGGCGACGATCCGGGCGGTGAAGGTGGAGGCGTTCAGGCCGTGCTCGGCGGCCGAGATGAAGTAGGCGTCGACGGCCTTGACGTGCCGCGGGTCGGGCTCACCCCGCCAGCGCTTCATGAAGCGCTCGACGATCGTCTCCGCCTTGTCGATCTCCTTCTGCGGCACGGCGGGCAGGCCGAGGCCGCGGGCGGACTGGGCGACGAAGGAGAGCGCGGTGACCGACACCCGGGCCAGGTCCTCGCGGGCCTGCTCGTCGGAGATGTCGAGCAGCTGGTCGAGGCCCCAGTACGGGGCGAGCATGGCGACCGCGGACTGCACGTCGACGCGGATGTCGCCGGAGTGCACCGGCACCGGGAACGGCTCGGCCGGCGGCAGGCCCGGGCCGAAGCGCCCGTCGACCAGCAGCGCCCAGACGTTGCCGAAGGAGACCTGGCCGATCAGATCCTCGATGTCCACGCCGCGATAGCGCAGCGAGCCACCCTCGCGGTCCGGTTCGGCGATCTCGGTCTCGAAGGCTACGACGCCTTCCAGGCCCGGTTTGAAGTCGGACATGTCGTCTCCTGGCTTCCGGCTCGGTGCGCCCGCGCGGGCTGATCCGGCCCCGCTCCTTAGGCGACCCTCAGGGATGTGTTCGTGCCATCTTGCCTGCTCGGTAACCAAGTGCGCGACCCGCGGCGACTGTGCTGCACGCCTCATCCCCGCGGGTGGACAAGCTCACGGTCTGGGCCAGACTGGGCGGTGGGGTCTGGCCAGCGTCGGGGGACGCGGTCGCCTCGACGAGGGGGAGACGGAGTGACGGGCGACACACCGGCCCCGGCGGGCATGCGTAACGAGTACGCCGCCGACCTGGGCCTTTCCGAATCGGACCTGGCACCGGACTGGCACACCCAGTTCGGCCGCTGGTTCGCCGACGCGGTGGCGTACCCGCTGCCCGAACCGAACGCGATGGTGGTCGCCACCGCCGACGCCGAGGGCCGCCCGAGCGCCCGCACCGTCCTGCTCAAGGGGTACGACCCGGACGGCTTCGTCTTCTACACCAACTACGGGTCCCGCAAGGCCGCCGAGGCGGCCGCCAACCCGTGGGCCAGCCTGGTCTTCCCCTGGTTCCCGATGCAGCGCCAGGTGGTGGTCACCGGGCGGGTGGCGCGGGTGGACCGGGCCGAGACCGAGGCGTACTTCGCCAGCCGGCCGCGCGGCTCCCAGCTCGGCGCCTGGGCCAGCAGCCAGTCCCAGGTCGTCCCGGAGCGGGCCGCGCTGGACGCGGCGTACCGGGCGGCGGCGGAGCGGTTCGCCGACGTGGACCCGATCCCCGCCCCGCCGCACTGGGGCGGGCTGCGGGTCCGGCCGGAGACGGTGGAGTTCTGGCACGGCCGGGTCAGCCGGCTGCACGACCGGCTGCGGTTCCGCCGTACCGAGGGCGGCGACTGGATCACCGAGCGGCTGGCGCCGTGACCGGAGTGAAGGAGGCCCGGCCGCGCGGATCGCGCCGCTGGGCGATCGACCTGCGTCCGCTGAGCGTGCCCGCGTACCGGCGGGTCTGGCTCGGCAACGGCGTGGCGATGTTCGGCTTCCAGTTCACCGCGGTCGCCGTACCGGTCGAGATGTTCGCCCTGACCGGCGGCTCGTTCTGGGTCGGGCTGCTCGGCGTGGCCGGGTTCCTGCCGCTGCTGGTCTTCGGGCTGTGGGGAGGGGCGGTCGCCGACGCCCGGGACCGGCGCCAGGTGCTGCTCGCCGCCGGCGGGCTGCTCTGGGCGTCGACCCTGGGCCTGCTGCTCCAGTCGGTGTTCCGGGTGGGCAGCCCGACGCTGCTGCTCGCCCTGGTCGCGGTGCAGTCGATCGCCTTCGCGATCACCTCACCGGCCCGCAGCGCGATCCTGCCCCGGCTGGTGCCGGCCGAGCTGGTGCCGGCGGCCAGCACGCTGAACTTCACCACGTTCACCGCGACCTCGGTCTTCGGGCCGCTCACGGCCGGCCTGATCTTCGCCACCTGGCGGATCGACGTCGGGCTGCCGATCGCGTACGCGGTGGACGCGCTGCTGTTCACCGTCTCGCTCTGGGCCACCCTGCGCCTGCCGGCGATGCCGCCCGAGCCCGACGCGGACGGCGACGGCACGCCGCGGAAGGCGGGACTGGCCAGCATCGTGGACGGGTTCCGCTACCTGGCCACCACGCCGGTGCTGCTGCTGTCGTTCGCCATCGACCTGATCGCGATGGTCCTGGCCATGCCGCGGGCGCTCTTCCCCGAGGTGGCGCAGGAGCGGCTCGGTGGTGCCGGAGCCGTCGGCTGGCTCTACAGCGCCATCGCCATCGGCGCGATGGTGGGCGGGCTGACCTCCGGCTGGATCGGCCGGCTGCGGCGGCAGGGGCTGGCGCTGGTGCTGGCCGTGGTGGGCTGGGGCATCGCGATCGCCCTGGCCGGGCTGGCCCGCCAGCTCTGGCTGGTGGTGCTGCTGCTCGGCCTGGCCGGGGCCGCCGACCTGGTCAGCTCGGTGTTGCGGCAGTCGATGCTGCTGATCTACGCGCCGGACCGGATGCGCGGCCGGCTCCAGGGCGTGAACACCGTGGTGGTCGCCGGTGGTCCACGCCTGGGCGACCTGCGCGCCGGCACGATGGCCGCCGGCTTCGGCGCCGGCGTCGCCTGGGTGGGCGGCGGCCTCGTCTCGGCCGTCCTCGCCGTGCTGCTGGTGGTGGCCTTCCCGGCCCTGCTCCGCTACCGGGCCGCCAGCACGGCGGAGGCCGAGCGGAAGTGAGCCGCCTCCCGTGCCGGCCGGCGGGCTGAGTCCGGCGCGGGTTGGGGCCGACGGGCTAAGGTCGCCGGCATGGAGAACGCCGTGAACCGGTCGCCCTCGGGGGCACAGTGGACCATCGCCGCCGACGGCCACGAGGCGGTCGTCGTCGAGGTGGGTGGCGGGCTGCGCGCGTACCGGCACGACGGGGTGGACTACCTCGACGGGTACGGGACGGACGAGCTCTGCCCCGGCGGGGCCGGCCAGGTGCTGGCCCCGTGGCCGAACCGGATCCGGGACGGCGCGTACACCTTCGCCGACCGGTCGCTGCAGCTCGACCTGAGCGAGCCGGCCCGCAACAACGCCCTCCACGGGCTGGTCAACTGGGCGTCCTGGCACCTGGTCGAGCAGGCGGCGGACAGCGTCACGGTCGGGTACGAACTGCCGGCGCGGCCCGGCTACCCGTGGCCGCTGCGGCTGCGTACCCGGTGGCGGGTCGGGACGGGCGGGCTGCGGGCCGAGCACGAGGTGACGAACCTGGCCGGCGAGCCGGCGCCGTTCGGCTTCTCGGTGCACCCCTACCTGCGGCTGCCGAAGACCGGCGTGGCGGAGTCGTCGCTGCGGGTGCCGGGGCGGATCCGGGTGCTGGTGGACAGCCGGCTGCTCCCGATCGGGGCGACCGGGGTGGCCGGCAGTGAATACGACTTCACCGCGCCCCGCCCGATCGGCGACGCGGTGCTCGACGTGGCCTTCGGCGACGTCGAGCGGGATGCCGACGGCGGCTCGGCGGTGACCCTCGCCACGCCGGACGGCTCGGCCCGGCTGCACGTCTGGGCGGACCGCGAGTTCGGCTGGTGGCAGGTCTTCACCGGCGACACGCTCAGCGGGGAGCGGCGCCGCCGCTCGGTCGCCATCGAGCCGATGACCTGCCCGCCGGACGCGTTCCGCTCCGGGCGGGACCTGATCGTGCTGGCTCCCGGCCAGACCTGGCGGGGTGCCTGGGGCGTCCGGCCCGAGGCCTGAGCATGGAGTTCGCCGACGTCGTCCGGCGCCGCCGGATGGTCCGCAACTACGACCCGGACCGGCCGGTCCCGCCGGAGGTGGTGGACCGGCTGCTGGCGCACGCGATCCGGGCGCCCTCGGCGGGCTTCGCCCAGGGCTGGGGCTTCCTGGTGCTGGAGGAGCCGGCGGACCGGGAGCGGTTCTGGGCGGCGGCCACCCCGGGCGGTGGCGGCCGGGAACGCTGGCTGGCCGGGATGCGCCGGGCCCCGCTGATCGTGGTGCCGCACGCCAACCGTTCCGCCTACCTGGATCGCTACGCCGAGCCGGACAAGGGGTGGGCGGACCGCGCCGAGGACCGCTGGCCGGTGCCCTACTGGTACGTGGACACCGGCTTCGCCGCGTTGCTGATGCTGCTCACCGCGGTGGACGAGGGCCTGGGGGCGTGCTTCTTCGGCATCCCGCCGCAGCGGATCGGGGCGTACCGGGAGGCGTTCAAGGTGCCGGACGACTACCAGCCGATCGGCGCGGTCACGATCGGTTACCAGGCGCCCGACCACCGGTCACCGTCGCTGCGCCGCGGA
Organism: Micromonospora sp. NPDC047740; assembly: GCF_043204735.1. Lineage (NCBI taxonomy): Bacteria > Bacillati > Actinomycetota > Actinomycetes > Micromonosporales > Micromonosporaceae > Micromonospora > Micromonospora sp. NPDC047740. The sequence continues at coordinate 80,056 of NZ_JBIDCT010000003.1, forward strand.
CGGCGACCGGTGGACGAGGTGGTCCGGCGCGGCCGCTGGAGTTGAGCTGGTTCCCCGGTCCGGCGCGGGGTGTCGGCGGGGGAGAAACCGACATGAGGGAGTAAAACGCGGTGTGGCGGGTGCCGCTAGGCTGGCACGGACATCATCAGCTGCCCCGGAGCGCCCGCCGCGATCGGCGGGGCGTCGGGGTGGATCCGGCCTTGGGGGAGGGGAGCGTGCCGTGATCTTCAGAGCGGTCCGGGACGGGCGTCCCTACCCGGAGCACAACCTCACGCTCAAGCAGTGGGCGGAGATCCCGCCGCGCCCGCTCCGGCTGGACCAGCTCATCACCACCAAGCGGGAGTTGGCGCTGGACAAGCTCCTCGCCGAGGACTCCACCTTCTACGGCGACCTCTTCCCACACGTGGTGCAGTGGAACGGCGGCCTCTACCTGGAGGACGGCCTGCACCGGGCGCTGCGCGCGGCGCTCCAGCAGCGCAACCAGATCCACGCCCGGGTGCTGGTGCTCAGCGGCCAGCCCGAGTGACGGCTTCCTGAGTCTTCGTTAAGGTGGCGGCCATGAGCGAGCGCGAGCGAGCGAATCATCAAGCTCAGTTCCGGGCCGGTCATTCCGGCGCCGAGCGGAGCGAGGCGACGGCATGACCGTACTGGACCTGCTCGACGTCGACGCCTCGCTGAGCGAGGAGGAGCGGCAGATCCGCGCCGTCGTGCGCCAGGTCGTGGACGACCGGGTACGCCCGCACGTCGCCGGCTGGTACGAGGACGGCCAGGTGCCAGCCCGCGAGCTGGCCCGGGAGTTCGGCAAGCTCGGCCTGCTCGGCATGCACCTGACCGGGTACGGCTGCGCCGGCGCGTCGGCCGTCGCGTACGGGCTGGCCTGCCTGGAACTGGAGGCCGGCGACTCCGGGGTCCGCTCGCTGGTCTCGGTGCAGGGTTCGCTGGCCATGTACGCGATCTGGCGCTACGGCAGCGAGGAGCAGAAGCAGCGCTGGCTGCCGGCCATGGCGGCCGGCGAGGCGATCGGCTGCTTCGGGCTGACCGAGCCGGACCACGGCTCCGACCCGGCCTCGATGGCCACCCGGGCCCGGCGGGACGGCGACGACTGGATCCTCAACGGCACCAAGATGTGGATCACCAACGCGCCGATCGCCGACGTCGGGGTGATCTGGGCGCGCACCGACGACGGGGTGCGCGGCTTCGCCGTACCGATGGACACGCCCGGGGTGACGGCGCGCGAGATCCGGCACAAGATGTCGCTGCGCGCTTCGCTGACCGGGGAGGTCGTCCTCGACGACGTCCGGCTCCCGGCGGACGCCCGGCTGCCCGAGGCGATCGGGCTGAAGGCGCCGCTGAGCTGCCTCACCGAGGCCCGGCACGGCATCGTCTGGGGGGCGCTCGGCGCGGCCCGCGACTGCCTGGAGACCGCCCTGTCGTATGCGACCACCCGGACCCAGTTCGGCCGGCCGCTGGCCGGTTTCCAGCTCACCCAGGCCAAGCTCGCCGACATGGCCGTCGAGTGGAACAAGGGCCTGCTGCTGGCGCTGCACCTGGGCCGGCTCGCCGACGCCGGGAAGCTCCGCCCGGAGCAGGTCAGCGTCGGCAAGCTGAACAACGTCCGGGAGGCGTTGGCGATCGCCCGGCAGTGCCGGACCATCCTCGGCGCCAACGGGATCTCCGGCGAGTACCCGGTCATGCGGCATGCCAACAACCTGGAGAGCGTGCTGACCTACGAGGGCACCTCGGAGATCCACCAACTGGTCATCGGGCAGCGCCTGACCGGGCTCTCCGCGTTCGCCTGACCTGCGGTTTTCGATTGCGCCTCCGCTCGGCGGGCGGGTGTCGTACCGGGGCCTTACCGTCATTCTCAGACACTGTGTCTGACGAGGACGGTGAGGGCGATGGCCCGCGACGGTGACATCAACGAGCCCACCAGGGAGTTCCCCGGCTACCCGACCAGTGACGATCTCAGGGCCCGGTCGGACGGCACACCCGATCCCGCTCCGGGCGTCCCGCCGTCGGCGGGTGGCCCGGTCCGTGGCCTGCTCTGGGTGCTCGGCGCGGCTGCGCTGGCCGTGGTGGTGCTGCTCGGCGTGCAGGCCACCGGGATCCTGCCGGAGTTCCGCAACCCGTTCGCCAAGGAGCAGACCGACCGCAGCCAGCCGCCGCTGCTCAAGTCGATCCGGGATCTCAGCCGGTACGTCGCCGCCGAGGGCGACTTCCAGGTCGTGGTCGACCTGCAGAACGACCGGAGGAACGTGCCGGACTTCCTGCTCAACGAGCGGACCCTGTTCGTCGGGGCGGGCCGGGTCGAGGCGTACGTCGACTTCTCGAAGATCGCCGAGGGGGCGATCGTGGAGTCCGCCGACAAGAAGTCGGTGGAGATCAAGCTGCCCGCGCCGCAGCTCGGGGAGACCAACCTCGACCTGGAGAAGAGCTACGTCTTCGCCGAGCAGCGTGGCCTGATCAACCGGCTCAACGACCTGGTGGCCGGCAACCCCAACCGGCAGCAGCAGGTCTACCAGCTGGCCGAGGACCGGATCACCGCCGCCGCCCGGGACAGCGGGCTCACCGCCCGGGCCGAGGAGAACACCCGCAAGATGCTGGAGGGCCTGCTCCGCTCCCTCGGCTACCAGAAGATCACGGTCACCTACACGGCCCCCTGACCCTTCCGACGTCGACACCCGCCCCGGGATTCGGGGCGGGTGCCCCGCTGTCCCCTGCCCCCCGACACGCGCACCGCGCTGCCCGCCCGTCCAGGCGCGCCCGCAACGGCGGCAGTTTCGGGAAGTTGCTGCCTCAGGCGTGGGCGGAGCCAGCAACTTCCCCGATGTTGCTGGCCGGGCCGCCCTCCCGGGCGGGCGGTGGCGGGGTGGGGTGGGGTGGGGTGGGGTGGGGTGGGGTGTCAGTGGCGGGTGGGGGCGAGGTAGCGGTCCTCGTTGGGCATCAGGATCCAGAGGATCAGGTAGATGATCACCTGGGTGCCGGGCAGCAGCAGGGACAGCAGGAACAGCAGCCGGACCAACCCGGCCGACATGCCGAACCGCTGCGCCAGGCCGGCGCAGACACCGGCGAGCATGCGCCCCTGGCGGGGCCGGACCAGTTTGCGACTCATCGTCGTACTCCCACTCTGCGGCGGATCCGCCGCGCTGATTCCACGCTAGGAACGGGTGGGAGCCGCGCCCTCGGCCCCGAGGAGGATCGGTGGCCTGGGCACCCGTAGGTGCTTACCCCGCCGGGTCCCGCCGACCCACGCCGGGCAAGGACCTCGCTGGCGGGTCCACCACTCACGTCTGGCCGAGCGTGCTACGCCGGGCGGCCACTGCCTGCGCTCGCTGGCGGCGCGGCACCGCACACCGCGCGTGGATCGCTGAAGATCGTGCTCGATCCTGGATCGAGTGCCATCCCGGTTGCGCCGAGGCCACTACTTCCTGGATCGAGCACGATCTCGGCGCGGTGCGCGGTGCGCGGTGCGCGGTGCGCGGTGCGCGGTGCGCGGTGCGCGGTGCGCGGTGCGCGGGGCGCGAGGGCGCGAGGGCGCGGTGACGCGGGGGAGACGAGCCGGGGTGCAGGGTGGCGGTGTGCGGGGTCGCGGGCGGGGGCTGACCTGGGCGGGTAGGCTCGCCGGTCGGGCGCCCACACCCCGGGTGCCGCCCGCCGTCCCCGGACCGGGGTCGGCACCACCGGGCCGGACCCGCACCCGGGTACGACGGCGAGGAAAGTGCAGCCATGATCAGTGTTTTCGACCTCTTCAGTGTCGGCATCGGGCCGTCCAGCTCGCACACCGTGGGGCCGATGCGCGCCGCCCGCACGTTCGTGGCCGGGCTCAAGGCGGACGGGCTGCTCACCGACACCGCCCGGGTGCAGGCCGAACTCTTCGGCTCGCTGGGCGCCACCGGACACGGCCACGGCAGTGACCGCGCGGTGCTGCTCGGGCTGGAGGGCGAGGCGCCGGAGACGGTCGACACGGACGCGGTCGGGCCGCGGGTCGAGCGGATCCGGGCCGAGCGCCGGCTCAGCCTGCTCGGCACCCACGAGATCGACTTCGACCCGGACCGGGACCTGGTGCTGCACCGCCGCCGCTCGCTCCCGTACCACCCGAACGGGATGACCTTCGTGGCGTACGACGCGGCCGACGCGGCGATCAGGGCCCGGACCTACTACTCCGTCGGCGGCGGGTTCGTGGTCGACGAGGCGGCCGCCGGGGCGGACCGGATCAAGCCGGACAGCACCCGCGTCCGGTACCCGTTCCTGACCGGCGCGGAGCTGCTGGCGGTCACCACCGGCAACGGTCTGTCGATCAGCGAGGTGATGCTCGCCAACGAGCTGTCCTGGCGCAGCGAGGCGGACGTCCGGGCCGGGTTGCTGGAGATCTGGCGGGTGATGCGGGACTGCGTCACCCGCGGCTGCGAGCGGGACGGCGTCCTGCCGGGCGGGCTGAAGGTCCGCCGCCGGGCGGCCGAGCTGCGCCGGAGCCTGGAGGCGGAGGCCGACGCCACCGATCCGCTGCGCGCGATGGACTGGGTCACCCTGTTCGCGCTCGCGGTGAACGAGGAGAACGCGGCCGGCGGGCGGGTGGTGACCGCCCCGACCAACGGCGCCGCCGGGATCATCCCGGCCGTGCTGCACTACTACACCCGGTTCGTGCCGGGCGCCTCCGAGGACGGCGTGGTCCGCTTCCTGCTCGCGGCCGGCGCGATCGGGGTGCTGTTCAAGGAGAACGCGTCGATCTCCGGGGCCGAGGTCGGCTGCCAGGGCGAGGTCGGCTCGGCCTGCTCGATGGCCGCCGCCGGGCTGGCCGAGGCGCTGGGCGGCACTCCCGCCCAGGTGGAGAACGCGGCCGAGATCGGTATGGAGCACAACCTCGGGCTCACCTGCGACCCGGTCGGCGGCCTGGTGCAGATCCCGTGCATCGAGCGGAACGCGGTGGCCAGCATCAAGGCGATCACGGCCACCCGGCTGGCGCTGCGCGGTGACGGGGTGCACGCCGTCTCGCTGGACAAGGTCATCAAGACCATGCGGGAGACGGGCGCGGACATGAAGGTCAAGTACAAGGAGACGGCGCGGGGTGGCCTCGCGGTCAACGTGATCGAGTGCTGAACCCGAAGGGGTGACCCGACCGGTAGCCCTGCCGGCGGACGCCGGTGAGGGTGACGATGGGACGGTGACGACAGGCGTCGCCGCGCTCTGGTCGGCCCGCAACTCGCTGCGCATCCTGGTCAAGCGGGACCTCGCGGTGAAGTACCAGCAGTCCGTGCTGGGCTACTTCTGGTCGCTCATCGAGCCGCTCGGCATGGGCCTGATCTACTGGTTCGTCTTCGGCGTGCTCTATTCCGGCGCCACCCGGGGGCACCTGGGCGACGCGGCCGGGTCGTACCCGCTCTTCCTGGTCACCGGGATCTTCGCCTGGATGTGGGCCAGTTCGGCGCTCACCGAGGCGACGAACGCGCTGACCGGACAGGCTCGGCTGATCACCACGATGAATCTGCCTCGGCAGGTCTTCCCGATCGGCCGGGTCACCGGCCGGTTCGCCGAGTACGCCGCCGGCCTGCCCATCCTGGCCGGCATCGCGGCGGTCTACGCGATGCACGGGAAGATCCACGTCGGGTGGACGCTGCTCGCCCTGCCGCTGGCCGTGTCGGTGCAGTTCGTGCTGCTGGCGGGGGTCGCGTTGCTGCTGTCGGCGCTCAACGTGCTGATGCGCGACATCGAGCGCTTCATGCGGCTGATCATCCGGGTGCTCTTCTACGCCACCCCGATCATCTACCCGCTCGGCCTGGTCCGCGGCTCGGGCATGCCGGCCTGGATCAAGCTCCTCTACGAGTTGAACCCGCTGGTCGGCATCTTCCAGTTGCACCACGCGATCTGGTATCCGGACCAGTTCCCCGACGCCCGGCTGCTCACCATCACCGTGGTGGGCAGCGTGCTGGTGCTGGCGGTCGGCTGGTGGTCGTTCCGCCGGCTGGAACCGGCCGTGCTCAAGGAACTCTGAATGACGGCCCGCATCGAGGCGACATGACGGCCATCATCGAGGCGGCGGGGCTGGGCATCCGGTTCGTCCGGAACCGGCGCCGCCAGCTGCGGCTGCGGGAGCTGCTGATCCACCGGGGCGGGCGGAACTCGGACGCCGGCCAGTTCTGGCCGCTGCGCGACGTGTCGTTCCGGATCCAGCCGGGCGAGACGGTCGGCGTGGTCGGTCGCAACGGCACCGGCAAGAGCACCCTGCTGCGGCTGATCGCCGGGGTGCTGATCCCGGACGAGGGCCGGATCCGGGTACGCGGCGAGGTGGCCCCGCTGCTGGAGCTGTCCGCGGGCTTCTCCAACGACCTGACCGGCCGGGAGAACCTGTATCTGGTGGGCGGGCTGCACGGGCTGTCGACGGGCTACCTGCGGCGCCACTTCGACGAGATCGTGTCGTTCGCCGGGGAGCAGGTCGAGCGGTCCATCGACACCTCGGTCCGGCACTACTCGTCGGGGATGAAGGTGCGGCTGGGCTTCGCGGTCATCGCCCACCTGCCCCACCCCATCCTGTTGGTGGACGAGGTGACCGCGGTCGGGGACGCGGAGTTCCGCGCGAAGTGCTATGCGACCATCGAGCGACTTCTCGCGGAAGGGCGCACGCTGGTGCTGGTGTCACACAACGAAAAGGACCTCACCCGGTTCTGCCGTCGGGGGCTCTACCTCGACGCGGGGCGGCTGACCGTCGACGGGACCATCGACGAGGCGCTGCACGCGTACGCCAGCGCCGCGCAGCGGTGACCCTCGCGATCGTGCTCGCCGCCGACCCGGCGGCGGGCCTGACCACCGAGGCCGGGGAGCGCCTCGTCGACCGGCTGGCCGGGCAGTGGCGGCGGGCCGGGGCGAGCGACGTGCGGGTGGCCACCGACCTGCTCGAGCTGGCCTCGCTGGTGGCCGGCGCGAGCGGCCCGGTGCTGGTCAGCGGGGCCGACCTGGTGGCGCACACGGCCGTGCTCCGGCACCTGGCGACCAGCCCGGTGGGGCCCGCAGTGGCGCTGGTGCTCACCGACCCGCCCGGGGACGGGCAGGTGACGGTCCGGGAGGAGCGCGGCCAGGTGGTGGCGGCCGGCGACCTGGCGGACGCGACCGGTGTGTTCGGCGGCGCGCTGCGGGTCGGCCCGAACGACCTGCCGGCCCTCGCCGCCGCCGCGCAGGCGGTCGCCGGTGCCGAGGGCGGACCGGCGTCCGCGGTGGACCGGCTCTTCGCCGAACTCACGGCGTGCGGCCCGCTGATCTTCGCCCATCGGGTACGCCTGCTCGTGGCGCACCGGGTCGGCACCGCCGCGGAGCTGCGCGCGGCCGAGGTGGCCGTGCAGGCGGTCGACGAGGACCGGGCCGAGCTGCGGCTGTCGGTGAAGGAGCGGGACGACTTCTTCACCACGTTCTTCGTCAGCACCTGGTCCCCGTACGTGACGAAGGCCGCCGCCCGGCTGCGGCTCAGCCCGACCGCGGTGACCATGATCTCGGTGGTCTTCGCGGTGGCCGCCGCGGTGCTCTTCGGCGTCGGCGGGCGGCCCGCGCTGGTCGCCGGGGCGGTCCTGCTCTACCTGGGCTTCGTGCTCGACTGCGTGGACGGCCAGTTGGCCCGCTACACCCGGCAGTTCAGTGCCTGGGGCGGCTGGCTGGACACCATGGCCGACCGGGCGAAGGAGTATGTGGTCTACGCCGGCCTCGGCTACGGCGCCACCCACGCCGGCTTCCGGTACGGCTGGGCCCTCGCGATCGCCGCGATGACCCTGCAGACCGTGCGGCACATGACCGACACCTGGTACGGCGTGCTGCACGACGAGGCGGCCCGGCGGCCCCGCCCGGCGACCGGGGAGGCCGGCGGCATCGGCGGCAAGCTGAACGCCGCCTCGACGAAGGTGCAGGCGGACACCGGGTCGGTGTCGTACTGGCTGAAGCGGACGGTGGTCTTCCCGATCGGCGAGCGGTGGGCGCTGATGGCGGTGACCGCCGCGCTCTTCGGCCCGCTGGTCGCGCTCTGCGCGGTGCTGGCCTGGGGGACGTTGGCGTTCGCGTACACCGGGGCGTTGCGGACCCTGCGGGCCCGCTGGATGCGGGTGCCGGTGATGGCGACGGTCGACCGCACCCTGCACCGCGACGACGGGCCGCTGGCCCGGACGCTGCCGGTGGTGCGCGGTCCGCTGGTGGTGGCGGTGCTCGGCGCGCTCGGCGCGGCGGCGCTGCTGCTCTGGGCGCTGTCGACCGTCCACGCCGGCCACCGGTTGCCGGGTTGGGCGGTGCCGGTCGGGCTGCTGGTGCTGCTGGTCGCCGGGTTCGGTGCCCGGGCGGCGCACGACGGGCCGCTGGACTGGCTGGTCCCGGCCGCGCTGCGGGCCGGGGAGTACCTGTTCGCGATCGCCGTCGGTGTGGCCGGCCGCGCGCCCGCCTGGCTGATCTTCGGGTACGTCTTCGTGCTCACCCTGCACCACTACGACCTGACCGCCCGGCTGGAGAAGCGGCAGGTGGCGCCGCCGCTGCATCCCGCCACGTTCGGCTGGGAGGGGCGGTCGGCGCTGCTGACGGTGGCGGCGTTCGTCGGATACGCGAGTATCGGTCTGGTTACACTCGGTACGTACCTTCTCGTGGTTTTTGTCGCGAGCGTGGTCCTCGCCTGGGCGGTCCTGCCGGCCCGCGCCCGACGCACGCCGGTCCCGGTGGGTGGGGGTGACCGCTCGCCGGGCTGACGGAGGGCCGGCCGGGATGACTCTGCTCAGCTTCGTCGTACCGGCCTTCCGGGTGCAGGGCTACCTGCGGGAGTGTCTCGACTCGATCCTCGACCAGCCGTACGACGATCTCGAGGTGATCGGGGTCGACGACGCCTCGCCGGACCACACCGGCGAGATCCTGGCCGAGTACGCGGAGCGCGATCCCCGGGTCCGGCCGGTCCGGCTCGCCGAGAACGCCGGGCTCGGTCCGGCCCGCAACGCCGGGCTGGACCGGGCCACCGGCACGTACGTCTGGTTCATCGACGGCGACGACTGGCTGGTCCCCGGCTGCCTGCCGCACGTGGCCGACCGGCTGCTGGCCACCCGTCCGGACGTGCTGATCGTCGACCACGTCCGGGCGCACTGGAACAACCTCGGCACCCGCAGCGCGATGGCCGAGGTGTTCCCCGAGCCGCCCGGCGAGGCGACGTTCCGGCTGCGCGACCGGCCGGAGACGCTGGGCCTGCTGCACACCGCCTGGAACAAGCTGGTCCGGCGGGAGCTCCTGGTCGAGCGGGGGCTGCGCTTCGCGCCCGGCTGGTACGAGGACGTCTCGTTCAGCTACCCGGTGCTGATGGCGGCCGAGCGGATCGGCGTGCTGGACCGGGTCTGCCTCAACTACCGGCAGCGCCGGACCGGGGCGATCACCCGTACCCGGGGCGACCGGCACTTCGAGGTGTTCGCCCAGTGGCATCGGGTGTTCCGGCTGATGGACCGGTGGGGGCCGGACATGGAACCGCTGCGCCCCGCGGTCTTCGAGCGGATGATCTGGCACTACCTGACCGTGCTGGGCAACGGCGCGCGGATCGCCCCCGAGCTGCGGCCCGCCTTCTTCACCCAGATCCACGAGGATTACGTGCGCCTCCGGCCGCCCGGCGGCTACCCGGTGCCACCCGGCGTGGACGGGCTCAAGCACCGACTGGTGGCGGCCGGGCGATGGCGTACGTTCAGCGCGCTGCGCGGTGCCCACCAGGCCGAGGAGACCGCGCGGCGCTCGGCGCGCCGGGCCCGGCGGCGGGTGCTGCCGGTGGCGCGGCGGACCGCCGGCCGGGCCCGGGACGCCGCGCTGGGCGAGTACTACCGGGTCGAGTTACGCCGGCCGCTCGACCCGAGCCTCGCCGTCTACGCCGCGTACTGGTACCGGGGGTACGCCTGCAACCCGGCCGCGATCTACGCCGCCGCGCGCCGCCTCGCCCCCCAGGTACGCGGCGTGTGGATCGTCCGGCGGGACCGGGTCGACACCCTCCCGCCCGGGGTGGAGTACGTGGTCGCCGGCACCCGGGCCTACTACCGGGTGCTGGCCCGGGCCCGCTGGCTGGTCAACAACGTGAACTTCCCGGACTTCGTCCGGAAGCGACCGGGCTCGGTGCACCTGCAGACGCACCACGGCACCCCGGTCAAGGTGATGGGGCTGGACCAGCAGCGGTACCCGATGGGCGCGATGGAGATGGACTTCGCCGACCTGCTGCGCCGGGTGGACCGCTGGGACTACAGCGTCAGCTCGAACAGCTTCTCGACGCAGATGTGGGAGCGGGCCTACCCGGCCGGGTACACCACGCTGGAGGTCGGCTACCCGCGCAACGACCGGCTGGCCACGGCCACCCCGGCGGAGTGCCGCCGGGCCCGGGCCGGGCTGGGCATCGGCCCCGATGAGTTCGTGGTGCTCTACGCGCCGACACACCGGGAGCACCTGCCCGGCTGGCGGCCGCCGTTCGACCCGGACCGGATGCGCGCCGTGCTCGGCCCGTCCGGTCGGTTGCTGATGCGCAGCCACTACTTCCACGACCGGGACCGGCGTCCGCGCGGCCGGTTCGCCGGCGGGGTGCTGGACGTGAGCGACCACGGCCGGGTGGAGGACCTGTATCTCACCGCGGACGTGCTGGTCACCGACTACTCCTCGGCGATGTTCGACTACGCCGTGCTGGACCGGCCGATCGTCGTCTACGCCCCCGACTGGGACGCGTATCGGGTGGCCCGGGGGGTCTACCTCGACGTGCTCGTCGAGCCGCCGGGCGCGGTGGCCCTCGACTTCCCGGCCCTGCTCGACGTGTTCCGCTCCGGCGCGGTACGCGGCGCGGCGGCCGAGCAGGCCCGGCAGCGGTTCCGGGCCCGGTTCTGCGCGCTGGACGACGGCCACGCCGCCGAGCGGGTGGTCCGCCGGGTCTTCCTCGACGAGCCGGCCTGAAACCGCTCCGAACGCCTTAATAGGACGGTCACGAGTCGAACATCACACGTTTACCCGATGTGCGGATTCGATGATTTTGGTCACAGTCATTCCCGGGTTCGGCCCGACGAGCTGGGGAGGAGACGGTGACCACCGTCGCGCTCAAGGATGTCACCAAGGTGTTCCAGGACGGGACAGTCGCGGTCGACACCATCAATCTGGACGTCAATGGCGGCGAGTTCATGGTGCTGCTCGGCCCCTCCGGCTGCGGCAAGTCCACGGTCCTGCGGATGGTGGCCGGCCTGGAGGACCCGACCTCGGGCGCGGTGATGCTCGACGGCGAGGTCGCCAACGACCTGCCGCCCCGGGACCGGAAGATCGCCATGGTCTTCCAGGACTTCGCGCTCTACCCGCACATGACCGTCGGCGACAACATCGGCTTCCCGCTGCGGCTGGCCGGCGTCGACCAGGCCCCGCGGGGGGAGCGGATCCAGGACGTGGCGAGCGCGCTCGGCATCGCGGACGTGCTCGGCCGCAAGCCCAGCCAGCTCTCCGGCGGCCAGCGGCAGCGGGTGGCGATGGGCCGGGCGATCGTCCGCCGCCCCGGGCTGTTCCTGATGGACGAGCCACTCTCCAACCTGGACAGCGGCCTGCGGGCCGAGCTGCGCGCCGAGATCTCCGGGCTGACCCGCGAGCTGGGCGTCACCACCATCTACGTCACGCACGACCAGGCCGAGGCGCTGACCATGGCCGACCGGGTCGCCATCATGCGCAAGGGCGTGCTCCAGGACGTGGGCACCCCCACCCAGGTGTACGGCCGGCCGGCCACCCTCTACGTGGCCGCGTTCCTCGGCAGCCCCCGGATGAACCTGTTGGAGGCGTCGGTCTATGTCCATCTCGACCGGTACGTGGCGTTGAGCCTGGGCGAGCAGTCGCTCTACCTGCCCTGGGACGACATCCGCTCCCGGGCGGTGGCGCACTATCACGGCGAGCGGATCGTCGTCGGGCTGCGGGCCGAGGGGCTCACCCCGGTCGCCCCCGGCACCGCCGGCCACGTGCTCCAGGGCCGGATCCGCTACCTGGAGCACCACGGCCACGAGTCGCTGGCCTTCCTCGACATCGGTGCCACCGCGATCGTGGTGGACGAGATGGGCACCCCGGTGGAGACCGGCGAGCCGGGCCAGCGGGGGCTGCGCCGCTTCGGTCAGGTGATGCAGCGCCTCACCGGACGGGCCGGCGACGCGCCGATCTCCGCGCCGCCGAGCGGCGTGAACCGGGCCAGCGTGCTCACCGACCCCGGCCGGCACCACCGCCGCCCGGCGGAACTGGCGGTCCGGCTGGCCCCGTACCCGGCGGTGTCGGCCGGGCACCCGCTGGCGGTCCAGGTACGGATGGACGCGCTGCACTTCTTCGACGAGCGCGGCGACCGCATCGACGTCGGCTGGCGCTGAGCGGGGCGGCCGAATTGAGTTGACCGCTTCTCCGCGCGGCTCGACGGTGTCGGGATGGGGATTGCCATCCGCAACGTCGCGTTCGACTGTGCCGACCCGTACGAGCTGGCGCAGTTCTGGGCCAAGGTCTTCGACTGCCCCCTCGACCCCCAGTTCGAGCCCGACGACGAGGAGCTCGTCATCGAGCCACCCGATGGCCCGAGGCTCTATTTCCAGCGGGTGCCGGAGCCGAAGACCGTGAAGAACCGCGTGCACATCTGCCTGCAACCGGACGTCCTGCGCGACCGGGAGGTCGAGCGGGTCCGTGGGCTCGGTGCCACCGTCGTCGTCGATCGACGTGAGCCGGACGGCAGCGGCTGGGTCGTGCTGGCCGACCCCGAGGGGAACGAGTTCTGTGTGGTGCGCAGCGAGGCCGAGCGGCATCCCACCGCATAGACCGGGGCTCGGTCGCTCTTGCCGGCGAAGTTACCGACGAGTAGCGTGCGGGCATGTCCATCGACTCTCGCCAGGTGGCGGCCGGTCTGCTGGAGGCCGTGCCGTTCGCCCGCACGCTCGGTATCGAGTTCATCGAGGTGGCGCCGGAGGCGGACGGCGGGGTACGCGCAACGGTCCGGCTCCCCGACGCCCCTGAGCACCGCAACCACGTCGGCGGCCCGCACGCCGGGGCCATGTTCACCCTCGGGGAGACCGCCTCCGGCGCGGTGGTGCTCGCCGCGTTCGGGCAGGTGCTCGACCGGGCGGTGCCGCTGGCCGTGACGGCGACCATCGCGTACCAGAAGGTCGCCCTGGGGCCGGTGCTGGCCACCGCGCGGCTGGGACGCACCCCGGCGGAGGTGCTCGCCGAGCTGGACGCGGGACAGCGGCCGGAGTTCCCGGTCGAGGTGGAGATCGGCACCGAGGACGGCACCACCACCTCGGTGCTGACCGTGACCTGGACGCTCCGTCCGAACCGCTGACGCCCGAATCGGGTTTGCCTGGCCGGTTCGGTGGATAGATTCGTACCGTGCTGGGCCTACCCGCCAACGTGACCGCCTGTCTCTTCGACCTGGACGGTGTGCTCACGCAGACCGCCAAGGTGCACAACGCAGCCTGGGCGGAGACCTTCGACGCGTTCCTGCGGCAACGCTCCGCGGCCACCGGGGAGCCGTTCCGTCCGTTCGACCCCGGGCCGGACTACAACCGGTACGTCGACGGCAGACAGCGGGCCGACGGTGTGCGCTCCTTCCTGGCCTCCCGCGGGATCAGCCTGCCCGAGGGCACGCCGGACGACCCGCCGGAGGCGGACACGGTCAACGGGGTCGGCAACCGTAAGAACGTCATCCTGCTCAAGCGGCTGCGCACCGACGGGGTCGAGGTGTACGAGGGCTCGGTGCGCTACCTGGAGGCGGCGGCCCGGGCCGGGCTCCGCCGGGCGGTCGTCTCGGCCAGCGCCAACTGCCAGGCCGTGGTGGCGGCGGCCGGGCTGGACCGGCTGCTGGAGGCGCGGGTGGACGGGCTGGTCGCCCGCCAGCGGGGGCTGCGCGGCAAGCCGTACCCCGACACGTTCCTGGCTGGGGCGGAACTGCTCGGCGTGCCACCGGCGAACGCGGCCGTGTTCGAGGACGCGCTGGCCGGCGTGGCCGCCGGCCGGGCCGGCGACTTCGGATACGTGGTCGGCGTCGACCGGGTCGGCCAGGCCGACGAGCTGCGCGCCCACGGCGCCGACGTCGTGGTGACCGACCTGGCCGAGCTGATGACGGAGCCGGTCCGATGATCCGGGAGCGCGCGTATCCGGTCGAGCCGTGGCACGTCCGCGAGGTGCGGCTCGACATGGACGTGCTGGCCCAGTCCGAGTCGGTCTTCGCCCTGTCCAACGGGCACGTGGGGCTGCGCGGCAACCTGGACGAGGGCGAGCCGCACGGACTGCCCGGCACCTACCTCAACTCCTTCTACGAGCTGCGGCCGCTGCCGTACGCGGAGGCCGGTTTCGGCTTTCCCGAGTCCGGTCAGACCATCGTCAACGTCACCAACGGCAAGCTGATCCGGCTGCTCGTCGACGACGAACCGCTCGACGTCCGCTACGGCGAACTCCTCTCCCATGAGCGGATCCTCGACCTGCGGGCCGGCACCCTGCACCGCGAGCTGCACTGGCGGTCGCCGGCCGGGCGGGAGGTCAAGGTCCGCAGCACCCGGCTGGTGTCGTTCACCCAGCGCTCGGTCGCCGCGATCAACTACGAGGTCGAGGCGGTCGGGGAGCCGATGCGGCTGATCCTCCAGTCCGAGCTGGTGGCCAACGAGACCCTGCCGCCGCAGAGCCGCGACCCGCGGGTGGCCGCCGTGCTGGAGTCGCCGTTGCAGGCCGAGGAGGAGCTGACCACCGACGACGGCGGCCTGCTGATCCACCGCACCAAGGTCAGTGGGCTGCGGGTGGCCGCCCAGATGGCGCACGACGTGAGCGGCCCGGAGCGCACCACGATCGAGTCCGAGGGGTACGAGGACTGGGTCCGCACCACCATCGGCTGTGTGCTCAGGCCGGGCGAGACGCTGCGGGTGGTCAAGTACCTGACGTACGGCTGGTCCAGCAAGCGGTCGTTGCCCGGGCTGCGCGACCAGGTCGGGGCGGCCCTGGCGGCCGCCCGGCTGGACCGCTGGGACGGGCTGCGCCGGGCGCAGCGGGAATACCTGGACGAATTCTGGGACGCCGCCGACGTGCGGGTGGAGGGCGACCCGGAGGTGCAGCAGGCGGTCCGGTTCGGGCTCTTCCACGTGCTCCAGGCCGGTGCCCGGGCCGAACGCCGGCCGATCTCCGCGAAGGGACTCACCGGCCCCGGGTACGACGGGCACGCGTTCTGGGACACCGAGATGTTCGTGCTGCCGGTGCTCACGTACACCCAGCCGAACGCGGTGCGGGACGCGCTCTACTGGCGCCACTCGACGCTGCCGCAGGCCCACGAGCGGGCCCGCACCTTGAACCTCAAGGGGGCGGCGTTCCCCTGGCGGACCATCGAGGGACCGGAGTCGTCGGCGTACTGGCCGGCCGGGACGGCCGCGTTCCACATCGCCGCGGACGTCGCCGACGCGCTGCGCCGCTACGTGCTCGCCACCGGCGACGACGGCACGGAACGGGAGATCGGGCTGGAGTTGCTGGTGGAGACCGCCCGATTGTGGCGTTCGCTGGGCCACCACGACCGGTACGGGCGGTTCCACATCGACGGGGTGACCGGCCCCGACGAGTACACCGCCGTCAAGAACGACAACATCTACACCAACCTGATGGCGCAGCGGAACCTGCTCACCGCCGCCGACTGCGCGATGCGCCACCGGGACCAGGCGTTCGACCTCGGGGTCACCGACGAGGAGGCGGCCGCCTGGCGGGACGCCGCGAACGCCATGCAGCTGCCGTACGACGACGAACTCCAGGTGCACGAGCAGGTGGAGGGCTTCACCCGGTTGCAGGAGTGGGACTTCGAGCACACCCCGCCGGAGAAGTACCCGCTGCTGCTGCACTACCCGTACTTCGACCTCTACCGCAAGCAGGTCATCAAGCAGGCGGATCTCGTGCTCGCCATGCACTGGCGGGGTGACGCGTTCACCGGCGAGGAGAAGGTACGCAACTTCCTCTACTACGAGCGGCGGACGGTCCGGGACTCCTCACTGAGCGCCTGCACCCAGGCGGTGATGGCGGCCGAGGTGGGCCACCCGGAGCTGGCCCACCGCTACCTGCGCGAGGCCGCGTTGATGGATCTGCACGACCTCAACGAGAACACCCGCGACGGGGTGCACATGGCCTCGCTGGCCGGGGCCTGGATCGCCCTGGTGGCGGGCTTCGGCGGGCTGCGCGACCACGACGGGACGCTGTCGTTCTCGCCCCGGCTGTCCAGCCGGCTCAGCCGCCTGGAGTTTTCCATGCAGTGGCGGTCGATCCGGTTGCGGGTGGACGTCCGGCCGCACCAGACGACGTACTCGCTGCGGCACGCCGGCCCGGACACCGTGCTGGAGCTGCGCCACCACGGCGAGACGATCCAGGTCACCGGCGATCAGCCGGTCACCGTGCCGGTGCCGCCGGCTCACCCGTCCGGTCCGCCGCCGGAGCAGCCGCCGGGCCGGGCGCCCCTGCTGCACCTGCCGGAACACTTCGCCTGAGACGTCCCGTCCCCCGCATTGCGGGGGCCGGGACACTGCTCCAGGTCGCGGCCGGGCGTCAGGCGCACCGCGACCTCGTCGAACTCGGGTACGTCAAAACTGGCGGCCGTTGGACGGCCGGCCGGCGGCGTCCCGGGGTGACATCGCCCGCGGGTCGTCGGCGGTACGCGCCTGCGCCGCCTCGTCCGCCCACTCCCGGGTGCGCTGGGCGTCCTGTTCGCGGCGTTTCTGTTCGGCGGCCTGCTGCCGGGACCTGTCCTGCTGTGCCATGACGATCCTCGCGATCGGTCGGGGCGCGGCTGCGCCGGTCCGTGGTCACTGCGCGCCTTCCCGATCGGTCCGGCGGCAAACGGCGGCTCAGGCCGGCGGCTGCCAGCCCGCCACGTGCCGGCCGAAGCTCAGCCGCAGGTGGTTCTTGGGCCGGGCACCGACGATCGAGCCGACCACCTGCCCGTCCCGGAAGACCAGCATGGTGGGCAACGACATCACCTGGTACGCGCGCGTGGTTTCCGGGTTCTCGTCCGAGTTGAGCGTGACGAAGTGCAGCGCGTCGCCGAACTCCTCGGCCAGCTCGGCGAGGTGCCGGGAGACCGTCCGGCACGGTGGGCACCACTCGGCCCAGAAGTCGACCACCACCGGCCGGTCGCCGGGCAGCACCGTGGCCGCGAACGTCTCGTCGGTGACCGTGGTCAGTCGGCCCTGGGCCGTGTCCTGAGGCATGTTTCCTCCCGCTGGGCGATCGCATGGGCGAGCTGGTCGTGCAGCTGTCGGCGGACCGCGCCGAGCCGGTCGAGATAGTCGTCCACCTCGGCGAGTTTGCGCCGCAGCACGGCCACCGAATCCGGGCAGACGTCACCGGAGCTGTTGCCGGCTCGCAGGCAGGCCACGAAGGGGCGGATGTCGTCCAGGCCGAAGCCCACCGCCAGCAGCGTCCGGATCTCGTGGACGACGCGCAGCTCCGCCTCGTCGTAGATCCGGTAGCCGTTGGCGGAGCGGCGTGGCCGCACCAGCCCCCGGGTCTCGTAGTACCGCAGGGTCCGGGTGCTCGTACCGGCACGTTCCGCCAGCTCACCGATGCGCATCCGACCTCCCTCGCCCGCCGTGTTCGCCACGCTAAACCTTGCCGCCAACGTCAAGGCAACACCGCTACCCCCACCGCTTGATCATGAGGTTGACGGTGGCGGGGAGCGCTTTCTCGGCGGCCAACCTCATGATCGCGGTGGGTGGCGGGTGGTGGGCGCGGCAGGGTGGGAGGTGAGGGCGGGGCGGGTGGGGGTATGCGGGTGGCGGAGGTGGGGCATGGAGACGCGCGAGGTGACGATCCCGGTGGTTGAGGGCGGGCTGCCGGCGGACGTGATCCTGCCGTCCGGCGCGGTCGGGGTGGTGCTCTTCGCGCACGGTAGCGGCAGCTCGCGGCACAGCCCGCGCAACACGGCCGTGGCGCACACGCTCAACGACCGGTCGCTCGCCACCGTACTGGTCGACCTGCTCACCCCCGACGAGGACGTACTGGACGCGCGGACCGCCGAGCTGCGCTTCGACATCGGGCTGCTCGCCGGGCGGCTGGCCGCCATCGTCGACTGGATGGGCGCCGAGCCGACGCTGGGCCGGCTGCCGATCGGGCTCTTCGGCGCCAGCACCGGCGCGGCCGCCGCCCTGGTCGCCGCGGCGGCGCGCCCGGAGCAGGTGGGCGCGGTGGTCTCCCGCGGCGGTCGGCCCGATCTGGCCGGCGGCTCCCTGCCGGCGGTGCGCGCCCCGACCCTGCTGCTGGTCGGCGGTCTGGACGAGCAGGTGATCGTGCTCAACGAGCAGGCGCAGGCCCAGCTGGGGGAGGTGGCCGAACTCCGCATCGTCCCCGGCGCCACCCACCTGTTCGAGGAGCCCGGCACCCTGGAACAGGTGGCCGACCAGGCCGGTACCTGGTTCACCACCCACCTCCGCACCCCGCACCCCGCCTGACGGGCAGCGCGGGCACCCGTTTGTGCCTCCGGTCGCCGGGAAGGCATGGACGGGAGGAGAGGAGATTCGGACATGCGTGACTTCATGGACAAGGCCCAGGACGAGGCCAAGAAGCATCCGAAGCAAGCCGACGAGGCTGTCCAGAAGGCCGGCCAGGAGGCCGACCAGCGCACCGGCGACCGGTACGACAAGCAGGTCCAGCAGGGCGAGCAGGCGGCGGAGCGGCGCATCAACCAGGGCGACCCCAACCGCTGACCGCGTCCCCGCTCCCGGGCCGTCCAGGGGATGGTCCGGGAGTGGCGTGTCCGGGCCGGTGGGAAAACCTCGCTGGCCTTCATCGACCAATCTCGCTACCATCCGCAGTCGGGGCATGACTCAGCGTGGAGTCGTGCGGAGTCGACCCGCACCGCACGGCGGTGCCGTGGACGAGAGCGAGTCAGCCGGTGACCGACACTTCCGAGGCGACCATCCCGCAGCGCTACCCGTTCAACGCCCCTGACCGACTCAACCTGGACCCCCGCTACGCCGAGCTGCGCGAGCAGCCGCTCATCCGGGTCCAACTGCCGTACGGCGAGCCGGCCTGGCTGGCCACCCGGCACGCCGACGTACGTACCGTGCTCGGCGACCCTCGGTTCAGCCGGGCGGCGGCCACCGGCCGCGACGAGCCCCGCAACACGCCGCACCAGCAGCAGACCGGCATCCTGTCGATGGACCCGCCGGACCACACCCGGGTGCGCCGGTTGGTGGCCAAGGCGTTCACCGCGCGCCGGGTGGACGAGCTGCGCCCGCGTACCCGGGCGGTGGCGGAGGAACTGGTCGACGGGATGCTCGCCGCCGGGCAGCCGGCCGACCTGGTCGAATACCTGGCCACCCCGCTGCCGATCCGGGTCATCTGCGACCTGCTCGGCGTGCCGGTGTCCGATCAGGACAAGTTCCACACCTGGTCCGAGGCGATCGTCTCCACCACCTCGCTGGAGCCGGGCCTCGTCCAGCACTACCTCGACAGCCTGCTCGCGTACATGGCGGGGCTGGTCGCGCGGCGGCGGGTCGAGCCGGCGGACGACCTGCTCAGCGCCATGGTGCGGGCCCGCGACGAGCACGCGGACCGGCTCAGCGAGGAGGAGATGGTGATGCTCGCCGCGGGGCTGCTCGCCGCCGGGCACGAGACCACCGTCACCCAGATCCCCAACATGATGTACGTCCTGCTGACCACCCCCGGTGCGTGGGACACGCTGCGTGGGCGGACGGAGCTGGTGGCGACGGCCGTCGAGGAGCTGATGCGGTTCATCCCGCTCGGCGCGACCGCCGCCTTCGCCCGGTACGCCACCGAGGACGTCGAGCTCGGCGGGGTGCTGGTGCGGGCGGGCGAGCCGGTCGTGGTCTCCATCCCGTCGGCCAACCGCGACGGGACCGTCTTCCCCGACGCCGACCGGCTCGACCTGGCCCGGGAGGTCAACCCGCACCTCGGCTTCGGGCACGGCGTGCACCACTGCCTCGGCGCCCAGCTGGCCCGGATGGAGCTGCGGGTGGTCCTGGAGACCCTGCTCGACCGGACGCCGGGGCTCCGGCTGGCCGTACCCGAGGAGGAGCTGACCTGGAAGAGCGGCCTGCTGGTACGTGGCCTGGTGGCGATGCCGGTGGGCTGGTGAGCAAAGCGACGACGGCGAAGGGGGAGGGACCGTGAGCGAGGTGGGGCCCGTGCCGGAGACGGAGTGGCGACTGCACGTGGATCCCAGCCGGTGCATCGGGTCGGGGATCTGCGCGGGAGTGGCTCCCCAGCATTTCGTCCTGGTCGACGGATTGTCCCGGCCGCTGGCCGAGCGGATCGTCCCCGCGGACGCGGTGCTCGACGCGGCCGAGTCCTGCCCGATGGAGGCGATCGTGGTGTCCGATGTGGAGAACTTCCGGCGGATCGCCCCAGAGGGCTGATCAGCCCCGCAGCAGGGCGGTCAGCTCGCCCAGGGTGGCCAGGGCGTGCCCGTCCCAGGTCGGGTCGGTGTCGTTGTGTTCGGTCGTCCGGATCACCGTCATGCCGACCGCCGCCGCCCCGGCCAACTCGCCGTCCGCCCCGTCGCCGACGAAGACGCAGTCGGTCGGGTTGACGCCCAGCCGCTCGGCCGTCGTCCGGTAGATCGTCGGGTCGGGCTTGGCCACGCCCAGCTCGCACGAGAAGACCGCGACGTCGAAGCGGCGGGCCAGCGCGCTCGACGGCCACGCCTCGGCGGTCTCGGCGGTGGCGTTGCTGATCAGGCCGAGCGGGTGGCCGTCGGCGCGCAGCGCGTCCAGCACGGCGAGGGTCTCCGGCGCGACCCGGGCCAGCACCCGGGTGGCCAGCTTCCGGCGATGCGCGGCGGCGCGGGCGACCTGGTCCTCGGTCGGCGTCCCGCCGAGCCGCCCGGCGAGGATCCGGACCGTCTCCGCGACGTCCCATCGGGTCATCCGGTCCCGCCAGGTGGCGTGGTACGCGGCCACGAGTGCCTCCGGCGGCACCCCCACCATCAGGCCCATCTCGCCGACCACCCGGTCCCGTTCGGAGTTCGCCCCGTCAACGAGGGTGTGGAAGAGGTCGAAGATCACCGGCCGCACGGCCACATGCTATTGGCGTGTGCCGGCCGGGCCCGAGCCGGTCTCGTGCGCCGGTGGTGAGCACGATGAAGGGCCGGCCTCCCGGGTTGGGGAGACCGGCCCTTCATGCCGCTCGATCAGGAGCTGTAGCCGCGGCTGGCGATCCAGTTGGCCAGGTCGGCGACGTTCATCCAGTACTCCGGCTCGCCCGGGCTGGCCGGGTCGGCGATCAGCACGGTGTTGCCGTCGTCCTTGTACTCCACCACCGTCAGGTAGTGGCCGGTGTAGCTGTGCGCGACCCCGTCGACGTCCACGGCGCTGCCGATGATGTTGGCGACCACCGGACGGCCCTGGTCTACTGCGGCCTTGACGTCGGCCCGCAACTGCTCGGCCTGATCCTTGGTGGCCGAGTTGTCCCGGATCTCGGTGGTCTTGTACTTGCCGCCGGTGTACTCGTTGAGCACCCGGGTGATGTCGATCGCCGAGTCGGTGCCGTTCACGGTCGTACCCAGCTTCTGGGCCAGCTCGTCCTGGCTGATCGACTTGCCCTCGGCCGACAGCGCGATCCGGGTCGACGCCGGGCCGCAGTAGTAGAAGTTGGGCTGCGCCTGGTACTCGTACCCGGCGCGGCGCTCGCCCTTGCCCTTGCCCTTGTCCGCGCTCGCCGCGCTGATGGGCTTGGCCTGCGCCGGAGCGGCGTGGGCGGCCACGGCCGGACCGGCCACGATCCCGCCGGACATGACGAGACCGGCGACGGACAGCATGCTGTTACGGAAGATCGAGTTCATGTCGAAGCTCCATTCGGGGGGTTGACGTCTCCGGGGAGACGCAGCACCAGGAGTGGCGCTCGGCTGTTCTCGGGGAAGCCGGCGTGCCGGGGTCCCACGGCCCACGGCGTTGACCGGGGGCGCACACGACCGCGGGCCCCGGGTCCTCCGTCCGTCGGGCCGTCCTGCTCGGTCGTACGGGAGATGCAACGAGCAGCAGAGGCAGGCGATTCCGCCATCCAGGTGGCCCTGCTCACCACCGAACCGGACAGGCCGCCCAGTCGGGGCGGATCCGGGCGGGACCGTGGTCCGGGTGGCTGGCGGGCGGCCCCGGTCAGGTGGTGGCCGGGAGGCTGCCGAGCAGGCGGGTCACGGCGATCTCGATGACCACCCGCTGCGGATTGGGCCGCGGCGGGCGGTAGCGCTCGGCGTACCGGCGCTCGGCCTCGGCCACGGATGCGGGGTCGCGGCGCAGCACCGCCCGCCCCTCGACGGTCAGCCACCAGCGGCCCGCCACCTGGCAGACCGCCACCGGCACCCCCGCCGTGCCGGCTGCCGCCACGTGCCGCGCCTTGGCCGAGGTGCCCGAGGTGATGACCCGGGCCAGCCCGGCGATCGGGTCGAAGGTGACCCCCACCGGCACGACGTGCGGTGTGCCGTCCGCCCGCAGCGTGGTCAGCGTGGCGAGGTGCCGGTCCTGGAAGAACCTCGTCACGCGCTCGTCGTCCGGGTTCAACCGGTGTTCACCCGCCATGCCCCAGTCCTCGGTGCGCCGAACCTGGGCCGACCGCCGGCCCGGTGCCGATCATGACACGGGGCGGCGCAGGCGACCCGGTCCCGGCGGGGACGGCGGCTGCTCGGGCAGCCCGCGCTGCGCCGCGCGGTGCCGGGCGGCCAGCCGGCCCAGATAGAACAGGGCACCCGCCAGCACGCCCATGTCGTCCAGGTAGATCGGGTCGGGTAGCAGGTCCACCGGCAGGATCGCGTAGATCAGCGCGCCGTAGAAGGCGACCTTGCCGCCGACGCCGAGCGCGCCGAGCAGCCGGCGGGTGCGGACCACCCGGACGGCGAGCAGTATCGCGCCGACCAGCGTGGCCAGCGCCACGAGACCGGCGAGGACGACCAGCACCCAGCTCTCACGGGACACGAGGTCACGCTAGCCGAGCCGGGCCAGCTCCGCCCGGCGGTCAGTACGCCGCGACCGCCGCCCGCCCGCGGGCCACCGATCCGGCCCCGCGGGCCGGCTCCCCGCCCCGTGCCGCGGGCAACTCCCGGGTGATCTCCACCGCGGTGAGGTCCACGGTGGAGATCAGCGACTGGGGTTCCGGGGCGGGGCCGGTCGCCGCGTACGCCTCGTCGCGCAGGCTCCGCACGGCGGCGGCAGCCAGCTCGGCGGCCCGCCAGGCGGCCTGCTCCCGCTCCCGGGCGGCCTGGTGCCGGGCGCGGAGGTTGTCCCGGATCAGCCGGCGCAGCAGCAGTTCCTGCTCCACCGGATGACGGCGCGGGTCCCAGCCGTGGTGTCCGAGGATGTCGCTGAGCTGCTCCACCGTGATCTCCTTGCGCCACTGCGCGTCCAGTGCCGCCCGGTGCAGCCAGCGCTCCCGGTCCGCGTACTCGGCCGGGGTCCGGTCGGTCCGCGGCAGGGGCAGGGTGGCCGCGGCGGCCAGCCGGCGGACGTCCCGCTCCGCCGCCTCGTACGCCCGCCACGCCTCCTCGACCTCCTCCTGGGCGGCCAGCCACTCGGCGCGCCGCCGCTCGGCGGTGGTCGCCGCCCGTTCCGCAGCCACCCTCACCTCCTGCGCGTACCGGGCCCGCTCGCGGGCCTCCTCGGCCAGCTCCAGGCTGCTCGGCATGGCTGCCGCGCTGATCCGGTCGCCGAGCGCCGAGCGGAACCGGTCCGGGCGGACGATCAGGGCGGCGACCACGATCGCCGCCACGGCGAGCAGGGCCAGCCAGATTCCGGCGGCCTGGGGAACGTCGGGCAGGACGGTGGAGAAGACGGTCTGCATCACCAGCACCTCGTGGTGGAACTCGAAATTCAGGATCTGGGCCCGGGGGCCGGGCGGAGGAACGCCGTTGGCGCGGGAAAGGGCGCGCTGCGGCCGTACCCGTTGGGGGTGGTGGGGACTCATCGAGGGCCGCGCGGGCGGCCGGTGGGATCAGGCGCGGGGTGGGCCGCGCCGGGCGATCGGCTCGCGGTCGGGGTCCGCGGCGGCCACGGCGACGGGCGGGCGCGGCGCCGCGGCATCGCCGTCAACGAGCCGTGCCGCCACGCCGGGAGCCGGCGGGGCCGCCGCCGCGAGTGGGTGACCGGCCGAGGAGTGCGGCGCGGGGGCCGGCCTGGTGTCGACGGCCCACGCGCCGGTCGCGGCCGCCCCGGCATCGACGAGGATTCCCGGGGTGGGCGCGTCGACCGGCTCCAGGTGGGTGCTGAGGCTGGCCGCCGGACGGTGTGTCGCGTCTGGACCGACGGGGCCGGTGGCCGCGGCAGCGGCGGCCGGACCGGTGAGGCCGGCGACCAGCGCCAGTGCGGTCACCGCCACCTGGGTCAGCTCGCGCAGGGTGCGCAGCGTCGCCGCCCAGAGGGACGGGGCGAACGCTACGACCGGCACCAGTTCAACCTATCTGTCAGATTCGCCTCGTGCAGCTCAACGGGCGTACGGATGACGTGACCCGGCCCACCATGGACAGAGGCGGTCAACGCGAACGGCGCGGCGCCCCTGGTGAGGGGCGCCGCGCCGTTCGTCAGCGTGCGATCAGTTGGTGCCGAGCACCGGCGGCGGGGCCGACTTGCCGTCGCCCCAGACCATCTCGTCCTCGGTCAGCCAGGTCAGCCGCTCCTCCGACTCGTCCTCGTCGGAGGTGCCGCGCCCGCCGAGGACGCCGTTGCGCCCGGCCAGCGCGGGCCGCGCGTTGGTGCCCCGGCCACCGTTGGAGCGGCCGTCCGCGTTGATCGTGACGCCCCGCCCCGAGGCGAGCCGCCCGGTGCCGGCTGCGGACCGGTTCTCGGCCCCGGGCATGCCCCCGACCCTGGCCGTGCCGGGACCCGAACTGGCCAGCGCGCCCGTGCCTCCGTTCGGCAGCCCGTAGAGCGGGCCCCCGCCGCCGCTCGGGACGTTGGTGGTGGGGGCGCTGGCGGTGCCGGTGCCGGGGAGGCCGGGGGTCGTCGGGCTGGTGACCATTTGGCCGGCGCCGGCGAGTGAGGTGCCGGCGGGGTCGACGACGCCCACCGAGCCGATCGTGCCGGGGCTGCCCCCGCCCGGGTGCCCGGTCGGGCCGTCGCCCACCGTGCCGCTGCTGGGGCCCGTGTGGTGCACGCCCGACGTGGTCGCGGTGGCTCCGGCGGTGGGCCCGAAGGTGCCGGAGGTCGGGCCGGCGGAGGGGGTGCCCACGGAGGGGCCGTTCTTCAGCGTCGGGTTCGTCGGGTCGCCGTCGCCGGGCAGGCCCGGGTCCGGCGGCTCCGGCACGACGATCCGGCCGTAGGCGGAGAAGTCGTAACCCTCGGCGAGGTTGGCGACGACCTGCACCATCCGCTGGTGGGCCTTCTCCTGCTCCTCCTTGTCCTGCTGGTGACCGACGATGCCGCCGATCACCGCGCCCGGCAGCCCACCGACCAGGAAGCCCTTGCCGGCGCCGGAGAGCAGCTTGTCGTTGTCGTCGGTCTCCTCCGGGCTCTCCGCCTTCGACTGGGCGGTGCGCAGCTCGGTGGCCATCATGTCGAGCGCCTGCCGGATGTCGGCCATGCCCTGGGCCAGGTTGCTGGAGTAGCCGACGACCAGGTTCAGCCGCCGGTGGAACTCCCGGGCGGCGTCGCCCGTCCAGGTCTTGGCCAGCGCGTCCAGGTCACTGGTCAGGTCCCGGCCGAGGCCCTCCAGGGTGTCCTTCAGCGAGCTCCACTGGGCGCTGAGCCCGTCGACCTGCTTCGGGTCGCCCGCGGTGACGCCCTGGTAGAGCTCCTGGTGGCTGACGTGCTCGTAACGCTGAACGTACTCAGACACGCGGATCCTCTCCCTTCGCCGGCCTCATCGCCGCATCCAGGCCGGAGAGGGCGGCGACGATGTCGGCCGCGGCGGCCGCGTTGCGTGCCTCGGCGGTCTTGTAGTTGGTCATGATCGCCTTGGTCGCCTTCTGGGCGGCCTCGATCGCCTGGCGCAGCCGCTCGACGTGGTTGGCGAAGCTCGTGTGCGTCTCGGAGTAGCGACGGGCGTTGCCGGTCGCGTCGGTGAAGGTGCCCAGCGCGGGTGGCCGGCACTGCATCTCCGTGTTGAGCTTCTTCAGCACCGACTCGGCCTCGCTGAGTCGCCGCCCCAGTCGCTGGTGAAAATCCTCCAGGGACAGTACGTCCACTGTCGTGCGCCCGGTCATGGCTGCATCCCCGTAGTCATCGTCGATAACCGTTGGTCACGCTCAGGTTAGTCGACCCGGCCCAGCCCGGGCGACCCGTGGTCGCCCCTATTCCACATCGGACGGCGGCCCGGGGTCAGCCGCCCTGGGCCGGGCCCGCCCCCGACTGCTGGTTGCCGCCCGGGCCGGTCGTCGCGGAGCCAGCCGGCACCGCGCCCGGATCGAAGAAGGCCAGTGCGTCCTGCCGCCCCAGCGTCGGCCCGGTCGGCACCAGCGCCAGCAGGGACGCCGGCACCGCCGTCGGCGTCGCGTCGCCGTACCCGAGCGCGACCTTCGCGTTGGGCCCGAGCGGATAGCGGACCCCCTGCGCCGTGATCAGGTAGACCGTGGCGCCGGCCGCCGCCTTCCCGCTCTCCCCGGCCGTGGCCTGCACCAGCACGCCCTTGCCACCCGGCAGCAGCACGCTCTCGGCGGTCCGCACAGCGTCCCGGGAGGTCTGCCGGGCGGCCACCCCGGTCGCCGCCGTCAGCTCGGCCGGCGGCTGGTCGAAGACCTCCAGGGTGGTGACCGGCGGCTGGCCGGACGCCCCGGCCCGGTAGGTGGCGCACAGTACCGTCCGGCCGGCGCGGACCTCGTGCAGGACGGGCAGCTTGTCCGGCAGGCCCTCGGGCTCCAGTCGCTGGTCGGTGAGGAGTTGGCCGGCCTGGTCCGGCGTGATGTCGGTGATCTGACCGCCGCCGCCGAGCAGCAGCAGCGCGGTCATCTCCTTGATCGCCACCAGTCCCTGCCGGGTCAGCACGTAGTGGTTGCCGGCGGCCCGGTAGACCTGGCCGACCTTCGCCGGGCGGTCACCCACCGTCAGGCCGCTGGAGCTGCCGTCCCCGTCGATGGTCGGCTTGCGCAGCGCCGGCCCCACCGGCACCGCGTTGAGCAGCTGCTGCCCCACGGTGAGGGTGGCCGCGCCGGCCATCTTCAACGCGACCAGCGCCTGCTCGTCACCGACCACTCGCAGCCGGGAACCGCCCGTGAGCAGGTACCGCGCCTCGTTCACCCGAACCAGGACCGCCCGGTCGGTGAGGGAGGTGCCGCCCGGCAGCGGCCGGTCGATCACCAGCCGGGTGGTGGAGCGCTGTGGATCGGCCGGGTCGGGCACGTCGCAGACCGACCAGGGGAGACCGACGAGCGACTTGCGGTCCGGCACGTCGTCCGGGGCGCCCACGATGCCGACCGCCCGCCCCCGCGGGCGCTCCTTGATCGACGCCTGCGACATGGTGCGGACCGCCGGGTCGGCCTCGTCGAGGATGAGCCGGGCGGAGGCGTAGTTCAGCGTCGGGTGCAGCACCCCGTCGGTGAAGACGTAGGTGGCTCCGGTCTCCCGCTCGATCACCAGCGTGTTCGACTCCAGCGGCGCGGCGTTGCCGGTGAGCTGGCCGTACGCGCCCGCACCGCCGAGCACGACGGCGGCGGCGATGACACTGCCGAACACCGCCATGCCGAGCCGGCGCATCGGCAGGTCATTGGTCTCCGGGTCGCCGGAGAGCAGCGCGGAGACGATGCGGCGGGTGACGAAGCGGTACGCCTGCACCTGATCGCGGCGGGTCCGCATGACTAACCTCCGGCAGGGGTGGGTCCGCGACGATCAGGTCCGAACGTCGCCGCGGGCTTCCCTACGATAAGGGGCCGGCGGCGGTTCACCGGGACCCCGCCCGTCCTCCGGCGACGCAACGCCGGGGCGGAAGCCCAGAATGTCCAGAAGGGACGCTCACCGATGACGCAGGTCCAGGCGCCACCCGGTCGTACGGCCACCGCCCCCGCCGCCCCGGCGGACCGCCCGATCATCCCGGCCGACCAGCGTCGACGAGGTCGGCTCGGCCCGCTCGTCGTCGGTCAGCTCGTGGTGCTGGAGTGCGCCGCGCTGGCCGTCTGGTTCGCCACCGGTGGCCCCGCCTGGCTGCTCGCGTCGGTCGGCGTGCTGGCCGTGCTGGCCGTCGTCGCCGCGTTCGCCCGCCGGGGCGGCCGCTGGTGGTACGAGGATCTGATGCTCCGCCGCCGGCTGCGCCGCCGCCGCGGGCGGGCCCGGAGCGCCACGCCGTCCGGTGACCCGCGACTGGCCGCGCTCGCCCCGGAGTTGACCGTCGTCGAGCTCACCGAGCGCGGCACCCGGCTCGGCATCGGCCAGGACGACCGGGGCTGGTTCGCCGCGGTCGCGCTGACCGGCCGGCCCGGCGCGCCCGCCGGGTCGGTGGAGGCGGCGACGATGGACCGCGCCCTCGCGGTGCTCGCCGACTTCACCGGGCCGGTCACACAGACCCAGGTCGTCTCGCACACCCTGGTCTGGTATCCCGCGCCGGGGGCCCCGCCGGCGGCGCACCGCACGATCTGGGTGGCGCTCCGCCTGTCGGTGTCCGACGCCCGCGCGGAAGCGGTGAGCCGGGGCGGCGGCATTCGCGGTGTGCACCGGACCGTGGCGGCCGGGATCGGCCGGCTCGGCAAGACGCTGAACGCCGCCGGCCTCGGCCACCGGGTGCTGGGCCGGGACGAGCTGCACACCGCGGTGGTCTCCGGCGCCGGGCTGGACCTGGCCCCGGAGGCGCCGGTGGAGAGCTGGACCAGCCTGCGCGGCGGCGGCTGGACCCAGCGCTGCCTGGCGCTGCGGGTCCGCCCCAACGGATCGCTCGGCGCGCTGGTGGACGCCGTCACCGCCACCTCCGCGCCGTCGCACACGGTCGCGGCGGTGGTGCTGCCGGGTGGCCGCCGGGTGCCTCCGCTGCTGCGGGTGGCGGCGATGGACGGGCATGCCGAGGCGCTGGTGAAGGTGGTCCGGGACGTGGCGAAGCGCAGCGGCGTGCCGGCCCGCCCACTGGACGGGCAGCACGGGCCCGGCGTCTACGCCACCGCCCCGGTCGCCACCGCGATGGGCACGGTCACGGTCGAAGGTTGACGATCCAGCCGTAGAGGCCGCAGACCCAGACGGCCAGCGGCACCACGGCGATGATCAGCAGGATCTCGACGATGTCGAGGAGGCGACCCCAGACCGGCGAGATCCGCTTGCCCGCCACGGTGAGGCCGTAGATCAGGCCGATCACCGTGGTCAGCAGCAGCCCGCCCAGGATCAACCCCAGCCGGACCGGCAGCGACCCGGCGCCGAAGGTGGCCGCCGCGGCCAGTCCGAGACCGATGGTGCCCGCGAGCAGCACCGGGGTGCGCTGCGCGCGGCCGATGAACGGGCGGGCCCGCAGCAGCGACAGCAGGGCCAGCACCAGGCAGAGCAGCACCGCCGGCAGCCGGCCGTTGTCGGCGAGCACCACCTGACCGCCGAGCACCAGCACCGAGACCGTCCAGAGCAGGCCGGTGAGGAACGCGTCGGCGCGCTCGCTGTTGCTCAGCACCTGCGGGCCGTCGACGGACTCGCTGTCGCTCTTCAGGTCGTCCGGCCCGGTCGGGATCGACGGCACCGGCAGCCGGGCCAGCCGGTAGGCCATCATCGGCAGCGCCGGCAGGGCGGCGAACGCGACGGTCGCCACCACCGCCGCGGCGGCCGCCGCGCCGATGCCGAAGGCCAGGCAGAGCGCCGCGCCGATGCCGACGGCCACCCCCACCGCGACCGCGCCGAGGAACAGCGGCAGCCGGTCGCCGACGGCCAGCGCGGCCAGTGCGCCGAACAGCACCGCGGCGGTCGCGGCCAGCAGCACGTGCGGGCTGGCCAGGTCGGCCAGCGCCCGGTCCCCGGCGAGCACCAGCAGGCCGCCGATCGCCGCGTAGCCGAGGCCGCCCATGGCCAGTATCGCGCCGGTACGGCTGTCACCGGCCGCCCGGGACAGCACCGCGGCGCTCACCAGCAGGGCGACCGCGACCACCAGGGCGGCCAGCGCGCCGGGCAGCTGCGGCGGCCCGGCGAACAGCGCCGCCGCGGCACCGGCCGTCAGCGCGGCCCCGGCGAGGAGCACCGCGAACGAGCGGGTGGTGCCGACCTGCCAGGTGCCGGGGCGCTGGTTGGTGGCCGTGGCGACGGCATCCACCACGTCGTCGAAGACGATCTCCGGCGCGGCGGCGGCCCGAGGGTTGAAGTAGAGCACCTCGCCGTCCCGGACGCCGAGCTGCGCGGCGGTACGCCCACCGTCCAGCGGCTGCCCGCCGAGCCGGGACAGACTCCATCCGCCGTGCCGCACGCCCTCGTCGGCGAGGTCCTCACCGGCGTACCGGAGCAGCGTGGGCAGCAGGTCGGCCAACGGGACGTCCGACGGCAACGCCAGATCCATCCTGGTGCGCGGCGCCACGATGGTGATCCGGCTCAGCCCGCCGGTCGCGGTCTTCGTCGCCACTGTGGCCTCCTCGTACTCGCCTACGATCCACCTCGGCCGGCGGCGTCGCCCCGACACGGGTCCACGACGCCTCCGGGAGATTACCTACGATGGCGGTCGCACAGGTTGCCCACCCGACGACTCGGGCCGTTGGCAGACCACGATCAGGGCCGATTCTGGGGAGGAGACGCCGTGAGCACGGTGGTGTTCCGCCGACTGCCGCGTCAACCGGGGCCCGCGCTGCCGCGCGGCGAGGTGCTGCTGGAGTCTCCGCCCGAGCTGCCTGAGCAGCAGTCGCGGGGCATGGGGCAGGTGTTGATGATCCTGCCGATGCTCTGCGGCGTCGGCGCGATGGCCTTCCTGTACGCCGGCCGCGGCGGCGGCATGATGACGTACGTCGCGGGGGGCCTCTTCGGGGTGTCCATGCTCGGCATGGCGATCGGCACGCTGGGCAACGGCGGCAACAACAAGGCCGAGCTGAATGCCCAGCGCCGCGACTACATGCGGTACCTGGCCCAGATGCGCAAGCGCACCCGGCGGGCCGCCGAGCAGCAACGCGCCGCGATGACCTGGCGGCACCCGGAGCCGGACGCGCTCTGGTCGATCGCCGCCTCGCGCCGGCTGTGGGAGCGGCGGATCACCGAGGACGACTTCGGTGAGGCCCGGATCGCGCTCGGCCCGCAGCGGTTGGCGGTGGAGATCGTGCCGCCGGAGACCAAGCCGGTGGAGGACCTGGAGCCGATGAGCGCGATCGCGCTGCGCCGGTTCGTCCGGGCCCACTCCACCGTGCCGGACCTGCCCACCGCGCTGTCGCTGCGCGCGTTCAGCCGGATCGTGCTGCGCGGCGACCGGGAGCCGGTGCTCGACCTGGCCCGGGCCGCCCTGGGCCAGCTGGTCACCTTCCACGCCCCGGACGACCTCATCGTGGCGGTGGTGGCCGCGCCCGACCGGCAGCCGGTGTGGGACTGGGTGAAGTGGCTGCCGCACGCCCAGCACCCGGGGCGTACGGACGCGGCGGGCGCGCGCCGGATGGTGTTCGCCAGCCTCGCCGAGGCGGAGGCGGCGCTCGCCAACGAGCTGGGCGGCCGGCCCCGTTTCGCCCCGGAGGCGAAGCCGCTCACCACCGCCCCGCACCTGGTGGTGGTGCTCGACGGCGGGGAGGTCTCGCCGACCTGCGCGTTGATGGGTCCCGGCCTGCTCGGTGCCACGGTCATCGACCTGTCCGGCACGGTGCCCCGGGACGCCGGCCGCTGGCTGCTCTGCCTCGACACCGGTGACGGCAGCGGACTGGACCTGGTCCGCGGTGCCACGACGTCGCGGCTCGGCCGGCCGGACCGGCTCAGCATGGCGGGTGCCGAGGGGCTGGCCCGGCAGGTCGCCCCCTACCGGCTCTCCCAGCAGCAGGGCGCCAGCACCGAGGAGCCGCTGGCCCGCAGCATGGAGTTGCCGGACCTGCTCGGCGTCGGCGATGCGGCGGCGGTGGACGTGCAGCAGACCTGGCGGCCGCGCAGCCACCGCGACCGGCTGCGGATCCCGCTCGGCCTCGGGCCGGACGGCAACGTGGTGGAGCTGGACTTCAAGGAGTCCGCGCACGAGGGTATGGGCCCGCACGGCCTGGTCATCGGCGCGACCGGCTCCGGCAAGAGCGAGCTGCTGCGGACGGTGGTGGGGGCGCTGGCCGTGACGCACTCGTCCGAGGAGCTCAACTTCGTCCTGGTCGACTTCAAGGGTGGCGCCACCTTCGCCTCGCTGGACGCGTTGCCGCACACCAGCGCGGTGATCACCAACCTCTCCGACGAGCTGCCGCTGGTCGACCGCATGCGGGATGCCCTGGCCGGCGAGATGAACCGGCGCCAGGAGGTGCTCCGGGCGGCCGGCAACTACGTCTCCCGGTACGACTACGAGAAGGCCCGGGCGGCCGGCGAGCCGCTGGAGCCGATGCCCAGCCTGCTGATCATCTGTGACGAGTTCAGCGAGCTGCTCGCCGCCAAGCCGGACTTCATCGACCTGTTCGTCATGATCGGCCGGCTCGGCCGGTCGCTCGGCGTGCACCTCCTGCTGGCCTCCCAGCGGCTGGAGGAGGGGAAGCTGCGCGGCCTGGACACCCACCTGTCGTACCGGATCGGTCTGCGTACCTTCTCGGCGGTCGAGAGCCGCATCGTGCTCGGCGTGCCCGACGCGTACGAGCTGCCGAGCGCGCCCGGTCACGGTTACCTGAAGACCGACACCAGCACCATGCTCCGGTTCCGGGCGGCGTACGTCTCCGGGCCGTACCGGGCGCCGGGGCAGGTGCAGCGGTCCACCCGGGCACAGGTGCAGCGCCGGATCGTGCCGTACGGCATCGACTACGTGCCGGTGCCGGCCCTGCCGAGCCCGGCGGAGACCGCGCCGGAGCCGGAGCAGGCGGCCGACGGCAAGGCGGTGGCCATGCTGGACGTGCTGATCGACCGGCTCAAGGGGCGGGGGCGTCCGGCGCACCAGGTCTGGTTGCCGCCGCTGGCCGAGCCGCCCGGTCTGGCCGAGCTGCTGCCGCCGTTGAGCGTGCACCCGACGTTCGGCCTCACCACGGCGAACTGGCCGGGGCGTGGGCGGCTCACCGTGCCGGTCGGCATCGTCGACCGCCCGTACGAGCAGCGACGCGACCCGATGATGATCGACCTGTCCGGCGCGGGCGGCAACGTGGTGATCGTCGGTGCCTCGCTGAGCGGCAAGAGCACCATGCTGCGCTCCATGCTCGCCTCGCTGGCGCTCACCCACACGCCGCGCGAGGTGCAGTTCTTCTGCCTCGACTTCGGCGGCGGCGCGCTGCGCAGCCTGGAGCGGCTGCCGCACATGTCCGGGGTGGCCGGACGGCGGGACACCGAGGCGGTCCGGCGGACCGTGGCCGAGGTGGTCGCGATCATCGACGACCGGGAGCTGCGCTTCACCCAGCACGGCATCGACTCGATGGCCAGCTACCGCCGCCGCCGGGCGGCCGGGGAGTTCGCCGACGACCCGTTCGGCGACATTTTTCTGGTGGTCGACGGCTGGAACACGCTGCGCCAGGAGTACGAGGAGCTGGAGCAGACCATCACCAACCTGGCCAACCGGGGGCTGGGTTTCGGCGTACACGTGGTTGTCACGGCCGTGCGGTGGGCGGAGATCCGGATCAACATGCGGGACCTGCTCGGCACGAAGCTGGAGCTGCGGCTCGGCGACCCGTCCGAGTCGGAGATCGACCGGCGGGCCGCGCAGAACGTGCCGGTCGGCACGCCGGGCCGCGGTCTGACCCACGACAAGCTGCACTTCCTCAGCGGGATCTCGCGGATCGACGGCAAGCGCGACATCGAGGACCTGACCGAGGCGTCGGTCGCCCTGGCCGGGCACGTCGCGGCCAACTGGTCGGGCCGCCCGGCGCCCAAGGTGCGGCTGCTGCCGCGCAAGCTGCCGGTCGGCGAGCTGGCGAAGGTCATCGACCGGTCGGTCCCGGGCATCCCGATCGGCGTCAACGAGTCGGCGCTCGCCCCGGTCTACCTGGACCTGGCGGGCGAGCCGCACCTGACCGTGTTCGGCGACGCCGAGTGTGGCAAGACGAACCTGCTGCGGCTGATCGCCCGGGGCATCGCCGAGCGGTACACCCCGGCCCAGGCCCGGCTGGTCATCGCCGACTACCGCCGCGGCCTGCTGGGCGCGGTGGAGGGCGACCACCTGCTCGACTACGCACCGTCCAACCAGGTGTTCAGCCAGGGGCTGGGCTCGATCCGCAGCGCGCTGCAGAACCGCCTGCCCGGTCCGGACGTGACCACCGCCCAGCTGCGCGACCGGAGCTGGTGGAAGGGCCCCGACCTCTACGTCCTGGTGGACGACTACGACCTGGTCGCCTCCGGCGGCAGCAACCCGCTTAGCGCGCTGCACGAGCTGTTGCCGCAGGCCCGGGACATCGGCCTGCACCTGATCATCACCCGCCGGGTGGGCGGCGTGGCGCGCGCCCTGTACGAGCCGGTGCTGCAGCGCCTGCGCGAGCTGGACTCGCCGGGCCTGCTGATGTCCGGCAGCCGGGAGGAGGGTGCGGTCTTCGGCAACCTGCGGCCGAGCCCGCAGCCGCCGGGCCGGGGCACCCTGGTCCGCCGCCGGGACGGCCAGCAGCTGATCCAGACCGCCTGGACGGAGCCGGCCTAGGGGCGGACGCCAGGCAAACCTTCCGATAGCGTCGGCCGGACCGTCGCGCGTGCAGAGAGGGACCCGTCGTGAGCACCCCGTGGGGTTACGGTGGCGCCGGTGGCGCCGTGGAGAACATGCTGCGCCAGGCGCAGGAGCAGCAGCGCCGGCTGGCCGAGTTCCAGCAGCAGCGAGCGGACCTGCGGATGACCGGGGAGAGCCCGGACGGCCTGGTCCGGGTGACCGTGGACGGCGAGATGAAGGTCGGCGACATCGAGCTCAACGCGCGGGCGATGCGGCTGGACAGCTGCACACTGGCGGAGTCGCTCCAGGCCGCCATCGACGCGGCGTACGCAGCCTTCAACGAGCGCCAGCAGGAGTTGCTGACCGAGATGCTCGGCGGCTCCGAGCTGGTCCGCCGGGCCCAGGAGGGCTCCCTGACCCCGGAGGACTGGTTCCGCCAGTTCGGTGTGGACCTGTCCGACCCGACCCGCGGCCTGCGTCGCTGAGCTGGGAGGAGGCGCGATGGCCAACAAGGTCGACGTCGACGCGATCCGGAAGGCGAGCAAGCTGCTCGACGCTCCGGACGGCCCGATCCAGTACCTGCGCAACGTGCAGGCGTTGCTGGAGGAGGTGAAGCTGCCGGGCGGCGCGCTGAGCCTCTTCGGCCACGGGACGGTGACCCAGCACAACGCCTCGGTCGACGGGCACCTCGACAACGTCAAGACCGGTATCGACCACCTGCACAAGGCCGCGGAGCAGCTCGAGCAGAGCGCGAAGAACTGGGAGAAGTCGGACCAGCCCTGGGTGGTCAAGTGACCGGCCGGGCCAGCCACGGGGGGAGCAGCTGATGCCACCGGAGATCTTCATCGCCAACGCCTCCGGCACGGTGACCGGCACCGTCTCGGTCGCCGAGACGACGGCGCCGGTGCGTACGGCGGCGGCCGTCGCGCGCGGCAACTGGATGTGGATCGTCTTCTCGGGGATCCTGATCGGCTCGATCCTCTACCTGGAGACGTTCGACAACCAGGAGGTCAACGAGGCCATCAAGAAGTGGAGCGACGCCGCGCGCCTGCTCGGCTCGGAGCAGTTCGGCGCGGCGCTCGCGGCGGTCCCGCCGGACCCGAAGGAGTGGGACTTCGACGACCGGGACGCGTTCGACCTCTTCATGCGCAAGCTGGGGGCGGAGATCAACTCGTTGGCCGAGGCGTTCAACGCCAACAAGGACACCCTCACCTCGGCGCGGGACGCCTACAACGACGCGGTCTCCGGGATGGCCCAGGCGCTCATGCCGATCCTGGTCGCGGTGACCGCCTCGATCGTGTTCCAGTTCTTCCCCGGCACCACCGCGCTGGCCCAGGCGATCGGCATCGCCGGACTGACGGCTGCCTCCGCCATCCTGGTGATGGTCTTCGGGGACATCGGCGCGCTCCTGCACGCCGTGATGGCCGGCTTCAACACCAACAGCCGGTTCGCGTTCGTGTCGGACTCCCGCCCCGGCTGGGCGCCCACGGGATCCGACCCGGACATCAAGGACATCAAGATCGACTGGGTCAAGGATTCCAAGTTCTACCAGTGACGAGAGGGGTCGGGGTGTTCGCGGCGCTCTACTGGCTGTTCATGTACTTCCTGCTGACCATCCCGGTCTTCCTCGGCCTTGCCCTGGCGGCCCGGCTCACGGGCTCGGCGGGGGTCCGGCGAGCCGCTGAAGTGGTGATGCTCACCGGTGGCGTGGCGCTGCTTCCGGTGGTGCTCCAGCGCGCCTTCGAGCGGCCGGTGCTGTGGGCCGTGGTGGTGCTGCTGGCGGTCCTGCTGGTGTTCGGGGTGATGATGCACGTCAAGTCGTACCGCCAGCCGTCCTGAGGCCGGTGCGGATCGAGGTGGTC
Organism: Micromonospora sp. NPDC047740; assembly: GCF_043204735.1. NCBI lineage: Bacteria > Bacillati > Actinomycetota > Actinomycetes > Micromonosporales > Micromonosporaceae > Micromonospora > Micromonospora sp. NPDC047740. Next base: position 116,478 of record NZ_JBIDCT010000003.1, read on the forward strand.
GTCCGTCCATATCGTACGGTCCGCCCGGGAATGTGTTGTGGATCCTGGCTTGCCGGGAGACGACGATACGGGGACAGGGCTGCGCGGGTTGGACGTCGTCCGCTACGGTTCGGTTGAAGTGTCCGTCGGTGGGGTGTGTACGCCTTGCCGCGGGGGAGGGGCGCGGCGGATCCGCCGCCACGAAGATGACGGAAGGGTGTGAAGCATGGCGTTCGAGGTCAGTGCAGCGACTCTGCACACCGCCGCGAGTGACGTGCGGTCCACGCGCAGCGACGTCGACGGTGAGCTCAAGAAGCTGTGGAATGTCGTCGACGACCTGGCGATGGCCTGGAAGGGCCAGGCGTCCACGGGTTTCCAGAGCCTGATGACGCAGTGGAACGAGGACACGAACAAGCTCTTGACCGCGATGGACAACATCGCCGACCTGCTCGACAAGTCGGGTACGACGCACCAGGTCAACGACGAAGAGCAGCAGCAGATGCTGGACAAGTTCCACGCTGCTCTCAACCCGTGATCCGCGTAGTAGCCAGGTAGAGGAGGAACGATGAGCATCAAGGTCGACTACGCCGTCCTCGAGAGCAGCAACCAGCAGATGCAGGCCATCTCGCGGACCATCGACGAGAAGCTGGACACGCTGCGCTCGATGCTGACCAGGCTCGAGTGGGAGGGCCAGGACCGCGTCGCCTACCAGCAGCACCAGGCCCAGTGGGACGCCGCCGTGCGGGACATCAACAAGGTCCTGAACGACATCGGCCAGGCGGTCGGCATCGCCCGCGAGAACTACATGACCACCGAGATGAGCAACTCCAAGGTCTGGGGCAACTGACCCGACCGGCCCCGCTGCGGCCCCGCTCCGGCTCTGTCCGGGGTCGGGGCCGCAGTGCTTCTCCCGCGCCACCAGCGGCACGCTGACCGCCGCTGGTGCGCGGGGCGGTGTCCGGGGGCCGGGTGGGCGGGTTCAGGCGTCCAGGGCCGCAGGACGGCGTCCAGGGCGCCAGCCGCGCCGGCGGCCGTGGATCAGGATCGGCCGGAGCGCCAGCAGGGCGACGGCCAGCAGCCCGCCGACCGCGGCCACCCAGATCGCCACGGTCCGCTGCCACGCGAGCGGGTCGGCCGGCGGCGCCGGCTTCGGCAGCGCGCCGAGCGGCGGGTCGGTCCGGCTCCCCAGCAGGCTGGTCACCGCCCGGTACGGGTTGACCATCCCGTACCCGACCTCGGCGTTGTGCCCGTCCGGCGGGTTGTCGGCCGTCTGGGTCAGCCGGAAGGCGATCTCCTTCGGGGAAAGGGCCGGGTGGGCGGCGCGGACCAGCGCGGCCACCCCCGAGACGTACGCGGTCGCGAAGCTGGTGCCGCCCTGCGGCTCCGCCCGGTATCCCGACCCCTGTGGCGCCGGGCCGACGATCTTCAGCCCGGGGCCGGCGATGTCCACGTAGTCGCCGGTGACCGAGCTGCCGACGTGCTCGCCCGCGTCGTCGATGCCGGCGACGGCGATGACCCCCGGGTACGCGGCCGGGTAACCCGGCTGGTCCTGCTGGTTCTCCTGCCGGTTACCGGCGGCGGCCACCACGACGACCCCCTTGTCGAGGGCGTAGTCCACGGCGTCCTTCAGCCGGGCGTCGTCCAGCGTCACCAGGGACAGGTTGATCACGTCGGCCTTGTGGTCGACCGCCCACTTGATCGCCCGACCGATCTCGGCCGGGATCGACTCGTCGAAGGTGCGCTGGTTGTCGGCCAGCACCCGGATCGGCAGGATCTTGGCCTCGGGCGCGATCCCGCTGTACGGCACGCCGGTGCCCTCCTTGCCGGCGATGATGCCGGCCACCAGGGTGCCGTGGCCGACGAGGTCGCACTGTCCCTTGAGGTGGACCAGGTTGTTGAAGTCCTCGCCGGGCAGCACCCGGCCGCGCAGCAGGGGGTGGCTGGGGGAGACGCCGGAGTCGATGACCGCCACGGTGACGCCCTGGCCCCGGGTGACCCGCCAGGCCGCCGCCGGGTCGAGCCGCTCCAGCGCCCAGGACGCCTCGGTCGGGGCGGGGCCGCCGGGCGGGCCGCACTTCGGGGCCGCCGAGGCGGGCCCGGGCGCCACCAGGACGGCGCCGAGCAGGGCGGCCGCTCCCGCTCCACAGAGGATGGACCGGATCCGGTGCCCGGTACGGACGCGCACCGTCGTCCCGTCCGGCCGCAAGCTCTCGCGCACGCGCTGAGATTACCGTCGGCGCGCCGGCCGTGCGGTGACGGGAGCCGCCGGGGTCGGTCACGCCTCGGCGGCGCGCCTGTCGGCCGGTTCGGCGGTGAAGAGGGCGAGCAGGGCACCGACCTGCTGGTCGGCCTCCGCCGGGTGCCGGAAGTGGCCGCTCGGGTTGATCGTGTACTCGTTGCGCCGGCCGACCCGGGTGCGCCGCAGGTAGCCGCCGGCCGCCAGGTCGGCGACGATCGCCTGGGCGGCCCGCTCGGTCACCCCCACCTCGTCGGCCACGTCACGCAGCCGCGCGGTGGGGTTGCGCGCGATGGCCAGCAGCACGTGCCCGTGGTTGGTGAGGAAGGTCCAGTTCCGGCCGCTCCCGTTCTCGCCCGCTGTCGTCGCCATGGTGGTCATGGTATGGCCCCGCGCCGGTGTCGACCGGCCCCGGGCGGCGGCGGGCCGCTGGCGGCCGCCCGTCAAGTGACCGGTGACGTATGAAATCCGTATCACGTAAATCTTGACGTGTCTTGGCTCGGGTGTGACCGTGGTGGTCGAGGCCGCCTCTGCCGCCGGCCGGGCTGACCAGGTCGTTTCGCGCGAGGACGAGGTGAGTGCAGTGCTGCCGACCAATCCCGAACAGGCGCTCGCCGAGCTGTTCGCCGGCAACCAGCGGTTCGTCACCGGCGTACCCCGTCATCCCAACCAGGACGCCGAGCACCGCGCCGCCGTCGCCGACGGCCAGCACCCGTTCGCGGTGATCGTGGGCTGCGCCGACTCCCGGCTCGCCGCCGAGATCATCTTCGACCGTGGCCTCGGTGACCTGTTCGTGGTGCGGACCGCCGGCCACACCGTCGGCCCCGAGGTGCTCGGCAGCGTCGAGTACGCGGTCACCGTGCTGGGCACCCCGCTGGTGGTGGTGCTCGGCCACGACTCGTGCGGCGCGGTGCAGGCCGCCCGCGAGGTGGTCGCCACCGGCACGCCCCCCGCCGGCCACCTCGGCGCGTTGGTGGACGCCGTCGTGCCCAGCCTGGCCCGGGCCGCCCGGGAGGGTGTCGAGGACCTCGACGAGATCGTCGACATCCACATCGCGCGGACCGTGGAGGCGCTGCTGGCCCGGTCCGCCGTGCTCGCCGAGCGGGTGGCGGCCGGGCGGTGCGGGGTGGTCGGCATGTCGTACCGGCTCAGCGCGGGCGAGGTGCGGACGGTGGCCGAGGTGCCGGCCGGCAAGCCGAGCGCGACGCTGCCGGGCGCGGCCACGCCCGCGGACCCGGCGCCCACCGCCGTCGCCGGTTGAGCCCTACCTGACGCCGAGGGGCCGCCCCGCGGTCGCGGGACGGCCCCTCGGCGTGGTACTCCGGCTACAGCAGCGACACGTGCACGTGGTCGGTGTGGTTGGAGGGCCCGCTGTAGGACTTCCAACCGGTCGCCGGGAACCAGATCTGCCGGTTCCAGATCACGTAGTAGACGCCCAGCCGGTCGGCGTTGCGGATCAGGAACGCGGCGAGGTTGTTGCCGTACATCCGCATGTCGTTGTTGTGCCAGGGGGAGAAGCCGCTGCGCTGTAGCGACCAGTCGCAGGCCCGGCCCTTGGGGTGCTCCCAGGGACCGCCCGGGCGGTAACAGCCCACGAAGCGGTCGAAGCCGGCCCGCTTGACCTCCTTGTACATGTGCAGCGTGCGCGGGGTGATGTAGCCCGAGGTGGTCGGGTCCTTCACGCTGCGTGACTCGGGCTTCCACCCCCCGTCAGCCGTCCGGCCGGGAGCGATCCGGGCGACCGGGGAGGTGGCCGCGACCAGGCCGGCGGTGAAATCCCGCCCGCCGACCAGCCGCAGGGCCTTCTCCGCCTCGGCCTTCTCGCGCCGCATCGCGTTGGTCTGCTTCTGCTGCTCGCGGATCTCCGCATCGAGCGCGATCTTGGCCTGTTCCGCGCGGTTCTTCGCGGCGTTGACCTCGGCGAGCTTCTGCGCGTTCATCAGGTTCAGCTCGTCGAGGGCGGAGGCCCGCTGGACGAACGAGTCGGGCGCGTTGCTCTCCAGTAGCAGGGCCATCGCGCCGATCCGGCCGGTCCGATAGGACTGCGTGGCGATCTGGCTCACCTGCGGCCGCAGCGCGTCCAGGTCGGCCTGCGCCGCCCGGATCTCGAGGGCCAACTGGAGTTGGCGCTGCTTCGACTTGTCCAGCTTCGCCTTGGCCTGCAGGAAGCCGCGATTGGCGGCATCGATGACCTCGGTGATGAGCGGAGGATCGTTGTCCTCCTCGTGGCCCGATGGGTTGGGGGTGTTGGGTGCGGCCAGCGCCGGGGTGGGCCCGGCGACGATGGCGAACGCGGTGAGCACGGCCACCACAGGTGTCAACCAGCGGCGCAGGGGTGCCGTCAACAGGGTTCCCTTCCGTCGACCGCCGACCGGGTTAGCTGTCGGGTTCGGGACGGAAGTGGCCCCTACCGCTCGCGCGGATTCACCCCAGGTACCTGGTTCCCCGGTTCGCCACAGGGCGATTGGGCGGTGGTACCGCTGGCGCCGGTGCGCGCCTTCGGCGGTTACCGGCAGCGAGGTTACCCGAGAGCCCGGTCGGGGATCTACGTCCGGAAGCCGACCAATCGCACGTTTTCGTCGTCGCCCTGCGTGACCAGCGTCGCGTTCGCGCCGGCCGGTCACGCTGCGGAGTATCACCATGCGGCTTCCGTGCTCCTCTCCGGTCCGGATCGTCCGGCGGCCGCACCGCCGAGGGCCTCCAGCGCGTCGTGCCGCTCGGCCGGCGGCCGGGACGACGGCGGGCGGGCTCCGGCGTCCGTCGCGACGCCGGCCCGTCCGGCGGTCCGGACCACCGCCGCCAGACCGGTGGTCAGCGGTACGGCGGCGATCAGGCCGAGCGTGGCCACCGCGCTCCGGACGATCTCCTGCGCCATGAACTCGCTGGTGAGGATCTCGCCCACCGGTCGCGAGTCGGCGACCAGCAGGAGTAGCAGCGGCAGCGACGCGCCCGCGTACGCCAGCACGATGGTGTTGACGGTGGAGGCGATGTGCGCGCGGCCCACCCGGGTGGCCGCCCGGTAGAGCTGCATCCGGGACAGCCCCGGGTTCGCGTTCGCCAGCTCGGTGACCGTGGCCGCCTGGGTGACGGTGACGTCGTCCAGCACGCCCAGCGAGCCGATGATGATGCCGGCCAGGAGCAACCCGTGCAGGTCGACGTTCTGCTGGAACATCGACAGCGTGGTGGCGTCCTCGCTGCCGTAGCCGGTCAGGTGGGTGGCCGCGGTGGCCAGGGTGCCGAGGACGCCGGTCAGCACCAGGCTGCCCAGGGTGCCGAGCACCGCCACCGAGGTTTCGGCGGTGATCCCGTGGGTCAGGTAGAGCACCACGAACATGATCAGCGCGGCGCCGACGATCGCCACCAGCAGCGGCGGCTGGCCGGCGCCGATCCCGGGCAGCACGAAGCCGAGCAGCACGGCGAAGCTCGCCACCAGGCCGCCCAGCGCGGCCAGTCCGCGCCAGCGCCCGAACGCCACGATGGCGACGGCGAACAGCACGGCCAGCCAGACCAGCGGCGTGCCGCGCTGGTGCTCGGCGATGTTGTAGGTCTTGATCGTCGGATCGGCCGGGTCCATCAGCTCGACGAGGATGATCTTGTCGCCGACCTCGACCCGGGGTGCCCCGGGACCGGACGGGAGGGGTGCCTCGACCTGCCGGCCGGCGTCCGGGCCCTGTTCGGCGGCGACCGTCGCGGTTCCGCACGGCCCCGTGGGCTGGCCGGTGCCGCCCTCCGGCGTCGGCGGGCACGGCTCGGTCACCACCCGGGTCACCGTGCCGTGGTAACGCGGCAGGTCCGGGCCACCCGTCGGCTCCCGGCTGTCCCGCGGCCACAGCACCAGCGCGGCGACCACGGTCACCAGGAACAGCGGCACCACCGTCGCGACGAGGATCCGTCGCACCCCGGGCGGGGCGGGCGGAGCGGGACGGGTGTGGTCGGCGCCCATGGCGTGTCTCCCAACGAGTCACAGCGCGATACGTGTCACCGGGCTGGTCGGTTCACCGGGCCGGCGCTGGCGCCGACGGGGAGTGCAGGCCGGTCGCCGCCGGGAATGGTAGCCAGGCCCGGGGGCGGGACGCAGGCGATGAGCGACCTCCAGTGGTTCCTGCCGGCCCGGCCCGCCGCACCCACTAGCGTGGTTCTCGTGCGTACGGCGCCAGCGGTGACGACCGGACCGTGGGTCCGGCTCCTGCTGCTGCTCTGCACCCTGGTCGGGCTGACCGCCATGCACACTCTCGGCCACGGCACGCACGCCCCCGGCGGCCCGGGGGACCACGCGGCGGCCGACCACGCCGCCCCGCCGGCCGCGGCGGCCGGCCACGGCGCCCCGCCGGCTGCGGTGGCCGGTCCCGTCACTCTGCCGGCCGCGGTGGCCGGCATGGCCGGCGACTGCCCGGGTGACGGCTGCGGCCCGGCCCGGATGCTCCAGCTGACGGACGCCCAGGCCCGGCTGCTCCCGCTGGGTGATCCCGGCGGCGACCGGCCCGGCTGGAGCATCTGCCTGGCCGTGCTCGGCGCGTTCGCCGTCACGCTGCTGGTCGCCCTGCTGCTGCGGGCCGGGTCCCGGACCTACGGGCCGGCCGCCAGGGTGGCCCTCCGGGCCGCCCCAGGACCGCGCGCCCCGCCGCCCCGACCGTATGGGCTGCGCCTCGCGACGGTGTCGGTGCTGCGCAGATAGGACGCCCCGGCGCGGGTGGACCGGAAGACCGGTCACCCGCGTCCGCCGTCCGCTGCGTACGTTTCGACACCGAAAGGTCGTTCCATGTCCACTCGTACCCTCGCGCGTCGGGCCGCCCTGGCCGGCGCGACCGTAGCCGCCGCGCTCGCCCTCACCGGCTGTGGCGGTGGCGACCACCCGACCGCCGGCACCGGCCACGACACGCCCGCCACGGGATCGCCCTCCCCCGGGGCCTCCTTCGGCGACGCGGACGTGACGTTCGCCCAGATGATGATCCCGCACCACCGGCAGGCCGTGGCGATGGCCGAGCTGGCCGACGACCGGGCCGCCGACTCCGAGGTGCGGAGGTTGGCCGGGCAGATCAAGGCGGCCCAGGCGCCGGAGATCGCCAGCATGACCGACTGGCTTACCGCGTGGGGCCGGCCGGTGCCGCCGGCCAGTGCCGGCCACGGCATGCCGGGGATGGACCACGGCATGCCCGGGATGATGTCCGACGCCGACCTGGCGACGCTGAAGGCGTCGTCCGGGGCCGACTTCGACCGGCAGTTCCTGACCATGATGATCGCCCACCACGAGGGCGCGCTCACGATGGCGCAGGCGGAGCTGACCGGGGGCGCCAACCCCGAGGCCAGGGCGCTCGCCCAGCGGATCGTCGACGCCCAGCGGGCCGAGATCGACAGCATGCGGAAGCTGCTCGACGGGCGCTGACGCACAGCCGTTGGGGGCCGGACGCGCCGTCCGGCCCCCAACGGGCCTGGTCAGCCGCGCTTCATCAGCCGGCCGACGGCGGCCATCATCTCGGTGGCCATCTCGTCGGCGCGGCCCTCGGCCGCACCCTCGTGCATGCAGTGCCGCGCGTGCCCGTCGAGCAGGCCGAGGCCGACCTTGTCCAGGGCGGCCTGGATGGCGGAGATCTGGGTCAGCACGTCGATGCAGTAGCGGTCGTCCTCGACCATCTTCTCGATGCCGCGGACCTGGCCCTCGATACGGCGGAGCCGCGCGAGCAGCTGGTCCTTGCTGGCGGTGTAGCCCCGGGTCGGGGTCGTCGGTGCGGTCATGGCATCCAGGATAGCGTACCCCTCGGGGGTATGGTACGGTCCTCTCCGTTGGCTGATACCCCCACCGGGTAGCGGTAACAGAAGAGCGGCAGCGGTCTCTCTACCAATTACCCCCAGGGGGTATAGGGTGGGGGCGGCGAGAGGGGAGTTGCGATGGTCACCACCACGTACCAGGTGCAGGGCATGACCTGCGGGCACTGCGTCAACTCGGTCAGCACCGAGGTGAGCGCCATCCCGGGCGTCACGGACGTCCAGGTCGACCTGGCCTCCGGCCAGGTCACCGTCACCAGTGAGAGCCCGTTGGCCACGGACGCCGTCCGCGCCGCCGTGGACGAGGCCGGCTACGACCTCGTCGGGGCGTGACGGGTCCGCGGACCCGAAGGAACCGAGGTATCCCATGAACACGACGACGAAGCTGAGCGGCTTCGCCCTCGGCCTCGCGGCGGTGTTCGGCGCGGCGTACGGGGTCGGTCACCTGGCCGGCCCCGTCGACCCGCCCGCCGCGACCCCGCACGACACCACCGACGGCGATCACGGTGACGGAGGTCACGGCGACGCCGGCCCCGCGGCGGCCGCCACCGATCACCTGCCCGGCGGGCTGCTCGTCTCCGACCGCGGCTACACGCTGCAGCCGGTGAGCGCCCCGGCCGGCGAGTTCGCCTTCCGGATCACCGGCCCCGACGGCCGGCCGGTCACCCGCTACGACGTGGCGCACGACAAGCGCATGCACCTGATCGTCGCCCGGCGTGACCTCTCCGGGTTCCGGCACGTCCACCCCGAGCTGGCCGCCGACGGCACCTGGCGGGTCGCCTCGCCGCTCGCCGGCGCCGGCACCTGGCGGGCGTTCGCCGACTTCACCCCGACCGGCGGCATGCCGCTGACGCTCGGGGTCGACGTCACGGTCCCCGGCACGCTGGCCGACCGGCCGCTGCCGGCGCCCGCCACCAGCACCACCGTCGACGGCTACACCGTCACCCTCGGCGGCACCCCGCAGCCGGGCCGCACCAGCCAGCTCACCCTGACCGTGAGCCGGGACGGCCGGCCGGTCACCGACCTCCAGCCCTACCTCGGGGCGTACGGGCACCTGGTGGCGCTGCGGCAGGGCGACCTGGCCTACCTGCACGTGCACCCGGAAGGCGCGCCCGGTGACGGGCGGACCCCGGCCGGGCCGGCGGTCACCTTCTCCGCCGAGGTGCCCTCGGCCGGGACGTACCGCCTCTACCTGGACTTCCGGCACGGCGACGCGGTGCACACCGCGGAGTTCACCGTCGTGGCCGGCGACCCGGGCACGCCGGCGACGGGCGCGCCGGCCCCGACCACCACACCGACCCCGGAGGCCGACCACGGCACCCCGGGTCACGGGCACAATTGACCGGAGGTGCCGCGATGACATCGACCGCCAAGAGCGCGGGCTCTTCGTCCCTGCGGGTCGCGCCGAACCAGATCGAACTCGCGATCGGCGGCATGACCTGCGCCTCCTGCGCAGCCCGCATCGAGAAGAAGCTCAACCGGATGGACGGCGTCGAGGCCACGGTCAACTACGCCACCGAGAAGGCCACCGTCCGGTACGCCGACGACGTGACGCCGGACGACCTGATCGCCACGGTGGAGAAGACCGGCTACACGGCAGCCGTACCGCCCCCGCCGGCCCAGGCCCGGGCCGAGGCGACCGCCGAGCCGGTGGACGAGCTGCGCGGGCTGCGTACCCGGCTGTGGGTCTCGGTCGCGCTGGCCGTGCCGGTGATCCTGCTCGCCATGGTGCCCGCCTGGCAGTTCACCTACTGGCAGTGGCTGTCGTTGACCCTGGCCGCCCCGGTCGTGGTCTACGGCGGGCTGCCGTTCCACCGGGCCGCCTGGATCAACCTGCGGCACGGCGCGGCGACCATGGACACCCTGGTGTCGCTCGGCACCCTCGCCGCGTTCGGCTGGTCGCTCTGGGCGCTCTTCCTGGGTGACGCCGGGATGCCCGGGATGGTGCACCCGTTCCGCTTCGACATCACCCGCGGCGACGGCGCCGGCAACATCTACCTGGAGGCGGCAGCCGGGGTCACCGCCTTCATCCTCGCCGGCCGTTACTTCGAGGCCCGGTCCAAGCGGACCGCCGGCGCCGCCCTGCGCGCCCTGCTCGAGCTGGGCGCCAAGGACGTCGCGGTGCTTCGCGGCGACCGGGAGACCCGGATCCCGGTGGATCAGCTCGTGGTCGGGGACCGGTTCGTGGTCCGGCCCGGCGAGAAGATCGCCACCGACGGCATGGTCGAGGAGGGCACCTCGGCCGTCGACGCCAGCATGCTCACCGGCGAGTCGGTCCCGGTCGAGGTCGGGCCCGGCGCCACCGTCGTCGGCGCCACCGTCAACGCCGGCGGCCGGCTGGTCGTGCGGGCCACCCGGATCGGCGGAGACACCCAGCTCGCCCAGATGGCCAAGCTGGTCGAGGCGGCGCAGACCGGCAAGGCGGCCGTGCAGCGGCTCGCCGACCGGATCTCCGGGATCTTCGTGCCGATCGTGATCGCCCTGGCCGCCGGCACGCTGGGCTGGTGGTTCGGCACCGGGGCGGGGACGACGGCGGCGTTCACCGCCGCGGTGGCCGTCCTGATCATCGCCTGCCCGTGCGCCCTCGGCCTGGCCACCCCGACCGCGCTGCTGGTCGGCACCGGGCGGGGTGCCCAACTCGGCATCCTGATCAAGGGCCCCGAGGTGCTGGAGTCGACCCGCCAGGTCGACACGGTGGTGCTGGACAAGACCGGCACGGTGACCACCGGCAGGATGACCCTGGTCGACGTGCTCCCGGCCGCCGGTCAGGACGCCGACGAGCTGCTCCAGTTGGCCGGTGCGCTGGAGGCCGCCTCCGAGCACCCGATCGCCCGGGCGATCGCCGACGGTGCCGCGGGGGCCGGCCCGGTGCCCCCGGTCACCGGCTTCGCCAACGCGGAAGGGCTCGGCGTTGCCGGCTCGGTCGACGGCCGGGACGTGGTCGTCGGGCGGCTCCGGCTGCTGCGGGAGCGGGGTCTGGACGTACCCGAGGAGGTCGTGCGGGCGGCGACCGAGGCGGAGGCCGCCGGCCGGACGGCGGTCCTGGCCGGCTGGGACGGCCGGGCCCGTGGCGTGCTGGCGGTGGCCGACGTGGTGAAGCCGACCAGCGCGGTGGCCATCGCCCGGCTGCGCGAACTCGGGCTCACCCCGGTACTGCTCACCGGCGACAACACCACCGTCGCGAAGGCGGTGGCCGCCGAGGTCGGCATCGACCAGGTGATCGCCGAGGTGCTGCCGGCCGACAAGGTCGAGGTGGTGCAGCGCCTCCAGGCCGAGGGGCGGACGGTCGCGATGGTGGGGGACGGCATCAACGACGCCGCCGCCCTGGCCCAGGCCGACCTCGGGCTGGCCATGGGCACCGGCACCGACGTGGCGATCGAGGCGTCCGACCTGACCCTGGTCCGGGGTGACCTGATGGCGGCCGTGGACGCCATCCGGCTCTCCCGGCGGACCCTCGGCATCATCAAGGGCAACCTGTTCTGGGCCTTCGCCTACAACGTGGCGGCTCTGCCGCTGGCCGCCGCCGGCCTGCTCAACCCGATGATCGCCGGTGCCGCGATGGCCTTCTCGTCGGTCTTCGTGGTGGCGAACAGCCTCCGGCTGCGGCGCTTCCGGCCGGTCGGCTGACCTCCGCGCCCGCCGCCGGTCCCGGTCCGCCCGGGGCCGGCGGCCGGCGCCTCGCTCACCGGCATCTCGCCGGCCCGGCGAGCCGCGGGCGGACGGCGTCGGGCGGTCGCGCCGGATCCTTGGCACACTCGATCCGTCGCCGCTCGATCTGGCCGGGGCGCGGGCGGCGGCCCAGGACGGAGCCCCGGTTGACCACGCGCCGTCACCGACGGCCGACCACCGTACGGGGAGAACCATGTCGGGTACCGCCGCCATCCGTGCCGCCGCCCTGGTGACCATGACGGCCCTCGCCACGGCCTGCCAGCCGTCCTCGGAGGGGGACACCGGGGCGTCGACGGGCAACTGGGCGGGCCCGCCGACCGCCTCCGCCACCGCACCGGCCCCGACCGCCACCGCGTCGCCGTCGCCGGTGACCGCGGCCAACACCGCCGCGGTCTGTGCCGAGGTCGACAAGCTCATCATCGCCAAGAGCAAGGAGATCGCCGCCGACTCCGCCGCGGCCACCCGCCGGGACCTCACCCCCGAGCAGATCAACGACCAGGTCAAGGCGAATCTGGCCGACCTGGCCGACGACGTACGCCGGCAGGCCGCCCGGGCGCAGGACCCGGAGATCAAGGCGCTCGTGACCGACGCCGCGCGGCGGATCGACGTCGGGGCGAAGTCGTCCGCGCCGGTCACGTGGCTGAGCGCCAGCTTCGTCGAGATCCCGCAGCGGCTGGCCCGGGAGTGCCGCGCCTGACCGGTGTGCTGGGCCGGGGGCGGCTGTTCCGATCAGCGCTCCACGGCCAGGCGCGCGGCGCGTACCTCCAGGTAGCGCTGCTCGGGCAGACTGGTCGTCGCGCGCGCGGCGGCCAGATAAGCCGCCCGCGCCTCGTCCCGGTCGCCGGCCATTTCCAGCAGGTGGGCGCGGACCGCGGCGAGCCGGTGGTGCCCGGCCGTGCGGTCGTCCGAGTCCAGCGGGGCCAGCAGGGCGAGCCCGGCCCGGGGACCGTCCACCATGGCCACCGCGGCGGCCTGGTTGAGGGTGACCATCGGGTTCGGCGCGATCCGGGCGAGTACCCGGTAGAGCACGACGATCTGCGGCCAGTCCGTCTCCGCCGCCGACGGCGCCTCGGCGTGCACCGCCGCGATCGCCGCCTGCACCTGGTACGGACCCGGTGGCGACCAGGTCAGCGCCTCGGTCACCAGGGCGATGCCCTCCTCGATCTCGCTCCGGTCCCAGCGGGAGCGGTCCTGCTCGGCCAGCGGCACCAGTTCCCCGCCCGGGCCGGTCCGGGCGGCCCGGTGTGCGTCGGTGAGCAGCATCAGCGCGAGCAGCCCGGTGACCTCGCCGTCGTCCGGGAGCAGCCGGTGCAAGTCCCGGGCCAGCCGGATCGCCTCGCCGGTCAGCTCCGCCCGGTGCAGTTCGCCGCCGCTGGAGGCGGTGTACCCCTCATTGAAGACCAGGTAGAGCACGTGCAGCACGGCCCGCAACCGCTCGTCGCGGTCGGCGGCCGAGGGCAGCGCGAAGCGGGCACCGGCCGCCTCGATCCGCTGCTTGGCCCGGCGGATCCGCTGGCTCATCGTGGCCTCCGGCACCAGGTACGCCCGGGCGATCTCGGCCGTGCTCAGCCCGCCCACCGCCCGTAGCGTGAGTGCCACCTGGGCGGAGCCGGTGAGCGCCGGATGGCAGCAGAGAAAGAGCAGCTTCAGCGTGTCGTCCGCACTCGGCGGCTCCTCGTCGGCGGCCGGCGCGACCGCCGCGTACGCCGGCTCGCGGACCGCCACCGCGACCTCGCGGTCCCGGCGAGCCCGCTCGCTGCGCCACTCGTCCGTGAGCCGACGGGTCGCCACGGTGACCAGCCACGAGCGGGGGTGGTCCGGCACGCCCTGCTCCGGCCACTGCGTGGCGGCGGCGAGCAGCGCCTCCTGCACGGCGTCCTCGCAGGCGTAGAACTGGCCGTGCCGGCGCACGAGCACGCCGAGGACCTGCGGCGCGAGGGTGCGCAGCAGGTCCTCGACGACGGGGGACGTCACATCTCCGTCCCGGCCTGGTCCATCACCGCACGAACCTCCAGCACCCCGAATCCGCGCCGCACGTCCGGCCAGTTCGCGGCGATCTCGGCGGCCCGCTCCGGGGTCTCGCAGTCGACCATCAGGTAGCCGGCGAACTGTTCCTTGCTCTCCACGAACGGCCCGTCGGTGATCTCGACGCCGGCGGCGCCGGTCCGGACCGTACGGGTCTGCGACGGGTGGGCCAGGGCCTCCCCGCCGACCAGTTCACCGGACTCGGTCAGCCGCTTCATGATGTCGTCGACCTCGCCGAAGATCGCGTTCCGATCCGCCTCGGACAGCTCCTCGACGAAGCCGGGCCGGTTCCAGATCAGCAGCATGTACTTCACGGTCCACTCCTCGGGTTAGGGCCACCGGCGGTGGCGCCTCTCGCAGACGGGTCGGAGCCGGGACGTCCGATCCGACATCTTCCCCGAAAAAATCAGCGGCCCCGCCGTACCGCCCGGCGTGCCGGGGTGCCGACCTCCAGCGAGGCCCGGTCGGCGGCCGAGGTGCCCGAGGTCCAGCCCTCGGCGTCGCGTACCTGGAGCCGGTGCCGGGTGACGCCGGGAAAGAGCTGGTCGACGCGCTCCTGGACGGCGTCCGAGCGGGCGGCGAGCACCGGGAGCAGCCGGTCCCCGCCGCGCTCCCCGGCCGCCTCCCGGTCCGCCGCCGCGGTGACCGCCCGCAGCCGCTCCCCGATCCGCAGCGCGAACGCGTTGAGGAAGGACTCGTCGTAGCCCTTGGTGCGCCGGCCGCGGCCCGCGCGGCGCTCGCCCCGGCCGCGCAGCATCGCCGCGGTGGCCTGCACCAGCAGCGAGGTGTGCAGCAGCTCGACCGCCGCCAGGTCGGCCGGGAAGCCGAGCACGGTGGCGAAGCCGAGGTCGTCGGACCACACCGACTCGCACCGGTTCGCCGCCGCCACCTCCTGGATCAGCAGCGCCTTCGCCGCCGCGTATGGGGCCTCGGTGCCGAGCCGGACGCCGCTGGGCTGGTCCGGCCGCTCGGCGGTCGCGTCGAGCAGGGCGGCGTCGATGCTGTGCCGGGCCATCAGCTCCTGCGCCTTCCCGGTGAGCGCCTCCGCCTCGGCCGGGAAGGAGGTCGACTCGGCCTTGGCCAGCAGGGCGCGTACCCGGTCCAGCATCCGCGAGCCGGTGGCCGGCGTGGTGGTCCGCGAGGTGGCGGCCGGACCGCCCGGTGGCGGGCGGAGCACCGCGACCGGCGGCAGCGCCTCGACCAGCCCGACCGCGTCGACCGCGTCCCGCAGCGCGGTGATCCGGTCGCCGCCGGCTCGGCGGTCCAGCCAGCCGGCGTCACCGTCCCAGCGCGCGTCCAGCTCGGCGAGCTGGTCGTCGAACCACTGCGGGACCGGGCCTGGCTGCTCCCGCCGTTGGGCGGCCAGCACGCCCCGGAGCAGTTGCGCGCCCCGGGGTGCCAGCCGCCGGGCCGCGATGCGGTCCAGGTCGACCGGCTGCCAGCCCCGCGGCCAGAGCCGCCCGACGCCCCGGGCCAGCCGGGCGAGCAGCACCGCGTCCACCGCCGGGCCGTCGCCGACCACCAGCCGGTCGAGGGCGCGTTCAGCCGCCCGTACGTCGGTGCCGCGCGCCGCCGCGAGGGCGTCGGCGAGCAGCTGCTCGGCGTCCGGCACGCTGGGCCCTCCTCTTCTCGGGGTCGCCCGGCGGGCGCGTCGTGATCCACTCGGGGTGCGGCAGTTCGGGCCGCCACCGCAGCTGGGACAGCGCGGCGTGCCGCAACTCGCCGGCGGTGCGGTGGGCCGCGCGCCCGAGGAGGAACGGTACCGGCGGACCCGGTGCCGCCGCCCGTGAGTGCCCTCACCTCGGGCCGTCAACCGTCCGGTCCTGGCGTCCGTGGTCCCGCCCCCGACCGGAGCGATGCGACGGACGGAGATCGACGCGGGTGCTCAGCGGGGAAACGAGGCCCAGATGTTCTTGGTGTCCCCGGTCGCGTACCACCCGACGGCGAGGGATACCGACTGGGCCAGCAGCAGCCCGCGACCGCCCGAGTCGAGCGGGCTGGTGTCGCTCAGGTCGGGGCTCGTGCTGAGGTCGTGGTCGGCCACGTCGAGGATGAAACAGTCGTCGGCGGCGAGCAGGGTGACGATGGTCGGCGGTATGCCGTGCCGCAGAGCGTTGGTTGCCAGTTCGGTGGCGACCAGCACCACGAGGTGCGGGATCTCGTCGAGATCCTCACCTTGGGTGAGGCCGTGCCGGGTCAGCGCGTCGCGCAGCGAGGCCCGCAGGTCGCGCAGCTCGGTCGGGGTGCCGAGGCTCCACCGCTCCAGTTCGGTGGCCCGTGGCGGCGGCGGCGACGTGCGCAGCTGTCCCATGATCCTGCCTTACCCTGGTGGCCGCCCGCTAAGCCGCCCGAGCCGGTCCGGCCGCCGAACGGCGGCGGAACGTCGTCCCGGGCCGGCTCCCCGCGCGGGGGAACCGACCCGGGTGCGATCACCGCGGGAGCAGGGCGAAGACTCCCCAACCCAGGTACTCCCGCTGGTAGCGGACGTACCGCAGGGGGTCCTCGGTCAGTTCCCGGCGCAGTTCCCCGGCCAGTTCGTCGTCCGGGTTGGCGTCCAGCCAGCGGCGCAGGTTGAGCCAGTGCGCCGCCGCGTACCGGTCCCAGCTGTCCTGGTCGGCGAGGACCATCTCGACCAGGTCCCAGCCGCACTCGCCGAAGAGCCGGACCAGCCCAGGCAGGTCCTGGAACTCGTCCCGGGACCGGGCGTGGGAGCCGGCCACGGCCTCCTCGTCCGGCGGGTCGAGCCGCCAGTACGGCTCCCCGACCAGCGCCATCCCGCCGGGGCGCAGGCTGCGCCGGAGAATCTCCAGGGTGCCGGGCACCCCGTCGCCGATCCAGGTGGCGCCGACGCAGGCAGCCAGGTCGACCGGCTCCGCCGCGACGTACGTCGCGGCCTCGCCGTGCACGAACCGGACCCGGTCGGCGACGCCCAGCTCGGCGGCGCGCTCCCGGGCGGCTGCGGTGAAGGCGGTGCTGATGTCCACGCCGGTGCCGGTCACCGCGTGGTCGCGGGCCCAGGTGCAGAGCAGCTCGCCCTTGCCGCTGCACAGATCCAGGATCGACGTGCCGGGTGCGAGCTTGATCGCCCGGCCCAGGGTGGCGAGTTTGCCGGCGTCGAACGGGTTGAGAATCCGGAGGTCGCCCTCGCGGATGGTGAAGCTACGTGGCAGATCCAATGTCGTCACTCCAGAAGGTGGGTGCGTGGGTCAGGTCGATTCGCTTGATCGCGCTCAGCACGGGCACCAAAACACCCTCTTCGAGAAGTCGGAGTGACGTCGCGGCGACGCTAACCCTCATCCCGCCGACCGCCAACCGAAATATCCCGGTGGGGCGCCCACACCGCCGCCGGCCCGGAGGTGTCGGCCGTGCGGATATCTGCTGTGGTCAATGTCACGTTAGCGTTCCGGCATGCCGGCCGTCCCGCCGGCGCTCCGACGGGAGAACGCCATGAAGACACCGTGGAAAGTCGCTACCACGCTCGCCGCGGCCCTGCTCCTGATCCTGCCCGGGGGCACCGCCGCCCGGGCCGCGGGCACCCCGTACACCAAGACCCCGGTCGCCGGCTCGCTCCGCAGCTATCCGGTCTCCGCCGTGTACGTCGCCGGGGTCTCCTCCGGCGGGTACCTGGCCACCCAGCTCCAGGTCGCGTACTCGGCGCGGATCCGGGGCGCGGCCGTCTTCGCCGCCGGCCCGTACTACTGCGCCCAGAACAACGTGGCCCAGGCGCTCTACGGCTGCGGCGACAACATCTACCCGACGTACGTGTCCACCCTGGAGGGCTACACCCGCACCTGGGCGTCGTACGGCTGGATCGACGGGACCGGCAACCTCTCCGGCCAGCCGGTGTACGTCTACCACGGCGGCAACGACAACACCGTGAAGAAGTCCGTCACCGACGACCTGGTCCGCTACTACCAGGACTTCGGCGCCAGCGTCCGCTACGACAGCGGCAGCGCCGCGGGCCACGCCTGGGTCACCCCGTACGGCACGGTCGGCTGCACGGCGACCGCCTCGCCGTTCCTCAACGACTGCGGCACCGACCCGGAGGGCAGCTTCCTCGGCAAGCTGCTCGGCGCGGTGTCCGCCCCGAACACCGGGCCGCTCGGCGGCACGCTCATCCGCTTCAGCCAGGACACCTTCGCGACCAACGGCTGGGCCAACGGGCTGAGCATGGACGCCAACGGCTTCGCGTACGTGCCGAGCGCCTGCGCCGCCGGCCAGACCTGCCGGCTGCTGGTCGCCCTGCACGGCTGTGCCCAGGGGTACGCCAAGATCGGCACCGCCTTCGTCGACCGGGCGAACCTCAACCAGTACGCCGACACCAACCGGCTGATCGTGCTCTACCCGCAGGCCATCGCGACCGGAGCCAATCCGAACGGCTGCTGGGACTGGTGGGGCTACCTCGGCGCCACCAACTACCCGATCAAGGGCGGCTACCAGGTCGAAACGATCATGAACATGGTCCGCCGCCTCGACGGCTGACGGATTCACGGTCCGGAGACCACCCACCGCCTCCGCCACCTGTGGTGGCTGCCGCAGGTGGCGCTGGCGCTGGCGATGTTCGGTGCCAGCGCGGCGAAGCTGGCCGCCGAGGTGGCGACCGCCCGCTGGCGGCGCGCCGGCCGGTTTCCGGGCCGGCCGGAGGCGTGAAACGGCGCTGATCCCCGCCGCTGCGGATGTTCGTGCCGCCCGGCCTGGCCGAGTGATCGAGTTCACCGCCGGGACGGGCGCCGTGAAAAGCGTGTCAAGAAACCGCGGGCCGCCGTCACGGTCCCGTTATGGCCCCTGTCGGTTCGCTGGCCGGGGCGTTGTGATTGCCCGGCGCGGCCGGGAGTCGACCGCGGGGGACGTCCGTAAGAGGAGTCAGCCGTGTCTGACCTGGTGTTCGTGCTGATCACGGTGGGGCTGTTCGCAGCGCTCGCCCTCGTCGTGCGAGGGGTGGAGAAGCTGTGAGCGCGGTGAACGCCGTCGGTCTGGTGCTGGCGATCGGCCTGGGCGCGTTCATGGTCGTCGCCCTGCTGTTCCCGGAACGCTTCTGATGACCATGACAACAGCCGGCATCGTCTTCCTGCTGTCCCTGGTGGCGGCGCTCGTCGCGGTCCACAAGCCGTTCGGCGACTACCTGTACCGGGTGGTCTCCGGCACCCGGCAGTCGCGTGTCGAGCGGGTGGTCTACCGCCTGGTCGGGGTGAACCCCGCCGCCGAGCAGACCTGGGCCGTGTACGCCCGCAGCGTGCTGGCCTTCTCGGCCGTGTCGATCCTGTTCCTGTACGGGTTCCAGCGCCTGCAGAACCACCTTTGGCTCTCGCTGGGCTTCGATCCGGTGGTCCCGCACGGCGCCTGGAACACCGCGGTCTCCTTCGCGACCAACACGAACTGGCAGTGGTACTCGGGTGAGTCGACCATGGGCCACCTGGTGCAGATGGCCGGCCTGGCCGTGCAGAACTTCGTCTCCGCCTCGGTCGGCATTGCCGTGGCGATCGCCCTGGTCCGCGGTTTCGCCCGCAGCCGGTCCGGCGAACTGGGCAACTTCTGGGTCGACCTGACCCGGATCACGCTGCGGGTCCTGCTGCCGATCGCCGTGCTCGGCGCGCTGGCGCTGATGGTCGGCGGGGTGGTGCAGAACCTGTCCGGCGGCACCGACGTCACCACGCTGACCGGCGGCAGCCAGACGATCACCGGCGGGCCGGTGGCCAGCCAGGAAGTGATCAAACTGCTGGGCACCAACGGTGGCGGCTTCTACAACACGAACAGCGCCCACCCGTTCGAGAACCCGACGACCTGGACGAACTGGCTGGAGATCTTCCTGATCCTGGTCATCCCGTTCAGCCTGCCCCGGGTCTTCGGCCGGATGGTCGGGCAGCACCGCCAGGGCTACGCGATCGCCGCGGTCATGGCGATCCTGGCGCTGGCCAGCGTCGCCCTGACCAACGTCTTCGAGTTGGCCGGGCACGGCACCGTGCCGCAGGCGGTCGCCGCCGCCATCGAGGGCAAGGACGTCCGGTTCGGCGTGTTGGACTCGGCGACCTTCGCCGCCGCCACCACGCTCACCTCGACCGGCGCGGTGAACTCGTTCCACGACTCGTACACCGCCCTCGGCGGGATGATGCCGATGATCAACATGATGCTCGGCGAGGTGGCCCCGGGCGGGGTCGGCTCCGGCCTCTACGGCCTGCTGATCCTCGCCATGGTCACCGTGTTCGTGGCCGGACTGATGGTGGGCCGCACCCCGGAGTACCTGGGCAAGAAGATCGGCTCCCGCGAGATCAAGCTCGCCTCGCTGTACTTCCTGATCACTCCGGCCCTGGTGCTGATCGGTACCGCGGCCGCCTTCGCCACGGGCAACAACTCGACCGCGTTGAACGTCGGCCCGCACGGCCTCTCCGAGGTGCTCTACGCGTTCACCTCGGCGAGCAACAACAACGGCTCCGCGTTCGCCGGCATCACCGTGAACACGCCCTGGTGGAACACCGCGCTCGGGCTGTGCATGCTGCTCGGCCGGTTCCTGCCGATCATCTTCGTGCTCGCGCTGGCCGGTTCGCTGGCGCGCCAGAAACCCACCCCCGCCTCCGAGGGCACCCTGCCGACCCACCGACCCCTCTTCGTCGGGATGGTCGTCGGCGTCACGGTGATCCTCGTGGCGCTGACCTTCCTGCCCGCGCTCGCGCTCGGCCCCCTCGCAGAGGGGCTGTGACCATCATGAGGAACGAGGACATGCCCGTCACGCCCGTGACACACGGCGCCGGCGAGCAGCCGGTCGCCGGCACCCCGGCCACCCAGGGCAACCGGGTCGGCGGGGGCCTGCTGGACCCGAGGCAGCTGATCCGGTCCCTGCCGGACGCGCTGCGCAAGCTGGACCCGCGCACCCTGTGGCGCAACCCGGTGATGCTGATCGTCGAGATCGGCGCGGTCTTCACCACCGTGCTGGCCGTCGCCGGCCCATCGGTGTTCGCCTGGGCCATCACGGCCTGGCTCTGGCTCACCGTGATCTTCGCCAACCTGGCCGAGGCGGTGGCTGAGGGCCGCGGCAAGGCCCAGGCCGCGACGCTGCGGCAGGCGAAGAAGGACACCATGGCCACCCGGCTGATCGGCTGGACCCCGGGCGCCCCGGCCAACCGGTACCGGGACGAGGCGGTGCCCGCGCCGGAGTTGAAGCAGGGCGACATCGTGCTGGTCGAGGCGGGCCAGGTCATCCCGGGTGACGGCGACGTGGTCGAGGGCATCGCCAGCGTCGACGAGTCCGCCATCACCGGCGAGTCGGCGCCCGTCATCCGCGAGTCCGGCGGCGACCGCAGCGCGGTCACCGGCGGCACCAGGGTGCTCTCCGACCGGATCGTCGTCAAGATCACCCAAAAGCCGGGCGAGAGCTTCATCGACCGGATGATCGCCCTGGTCGAGGGTGCCAACCGGCAGAAGACCCCGAACGAGATCGCGCTGAACATCCTGCTCGCCGCGCTCACGATCATCTTCCTGCTGGCCGTGGTGACGCTCCAGCCGCTGGCGATCTTCGCCAAGGGCTTCCAGGCGGCCGCCCCCGACACCGGTGCGATCACCGACGCCGGGGTCACCGGGGTGGTCCTGGTGTCCCTGCTGGTCTGCCTGATCCCGACCACCATCGGGGCGCTGCTCTCGGCCATCGGCATCGCCGGCATGGACCGCCTGATCCAGCGCAACGTCCTGGCCATGAGCGGCCGGGCCGTCGAGGCGGCCGGCGACGTGAACACCCTGCTGCTCGACAAGACCGGCACCATCACCCTCGGCAACCGGCAGGCGGACGAGTTCCTCCCGGTCACGGGCGTGACCGTGGGCGAGGTTGCCGACGCGGCGCAGCTGTCCAGCCTCGCCGACGAGACGCCCGAGGGCCGCTCGATCGTGGTGCTCGCGAAGAACGAGTTCGGGCTGCGTGAGCGTGAGCCGGGCCTGATGCCGCACGCCACCTTCGTGCCGTTCACGGCGCAGACCCGGATGAGCGGCGTCGACCTCACCCCCGACAGCACCGCCGAGGGCGGTGCCAGCGCGCCGGCCCGGCGGATCCGCAAGGGCGCCGCCGCAGCGGTGATGAAGTGGGTCCGGGAGAACGGCGGCCACCCCACCGAGCAGGTGGGGCAGCTCGTCGACGAGATCAGCGGGATCGGTGGCACGCCGCTCGTCGTCGCCGAGCACGTCGAGGGCGAACCGGCCCGGGCGCTCGGCGTCATCCACCTGAAGGACATCGTCAAGACGGGGATGCGCGAGCGCTTCGACGAGATGCGCCGGATGGGCATCCGCACCGTCATGATCACCGGCGACAACCCGCGTACCGCCAAGGCCATCGCGGACGAGGCCGGGGTGGACGACTTTCTCGCCGAGGCCACTCCGGAGGACAAGCTCGCCCTGATCAAGAAGGAGCAGGAGGGCGGCCGGCTGGTCGCGATGACCGGCGACGGCACCAACGACGCGCCCGCCCTCGCCCAGGCCGACGTCGGCGTGGCCATGAACACCGGCACGTCGGCCGCCAAGGAGGCCGGCAACATGGTCGACCTCGACTCCGACCCGACCAAACTGATCGAGATCGTGGAGATCGGGAAGCAGTTGCTGATCACCCGAGGGTCACTGACCACCTTCAGCCTCGCCAACGACGTGGCGAAGTACTTCGCGATCATCCCGGCCATCTTCGCCGGCATCTACCCGAGCCTGGCCGCGCTGAACATCATGCGGCTGGCCAGCCCGGAGTCGGCGATCCTGTCCGCGGTCATCTTCAACGCGATCGTCATCGTCGCGCTGATCCCGCTGGCCCTGCGCGGCGTGCGCTACCGGCCGGCCAGCGCGTCGAAGCTGCTGAGCCGCAACCTGCTGGTGTACGGCCTGGGCGGCATCCTCGTGCCGTTCCTCGGCATCAAGCTCATCGACCTGCTCATCCAGTTCGTCCCGGGGATCTCGTGATGCGCCTCCCTACCTGGCTCGCTCAACACCTGGCCGCGCTGCGCGCGCTGCTCGTGTTCACCGTCCTGCTCGGCCTCGCGTACCCGCTGGCCATGGTCGCCGTCGGCCGGATCCCCGGACTCGACGGCAAGGCCGACGGCTCGCTGGTGAGCGTGAACGGCACGACCGTGGGCAGCTCGCTCATCGGGCAGTCGTTCACCGACCGGGACGGCAACCCCGTCCCGCGCTACTTCCAGTCCCGGCCGTCGGCGGCCGGCTACGATCCCACCGCCACCGCTGCCAGCAACCTGGGCCCGGAGAGCGTGGTCGACACCATCGCCAGCACCCCCGACGACTCGAAGCAGAGCCTGCTCACCCAGGTCTGCGCCCGGAGCAGGGCCATCGGCCAGTTCGACGGCGTCGACGGGCGGCGGCCCTACTGCACCCCGGACGGCGTGGGCGCGGTGCTGGCGGTGTTCCGCACCGACGGGCTGACCGGCCGGATCACCCGAGTGGTCAGCGTCAACCAGGTCGCCCCGGCCACCCCTTTCCTCCGTAGCTACCAGGGGGTGCCGGTGGAGCTGGCCCAGCCCGGCCACGACTACGTCGCCGGGGGCGGGGTGGTCACCCCGATCCGGGGTGACGCTCCCGCCGAGCCGGCGGTGCCGGCCGACGCGGTCACCGCCAGCGCCAGTGGCCTCGACCCGCACATCAGCCCGGCGTACGCGGAGATCCAGGTGGCCCGCGTGGCGCGCGCGCGGGACGCGGACCCGGCCGCCGTCCGCCGCCTGGTGTCTGCGCACACCACCGGCCGGGCGCTCGGCTTCATGGGCGAGCCCGCGGTCAACGTGCTCGAGCTCAACCTCGCGCTCGACCGAGAGTTCCCCGTCCGCTGACAGGGTCAAGAAGGACCCCCTTCGCCGCGCCAGGCGCCAAGGAGGGGCGCCGCCTTCCAGCAATCAGGGAGGATCGTTTCCGTGGCAAGGGGAGAGCTCCGCATCTACCTCGGGGCCGCCCCCGGCGTCGGCAAGACGTACGCGATGCTGGAGGAGGCCCAGCGGCGGGCCGAGCGGGGCACCGACGTGGTGATCGGCCTGGTCGAGGCGCACGGCCGGCCGCACACCGCAGCGATGATCGGGGACCTCGAGGTGGTGCCCCGACACACGGTGACCTACCGGGGTGTCGAGTTCACCGAGATGGACCTCGACGCGGTGCTGGCCCGCCGGCCCGAGGTCGCCGTGGTCGACGAGCTTGCGCACACCAACGTGCCCGGCTGCCGGCACGAGAAGCGCTGGCAGGACGTCCAGGAGCTGCTCGACGCCGGGATCAGCGTGCTGTCGACCGTCAACATCCAGCACCTCGAGTCGCTCAACGACGTGGTCGCGCAGATCACCGGTGTCACCCAGCGGGAGACGCTGCCGGACCAGGTGGTGCGGGCCGCCGAGCAGGTCGAGCTGGTCGACATGACCCCGGAGGCGCTGCGTCGCCGGATGGCCCACGGCAACATCTACCGCCCCGACAAGATCGACGCGGCGCTGGGCAACTACTTCCGGGTCGGCAACCTGACCGCGCTGCGCGAACTGGCGCTGCTCTGGCTCGCCGACAAGGTTGACGAGCAGCTCGACGCGTACCGCGCCCAGCAGGGCATCTCGGCCACCTGGGAGGCCCGGGAGCGGGTGGTGGTGGCGCTCACCGGCGGCCCCGAGGGGGAGACGCTGATCCGCCGCGCGGCCCGGATCGCCGCCCGCAGCAAGGGCGCCGACCTGCTCGCCGTGCATGTGGCCCGCAGCGACGGCCTGGCCGGCGCGGACCCGGCCCAGCTGGCCCGGCAGCGGGTGCTGGTGGAGAGCCTGGGCGGGACGTACCACCAGGTGCTCGGCACCGACATCCCGGCGGCGCTGCTGGACTTCGCCCGCGGCGTCAACGCCACCCAGCTCGTGCTCGGCGCCAGCCGGCGGGGACGCTTCGCCCAACTGCTGTCCCGGGGGGTCGGCGTCACCACCACCGCGCTGTCCGGGGCGATCGACGTACACCTGGTCACGCACGCCGAGGTCGGGCGGGGGCGGCGCGGTGCAGCGGTGCCCGCCGCGCTGTCCCGGCGGCGCCGGCTGCTCGGGTTCGCGCTCGCCGTGCTCGGCATGCCCGCCCTGACCGGGCTGCTGCGGGTGCTGCCCGACCTCATGCTGACCAACGACATCCTGCTCTTCCTCGCCGGCGTGGTCGGCGTCGCGCTGGTGGGAGGACTGTGGCCGGCGCTGGTCGCCGCGCTGGGTGGTTCCCTGCTGCTGAACTGGTTCTTCACCCCGCCCTACTACACGCTGACCATCGCCGAGGCGGACAACCTCCTCGCGCTCGGCGTCTTCGTCGGCGTCGCGGTCGCGGTGAGCTGGGTGGTCGACGTGGCCGCCCGGCGGACCCGGGAGGCGGCGCGCGCCTCCGCCGACGCGCAGACCCTGGCCACCGTCGCCGGCGGGGTGCTGCGCGGCGAGCGGCCGCTGCGCGCGCTCCTGGACCGGCTGCGGGAGACCTTCGCGCTGCGCGCGGTGAGCGTGCTGGAACTGGTGGCCGAGGCCGAGGGACGCCCCGGCCGGGCCCAGGAGGAGGCGGCCTGGCGGGTGGTGGCCACCGTCGGCGACCGGCCGCCGGGCAGCCCGGGCGCCGGGGAGACCGCCGTGCCGGTGGACGAGCGGCTCACCGTGGTTCTCGCCGGACGGCGGCTGGAGGCCGCCGACCGGCGGGTGGTCGAGGCGTTCGCCGCCCAGGCCGCCATCGCGCTGCGCCAGGAACGCCTCGCCGAGGAGGCCGCCACCGCCCGGCCGCTCGCCGAGGCCGACCGGATGCGCACGGCGCTGCTCGCCGCGGTCAGCCACGACCTGCGTACGCCGCTGGCCTCGGCTAAGGCGGCGGTGAGCAGCCTGCGCAGTCACGACGTGGAGTTCGGCGCGGACGACCGGGAGGAACTGCTGGCCACCGCCGACGAGTCCCTGGACCGGCTCGGCCGGTTGGTGGCGAACCTGCTCGACATGAGCCGGCTCCAGGCCGGCGTACTCGGCGTGACCGCCGCCGCGGTCGGGCTGGAGGACGTCGTACCCCGGGCCCTGGACGAACTCGGAACGGCGGCTGCCGACGTCTCCACCGACATCCCCGCCGACCTGCCGGCGGCCACCGCCGACCCGGGCCTGCTGGAACGGGTGCTGGTCAACATCGTGGCCAACGCCCTGCGGCACAGCCCGCCCGGGCAGCCGCCCACCATCACCGCCAGCGTCCACGCCGGGCAGGTGGAGCTGCGGGTCATCGACACCGGCCCGGGCATCCCCGAGGACCAGTGGGAGCACGTCTTCCTGCCGTTCCAGCGCCTCGGCGACCGGGACAACCAGACCGGGGTGGGCCTCGGGCTCGCACTGTCCCGCGGACTCGCCGAGGCGATGGGTGGCAGCATCACCCCCGAGACCACCCCGGGTGGGGGGCTGACCATGGTGCTGCGGCTGCCCGCCGCCGAGGAGAGGGGGGTCCGGTGACCCGCATCCTGGTCGTGGACGACGAACCGCAGATCCTGCGCGCTCTGCGGATCAACCTGCGCGCCCGCGGCTACGACGTCCAGGTCGCCGAGACCGGCGCCGCCGCGCTCAAGGCCGCCGCCAGCCACCCGCCGGACCTGGTGGTGCTCGACCTCGGGCTGCCCGATCTGGACGGCGTCGACGTGATCCGCGGCCTGCGCGGCTGGACCGCCGTGCCGATCATCGTGCTCTCCGGCCGGGCCGGCAGCGAGGACAAGGTCTCCGCCCTCGACGCCGGCGCGGACGACTACGTCACCAAGCCGTTCGGCGTGGACGAACTGCTCGCCCGCATCCGGGCCGTCACCCGCCGGCTCGGCGGCGCCACCCCGGCCGCCCCCGCTCTCCGGATCGGCCAGCACACCGTCGACCTGGCCGACCGGACGGTCACCCGGGACGACGGCGCCGAGGTCAAGCTCACCCCCACACAGTGGGCCATGCTGGAGAAGCTGCTCCGCAACCCGGGCAAGCTGATCAGCCAGCGGCAGCTGCTGCACGACGTCTGGGGCCCGGAGTACCACCATGAGACCAACTACCTGCGGCAGTTCATGGCACAGCTGCGCCGCAAGCTGGAGGACGACCCGGCCCGGCCCCGGCACCTGATCACGGAGCCGGGCATGGGCTACCGCTACCGCCCCTGATCCGGCTCTCCGTGCGGTCCGTCGCCGCCGCTCACCGGAGGGCCGCGACGGCGGCGTCGGCGCCGTTGCGCCAGTGCACACCGGCCTCGGTGAACCCCGCCGCCCGGAGGGCGTCGAGGTGCCAGGCGGCCGGCGGCGTCCACTCGGGACTGTGTCCGGTCGGGTAGATCTGCCGGCGCTTCTCGGCGAGCGGGGCGAGACCGGGGTCGGCACCGACCTGATCCCACCAGGCCGACCAGGAGAGGGCCGTCCCGGCCGCGTGCCGCGCCTCGCGTTGGGCGTGGGCGCGTGCGGCCAGGCGGGTGCTGAGCGCCGGCAGGGCGTCGTCGGGCATGTGGTCGGCGTTGACGAACACGCCGCCGGGCCGGAGCAGCCCGTGGAGTTCGCCGTACAGGGAGGCCAGGCGCGGGGCGTCGAGCCAGTGCAGGGCGGTGGCCGTGAGGACCGCGTCGAACTCGCGGTGCGGCAGGGTCGCCACCCAGTCGGGGGTGTTGAGGTCGGCCGTGACGACCGTGGCCCGCCCGGCCAGGGACGCCTCGGCGATGGCCAGCAGCACGGGGTCGAGGTCGACGAGGGTGACCTCGGCCCGGGGGAAGCGGGCCAGCGTCCGCAGGCTGATCGAGCCGGTGCCGCCGGCCAGGTCGAGCAGCCGTGGGCGGTCGCCGTCCACCACGGCGTCGACCGCGTCGAGCATCGCGGTGATCCGGTGTTCCCGGTCCGGCAGGTACGCCTCCTGCTGCCGGTCCCAGCTCTCCTGCCAGGCGCGCGGATCAAACTCGTAAGGACTCATAGTGCCGACGCTAGTTACCGGAACGGCGGGTTGTCCAGAGCTGTGGCGGAGTTGTTGCAAACAATTGGCAACTACAGAGACATTGCTACAAGCCCCAGCCCGTGTTGCGGGGGTCGCCGCCACCCGGTGTGTTCGCGTAGCCCGGGACGGAGCGTCCTCCGGTGCCTTTCGTCGGCCTGCGCGATCCGATCGCCTGAGCCGGTGTGGATCCGACGGTGGTGGGGCCATCGGTGAGACCGGAATTGATGTCGAGCTCGTTCTGCGGCCGCTCCAGGTACCGACGCGGCACGGAGGTGCCGCCCCGGTTGGGCAACCTGGATCGGGTCCGGACGTGCCGGACGGCGGAGAAGGCGGTCGTTGACCAAGGCGATGCTGGTGCCCCCGGCAGGATTCGAACCTGCGACACACGGTTTAGGAAACCGTTGCTCTATCCCCTGAGCTACGAGGGCGCGAGCGCTCAGTCTAGCGACCTGCGCGTCGACCCGGGATGCCAGGGAGCCGCCCAGGTTGACCAGCCCGCTGCGCTGGTTGATGACCGAGCATCGAGCCAGGTGGGGGCGGGCCGGGCAATGAGCCATCGTTGGCTGCGGCTTGTCGGGCGAGTCGAATTCCCTTCACATACTTCAATGAACGTCGATTTAACCGGTGTGTCGGCGGGTGCTGGTGTGGCGATGAAGGCCAGAATTGAGGGCCTTGGCACAAGGATGAGGCGTTCCGTTCGGAGGTGTCCGTTGATGTGGTGTCGCGGCCGACTGGCCCGGTGGACGCTGCGCGGGGCACTCCTGGTCGGTGGCGCGTTCGGCGTGTGGGCTGTTCACGATGCGATTGCGGATGGCGTGGCTCATGCACGCGCCAGCGCTGATGTGACGGTTGCGAACCTGGGCCAGCCGCTGACAGCCGTGGTGACACCGGCACGAGTACCTGCGGGCAAACCCGACCGAGCGGAGGATGCTGCGGCACTGCCGGGCCTGGAGAGGGGCGTCGAGGCGGTCATCGGGGTGACGCGTCCGGTCGTGGACCTGGCGTCGCCGGTGGTCGCGGGGATCTCCGACACACGGCTGCTGGAGCCGGTCCGGGAGGCCGTCAGGCCGGTAGCCGAGCCGATCGTTGACGTTCTGCCTCCCGCCCTGGCCCCGGTGCTCGGGCTGACCCAGCCGATCATCGGCGCACCCGCTGCGCCTCCGCCTTCTTCCGGTCCTCCGGCCGACGGGGCGCCGACACCGGCCCGGCAGGCGTCGACCGCCCGCGCCACGATCGCCCGCCCTGTGCTGCCGGTCGTTGCGACCCACCCGGAAGCTCCGTCACTGGAGGTTCCGGCCAAGCCGCCAAGTCGGGATGAGCTGCCAGCGAGCGATGGCGAGATGGTTCAGGTGTCCTGGCCGGGCGACCCGGAGGGAACCCCCGGAGTGACGCCTGCCGCCCCCGTCAGCACAGCCGGAACCGGCTCCGCTGCTGCCGGGACGGGCATCCCCGCCGACGCGTCACCTCGTTGCTGGTCGCCGGACCTACAACTTGTCGGCTGCCGCCTCTGCCGGTGCGACAAGCTGGCGTACCGGTCGAGTCAACCGGACACCAGACCCGCCTGAGAGCCCCGGCCGCCTGGGCGAGCGGCGGAACAGCCACGGCTGGTGTGAACGGTGCGGCCTGCCCCGGCAGGCCCGGCGCCGGTATTCCCATCGCGTGCAGGAGCGCCGCGATGACCACTCACGCCGCTGGCGGGAACCGCCACCGCCGCTGCCGTCGGAGGCCCGGCACCCGCCCGCATGGCGACGCGGTGCCCTGGCCGAAGGCGCTGCTCCACGCCTGATCCTGGCCGGCGTCGTCCCTGCCGCCCCGGCCGTCGTCCGCCGACCAGTCACACCCACCAACAGGAGAGGTCCGTGAGCAACACCCTGCCCGTTTGCCGTGCCCGATGGGGAGACATCCCCGAGATCGTCGATCTTGTCGTCGGCCCCTTCGCCGAGAGCGCCGTCGGCGCATGGCTCGTACCCGAGAGGCACCGCCGGCGTGACGTGCTCGCCGCCGTCATCCGGGTCTGGGCCGAACACGCTCTGCTCTTCGGCGAGGCCTACCTCCTGAAGGATCATTCCGCCGCCGCCGTGTGGCTGCACCGGTACGGTCCCGTCCCACCGCCGAATGACTACGGGGAGCGGCTCGCCGTCGCCTGCGGCGACTACCTGGACCGCTTCCTTCACCTCGATGACGTCCTGCGCGCCCACCGACCTGTCGATCCGCACAACCACCTGGCGTTCTTCAGCGTGGCACCCGTTCCCCACCGCAACCGGCGCGCCGCCACCCTGCTCGCCACCAGCAACGCCCGCATGGGCCAAGGCCTGCTCCCCACATACGCCGAGGCGACAACCACCGCCGAGCGGGACCTGTACGCCCGGCACGGCTACGTTCCCCACGAGCCGTTCAGCCTGCCCGACGGCACCATCACCTATCCCATGTGGCGCTACCCGGGACAGCGGCGGCCCGGCCACCACTCATCCCCCCGAACCAGGCGCCCGGACCAGCCCGCCCGCACCCATCCGCTGAACGACCTTTCCATCCGGGTCATCCTCGACACATCCGCGATAATCGCGTTCGCCAAGGGCTCGATGGCCGTCGGCGAAGCGATCGCAGCGGTTGCCGATGAGGGTGGCCTCTTCGGGCTACCCGTGATGTGCCTGGCTGAGGCATCGAGATCAGGGGCTGACCCCATCCGGCTGGACCTCCTGGTCAACCATCCGGCTGCGGCGGTGCTCACCGTTGATCCGCTCAAATGGAGGGCATTCGCCGTGATCTGTCGCAGGACCGGCCAGCTCGACACAGCGACCGCGCTGCTCGCCGCCGCCGACCACGACTGCGCCGTCCTGAGCGAACACCCCTGATCCCCTGCACAGCAACCGGCCATGGCGACCGTCATGCGAGCGACAGACAAGGGAGCCTCGGCGGCTGATGATTCGCCTCAGCGATCGCCTTCGTGCTGTCAGCTGATGGGCAGCGCTGCCCGATCGGTTGGGGCAGGCACGGTGTAGGGTGCCGGCGGCATGTTCGGTCGAGCCCGGTCCCGGTGACTGTTCGTAACGGGTCAAGGACTGGGCGTTTTCGTCGGCATTTGTATTACTCGGACACGCCGCTGGCGGATATTGACGCTCGTCACGATGGCTTGTCCGGTTTGCGCCTTGCAGACCGATGAATCGCTTCCCTAGCCTGAGCGCGCTCATGGGTTCAACGGGGGAGCGCGGCATGCAACTACGGATTCGGCTTCTAGGCCCGGTGGAAGTCCTCATGGACGGCGAGGACATCACTCCTAGCGGGGCCAATCGGCGGGCGGTTCTGGCCGGGCTGGCCCTCGATGCGAACCGGCCCGTCGCGCTCAGTCGGCTGGCCGGCATGGTCTGGTCCGATGCCCCGCCGGCTTCCGCCGTGGCTAACCTGCGGTCGCACGTCGCCGTGTTACGGCGCATGTTGGGTGCCCGCCTCGTCGCGCATCGAAATGCGTATGAGCTGCGGCTGGCGGCGGATGAGCTGGATGTGACCGAGTTCCAGCGGCTGGCGGAGGAGGGGCGCAGCATGCTGGCTACGCCCGACCCGCTCGGCGCCATCGGGACGCTGGCCAGCGCGCTGGCGCAATGGCGTGGCGCCTCCGGTGACGGAGTGCCGCGTGGCACGGCCTTGGACAACCGCTGGGCCAGTCTCGATGAGCAGCGGTTGCAGGTGTTCGAGGAGCTGGCGGAGGCCCGACTCGCCGCCGGCCAGCATGCACTACTGCTTGCCGACCTGCGTCGTCACCTCGCCGCGCATCCGCTGCGGGAGCGGGCCTGGGGGCAGCTCATGCTCGCCCTCTACCGTTGTGGGGAGGTGCCCGCGGCGCTCGTTGTCTATCGGGATGCGCGGGCCGTCCTCAACGAACAGCTCGGCATCGAGCCCGGTGAGGCGCTGATGAACCTGCATCGAGCGATGCTCGATCGGGCGCCCGAGCTGTCGCCGGCGACACCCGCTGGGCCCCTGGTCATGTCGGCCGTCGAGACGCGGTCCGCTGCCGGCTGGGCAGTGCCGCGGGAGCTCCCGGCGGACCTGGTCACCGTCGTCGCCCGGGTCCGGGAGACCGCCGACGTGGTCGCCGCGCTGCGCGGTCCGACACCGGCCGCGGTGATCGTCACCGGCGCGGCGGGCAGCGGCAAGACCACGCTGGCGATCCGCGCCGCGCACCAGGTGGCCGCCAACTTCCCGGACGGACAGGTCTTCGTCGACCTCGGCCACCGCAGTGCAGTGACTCCGGGTGAGGTACTGGCCCGGGTGCTGCGGGCGTTGGGGGTCGCCCCCGCCGACGTGCCCGAGGACGGCGACGAGCGGGCTGGCTGGTTCCGTTCTCTGGTCGCCGGGCGCCGGCTGCTGATGGTCGTTGACGGCGTCACGAGGGCGGCCCAGGTGCGACCGTTGATTCCCGCCGGTCCGGGGCCCGCCCTGATCGCCGTCAGTTCGCGGCAGCTCGGCAGCCTGGACGGCATCCGGCGGGTAGCGCTGCGGCCGCTGGGTGCTGGGCAGGCACGAGACCTGCTGGCCAGCATTGTGGGGCGGCAACGGTTGGCGGCGGATGGAGCGGCCACGGCGGAACTGGTCCGACTGTGCGCCGGCTCGGTGCTGGCGTTGCGGATCGCCGGCGCCCGCTTGGCGCGGTGGCCCACCATGCCGATGGCCACTCTGGCCGCCCAACTCGGCGACGACCGCCACCGGCTGGACCTGCTCGCTGACGGGGACCTGTCGGTGCGGGCCAGCCTGGCCAGCATCGTCGCTGTTGTCCGTGCCGAGGACGAGGTGGCCGGGCAGCTCTTGGAACTGCTCGGTGCCCACCCCGATGCGCCAGAACTGGCGGATCGAGCTGCCGCCCAGCTCGGGGTCAGCACTCAGCGAATCCGACGGGCCTTGGACAGCCTCGTCGACGCCCACCTGCTCCACCCGGGCGGCCCCGCTGGCAACCACCTGCCGGCGCTGGTTCGTGAATACCTCACCGAGCTGGCCGCCGTGCCGCTCGCGCCGGCGCATGTCCTGCGCGCCGGCGAATCGACCCGGCCACGGTCCGCCTGGCGGGATCTCGGTTGGCAGGGAATTGCCTCTTTTGTCGCGATGGTACCGGTCAACGCCGTGCTGTGACCGTCTTCCGTCCGGTCCCTCAGGCGCAAACGCAGGTCAAGCGGGGAATGTCGTCCATCTATATCGGCCGGTATATCGATCATCTTTAGCCTTCACTCGTCGTGTCTCTGATGGACCGGAGGGTGATGGTGAAGAGACGATCACGGGGCTTCCTGATCGGGGGGCTGGTGGTGGCCCTGGTGGCCACGTTGGGCGGGATGGAGGCCTTACCGGGCCGCGATCCCGACCGTGCTGACCAGGCTGCGGGCAGCGGCAAGAACGACGAGGGCGGGCTGCTGTCCCGGCTCGGCGACGCCGCGCGTGGGCTGGTCGGTTCTGGTTCGGGTGGGGCGCGGCCGGAGGTGGTCAGCGCTGGGCTGTTCCAGGCGGAGAAGCCTCTGCAGGGTAGGGAGTGGCCGCCGCAGAAGCGGGTGCGGGAGTTGCCCGGTGAGCGGACGGCGAACACCAAGACGTATCAGCTGTCGGATGGTCGGACGCAGGCGGAGATCTCGGCGGTGCCGGTGCATTACCGGGATGCGCAGGGCCGGTGGCAGGCCATTGACACCACGGTGCGGCCCACCTCGGAGAAGGGGTACGTGCAGGGCAACCGCACGAACACCTTCACCAGCCTGTTCGGTGACAGTTCGAAGGATCTGGTGCGGTTCGAGGCCGAGGGCCGCAGCCTTGAGCTGGGTCTGGCGGGCGCGGCGAAGAGCGTGACGCCGAAGGTGTCCGGTTCGACGGTGACCTACGCCGGGATCGCCGGTGGTGCGGACGTGGTGTACGACGTCACCTCGACGGCGTTGAAGGAAGAGATCGTCCTGCGGAAGCGGCCGGTTGGGCCGGTGTCGTACACGTTCACCCTGGACGCCGCCGGTCTGGCCGCGCGGCAGCGGGCGGACGGGTCGATCGCGTTTGTCCGTGCGAGTGGCGGTGAGCCGGTGTTCGTGATGCCGGCGCCGTTCATGTACGACTCGAAGGACGACAAGGCCTCGCCGCTGGGCAAGGTGTGGTCGGACAAGGTCACCCAGCGGGTGCAGCAGGTGTACGGGCAGACCACCGTCACCGTGTCGGCGGACGCGGCGTGGTTGACGGATCCGGCGCGGGTGTATCCGGTGGTCATCGACCCGACCATCAAGATCCAGCCGGTGCCCGATGGCACGTTGGGCGGGCAGGACACCCAGATCTACTCGGCCAACCCGAACCACGCCTATGGGCAGGACCAGGTCAGGTGGCCGTTGCATGTGGGCACCACGTCCAGTGGCGCGTGGCGGTCGTTGCTGAAGTTCAACCTGGACTCGATCCCGCAGAACACGCCGATCGACGACGCGCAGTTGCAGTTGTACTACTCGCAGACGCACACCGCCTGGCAGTACGACGTGCCGATGGAGGTGCGTCGGGTTCTGGAGGCGTGGGACGAGGACACGGCGACGTGGGGCACCGTCAGCGGCAAGATCGCCGGCGCGCCGGCGGGCAACGTGGTGACCAAGGACGACGGGGACTCCGGGACGTCGGTGGTCGGCTCCTGGCCGTATTCGGGGAACGCGACGTTGACGCCGAAGGCGATCAACGCGGACTACCGCTACCACGGCAGTGCCAGCGCTTCGGACACCCACACCTGGGTGCCGACGATCACTGAGGCGGGTGACTACCAGGTCGAGGTGCACTACGTGGGCGAGTCGGACCGGCCCACCAACGCCCCGTACACCGTCTATTACAACGGCGGGTCGAAGACCTACCCCGTCAACCAGAGCACCCCGACGGCTGCGGGCGCGTGGGTGACGTTGGGGACGCATCCGTTCGCGGCGGGCACCACCGGCAAGGTCGTGCTCAACGGTGTGCCGGGCACGACGGCCATCGCCGACGCGGTCCGGTTCACCAAGGCCGGTGCGGTGAAGAAGTACGCCAAGTCGAGCGTGTGGAACTCGTTCCCGGTGCGGAATCTGGTGCAGGACTGGGTGAACCGCACCTACCCGAACCACGGGCTCATGGTCAAGGCGCTGGACGAGGCGACCAGGAGCCGGGGCGGCCCGATCTACGAGGCGTCCGAGTACGCGTACAACAACGACCGCCGCGACTTCAACCTGCCGAAGCTGGTCGTCACCTACGGCCGGCCGGGTGTGGCGGTGAACCCGCCGACCACGATCACCTCCACCGGTGCCGTGCTCGACTGGCCGGCGTATTCGGGTTCGGACATCGTCGAGTACCAGGTGCACCGCAGCATCTTCCAGAACTTCACCCCGTCGGCGACGACGCTGATCGCGCCGGTGTCCACGGCGACCCGCAGCTACCAGGACACCACGGCGGTCCCGACAGCGGCGGACAACACCAACCCGATGGACCGCAAGTTCTACTACTACATGATCGCGGTGAAGACCCGCGACGGGCAGCTCATCGCCGGCCCGACGCAGCCGGCGATGCTGCCGAAGGCGGGCCAGATCACCCGGATCTACCGCACCGCGGCGACCGACGCGACCGGCTCGAACGGCGTCATCGACACCACCCTGTCCGCCGGGCGGCCGACGGAGAACGTCAACGTCTACGACGGTGACCCGTACGTCAGCCCGGGCAACAACTCGTCCTACTACGGCGACACCCGCGGCCTGGTCAAGTTCCCCACCCTGACCGGCATCCCCACCGACGCGAAGATCGTCGGTGCCGAGCTGCGGATGTACAACACCTACCTGTACGACGGTCTGGACACCGACGAGTACGTCGACGTCTACAAGCTCAAGCGGGCGTTCAACGAGACGAAGGCGACCTGGAACACCTACGACGGGGTGAACGCGTGGACCACGGCCGGTGGTGACTACGACACCGCCTGGAAGGCCAGCTTCAACGGCTTCACCAACGACCCGGAATGGGAAACCTGGGACGTCACCACCGCCGTGGACGGCTGGGTCAAGACCCCGGCCAGCAACTACGGCCTGCTGCTACGCCAGCGCGACGAGGTCAACCAGACCGCCCGCGCGATGCTGCTCTCCTCCGAGGGTGAGGAACCGCTGCTGCGCCCGACCCTCGAAGTCACCTACCTCGAGCAGACCGGCGAGTCGACCTACTACGCGGCGTCCACCCCGACGGTGGCGACCGCGAACGCCACGTACACGGTACCGGTCACCCTGTCCAACCCGACCCTGACCACCTGGAACCCGACCGACTGGGAACTCGGCTACGACTGGAAGCGGGCCGACGGCACCACCGACGGCGCGGACCCCAGCTTCGAGGTGGTCACCCCGCTGCCCAAGAGCGTTCCCGCCGGCGGCACGGTCGACGTCAACGCGCAGGTGAAGACCCCGCCGTCCTCGACGGAGGGCAACAAGCGCACCGACTACGTGCTCAAGTGGGACCTGCGCAACAAGCTGACCGGCAAGAAACTGTCGGAAACCACGCCGGCGATCCAGCCGTTGCCGCAGAACGTCGCGGTGGAGGAACCCACCTCCGACCAACTCGGCCTGGAGAAGTTCTACTCGTACGCGGGCAAGAACACCGGCGCCGGCGGCACCCTGATGAACAACCTCTACTCCGGCAACACGGTCTGGTCGTACAACGCGTTCAACAACCCCTCCCGGGGGCTGTCCACGTTCGTGCGGATGTCCTACAACTCCCTCGACACGTCCGACACCGTCGCCGGCTACGGATGGTCGGTGCAGGCCTCGTCGATGATGCGCCTCGGCGCCCCTCTCGACTTCCACCCCAACCCGAACCCCACCAAGGTCACCTTGACCGACGGTGACGGCACCAGCCACTGGTTCACCTGGGACGCGGCAGCGAACGAGTGGAAGAGCCCCAAGGGAGTTCACCTCTACCTGCAGAAGAACAGCAGCGTGGACTGCAAGCCCAACACCCAGGAACGCAGGGCGTGGGTGCTGACCCGGCCGGATCGGACGCAGTTCTTCTACGACTGCGAGGGCTTCCTGTCCAGCATCGTGGACAACAACGGCAACGAGATGCTCTTCACCTACGAGGAGCGGAAGTCCAACAACAAGCCGACCAAGTTCCTCCGCTACATCACCGACCCGACCGGTCGCAAGACGCTGACCGTCGACTACTACGCCAAGGGTCAGGCGTTCGACTACATCGACGACACCACCTGGACGCGGAAGTCCGCGACCAACCTGACCAACCCGAAGATCATCGATCACATCTCCCAGATCACCGACGTCTCGGGACGCAAGCTCACCTTCACCTACACCGACAAGGGCCTGCTCGGTGAGCTGATCGACGGAGCCGGGTCGACCGACGGTGCGCCGAAGACGTTCAAGTTCGCCTACGACATGACGCAGGGCAACAAGAACGTCAAGCTGGTCAAGGTCACCGACCCGCGCGGCAACCCCACCAGCCTGGTCTACAACTACCCGCAGACCGGCGACGACCCGAAGTTCCACTGGACCACGAAGTCCTACACCGACCGGCTCGGCTACCTCACCCAGTTCGGCTACGTCGACCCGGACGGCCCGCAGGGCAACAACATCAACGCCACGGTCACCGACGCCGAGAACCACGCCACCCAGTACCTGCTGGACGGCTACGGCCGGGCGTACCAGACGACCAACGCGAAGAACGAGGTCACCAAGCTCGGCTGGGACGACGACCACAACGTCATCCGGTTGGAGGAGGCCAACGGCGCGGTCTCCACCTGGGCGTACGACCCGAAGACCGGTTACCCGACCGAGGTCAAGGACGCCGAGGCGGTCCGCAACGGCTGGCCGGGCACGGCGCTGACCTACCAGCGCCAGCTCAACGGGTACGTGGCCGAGGTGGTCAGCAAGACCAGCTCGGAGGGGCGGAAGTGGACCTTCACGTACACGGCCGAGGGTGACGTCGAGACGGTCACCGACCCGGTGGGCAACACCACGGCGACCGATGGCGACTACACGAGCCGGAACACCTACGACGACTGGGGCCAGCTCGTCGCCGCCAAGGACGCCAACGGCAACACCACCGAGTACCTCGACTTCCACGCCAGCGGCTACCCGGCGAGGATCAAGGACGCCGGCAACGGGCTCTCGTACTTCACGTACGACGACCGGGGCAACGTCCTCGAGGTCAAGAACGGTAAGAACGCCAAGGTCACCCAGGGGTACGACACCTTCGGGCGGCCGAAGGACAAGGTCGAGCCGATGGACGCGGCCAACAACCGCTACATCACCACCAAGGCCTCGGTGTATGACGCCAACGACAACATCGTCACGGCGTACGCGGCCAACGGGACGGTGTCGACCTCGGTCTATGACAAGGCCGACCAGGTGATCGAGTCGTACGCGCCGAAGGACGAGGCGACCGACCCGGAGCGCAAGACCACCACGACGTACGACAAGGTCGGCAACGTCCTGACCGTCACGGAGCCGCAGGGCAACCTGACTCCCGAGGTCGGTGACTACACGACGACCACCAAGTACGACGCGATCTACCAGCCGATCGAGGTCACCAACGGCCTCGGCCAGAAGGTGGTCTCGGAGTACGACAATGTCGGCAACGTCACGGTCCTGTACGACGCGAAGAAGACCGCCAGCGCCGAGAACGACTTCACGACCAAGTACGAGTACGACTGGAACCACCGGGTCGTGAAGACCACCGACGCGCTCGGCAAGTTCACCACCGCCCGATTCGACAAGGACGGCCTGACCCTCGGCACCACGGACGCCGAGGGCAACGAGTCGCTGGCGACGTACGACGCCCGCGGCGCGCTGATCGAGTCGAAGGTGCCGCACACCAAGGACGGCGCCGGCACCATCACCTACCGCACCACCAAGTACGAGTACGACCAGGTCGGCAACCAGACGAAGGGGATCACCCCGCGCGGGGTGAACACCACCGACGATGCCGACGACTTCTCCGTGGTGACCGTGTACGACGCGCTCAACCGCAAGAAGGAGGAGTGGTCGTCCTACGACAAGGACGACAGCCGCTACAACACGCCGGACAAGACCTTCTACACCTACGACGAGATCGGCAACCTGACCAAGGTCAGCGCGCCCCCGTCGGAGGGGCAGAGCGTCCGGAACGACACCGAATACACCTACTACGACAACGGGTGGACCAAGACGTCCAAGGACCCGTGGGACATCGTCAACTCGTACGACTACAACGACCTGGGCCAGCAGACCAAGAACACGCTGAGCTCGGCCGGCGGGTCGACGACCCGGACGATGACCTGGGACTACTACCCGTCCGGCAACGAGAAGGGGCGCTCGGAGGACGGCCTGCCGGTCGGCAAGGACGTGATCCTGGTCGACAACTCCGACTCGAACAACACCGCGAGCCAGGGCACCTGGACCAGCGGCGGCGCGACCGGGCAGTGGGGCTACGACGTGGCCACCGCGCCGGCGGGCAGCGGCTCGGCCCAGTTCAACTGGCAGCTGAACGTCCCCCGCGACGGCAGCTACGAGGTGTTCGTGCGGCACCCGCAGGTCACCGGTGCCGCGACGGACGCGAAGTTCACCATCACCCACAACGGTGGCAGCGTCACCAAGACGGTGAACCAGACCCAGAACACCGGCGCCTGGATCAGCCTGGGCAGCTACGCGTTCGTCGAGGACGGCATCCAGAAGATCACCCTCACCGACCAGGCGACGGGCAAGGTCCTCGCCGACTCGGTCAAGCTGGTGCGGGACAACGCCGGTGACGTCGACAACGAGAAGAAGGAGTTCACCTACAAGTACAACCCGAACGGGTTGCTGGTCGAGGTCAAGGACCTCAGCCCCGGGGCCAAGATCAGCCGGTACGACATCGCCTACGACCAGCTCAACCAGATCTCCACGGTCAAGGAGTTCACCGGCGCCACCGACGCGACGCCGAAGAACACCACGGCGCTGACGTACGACGACAACGGCAACCCGCTCACCTCGACCCACGACCTGACCTGGTCAAAGATCGAGTACGACGCGCGGGACATGGTCGCGAAGGTGACCAACGCCGACTCGCCGACCGCGGGCAACCAGCAGATCTCGTCGTTCACCTACACCGCTCGCGGGCAGATGCTCAAGCAGACCAAGCCCAACGGCAACACCGTGGACTTCGAGTACTACCTCGACGGCGCCACCAAGCACCAGCTGGAGAAGACCTCCGGCGGGGCGACCGTCGCCGAGCACACGCTGGAGTATCAGGCCAACGGCCACCCGTCGCGAGACGTGCTCAAGTTGATGAACGCCGACAACTCGTCGGACTACATCGACAACACCTACACCTTCACCTACGACCCGCAGGACCGCATCAGCCGGCTCGACAAGACCGGCGACAGCACCTCGACCGAGTCGTACGTCTACGACGCCAATGGCAACACGGTGTCGCAGACGATCGAGGGTGTCACCAGCACGAGTAAGTACGACCGGAACCGGTTGCACTCCACCACGACGGCTGGGGTGACGTCGACATACAACTACGATCCGTTGGGCCGGCTGGACACTGTGTCGGTCGGTGGCCAGCGGGCGCAGAAGTACTACTACGACGGTTTCGACCGCACGGCGAAGACCACCGCCGGGGTCGGCGCCAACGCCAAGTCGACGACCTACGTGTACGACCCGTTCGACCGGACGGTGTCGCAGACGGCGGCCGGTAAGACGACGCTGTTCACGTACCTGGGGATGGACAACCAGGTGCTGCGTGAGGAGGTCGCCGGCAAGGCGGAGAAGTCGTACCAGTACGCGCCGTGGGGTCAGCAGCTGACCCAGATCAAGCACAAGGACGACGGCAGCCGGGAGTACTCGCAGTTCATCTACCGGCCGCGTGGTGACGTCATCGGCATCACCAAGGAGAACGGCAGCACCCGCGCCACCTACGGCTACACGGCGTACGGCAAGGACGACGAGTCCCAGTTCACCGGTGTGGACAAGCCGGGCGCTGCTCCGGAGGGTGAGGAGCCGTACAACGCGTTCCGGTTCAACGCCTCCCGGTGGGATGCGGGCTCGGGCACCTACGACATGGGGTTCCGTAACTACGATCCGGGCCTGAACCGGTTCCTGACCCGGGACACCTACGGCGGCGCCATGGCGGACATGGGTCTGGCTATGGACCCGTTCACGGGTAACCGGTACGCGTTCGCCGGCGGTAATCCGATCAGCTTCATCGAGCTGGACGGGCACCTGTTCGGGATGTCGTGGTCGGACATCGGCCACGCCGCCCTGGACGTCGCTGGCATGGTGCCGGTGATCGGTGAGGTCGCCGACGTCGCCAACGGCATCTGGTATCTGGCCGAGGGCAACTACGTCGACGCGGCGATGTCCATGGCCTCGGCGATTCCCCTCGCCGGGAACGCGGTCGCCGCAGCGAAGCTGGCGAAGACCGGCAAGAAGATCGCCGACGGCATCGACACCGCCAAGGACGTCGAGAAGGGCGTCGAGGCAACCGTCGACGCCTCCAAGGCGGCACCGTCCACCGGTGCCCCAAAGCCGAAGGACACCGAGGCACCGTCGTGTCCAATCCGTCCGAACAGCTTCGTGCCCGGCACGAAGGTCGTGATGGCCGACGGCAGCAGTAAGGCCATCGAGGAGGTGGAGGAAGGCGACCGCGTTCTGGCCACCGACGTTGAGAACGGCCAGAACCAGGACCGGGTTGTCACCAACGCCCGTAGCGTTGCAGGCAAGAAGACCTTCGTCACCTTCACCGTCGACCTAGATGGTAAGGACGGGTCGAAGACCGGAAGCATCACCTCCACTGATGCCCACCTGGTCTGGCTCCCCGACGCAGGCATGTGGGCCAAGGCCGAGCAGATCAAGCCCGGCATGTGGCTCCAGACCGCCGCCGGCACCTGGGTCCAGATCACCGCGGTCAAGCACACCGTCAAACACGAGCGAGTCCACAACCTCACCGTCGACGGCGTCCACAGCTACTACGTGCTCGCTGGCGACGAGCCGGTACTCGTCCACAACGAGGACCCTTGTAAGCCGTCGGTCCCCAAAAAGGCATCGGCGCATGCGGAGGGGGATAGCACCCTTAGCGGTTGGGGAGACGCACCGCCTGCGTACAACCGCTCTGTCTCACCTGAAGACGTGCTGGCCGAAACCCACCAAATGGGCGCCGTTCCCACCCCGGCGGTGCCTGCCTTCCTTGACCATGGCGTACCGGGGAAGTACTACGCGTCACACGCTGAAAGGCAGATGGCGCTGTTGCATCCTGATGCACCAATCGAGGTTGATCTCGACATGTGTGACGACTGTATTGACTGGTTCATTCGGAGAGCTGCCCATCGTGGCAAGACGCAACGGGTGACCGATCCTACCGGCACGAACGTATTTAGACCAGACGGCAGATGGGGGGTCGAGGGGGCCTGAAGATGTCGGGTGGCCCGGGAGAAATTCCCGGGCCACCCGCGGTTCTTCTAATCAGCATTATCCTGCTGTTCCCAGCCGCGTCATGCGCGACCGGCTCCACGATCTGGTCGCAGCCCATTCCATCGCGCCGTGGGCGCGAGCTCCGCATACAAGACAGCGGGCCGCCGAGTCGTCGCTTGGTGCGTCTAAGCCTGCACCAGATGGAGCCTGGGTCCGCC
This sequence comes from Micromonospora sp. NPDC047740, assembly GCF_043204735.1. Lineage (NCBI taxonomy): Bacteria > Bacillati > Actinomycetota > Actinomycetes > Micromonosporales > Micromonosporaceae > Micromonospora > Micromonospora sp. NPDC047740. The sequence continues at coordinate 158,641 of NZ_JBIDCT010000003.1, forward strand.
GGGTATGCGACACTCTGTCTTGCTGATCTCCTAGGGGCGAGGCAGCGCACGCGCCGTTTGACGATGCAAACGACCATGGAAGGCTGAACCTGGAGTTAGGTAGACCTCAAGGTCTGAGACCGGATTGCCTAATCAAGATTCTCGCGAACCACTGCTTAGGGGAAATCATGGACTTCTATGAACGGGGCCGGTCGGCAGCGCAGCGCGGTGACTTCGGAAAGGCGATTCGGCTTCTGACCGATGCTGGTCGAGACGGGCGAGCACTACTGCTGCTCGGGCAGATGGCCAGTAGCGGGCGTGGGCAGCCGGTTGATAAGGGTCGTGCGGTCGAATACTACGAGCAGGCGGCTGATCTCGGGAACTCTGAAGCCGCATATAATCTTGCCGCGATTTATGCAGCAGGCGGCGGTGTGGAAGCGGACCACAAAACGGCATTTTACTGGTATCGCCGCTCCGCAGAGCTCGGGAATGTCGACGCATTGCGTATGATCGGCGTGATGTACGCGTACGGGCAGGGGGTGGAGGTCGACCTAGTCGCTGCGGAAAAAGCGTTGGACAAGGCTGCCGCAAGAGGTCAGCGAGACGCTCCAAGAGATCTTGGAAGATTGTTTATCCGGGTTGGCTCGCCTGTGGCAGCGGCTCGGTGGTATCTGGAGGCCGCTCGGCGCGGTGATCGGGACGTCGTTGACGAGATACTTCGCCTTGCTCCTTCGCTTAAGGCTCTTGCTGACGAGGGCGATACAAGCGCTCGTACTTATTTAGGTGTCATCTTTATGCAGTATGTTGACGCTCCCGCAGAGACAATCGCACTACTGAGGAAGTCCGCAGACGAAGGCGATCCGATCGCGCAAAGATCACTTGGTTTCCTCTACCACCAAGGAGAGCTGATTGAGGCAGATCCAGCCCGCGCGCTCAAGCTGTTCCGATCCGCGGCCGAGGGCGGCGACGGTATTGCCGCTTACAACCTCGGTCTTCGCTACCTGAAGGGGGAAGGGGTTGAACGAGATTCGGCCGCCGCGATTCATTGGCTGCGCATTGCTGCGAATTCCGGTGTCGTTGAGGCGTATCCGCATCTCGGGAATGAACTCGCAGCCGTTGATGAGGACGCCGAGGCGCTGAGTTGGTACCTTCGGGGCGCTGAGGTTGGTCAAGCCGGGTGTATGTACGCTGCGGGATGCTGGTACCGTGACGGCATAGGAACGCCCGTGGACCTGGTCGAAAGCCTTCGTTGGTTCATCGCCATGCTTCGTGTTGGCAACGGAAATGGCATCCATGAAGCCCAATCATTCATTCGAGAGCTGTCGGACGAGCAGATCCGTCTTGCTGCACGTCGTGCCGGCAGTGTCTCCGATGGCGAGGTTTTTATTCAGCAACGGCAAGAGAACTAGGCGCGGGGCGATCCGACTGACATGGGCCGTCATCAGTAGTCGGCGCCCGCCCTCGCTTGGGGCGGGCGCCGACGCATGTTGGCCGCGTGACGTCGAAGCGCAGCCTGATCCCAGTGGTCTGGCTGAAAACGGTGCCGGTTTGTGTTCAGTGGGCGCCGTTCGATCGGACGGTGTCGAAGACCCTTGGGTCGAAGACCACGCTGTTACCCACCTGGGCATGGACATACTGCGGGGAAGGTTGCCGGTAAGGCGGAGAAGTCCGACCCGCCGGGGTGTGCAGCCGGAGAGCGAGGTTCCGGTTCAACGCCTCCCGGTGGGATGCGGGCTCGGGCACCTACGACATGGGGTTCCGTAACTACGATCCGGGCCTGAACCGGTTCCTGACCCGGGACACCTACGGCGGCGCCATGGCGGACATGGGTCTGGCTATGGACCCGTTCACGGGTAACCGGTACGCGTTCGCCGGCGGTAATCCGATCAGCTTCATCGAGCTGGACGGGCACCTGTTCGGGATGTCGTGGTCGGACATCGGCCACGCCGCCCTGGACGTCGCTGGCATGGTGCCGGTGATCGGTGAGGTCGCCGACGTCGCCAACGGCATCTGGTATCTGGCCGAGGGCAACTACGTCGACGCGGCGATGTCCATGGCCTCGGCGATTCCCCTCGCCGGGAACGCGGTCGCCGCAGCGAAGCTGGCGAAGACCGGCAAGAAGATCGCCGACGGCATCGACACCGCCAACGACACCCGCAAAGCCGTCAACGCGACCACCGACGGATCGAAGGCGCTCCCCAGCAACACCCGAAGGATACAAGGCCCTCGGGTCCGAGCTGCAAGACTAACAGCTTTGTTCCCGGCACCAGGGTCCTGATGGCCGATGGTTCGACCAAGGCCATTCAGGACCTCCAGGAAGGCGACTGGATCAAGGCTACGGATGTCGAGTTGGGTGTTACCAGGGACCGTCAGGTCACGGACACCCGTAACCACGAGGGTGACAAGAAGCTCGTCACCCTGACCCTTGATATTGACGGCAGCGATGGCGATGCCACCGGCAAGGTCACGTCAACGGCTGGTCACCACTACTGGCTTCCGGATGCGGGACGCTGGGTCACTGCCGACACGCTCAAGTCGGGCATGTGGTTGCGGACGTCTTCTGGCGTCTGGGTCCAGATCACCGCTGTAGAGCACGAGCGGCGGCACGAACGTGTCTACAACCTCACCGTCGATGCGGACCACAACTACTACATTCTGGTCGGCGGCCAGACCGTACTAGTCCACAACGAATGCCCTGACTACGATGAACTGGCTGGGGACCGGGCAAAGCAGCTTCACGAGGGGCTCAAGGACCCGAAGCAGGAGAAGGGCGGATGGGCCTATGAGAACGACACGACGGCCGTCGTTCTCGCGCGCGACCAAGGCGGCAACGTGCGCACCATCGTTGCCTCCAACCGGAAGTACGTGCCAAAGAAGATCAAGAATCAGCTCGATGCGACGGCTGGCGACGTATTTGCTAACGGCAAGGGTCATGCTGAAATGACGGCCCTGGACTACATGGACAAACAGGGCTGGGAGTTCCTCGGCGGTGGAGCGAACCGCAACGTTTGCCCGCCATGTGAAAACTCAACCCGGGACCGGGGGATGTCTTTGAGAGGGCCCAAGTTCCTCGGCAGATTGAAGTATCTCGGCAAGATGTTCAACTACATGGGCGAAAGGATATTCAGGTGACGGACCTGGAGGACGACATGAGCCAAGCGTCTCTGCTCAGCCCTGCAGCGCGGCAGAGTATCGCGGCTCTAGTCCTCGTCCGATACTTCGGCTTTAATCAGGATCCGAAGTTCTCGCCCTGGTTCGAACAGCACCGGGAGGCGTTGTCGCAGGCATTGGCTGATGGATCACGGTTCCACCGTCAGGCGATCACCGGAACGGCAATTTCAACCGAAGAGATCAGGCCCGTGAGAAGTCTGGTCGAGCGCGCTTTGGGAGCAAGCGATCCAGAGGGTCTGCCATTCGAGACGGAGATCGTCGACCATCTTGTATTAGCGGCCGAGGTTCTCGACTATTTGTCCGCGCCGCAGGATTTGGAACGATTGGAACGCGTTTTCGAGCACGCGGAGGAACTTGCCGAGGCGGGCGAAGAAATGGCGACCAGTGAGTCTATGGCGGAGGAAGGGGAAGGCGTCGATCTCCTTCAGTTGGAAAGCGAAACCCGGCGGTCGGACTTGAATGAGATGAGAGAAGCGCAGGACCTGGCAAGTTTCGATCCGAGTCCCCTGCTTCTTCGCAGTCAGGACTTTTCGCGAAAATATGCTGAGGTAATCGCAAACGGTTACTCTGATGAGGAGGCTGGTCGCCCCTAAGGTAAGGCGGGAATATGCGGTGCCCGCTCCACGCCAGTGGGCGAGCACTTCGCTCATTGGGGAGTCCTGGGGAGCCCAATGAAGCCAAACTCCTTCAATTCGGGGCCCAGTGCCGGCGCCGATTGGCGTATCGCGACGTAGGCCGCGCGGGCTGCTTAGGTGGATTCATCTAGGGCGGACGCCTAACCGGTGAATGTGGCCGCAATTCGTTCTGATGAGCGCCGAAAATTATTAAACCAATCACGTGAACCGATAGCGCACTTGGAGAGTTGGCTGAAGTGGTTGATCCTGGCGGACGTTTGGCGCTGATTCAGTCTCTCGGCTTGCTTTCGTTGGCGAGGTGCGTACCTCTGCTCCACTCGGCTCACTTCCAACTCGTCGATCACGTGGTCGATCTGGTCGAGGTAGGGCCAGTGGTGTGGAACGACGTCATGTGGCCGACCGAAACCCTGCCATTGGAATCGCATTTCAAGCGCTATCTTGATAATGTCGACTGGCAGGAAACGGGCCTCCCGCATGTGCAAAACCACACAATCCAGCTGGCGCATGCAATGTGTGACCCGCAGCTGGAAAGTGAGTCCGCTGAGCTGGCCTTCCGCGTGTCTTCAACAGAAGTGTGGGCTGCCTGCGACTGGATCACCGAGCGGTCGGATGGATGTAACGAACCCATCTTTGCGCGGTTGAAAACGACTCTTCTTGGCGTTGAATTTGAGTGGCAAGCTGCTGATGGGCGCGCCTTGATCGGAGCTGGATTGAATGAGAGATCCTACCGTGACCGGATGTTGTGTATCAAGGCGCCAGAACGGTATGCGCTGCGGACGCAAATCGCAGAGGCGATTGTGAGGCTTTCGAGTCGAGCGGGTGTCGAATGATTTCAGGAAACCGGTAATGCCCGTGCACCCTCTGCTGCAACTGGGCTGAACGGCCACGCCCCGGCCGGGGGGGAGGGGGGCGTCGCGGGCCAGTGCATCGGCGGCTGGCTGGGGCGGGCACCCGGCGGCACCCCCAGTTCGTGTTGTCGCGATCCAAGTGGCCGCCTGACGGGCAGGTACGACCGCGACCAACGCCAGCGCGGGCAGGCCATCGCGGTCTGGGCGGGCTGCCAGTTCACCGGCGGTGCGTTCGGGCCGGTGTTTGGCGGATTCCTGCTCTGGGACTTCTGGTGGGATCGGTGTTCCTGGCGGCCGTGCCGGCGAGCGATCGGTATGCGACGTATGTGCCCTAAAATCGCTAATTATCTCGCCGATGGTGCGAGGGCCACATATTCGGTTCCGCATGGGTCATCGCTTCTTCCGAGTTGGTGATGTTGATGTTCGAAGCATATCGAGCGTCCGATGAGACGGTGGCTGCTTGGCGCGTTTTAGCGCAGCGAGTACGTGAGGCGCTCGATCTCGCTGGAATCCCCAACCATTCCGCAGGCGACTCTCCTCGGCCGGCTGGCGCCGAAATTGAAATCGACCACGGCAATGATGAAATGGGCGGCGTGTTTGTCGACTGGCGACCGGCAGATGCCCTCACCGGCGCGGTTGCCGAATCCACGATGGAGGGCCGCCCGGACGCTCCTGCGATACAACTCTTCATGGCCATCGCGACATCTATGCGTGACGCGATGATCGGTATTCTGCACGCCTCGGGATTCAACGTGGTTCCTGTCGACGACTACGCCATGCGGCCTCCCGCGATCCATGTTCTCCGATGAACGGGTGGCCTTGATCCCACGGGCGTCGGAGCGCTCAGCGCTGGTTCGTGCTAAGGGCTCCAGTAGGTTTACGATACTGGCCATGCGGAGAGCGTCGTTGATGCAGTTCCGGGTGGAGGCGTACTATCGCCCACAGCACGGCGACAAGCGTGAGTTGCTTGTTGCGCCGGAGGATGTGGACGAGCTGATTGACTCCCTGTTGGCGGGACCGATCCACCAGAACCTGGCGGAATTGCATTCCCTGGAACGGTCAACCCTGCCTTCCGGTGCTCCCGATCACGAGCTGTTGGTCGGTGCTGATCAAAGCCTTCAGGTCGGCGTTCTTGAGTTCATGGATGCCAGCGGAAACTGGACGACGGTCGGGTTACAAGAGGGTCGTACCGAGGTTCGTTACTCGTGCGTAAATCATATGACCGAGTTTCCAGCGCATTCGGAGATTCCCATCGACCTAATACGTCGAGCGGTCAAGGAGTTCTGTCTATCCGGTGGGCAGCGGCCTACCTGTGTCCAGTGGGAGAATCCAGAGTTCTGGTGATTCTCTGAGAAGCACCTTGTTCTGACGATGCCGGAAGGCGCGAGGCCGGACCCACGAATGGGTCCGGCCTCGCTCCGTCTACGACGCCAATGGCAACACGGTGTCGCAGACGATCGAGGGTGTCACCAGGACGAGTAAGTACGACCGGAACCGGTTGCATTCCACCACGACGGCTGGGGTGACGTCGACGTACAACTACGATCCGTTGGGCCGGCTGGACACGGTGTCGGTCGGTGGTGAGCGGGCGCAGAAGTACTACTACGACGGTTTCGACCGTACGGCGAAGACCACCGCGGGTGTCGGTGCGAACGCCAAGTCGACGACCTACGTGTACGACCCGTTCGACCGGACGGTGTCGCAGACGGCGGCCGGTAAGACGACGAGGTCAACGGCCGGTTCATCGGAACTTGCTGGCGGTGTGGGCAGACGTCCAACAATCCGGACAATTTCCACGTAGGTCACCGAGATGAGGCAAAGTCCAACGATGGCAACCTGACCTTGATCGACCTCTGTCTAGAGGGCGCAGCCTGTAACCTACGTGCCAAGAACTCGGGTGCGCCCAAACTGGGTCGGTCTTGTGCGGATCGGGGAAGCTGTGGGGCCCCATACGGAGGAACGGGACTGATTGCCTTGGCGGAAGTCGTTCAGGTGTTGATTGGCAGGACGTGAGCGGGTGAGGATTCGTTCGAACCACTGCTCGTAACTCCCGTCGGCGCGGAACTTTATCAGTTGGAGCGCTCGCCGCTGATGGCAGATGGGATGGCTCGAGGCGACACCCTTCGCATCGAGAATGAGGGGCGAAGCTACCAGGTTATCCGTGACGGCGGCTACTATGCGGTGCAGATCTACTACCGCCGGGAGTTGGAGATCGAGGATCTAAGAGGGATGGAGTCGCACCTCTCGCAAGTTGGAGGTGAGGTCGACGCTCACGCCGCCCGCGTGATTGCCGTTACCCTTCCTGCCGGCGTACCGACGTCGACGTTGACTGCACTTCTTGATGGTCATCCACGACGTGGCGACTTCGAATGGCGGCTTTCAAAGTCTCCGTTAGCTAACTAGCCGTACCCAATGCGCCGGGTGGCCCTGTTCGCGAAGCTATGCCAGTCACGCGAACCGATAGCGCAAATTGGAGGAACAGTTGCTTCTCTGGGATCATGAGATGCAGCCCTTGCGGAACGAGTTGCAGAATATCCAGCCCCCTCAACGGCTGGCCATGGCGATGGCGGCGATGGAGTGGGCCCGCGACGCAATGGGCCAGATTGAGACAGGGGAGATCAGCGACTACCTGTTTCGCGGAATGGCGGCCGGCCGTGAAGCGGTGTCGGCCAGCGGGGACAAGATCGGTCTCCCCGAGGAGATGCTCGACGAGTACCAGGATGTCCTGGACTTGGCGGACGAGCCCGGAACTTCGCACATATTGTCGGCTCTTTTGGCCTGCGCCGATGCGCCTGAGGGGCTGACCGGTGAGGTTCTCTACGGTGTCTTCTCTTTCTGTTACGAAGGCCTTCTCGATCGAGAGGAACTGCCTGAGCGGACGGTGGAAGCCGAGCGAGCGAACGTCAGGTGCCTTGAGGCGATCGCCTTTCAGAAGAGGCTCGTCAACGAGGCGCTCGGACGTTGACCCGCACGGCGTCGCACGTCAGTGACGGGCGCTGATGACGCCGACAGACGTGAGGCTGGATCCGCGACGGGTCCAACCTCACGTCCGCACCGCCGGCGGCCTTTCGCAGGCGGTCGCCGGTTGTTGAGTCGAGCCGATCCCAGTGGCGGGCGGCCAGAATTCTGCAGCAGCACTCCTCAGCGACGGAAGGAGCGGTTGTTGGTGAACGCCGATGAGTTCGCGGAGACTGCCTCAATCGAACAGGCTGCTCTCTTCTCTGCCGCCTGCGCGGAGCGGGCGATTGGCGTCCTGTTCCGGGTGGTTTCTGAGGATGGCCGCCGGGATGATCTGGACCGCTACCACGAGGCTTTGGAAATGCTCTGGACGCCTGTTCCAGGTGATCCTTCGCGATACTCGTCAACGCGTCAGGCTCTTGAACGGATGCGTGAAATGCACGTCGGGGACGAGCTTCCCGGTCCCGCTGCTCACGCCCTTTATGGAGCCGTCGTCCTCCACGCGGCGCTGGGGACGCTCGCAGCGAGCGCGGTGGTTGCCCTGGAAGACTGCTCAATGGCGGCGCGAAACAGTGCCTTCAGAGTCGAGGCCAGGACCGGGCATCGCGTCCTCAGTGCGGAGGAGCGCTGTCAGGCGGAGGACATCGAAAGCCTCGTTGCCGGTGTGAGTGCGGACAAGATTCGGGAAAATGCCCGACGCCACGGGCGTAAGCGCCTGGACCTTCTGTACGCACACTACCGGCAGTCGAGGCCGGGGCCGGAGTTGCCGTCGAGCCGATGAGTTATTGGGACCGGGAGATGGCATATGGGACGGGTTTCAGCGGCGAGCATATTCCGGCAACTGGCCGAGGCCGGGGTAATACCCGAAGACGCTGTGATCGCCAGCCGCGGGGTCGCTACGTGGCAGCAAAGCGATCTGGAATGCGTCACCTGGCTTGAGGAGGAGCCAGCTGGGCTGGTGAGGGTATCCATGAACGTCGGTGACGCTCGACTGGGGTCGCCCATGGACGAGTTCGGCCGTATGGCGGTTCGCCTGCGCCCGAGGCTCTCCGGCATCTTCTGGCCCGAGAGGAAGGTGCTTACGGCGGAGCAGGTCAATTATTTTGAGACAGTCATCAGTGCAGAGCGTGCATTCCTCAGAGACAGGCGGGATCTGATCGATGTCCTGGCGTCGGAGTCGGAAGTCGTGCGCGGTGACGTCTATGCATGGCAGGATAAGGCCAGTCACGTCGCACGACGTGTTCAAGCGTTGATTCTTGCTGAGGACATGGGTGAGCTGGTTCTGGCTGCTCGACTGCGCGATTCCCTGCGGACGGGTACCAAGCATTCCCCGGGCGACCTGCCCGAGTTGATTCAGGCAAGGAGATGGGCCGACCGGTACGCTAAAAACCTAAATCGAAAGATAGTGATCTAGCATCGCTCGCCCAGCGAACTGTCGGGGCCGGCTTGTGTGCCGCTGCTGATCTCGGTCCCGGGGCAGCCGCGATCGAGCCCGGAGGTGCCGTGGTGCGTAACCAGCGACTGGTTGGTGGGCCGTTGTGGACGGCCCTGTTGTTCTTCTGGGGATGGCCATGTTCTTCGGCGTCGGCCTGATCGGTGCCGCCAACTCCTTGGGTTGTGAGGGCGCATGTGCGAGAAGTGCGGACTGGGCCTGGTTGGGGCTCGCGATCAGCTGCGGTGCCGGGCTGCTCTCCATGCTGCTGCTCGTGCTTCTCGGCTGGGTGCTGAAGGACCAACGACGTCGCTTCCTGACCTTCGCCAGCCTCGCCATGCTGGTGGCCGGCGTTGTCGGTGTGGTGGCGTTCGTGGACTCTACGACGGCCGGGGGGCGTCGCGGGCCAGCGCGTCGGCGGCTGGCTGGGGCGGGCACCCGGCGGCACCCCCAGTTCGTGTTGTCGCGATCCAAGTGGCCGCCTGACGGGCAGGTACGACCGCGACCAACGCCAGCGCGGGCAGGCCATCGCGGTCTGGGCGGGCTGCCAGTTCACCGGCGGTGCGTTCGGGCCGGTGTTTGGCGGATTCCTGCTCCAGCACTTCTGGTGGGGATCGGTGTTCCTGGTGGCCGTGCCGGCGATGGTGTTGCTGCTGTTCGTCGGGCCGGTCCTGCTGCTCGAGTTCCACAGCGACCACGCCGGCCGGCTCGACCTGGGCAGCGTCGGGCTGTCGCTCGTGGCAGTGCTGCTGATGGTCGACGGCATCAAGCAGCTGACCGTCGAGAGCGTGCCGGTCGTGCCGGCCGTGGCCCTCGTCGTCGGGGCAGTCGTCGGACTGCTGTTCGTACGCCGGCAGTTGCGGCTGGAGACGCCGCTGCTGGACCTGCGGCTGTTTCGCAACCGCCCGTTCACGGTCGTACTCGTCGCGCTGGTCTTCGCCGGGGTCGTCATGGCGGGTACGGGCCTGATGGTGACCCAGTACCTGCAGAGTGTGCTGGGCTTCTCGCCGGTCGCGTCGGCGGTGCTGTGCGCACCCATGGGCCTGGCCTCCGCAGTCGGGCACCATGGCCGTGTCGGTGCTGACTTGGCGGATGAGGCAGCCGACCGCGATCGCGGGTGGGCTGGTGAGTTCGGCGCCGGGCTGGCCGTACTGGTCCTGACCATGCGCCCGCCAACCCGGACCACCGCGGCCACGCTCCCCGACTACGAGGCGACTCGCTTATGAAACCCTGCCAAGGTCGGCGCTGCGCGTCGGTGCAACCAGGTGGGAGCGTCTCAGCTCGAACTGGCGGGTTTGTCGGCGTAGATGCCCTGCAGCATCCCGGTGGCCTGCCCGATCTCGATGACGTAGCCGTCCGGGTCGCGGAGGTAGCAGCGCACCTCCGCCTTGCGGTCGAGCGGCTCGGTCAGGAACTGCCCGCCCTTGGCCCGGGTGTCGGCGTAGAAGGCGGCGATGTCGGCCACCCGGACGTTGAGGAACGCGGAGACCGGGTCGCCCGGCTCGTGCGGGGTCAGGGTGATGTCGGGCTTGTCGGGGGTGGGGCCGCCGCCGGGGTTCATGATGATCCAGCTGTTGGCGATCTTGACGATTGTCGGATTCTCGGCGAGGACGATCTGCCCACCGAAGATGTCGGCGTAGAACTTCCGCGAGACGGCGACGTCGCGCACGGTGAGGAAGTGTGTGACAACCAGACCCTGCCGTGGCGCGGGAAGATCGTCGCGGTCCACCATCGGGCTCTCCTCACGGTCGCCTGGTCCTGCCGACGTAGGGGTTTCCGCCAGCCTCCCAGCTCTGTTGTCGCCACATACGCGGCTTCAGAAACTCCCGCCGGACGGGGTATGGTCCGCCGTCACCGACCGGCGACGTGGCCAGCGGACTTGATCATGGCTGGGCGCGGCAGCACCAGGTGATCAGTATTGAGCCGCGGCAGCGCGTAGCTCATCGACCACCCGCTCCCGAAGGTGGCCCGGTGCCAGCACCTTCACGGCGGTGCCGAGGCTGAGCAGTGCCGATAGCGCCCACCCTTCGTTCTCGAACGGGACGGTCAGCTCGACCGCCCCGGTCGCGGTGACCGGGACCCGGTCCTTCCCGGGGGCGGGCACCAGCCGGCGCAGGCGGGGCAGGGCCCGGGCGGTGACGCGTACGGTGACCTCGACGGCGGGCTCCTCGTCCTCCAGGGCCCGGCGCGCCTCGGTCCACGATCCGGCGAGGTCGAACCGGGGCGGGCGGGCGACCGGCTCGTCAAGGACGTCCACCGCGCGCATCCGGGAGACCCGGTAGGTGCGTCGCCGGCCGTCGCACAGGGCGACCAGATACCAGTCGCCGGCGGCGAGCACCAGCCCGAGCGGGTCGACCTTGCGGGTGGTGGGCCGCCCGTCGCGGACGTACTCGATGCGGGTGCGGCGGTCGCGCCAGACCGCGTCGGCGAGTTGGGGGAGGCAGGGCACCGGCTCGGGGGCGCTGTACCAGCGGGCCGGGTCGAGGTAAAAGCGCTCGGCGGTCCGGCCGGCGCGTTCCCGGGCCTCGCCGGCCAGGCTGGCCCAGACCTTGACCCGGGCGCCCTCCAGCAGCTCGCCGAGCCCGAGTTGCTCGGCCGGGCCGGCGAGCCCGAGGAACGCCAACGCGCCGGCCTCGTCCAAGCCGACGCCGGTGAGCCGGGTGCGGTAGCCGCGGTCGAGGCGGTAGCCACCCGCCGGCCCGCGGCTCGACCGCACCGGAATGCCGGCGGCCACCAGCGCCTCGACGTCGCGCTGCACCGTACGCTCGCTGACCGCCAGGTGCCGGGCCAGCTCCCGGCCGCTGGCCTGGCCGCGCACCTGCAGTTGCAACAGCACGGTCATCATCCGCGACGCACGCACGGTCCCATGATTGCCGACGTATACGACAGAAGATGTCGGGAACTCGGGTGAGACTCGGTGGACCGAGCCGCATCACCGAGGGAGAAGACATTGTCGGAGCGGATCACGCCGGGGCAGTTCCACGCGGCCGCCGGGGTCGAGGAATGGCGGGTGCTGGGCGAGGGGGCGTGTGCCTGGTTCCGTACCGGCTCGTTCGCGGCCGGCGCCCGGCTTGTCCGGGCGATCGGCGAGCTGCCCGGCCTCGAAGACCACCATCCGGACGTCGACCTGCGGCACGGCGGGGTGGCCGTCCGGCTGATCACTCTCACCTCCGACTACTACGGGCTGACCGGGCGCGACCTCGAGCTGGCCCGGCGGATCTCGGCGGTGGCCCGGGAGCTGGGCGTACCCGCCGACCCGTCGGCCGTGCAGACCGTGCAGGTCACCATCGACGCGCTGGTCGGCCCCGAGGTGACGCCGTTCTGGCGCGCCCTGCTCGGCTACGTCCACCGGGCCGGCAGCCCTGAGGACCTGGTCGACCCGCGCGGCCGGGGGCCGGCGTTCTGGTTTCAGGCGATGGACGCGCCGCGGCCGCAACGCAACCGGGTCCACGTCGACGTCTGGGTCCCGTACGACCAGGCCGAGGCCCGGGTGACGGCGGCGCTGGCAGCCGGCGGGCGGCTGGTCAGCGACGCGGACGCGCCGTCGAACTGGGTGCTGGCCGACGCCGAGGGCAACGAGGCCTGTGTCGGCGCGTCCGGCTGGCCGGGTGCCGGCGGTGCGGCGTGACGCCGATCGGTGCTGCGGTGTCGTCCGGGCCCGGGCCCATGCGCCGCGCTGTTACGCTCCGCGCGGGAGGACTGCGTACCGTCACGTTCCGGACTCGCGGCCGGCGGAGGGCGTCACATCGGTACCCTGCTAGTCCTGGCCTGCCCGCGACGACATGGTGGTTTGTTGATGAACGATCTTCGAGTGGTGGCGTTCGACCTGGACGACACCCTGGCCGTCTCCAAGTCGCAGATCGATCGTCGCATGGCGGAACTCCTCGGCCACCTGCTCACCGAGGTGGACGTCCTGATCATCTCCGGTGGCCGGTTCGAGCAGTTCGAGGCGCAGGTGCTGGCCCACCTCGAGCTCACCGAGGAGCAGCGCAGCCGGCTGCACCTCATGCCGACCTGCGGCACCCGGTACTACCGCTGGCGGGACGGCGACTGGCGGCTGGTCTACGCCGAGGACCTGAGCGAGGCGGACAAGGTCCGGATCGTCGCGGCGCTCACCGAGTCGGCGAAGGCGCTCGGCCTCTGGGAGGACCGGACCTGGGGCGACATCATCGAGGACCGGGGCAGCCAGATCACCTTCTCGGCGCTGGGTCAGTCCGCCCCGCCGCAGGAGAAGTACGGCTGGGACCCGGACGGCAGCAAGAAGAAGCGGCTCCGGGACGCGGTCGCCGAGCAGCTGCCCGACCTGGAGGTACGCGGCGGCGGCTCCACCTCGATCGACGTCACCCGCAAGGGCGTGGACAAGGCGTACGGCATGCGCAAGCTGCTGGAGTGCCTGGACCTGAAGCACGACAACGTGCTCTTCGTCGGCGACCGGCTGGACCACGGCGGCAACGACTACCCGGTCAAGGCGATGGGCATCCAGTGCCACGCCGTCACCTGCTGGGAGGAGACGGCCGACTACGTGCAGGTGCTTGTCGACGACCTGGTCCGGCGGCACGCCCAGCGGGCGTAACCGCCGAGCCCGGAACCGGGGCCCCAGCGCGTGCTGAGGCCCCGCTGCCCAGGCGGCTCAGAGCGCCGCGCGGATCGCCTCGGCGAGCGTGGTCGGCGTGCGGCCGAGCAGCTTCGCCAGGTCGTCACCGACCTCCAGGTCGCCCTGGGCGAGACCGCGGTCGCCGTCGGCGAGCACGGCCGCGTAACCCTCCGGCAGGCCGGCCGCGACCAGCAGTTCGGTGAGCTTGTCGATCGGCAGGTCGAGGTACGACACGCTGTTGCCGCTCTGTCGGGAGACCTCGGCGGCCAGCTCGGTCATGGTGAACGGCGAGCCACCCAGCTCGTACACCCGGTTGGTGTGCCCCTCGGTGGTGAGGACGACGGCGGCGGCCTCGGCGTAGTCGGCGCGGGTGGCGGCGCTGACCCGGCCGTCGTTCGCCGCGCCGGCGACCCCGTGCTGGAGGTACGTGGGGAGCTGCCCGGTGTAGTTCTCCAGGTACCAGCTGTTGCGCAGGAAGACGTGGGGCAGGCCGGAGTCCAGGATCAGCTGCTCGGTCGCCTTGTGCTCGGCGGCGAGCACCAGGCTGGAGGTGTCCGCCTTGGCGATGCTGGTGTAGACGACCAGCCCGACGCCCGCGGCCTTGGCGGCGGTGATCACGTTGCCGTGCTGCACCACGCGCCGGCCGACCTCGCTGCCGGAGACGAACATCAGCTTGTCCGCGCCGGCGAAGGCGGCCTGCAACGACTCGGCGTCGTCGTAGTCCACCTGTTGGGTGACCAGGCCGCGCCCGGCGAGGCCGGCCAGCCGGTCGACGTCGCGGCCGGCCGCCACGATCTGGTCGGCCGGTACACCCCGGTCGAGCAGCGACTGGACGATCAGGCGGCCGAGGTGGCCGGTGGCGCCGGTGACGACGATGGACATGGGAACTCCCTGCGGTCGGTGCTGAGAACACTGTCTTCGCACAGCAACGGGAACATCGCAGCCTTACTTCCCGTTGGAGAGTAGGCACCTTCAAGTTCGATACGCACCGAAAGAGAGTGAAGCCCGTGCAGGCGGACCCGTTCAACCGGAACTGCGGCAGCCGGAAGGTCCTCGACCGGATCGGCGACCGGTGGAGCGTGCTGATCGTGCTCACCCTCGCCGGCGGCGAGAAGCGCTACGGCGAACTGGCCGAGCGGATCGACGGGATCAGCCAGAAGATGCTCACCCAGACCCTGCGCGGGCTGGAACGCGACGGCATCGTCACCCGTGCCGTGCAGGCCAGCGTGCCGCCCCGGGTCGACTACGCGCTCACCGACCTCGGTCGCAGCCTGCTCGACCTGGTCGCCGGCCTGGAGGCGTGGGCCACCACCCACCTCGACGAGGTGGAGGCCGCCCGGGCCCGCTACGACGCCCGCTGACGGTTCCGGAACCGGCGCACCCTGGCGTCATCGGCGTCGATGCGGTAGGAACAGGGCGTCCCGGCCCAGAGAGCGCTCTCACAGCTTCCGCGGCCGATCCCAACCCCACCACCGACAGGGCAGGCAGATGAGACCACTCGACCCCTCCCGCCGCCGTTTCCTCACCCTGACCGCCGCCTCGGCCGTGTCCCTCACCGGCCTCGCGCTCCCCGCGCGCCCGGCCGCCGCCGCACCCGGCCGTCCCGAGGACGCCGAGCCGGACCTCGGCCCCAACGTCTTCGTGTACGACCCGACCACCCCGACCGAGGAGATCCAGTCCACCCTGGACCGTCTATTCGCCGCACAGGAACGCAACGAGATGGGCGCCGACCGGTACGCCGTGCTGTTCAAGCCCGGCCGGTACGAGGTCAACGCGAAGCTCGGCTACTACACCACCGTCGCCGGACTCGGCGCCCACCCCGACGACGTGGAGATCCACGGCGCGGTACGGGTGATCGGGCAACCCGACCCGAACTCGCCGGCCGGCATCTCCGCCCTCACCAACTTCTGGCGCTCGGTGGAGAACCTCGCCGTGACCCCAACCGACTGGTCGAACCAGTGGGCGGTCTCCCAGGCGTCCCCGATGCGCCGGGTGCACATCAAGGGCATCCTCTGGCTGGAGCCGGGCAACGGCGGTTACTCCAGCGGCGGCTACATCGCCGACTCCAAGGTGGACGGCATCACCATCAACGGTTCCCAGCAGCAGTGGCTGACCCGGGACAGCGAACTCGGCGGCGACTGGACCAACGGGGTCTGGAACCAGGTCTTCTCCGGCGTGCTCGGCGCGCCCGCGCAGGGCTTCCCGAACCCGCCGTACACCACCCTGCCGACCAGCCCGGTCACCCGGGAGAAGCCGTACCTCTTCGTCGACGGCGCGGGCCGCTGGCGGGTGGCCGTACCCGCGCTCCGGCACGACACCGCCGGCACCAGCTGGGGTGCGGTCGTACCCTCGTTGCCGCTGTCCGCCTTCTTCGTCGCCAAGCCCACCGACTCCGCGCAGCGGATCAACCAGGAACTGTCCCGGGGTCGACACCTGCTGCTCACCCCGGGCGTCTACCACCTCGACCGGGCCCTGCGGGTCAAGCACCCGGACACCGTCGTGCTCGGCCTCGGCATGCCCAGCCTCGCCCCGACCACCGGCGACGCGGCCCTGCGCATCGAGGACGTGGACGGGGTACGCATCGCGGGGGTACTGGTCGACGCCGGGCCGGTCGAGTCGGAGGTGCTGGTCGAGGTCGGCAAGCGGAACAGCCACCGGTCGCACGCGACCAACCCGATCTCGCTCCAGGACGTCTTCTTCCGGATCGGCGGACCCTCGGCCGGCCGGGCGGCCACCAGCCTGGTGGTGAACAGCCGGCACACCCTGATCGACAACATCTGGGCCTGGCGCGGCGACCACGGCAAGCCGGGCACCATCGGCTGGACCGTCAACACCGCCGGCACCGGGGTGGTGATCAACGGCGACGACGTGACTGCGTACGGGCTCTTCGTCGAGCACTACCAGCGGTGGCAGACCGTCTGGAACGGTGAGCGCGGCCGGACCGTGTTCTACCAGAGCGAGTTGCCGTACGACCCGCCGAGCCAGGCCGCCTGGCACAGCCCGACCGGGCGGGGCTGGGCGTCGTACCAGGTCGCCGACCACGTCCGCACGCACGAGGCGTGGGGGCTGGGGGTCTACTCCTACTTCAACCAGGGCGTCGACATCCGCTGTGACCGGGCGATCGAGGCGCCGCGCCGGGCCGGTGTGCGGTTCCACAACGCGATCACCGTCTTCCTCGACGGCAGCGGCGGCATCGAACGCACCATCAACGAGGCCGGCACGCCGGTCGTCGGCTCGTACGGCACCAGCCCGGTGATCAGCTACCCGTGAGACGGGGCGCGGGCGCGGCGCGCCGGTGAGGTAACAAAAATTCACCGGAACGCGCTGCGCCCGCTCCACCGTACACAGGCGCCGTCCCGACCATAGGCTCCGGCGCATATCGAGCCTTCGCGGCCACCCGCGAACGGTGTCGGACGCGATCGAGGGGGCGGGTCCGGCACCGGCCGTCGCCGATGCCCGCGCACGTTCCGGGCGATCTGCGCCACGCGCGCCCGGCCGGTCGCCCCCGTGCCGACCGGCGGCGGTCAGGCGGCGAGCTGCTCGGCTCGGGCGACGACCTGGTCGATGAGGCCGTACTCGCGGGCCTCCTCGGCGGTGAACCAGCGGTCCCGGTCCCAGTCGCGCTGGATCTCCGGCAGCGGGCGCCCGCTGTGCCGGCCGATCAGCTCCTGCATGGTCCGCTTCACGTGCAGCATGTTCTCCGCCTGGATGCTGATGTCGGCGACCGTGCCACCGAACCCCCCGGACGGCTGGTGCATCATGATCCGCGAGTGGGGAAGGGCGAACCGCTTGCCGGCCGTCCCGGCGCAGAGCAGGAACTGCCCCATCGAGCCGGCCATCCCGAGCGCCAGCGTCGCCACGTCGTTCTTGACGTACTGCATCGTGTCGTAGACGGCCATCCCGGCGCTGACCGAGCCGCCCGGCGAGTTGATGTAGAGGAAGATGTCCCGCTCCGGATCCTCGGCCGCGAGCAGCAGGATCTGCGCGCAGATCTGGTTGGCCGAGGCGTCGGTGACCTCGGTGCCGAGGAAGATGATGCGTTCGGCGAGCAGCCGCTCGAAGACCCGGTCGCCGAGGGACGGCTGCCCCTCGTCCAGCATCCAGATGCCGTACCCCATGACCTGACCACCCTCCGTGCCACCGGCGGGCGACGGGCCGCCCGGGAACCGGCGGTCTCCAGCGTCCGGCGGACGGTGGCCCCGGGCCCAGGGTTTCTGCCCGCGGCAGATCCGCCGTGGGCAGAACCGGCGGGCCCTAGGCCGCGGCCAGTCGCCGCCGGCCCGCCCGGGCCCGCCGTCTGGCCAGCGTGGCCGAGGTACGCGGGCGACGCCGCGCGTCGGTCGGCGCGGGGAACAGCCAGATCCGGGTGCCGGACCCGACGGTCGTCGGCGCCGGGTAACCGAGGCTCGCGCCGACGAGCGGGAACGCGGCCTCCGGCAGCCGCAGCGACCCGCCGAGCAGCGGCGCCGGCAGGGCGGGACGCCGGGCGACGTGCAGCCGGGGTGCACCGCCCACCCGCACGTGCGGACCGGTGCGGGGGCCGTGTGCCGCCGGCACCCGGTCCAGCCGGGCCAGGGCCACCCCCGACGTCACCGGCGTCCGCCGCTCGACCTGCCGCAGCTCGTCGCGGGCCTCCTCGAGCAGGTCGGAGAGGTGGATCCCGAGGGCCCGGCAGATGGCGGCCAACACCTCCGAGGACGCCTCCTTGCGGCCGCGCTCCACCTCCGAGAGGTACGGCAGCGACACCCCGGCCGCCTGGGCCACCTCGCGCAGCGTCCGGCCCTGCCGCAGCCGTACCCGGCGGAGCACCCCGCCGATCACCCGTCGCAGCAACGACATGCGGGCCTCCTCGCGGTCGTCGTCCCGGGACGTCCCCATCATGCCCCGTCCGACGGCCGGGCACGTCATGCGGGCGCGGACCGCGACCCGGGAGGCCGGAGCCCGCCGCAACGGCTATCTTGTGCTCGTGCAGGTGACCGTGGCGGAGCAGGACCGCCAGTGATCCATTTTCCCGCGCAACGGCGGGGGCCGCTGAGCGCGCTCAGTCTGCGCTTGCTCGCCGCCCTGGCCCTGGTCTGCGCCGTGGTGGCCGCGGTCTGGCTCGATCGCGACGGCTACCGCGACGTCAACGAGGACGGGATGACCCTCCTCGACTGCTTCTACTACGCGGTGGTCTCGCTCTCCACCACCGGCTACGGCGACATCACCCCGGCCAGCCCCTCGGCGCGGCTGGTCAACGTCGTGTTCGTCACCCCGGCCCGGGTGCTGTTCCTGATCATCCTGGTCGGCACCACCCTGGAAGTCCTGACCGAGCAGTACCGGACCGGCCGTCGCCTGTCGCGATGGAGGAGGACCGTGAAGGATCACGTCATCATCTGCGGCTACGGCACCAAGGGCCGGAGCGCGGTCTCCGCACTGCTGGAGAACGGGACGGACAAGTCCCGGATCGTGGTGGTGGAGCGGAGCGGTGCCGCGCTGCGGCAGGCCACCTCGGCCGGGCTGGTCGCCATCGAGGGTTCGGCGACCCGGTCGGCGGTGCTGGAGCAGGCGCACATCCGGACCGCCCGCGCGGTGATCATCGCGACCGACAGTGACGACGCCTCGGTGCTGGTGGCGCTGACCGTGCGGCAGCTCACCGCCGGCCAGGTCCGGATCATCGCGGCGGTACGCGAGGCGGAGAACGCCCCGCTGCTCAAGCAGAGTGGCGCGCACCACGTGATCGTCTCCTCGGCGACCGCCGGCCGGCTGCTCGGCCTCTCCACCTCCGCCCCGCCGCTGATCGACGTGGTGGAGGACCTGCTCACCCCGGGGCAGGGCATGGCGCTGGCGATGCGCTCGGCGGAGCGCGACGAGGTGGGCAGGTCGCCGCGCGAACTGGACTCCCTGGTGATCGCGCTGGTCCGGCGGGGCCGGGTGGTGACGCTCACCGACCGGGCCGGTGCGGAGATCGAGACCGGCGACATGGTCGTGTACGTCCGCGACGACCGCCCCCAGGCGACGGCCGCCGCACCCTGATCCGGTTGCCGTCGGGCGCGTTCGGGTGCCGGGCGAGGTGGTCGGGTGCCGCGATATGCCGGACCAAGGGTCGGTCGGACATTCACGATCAACCACTTGGATGTTTATCTTTCGGCGCGGACTTGTTAGCGTGTGGCCGCTTGGAACTGCCAACGGGCGCGGCAACCGGTCGGTCGCCGGCGCCATTAGCTTGGCCCGGGCACGGGGGATTCACTGTCACGCGAGCGTATGGAGCTCGTGTGTCTCGTTCTCAGCCTCCGCTGGGTGCCGCGTCGCGACGGCAGTTTCGAGTGCCTCGGTAACCAAACGACGGGAAAACTATGGCTCAAGAGGCAGAAAACGCAGGAACCCGACGGCGACGGGCGGCCGGAATTGTGGCCGGCATCGCTCTCGGCGGTGCGGCGATCGTCGCGCCGGGAACGGTCGTCCAGGCCGCCCCGGCGGGCGGCGCGTACGACGTGGGGAGCAGCGCCCAGGCCGAACGGCCGACGAAGCTGCCGCACTTCCGGGAGGGGAACTTCACCCCGCCCGCCCCGGGCGCGTACGGTCCCCGGTTCCAGTCGAAGGGCACTGGCGCGACTCCGCGGATCGTCGGCGGTACCACCGTCAGCGCGGCTGACTACCCCTACATCGTCGGGGTCGTCACCTACCTCGAAGGGGGCGGCTACGGCTGGTGCACCGGCACGATCATCGCCCGCAACAAGGTGCTGACGGCGGCGCACTGCACCGCTGACGGAGCGGGCACCACCCGGGTCATCGCCGGGCACGACCAGCTCCTCGACGCGAACGGCAACATCATCACCACCGCCGGCTACGTCGCGGAGGTCGGTTCCACCTGGACCCACCAGAGCTGGAACATCGCCGCGCAGTACGCCGGCACGGCGCAGACCATCCTCGACGACGTCTCCGTCCTCACGCTCAAGAAGGACCTGCCGGTCGAGTACACGCCGGTCAACTTCAGCGCGCAGGGCGAGACGGCGTACGCGCCCGGCAACACGGCGGACATCGTCGGGTACGGCGTCACGACGTCGGACCCGAACGTCAGGGGTGACACCCGGCTGCGCAAGGCGTCGGTGCCGATCCAGACCGACAGCTACTGTGCCGCCGACGCCAACCGGGCCGGCATCGGGTACGACGCCAACCGGATGCTCTGCGCCGGGAACGGCACGCCCGCCGCGCCGTCCGCCGACACCTGCGGCGGCGACTCCGGCGGCCCGCTGCTGGTGAACAACAAGCAGGTCGGCCTCACCGACTGGGGCTACGGCAACTGCGGTGAGCACCCGGGCTTCTACGAGGAGCTGGGCTACTACTCCAACGCGATCAAGGCGGACTACACCCGCCCGCCGCTGGTCAACGCCGACTGGACCGGCGACGGCCACACCGACCTGATCGGCCGGGACACGGCCGGCAACCTGCGGCTCTTCGTGGGTAGCGGGTTCTTCAACGACGGGTACGGCGGCATCTGGTCGAGCCGGATCATCGGCAGCGGTTGGGGCAGCTTCAAGCGCGTCTTCCGGGTCTACAACTGGAACGGCGACAACAAGCCGTCGATCATGGCGGTGAACACGGCCAACGAGCTGTGGATCTACAACACCGACGGTGCCGGCAAGTTCCTCGGCAGCCCCAAGCTGATCGGCACCGGCTGGGGCGGCTTCACCGCCCTGATGGTGACGAACAACTGGCTGGGCAACAACCGCCCGAGCTTGATGGTCCGCAACTCCAAGGGCGAGCTCATCCGCTACACCAGCAACGGCCAGGGCGGCTGGGACAACCCGAAGGGCACCCTGATCGGCACCGGCTGGAACACGTTCAACCTGTTCCTCACCCCGGGCGCCTGGAAGGGTGACGGCCTGGAGGTGCTGATCGGCCGCACCAGCGTCGGCGAGCTGAAGCTGTACCAGTCGAACGGCACGGGTGGCTGGACCAACCCGAAGGGAACGCTCATCGGCACCGGCTGGGGCGGGTTCAAGAACATCCTCACCCCGGGTGACTGGAACGGCGACAACATGGTGGACATGCTGGGCGTCGACGGCACCAACAGCATGCGCATTTACACCACCGACGGGCACGGCAAGTGGATCGACGGCCGCGGCCAGGTGATCGCCACCGGCTGGGGCTCCTACAACCTGGTCTTCTGACCGGGATCGCTACACAGCTCAACGAAAGGGCCCGCGACCGGTGGTCGCGGGCCCTTTCCTTGTCTCGGCGGACGCTAGCTGATCGTCCAGGTGTCACCGCTGGCGAGGAGCCCGGCGAGCTGCTGCTCCGGCGTCTCGTCGACGGTGGCCTTCGCCGTGGCGACCTGCTCCTGCACCACGCTGTCGTACGCCGGCCGGGTCACCGAGCGGAACACGCCGATCGGGGTGTTGCGCAGGTCCGCCCCCGGCAGCCGGGACAGCGCGAAGGCGTACGCGGGGTCGGTGACGCCCGCGTCGTGCACCACGATCTCCTCGGCCGGGGTGGCTGCGGTGTCGCGGACCTCCAGGCCGAAGCCGCCCGGCGGGTGGACGACGCAGAACTGCCCGTCCTTGCCGAACGTGATCGGCTGGCCGTGCTCCAGCCGGATCAGGTAGTCGTCCCGGGTGGCTGGCTCCTTGAGCTGGTCGAACGCGCCGTCGTTGAAGATGTTGCAGTTCTGGTAGATCTCCACGAACGCGGAGCCCTGGTGCTCGGCGGCGGCCCGCAGCACCGACTGGAGGTGCTTGCGGTCGGAGTCGATGGTCCGGGCGACGAAGGTGGCCTCCGCGCCGAGCGCCAGCGACAGCGGGTTGAACGGGGCGTCCGCCGAGCCGACCGGGGTCGACTTGGTGATCTTGCCGACCTCGGAGGTCGGCGAGTACTGCCCCTTGGTCAGGCCGTAGATCCGGTTGTTGAAGAGCAGGATCTTGAGGTTGACGTTGCGGCGCAGCGCGTGGATCAGGTGGTTGCCGCCGATGGAGAGCGCGTCGCCGTCACCGGTGACCACCCAGACCGACAGGTCCGGCCGGGTCACCGACAGGCCGGTGGCGATCGCCGGGGCGCGGCCGTGGATCGAGTGCATCCCGTAGGTGTTCATGTAGTACGGGAAGCGGGATGAGCAGCCGATGCCCGAGATGAAGACGATGTTCTCCCGGGGGATGTTCAGCTCCGGCATGAAGCCCTGCACGGCCGCCAGGATGGCGTAGTCGCCGCAGCCGGGGCACCAGCGCACCTCCTGGTCGGACTTGAAGTCCTTGGCGGTGAGCTTGAGGGCGATGGGCTCAGACATTCTTCAGGACCTCTTCCAGCATCGTCTCCAGCTCGGCGGCGGTGAACGGCAGGCCGCGGACCTGGTTGTAGCCGATCGCGTCGACCAGGTACTTCGCCCGGATCACGTGGGCGAGCTGGCCGAGGTTCATCTCGGGGATGACCACCCGGTCGTACGCGCGCAGCACCTCGCCCAGGTTGGCCGGCATCGGGGCCAGGTGGCGCAGGTGCGCCTGGGCGATGGAGAGCCCGCGCTGCCGCAGGCCACGGCAGGCCGCCCCGATCGGGCCGTACGTCGAGCCCCAGCCGAGCACCAGCACCCGGGCGTCGCCGTCCGGGTCCTCCACCTCGACGTCCGGCACCGGGATGGTCTCGATCCGCGCCGCCCTGGTCCGCACCATGAAGTCGTGGTTCGCCGGGTCGTACGAGATGTCGCCGGTCTTGTCGGCCTTCTCCAGGCCGCCGATCCGGTGCTCCAGCCCGGGGGTGCCCGGGACGGCCCACGGCCGGGCCAGGGTCTCCGGGTCCCGCAGGTACGGCAGGAACGTGGTGCCGTCCTCGCCGTTGGGCCGGCTGGCGAAGTCGACCCGGAGATCGGGCAGGCTCGCCACGTCCGGCAGCAGCCACGGCTCGGAGCCGTTGGCGACGTAGTTGTCGGAGAGCAGGATCACCGGGGTGCGGTAGGTCAGCGCGATCCGCGCCGCCTCCAGGGCGGTGTAGAAGCAGTCCGCCGGGGACTTCGGTGCGATCACCGCGACCGGGGCCTCGCCGTGCCGGCCGTAGAGCGCCATGTTGAGGTCGGCCTGCTCGGTCTTGGTCGGCATGCCGGTGGACGGCCCGGCGCGTTGCACGTCGACGATCACCAGCGGCAGCTCCAGCGCCACGGCCAGGGAGATGGTCTCGCCCTTCAGCGCCACGCCCGGGCCGCTGGTGGTGGTGACCCCGAGCGACCCGCCGTACGACGCACCCAGCGCCGCGCCGACCGCGGCGATCTCGTCCTCGGCCTGCATGGTGATCACGCCGAACCGCTTGTGCTTGCTCAGCTCGTGCAGGATGTCCGAGGCCGGGGTGATCGGGTACGCCCCGAGGAAGACGGGCAGCCCGGAGCGGACGCCGGCGGCCACCAGGCCCAGCGACAGCGCGGCGTTGCCGGTGATGTTCCGGTAGGTGCCCGGCACCATGCTGGCCGGCTTGACCTCGTACCGGACGGAGAAGTCCTCGGTGGTCTCGCCGAAGTTCCAGCCGGCCCGGAAGGCGGCCACGTTCGCCGCGACCAGCTCGGGGCGGGCCGCGAACTTGCGCTCCAGGAAGCGCAGCGTCGAGTCGTACGGGCGGGAGTACATCCAGCTCAGCAGGCCGAGCGCGAACATGTTCTTGGCCCGCTCGGCGTCCTTCTTGGACACCTCGTGCGCGGCCAGCGCGCCGACCGTCATCGAGGTCAGCGCGACCGGGTGCACCACGTAGCCGGAGAGCGAGCCGTCCTCCAGCGGGTTGGTCGTGTAGCCCACCTTGGCCAGGTTGCGCTTCGTGAACTCGTCGGTGTTGACGATGATGTCCGCGCCGCGCGGCAGCTCGGCCAGGTTGGCCTTGAGGGCGGCCGGGTTCATCGCCACCAGCACGTTCGGCGCGTCGCCCGGGGTCAGGATGTCGTAGTCGGCGAAGTGCACCTGGAAGCTCGACACGCCCGGCAGGGTGCCGGCGGGGGCCCGGATCTCGGCCGGGAAGTTGGGCAACGTGGAGATGTCGTTGCCCAGTTGGGCCGTCTCCGAGGTGAACCGGTCACCGGTGAGCTGCATGCCGTCGCCGGAGTCGCCGGCGAACCGGATGACTACCCGGTCCAGTTGACGGATCTGCTTGGTCACGCCCGCACCTCGCTTCGCTCAGCGCCGTCACACGGGCGGCTGAACATGATGGTGACCCCGCCTTGCCCGGCCACGTGCCCTCCTTGACGCGCTGCTATCGCGAGCCGTCCGTGCCCGGTTCGGCCCGCTCCATTTCTCACGTCAGAGCCTACGTCGGTCCGTTAGGGCCACCTTGGTGGAGGTCCGACGTGTGGGACCTGCTCGGCCGGCTGTATGCCCGGCTTTGCGGCATTAGTACCGTCACCGTAACTCAGATCACCGCACGCCTGGAGTGGTCCGGCGGATCACTCCGGGTGGCGGCTGCTGCGGCTGGGTCGCCGCTCGTCCGGCGGCGCAGCGAGGCGGTCGCCAGGACCAGCGCGAGCACCACCACGAGTCCGGAGGCGGCGATCAGGACGACGGCCGTCCGCACCGGGCTGGCGTCGTCCCCGCCCCCGGCCCGTCCCGCGTGATCCAACTCGCCCTGCGAGCCGCGCGTGTCGACGACCGGGCTGGCCGGCGCGGCGGCAGAGGTGATCCGGAAGCTCATCTGCACCTGCCGGTCCCGCCCGCTGCGGGGCTCCAGCCGGCCGGCGACCGCGCCGGACAGCGGGGCCCGGCGCCGGGCCTCCGGCGTGGCCGCCACCGGCAGCCGCAGGGTGACCGTGCGTCCCGCCGGCACGGCGCCCAGGTCACACCGGGTGCGGCCGTGGGTCACGGCGGTGCAGCCGGTGGGCGGGCCGGCAGGGGTCACCCCGTCGGGGAGGACCACGTCGACCTGGCCGGCGGCGTCGACCCGGCCGGTGTTGCCCAGGCGTACCGCCAGGGTGGTCGGGCCGCCGCTGTCGTCGAGGAGCACCTCCTCGGCGCGGAGCGCGATGCCGGGCGCCGGTGGCCCGGGCGGGAACAGGACAGCGAAGCCCTCGTCGTCGGTGGCCGACCCGCTGACCCCGGGTGCGGTGGCGGTGACCCGGACCGAGCCGGCCAGCGGCATGGACCGCCAGGCGGTGCTGGCGACCCGGACCCGGATCGCGCTGCGAAACCGGGCGCCCGGCGGGGTGGTCCACTCCCCGCAGCGGTACCTGCCGCCCCCGGCGGGCGCGCAGCCCGCGGTCCCCACGTCGGTCAGGCCGGCCGGCAGCGTGTAGCCGAGCCGGATCCGTGCGGTGCTGCCGCCGGTGTTGGTCACGGTCACCCGCAGTGTGGTGACCGTGCGGTCGGCGTTCCAGTACGCCGAGGTCAGCGTGACGTCCTCGGTGGTGACCCGTACCCCGAGCCGAGCGCCGGCCGGCTGACCGGGCGGGGCGGCCGGCGGCGGCGCCGGTGCGGTGGTGGTCGGCGCGGTGGTGGTGGGCGGGGGTTTGCCCGGAGCGGTGCTGGTGGGAGCCGGCGCGGTGCTGGTCGGGGCCGGCGGCGTGGTCCGCGGAGGTGCGCTCTCGGTCGGCGGCGCCGTGGTCGGTGCCGGCTCGGTCGTGGTCGGTTCCCCGGTGGGGGCGCCGCTGCCGGGCTCGGTCGCCGGATCGGTGGCCGCGCGCACCACGCCGGCCGTCGTGGGCGACGCGGTGGCCCACCCGGGCGCCACGCCGAGCGCCGCCGCGAGGCCGGCGGCCAGCGCGGGCGGGAGCAGCACCGAGGTACGTCGGTGCACGGCCCGCCGGGTGGGCCGTACGCGGGGGCGGGTCATCTGTCCTCCGGTGAGGCTCGTTTCCGTTTTTCGGCCATTGTTGTCATCGGGCGTTGGCCCCAAAACGAAACAAACCTGCGTCCGGGACCCGCTGGCGGGCGGAGCGGTAGGCTCCCGACCGTGACCGGTTATCTCGGCTCGTACGCCACCCTCGGTCTCCTGCTGCTCGCCGCCGTGCTCTTCTTCGTCACGGCGTTCTCAGCCAATCGGGTGTTACGTCCCAGCCGTCCGGCCGATCCCTGGGGGAAGCGGGCCAGCTACGAGTGCGGCCTCGACCCGGTCGGTGGCGACTGGGCGCAGATGCAGATCAGGTACTACGTCTACGCGTACCTGTACGTGCTCTTCGCGGTCGAGGCGGTCTTCCTCTTCCCCTGGGCCCTGGTCTTCGACCGGCCGGGGTTCGGCGTGACGACGGTGGTGGAGATGGCCGTCTTCGTCGCGGTGGTGGCGCTCGGCATCCTCTACGCCTGGCGGAAGAACATCCTCCGCTGGACGTGACTTCGCTCAGGCCAGGCCGCGGCGGGTCAGGGTCGGCGGCCGGTCCCCCTTGATCGAGGCGACCATGTCCAGCACCCGGCGGGTCTCCCGGACCTGGTGGGCGCGGAACACCCGGGCGCCGAGCCAGGCCGAGACGGCGGTGGCGGCCAGGGTGCCCTCCAGCCGGTCCGGCACCGGCAGGTCCAGCGTCTCGCCGATGAAGTCCTTGTTCGACAGGGCGACCAGCAGCGGCCACCCGGTGTCGGTGAGTTCGCCGAGCCGGCGGGTGATCTCCAGGGAGTGCCGGGTGTTCTTGCCGAAGTCGTGCGCCGGGTCGATCAGGATCCCGTCCGGGCGTACGCCGAGGGCCACCGCCCGGTCGGCGAGCCCGGTCACCGTGGCCACCACGTCGGCCACCACGTCGTCGAACGCGGCCCGGTGCGGCCGGGTCCGCGGGGTGAGCCCGCCGGCGTGCGAGCAGACCAGCCCGGCGCCGGTCTCCGCGGCGACCCGGGCCAGCGCCGGGTCCGCCCCCGACCAGGTGTCGTTGAGCAGGTCGGCGCCGGCCGCCACCGCCTCCACAGCCACCTCGGCCCGCCAGGTGTCGATCGAGATGACCACGTCGGGGAACGCGGCCCGGACGGCGGCGATGGTGTCCACCGTCCGGCGGATCTCCTCGGCCACGTCGACCTCGTCGCCCGGACCGGCCTTCACCCCGCCGATGTCGATGATCCCGGCGCCCTCGGTCACCGCCCGTTCCACCGCCCGCAGCGCGCTGTCCTGCGCGAAGGTGGCACCCCGGTCGAAGAACGAGTCCGGGGTGCGGTTGACGATCGCCATCACCACCAGCTCGCCGGGGGAGAAGGTCCGCCCACCGAGCCGCAGCGCCCCGGTCATGCCCGCCTCCTGATCTCCGCCCCGGCCCCGGTCGTCCGCCGGACGCCCCCGACGCTATCCGGTCGGTCCCCGGCCGGCCCGCCCGGTACGCCGGGTTTCGAATCATGATCGGTGCGGGTGGAGGGCTCGCCCGATGCGCGCCCGCATGCCACGATCTCCCCATGGGTGACGTTCTGCTCCTCTTGGTCGTGGCGCTGACCGTCGCGGCGGTGGTGTTCGGGGTGACGGTGCTGGTCTCCGGGCGGGACCCGGGCCTGGTGCCCACCGAGCCCGACGGGTGGGCCGTGCCCCTGCCGGGCAGCCGCCCGCTGGACGAGTCGGACATCGCCGAGGTGCGCTTCGACACCGCGCTGCGCGGCTACCGGATGGCCCAGGTCGACCAGGCGATGCGCCGGGCCGCGTACGACATCGGCTACAAGTCCGAGCTGATCGGCGTCCTCGAGGCCGAGATCGCCGCGCTCCGGGCGGGGCGGACCGAGGAGGCCGACGCGCTGCGCCGGACCCGGGAGCAGGCCGCCGGCACGGAGCCGGCCGACAGCCCGACCGCCGGGAGCAGCCCCGCCGACGCCCCGGCCGGCGAGACCACCGGGACCCCCGCCGACGCGGCCGCCGACAGTTCGACGGACGCGCTGACCGCCGAGGCGGGGCTGGCCGCGGCACCGGCCGCCGCGGCGGTGGAGGACGAGGCGATGCTCCCCTCGGACACCCCGGCGCCCCCCGGCCCGGTAGCCCCGGTCGCGGCACCCGCCGACGAGGCAGCGACCGATCGGGCCGCCGCCGCCGACCGGCCGTCGGCCGGCCCCACCTCCGCCCCGGCCGCCGGCACCCCGGCCGGTGGCCCCACCGGGGCGACCGCCCCGGACCCCGACGGCGAGCGGGAGCGCGGCGCGGTGGTCCGCTCGGAGTCGGCGTGACCGGCCCGGAGGGCGAATCGCTCGGCGAGGCGGCCCAACCCGGTGCCGCCGAGGTCACCGCGACGGTGATCGTCGACGCACCGGCCGAGCGGGTCTTCGCCGCGCTGACCGCCTGGGAACGGCAGTCCGACTGGATCCCGCTCACCACGGTGCGGGTGGTGGAGGGCGACGGCGGCGAGGGGAGCCTGGTCGAGGCGGTCACCACGCTCGGCCCGGCAGTGCTGCGTGACGAGATGCGGGTGATCCGGGTGGACGCCCCGTACGAGGTCGGCGTGGTTCATTGCGGCAAGCTGCTGCGCGGTCCCGGGGTGCTGCGTTGCACCCCGGTGGAGCGGGACCGGACCCAGGTGGTCTGGCACGAGTGGTTCCACCTGCCCGGCGGGACCGCCGGCCGGGTGGCCTGGCCGGTGCTCTGGCCCGGCTCGAAGTTCAGCCTCACCCAGGCGCTGAAGAAGTTCGCCCGGCTGGTCGAGCAGGGCCGGCTGCCCTGAGCCTGCGGGGGCCGTCGTCGCTCGTTGTCGGTGGGTCGGCCTAGCCTTGACGCCGTGACTGACCTGGTGATCGGCGCCGACGGGCTGCACCGCTGCGCCTGGGGAGCGAGCACGCCGGACTACGCCGTCTACCACGACGGGGAGTGGGGCCGGCCGCTGCGTGGCGACGACGCGCTCTACGAGCGGCTGACCCTGGAGGCGTTCCAGTCCGGGCTGTCCTGGCTGACCATCCTGCGCAAGCGGCCGGCGTTCCGGCTCGCCTTCGACGAGTTCCGGATCGAGAAGGTCGCCGGCTACGGCGAGGCCGACGTGGCCCGGCTGCTGGCCGACGCCGGGATCGTCCGCAACCGGGCCAAGATCGAAGCCGCCGTCGCCAACGCCCGGGCCGCCCTGGAGCTGCCCGGCGGCCTCTCCGCGCTGCTCTGGTCCTACGCGCCGCCGCCCCGGCCGGCCCGGCCCCGGTCGTTCACCGAGGTGCCGGCGCTCACCCCGGAGTCGACCGCGCTGGCCAAGGCGCTCAAGAAGCAGGGCTTCCGCTTCGTCGGCCCCACCACCGCGTATGCGCTGATGCAGGCCACCGGCATGGTGGACGACCACCTCGCCGGCTGCCACGTCACCCTCGACGCGGTCGGGACGTGACGCCGGCGGCGTCCGGCGGACGTGCCGGGGCCAGCACCGTCCCCGCGTGATGGGATTGACGCCATGACCGACACCGAGCTCCGTACGAGCGGGACGACTGAGAGCACCGCGTCCGGCGCCTGGGCGGTGCTGCTGCCCGCCGAGCGGTACGAGGCCGAGCGGCTGGTGCACCACGACACCCTGGAGCTCACCGGGCTGGACGGCGTCGCCCGGCCCCGGCCCGGTGACCCGGTCGCCGTGCTGGTCGACGAGCCGCTGCGGCTGGTGGCGCTCGGCCGGGTCGCCCTGGCGACCGCGGAGACCCGGGAGGACCCGGACGACCCGCAGTCCGAGGCCGGCCCGGGGGAGCTCGTCGTGACGTACACCCGGCGGGTGCTCGACGAGCCGGTGCCGGTGGCCGACGTGGCCCTCGACGGGCCGGTGACCGGGCTGGACCTGGCGGCCTGGGGGCAGCTGGCCGCCTTGCTCGGCCCGCCGCCCGCCCGACGGTCCTGGCTGGTCAGCCTCGACCTGCCGATCGAGGCGGCCTCGCCCGCCGAGGCGGTCCGGCTCTTCTGGTCGTACGTGCAGGAACTGGGCCCCCGCGAGCTGCCCGCCTTCGTCTCGCCGACCGGCGACGAGCTGGCCATGCAGGCGTACGTGCTCGGCGTGGCGGCCAACCAGGATCCCGAAGAGGACGACTGACCGTCGCCAGGGCGGCGCGCGGGGAAGCCCCGGTGGGGTCAGTGGCCTGCGAAGGTGGGCTTCTGCTTGTTGACGAACGCCAGGGTGGCCGCCTTGTGGTCGGCGGTGGCGCCGCAGATCGACTGCGCCTGCGCCTCGGCCGCGAGGGCGTCGGCGAGGGTGCCGGCGTCGGCGATGGAGAGCTGGCGCTTGATCGCCCCGTACGCGACGGTCGGGCCGGCGGCGAGCCGGGCGGCCAGCTCCTGCGCGGCCGGCAGCACCTGCTCGTCGTCGTCCACCAGGCGGGTGAGCAGGCCCAGCCGGCCCGCCTCCTCGGCGCCCACCGGCTCGGCGAGCATCAGCAACTCGACGGCCTTGGCGTGCCCGACGAGCCGGGGCAGCGTCCAGGAGGCGCCGGTGTCGGCGGCGAGCCCGACTCCGGCGAAGGCCATCAGGAACTTCGTCTTCGGCCCGCCGATCCGGAAGTCGGCGAGGAACGCCAGCGAGGCGCCGGCCCCGGCGGCCATGCCCCGGACCGCGGCGACCACCGGCTTGGGCAGGTTGGCCAGCCGGGCGGCGATCGGGTTGTAGTGGGCCCGCACGGTGGCCAGTTGGTCGGTGTCGGCGGATTCGAGGGTCTGCACGTGCTCCCGCAGGTCCTGCCCGGCGCTGAACGAGCCGCCCGCCCCGGCCAGCACGACCGCCCGGCAGGACCGGTCGGTCTCCAGCTCGGCGAGGGTGTCGCGGAGCGCCTCCTTGAGCGACACGTCCAGCGAGTTCATCGCGTTCGGGCGGTTCAGCGTCAGGGTGACGACGGCGTCGGTGCGGTCGACGAGCAGCGGCTCGGTCACGTTCTAACGACCCTTCTGTCGGGCGAGGCGGTTGCTGGCGTCGAGGCAGTGCTCGACGTACCGGTCGGCGGCCGGCCGGAGCCGGGCCGCGTGCCGGTCGAAGAAACCGGCCGCGTTGGTGCCCGGCCAGCGCTCGGGAAGCAGCGCCGGGGGCAGCTGCGGATCCCGGAAGAGGAAGGTACGCCACGCGTGCACGAGCCGGAATCGGGCCGCGTACGCCTCCTCGTCGCTGCTGCGCACGGTGACGCCGGACAGCAGGGGTTTCTGCTCCGCCACGAACCGCTCGTACGCCCGGCCGATCTCGGCCAGGTCCCAGGCCCGGCGGACCACCCCCATCGCGCCGGGGTTGCCGGCGGCGTGGGCGGCGGTGAACCGCTCGTAGTGCACGCCCGCCTCGGCGAGCAGGGCGTCGACGTCCTCACCGGGGCGGGTCGCCACCCAGGTGCAGTCGTCGAGGGTGCCGTAGCCGAGGAAGGTCAGGTTGGCGGCGAGCCGCTGCCGGTCCCGCCGGGACGTCGGCGCCTCCAGCACCAGCATGTCGAACCGCCCGTCCCAGCTGTGCCGGCCGGTGCGGTAGATCCGGGAGGCCGCCTCGTCGAGTCGCCGGGCAGCTTTCGGCGTGATCGAATAGCCGGGTCCGGTGGCGAGCCGGAGCGGTTCGAGCCAGCCCTGGCGGACCATCCGGGAGACCGCGGTGCGGACGGCCGGAGGGGCGATGCCGAGCGGCGCCAGCAGCTTGACCAGGGCGGCGACCGGTGCGCGCCCACCCCTCGCCCGGAGGTGGTCGCCGTACAGGTCGAAGAGTGCCGACCGTGCCTGCATGACCGCACATTGTGACAGGCCTATCCAAGATAAGCTAGATGCTGTTACATCAATGCTGCTTCGGTTTGGGTCCGGCGGTGTTCATCAGGGAAAATCGTTGGTCGACGCCCCCGCGGTGGTTGCGGGTGGTTATGGCGAAGTGGCTGTGGGGCAACCCACCGACCCTGGTGTAGGTCTGAGGGGAGACAACATGGCGGCGATGAAGCCGCGGACGGGCGACGGTCCGCTGGAAGTCACCAAGGAGGGCCGGGGCATCGTCATGCGGGTCCCGCTGGAGGGTGGTGGCCGGCTCGTCGTCGAGATGACTCCCGACGAGGCCACCGCGCTGGGTGACGCGCTGAAGGCGGCCGCCGGCTGAGCGAGGAGCGGTCCGCGCGGCCCGGGTCGCGCGAACGGTTCGTCCTACCCTGAGCCACCGGCGCCGCCGGTGGCTCAGGGCCTTCGTCGGCTCGCTTCGGCGAGTTATCCCGTTTTGAGAACCTTTCGGAGGTGCGGTCCAGCGTGCTGGCCATTCGTCTGGTGCGCGAGCCCGAGCGGCTCGACACCCTCGTCCTGCCCGTTCGTCCCGTTGGGCCGGACCGCCCGCCTGCGCTGGTCCCCACCGCCTCGCCGCCCGGCGACGACGTCCGGGCCGAGGCGACCGCGCTGCTCCCCGCCGCCCGGCTGACCGGTGCCGCGGGTGAGGTCCGGGAGCACCTGCGCCCGGGCGGCACGCCCGCGCGCCTGGTGCTGCTCGGCATCGGCGACGGTGACGAGCACGGCTGGCGGAGCGCGGGCGCGGCGCTGGCCCGCGCCGCCAAGGATGAGACGTACGTCACGGTGGCCCTCCCGGCGGACGCGGCGGAGGCGCTTCGCGGCCTGGTCGAGGGGCTGCTGCTGGGCTCCTACCGGTTCCGGCTGACCGAGGCCGGCGGGGCGCCCGCGCTGGCCGAGGTGGACGTCGTGGTGCCCGACCCGGACACGCTCGCCCCGACCCTGGCGGCCGCCCGGACCACCGCCGAGATGACCCGGCTGGCCCGCGACCTGACCAACACCCCCTCCTCGACCAAGAACCCGGGCTGGTTCGCCGCTCAGGTCGCGGCCGCGGCGACCGACCGCCCCGACCTGCACCTGCGGGTACGCGGCCCGGAGGAGTTGGCGGCGGAGGGCTTCGGCGGCATCCTCGCCGTCGGCGGTGGCTCGGCCAGCGGCCCCCGCCTGGTCGAGCTGGACTGGCGGCCGGCGGACGCGCGTACCCACGTGGTGCTGGTCGGCAAGGGGATCACCTTCGACACCGGTGGCATTTCGATCAAGCCGGTGCCGGCCATGAAGCTGATGCGCAAGGACATGGCGGGCGCCGCCGCGGTGGTCGCCGCGACCCTGGGCGCCGCCGCGCTGCGGCTGCCGGTGCGGATCACCACGCTCGCGCCGCTCGCCGAGAACATGGTCAGTGGCTCGGCGTTCCGCCCTGGCGACATCATCCGCCACTACGGTGGCCTGACCAGCGAGAGCACCAACTCCGACGCCGAGGGTCGGCTGGTGCTGGCCGACGCGTTGGCGTACGCGGAGCGCGAGCTCCGCCCCGACCTGCTGGTCGACCTGGCCACCCTGACCGGCGCGAACGCGGTGGCGCTCGGCAAGCGGCACGGCGCCCTCTACAGCGAGAACGATCAGCTCGCCGCCGACCTGCTGACCGCGATCGAGGCGGCCGGCGAGCGCGCCTGGCGGATGCCACTGCCCACCGACTATGTCGAGTATCTGGGCAGCGACGTGGCCGACCTGCACAGCTCCCCGGACCCGGCCAAGTCCATCACCGCTGCCCTGTTCCTGCGCGAGTTCACCGGCGACCTGCGGGACCGCTGGGTGCACGTGGACATGTCCGCTCCCTCCTGGTCGGAGGACGTGCACGGCGAGCTGACCCGGGGCGCCACCGGCTGGGGCGTACGCGGGCTGCTGCGCTGGCTGGCGACCCTGAGCTGACGGCGGGCGGCCGCCCGGCGAATCAGGCCTTCACGGCGACGAGCAGGCCGTGGCCGACCGGCAGCAGCGCGGGGATCCAGTGCTCCGACTCCCGGATCGCCTTGATGGTCTCCCGGACGGTGACCGTCTCCACGTCCCGGGCGGCGGGATCGCCGATCCGGCCACCGGCGAGGGTGCCGTTGAGCGCGAGCACCCCGCCGGGCCGCAGCAGCCGCAGCGCGGCGTCCACACAGGCGGTGAAGCCGGTCGCCTCCGCGTCCACGAAGACCAGGTCGTAGGCGCCGTCCGCGAGCCGCGGCAGCACGTCGAGGGCCCGGCCGGTGATGATCCGGGTACGCCCGGACGGAAAGCCCGCCTCCACGAAGAGCCGCCGGGCGATCCGCTGGTGCTCCACCTCCAGGTCGATGGTGGTGAGCACCCCGTCGGGCCGCATGCCGCGCAGCAGCCAGACGCCGCTGACCCCGGTGCCGGTGCCGATCTCCACCACCGCCCGGGCGTTGCCGGCGGCGGCGAGCAGTCGCAGCGCGGCCCCGGCCCCCGGCGTCACCGCCTCCACGCCCACCTCGTGGGCGAGACTGCGGGCCGTCCGCAGCACGAGATCCTCAGTGACGTACGACTCGGCGAACTGGAGCGCCTGGGCCGTCGCGTTGCCGGAGCTGGCGACCGTGGCGATGGGACACCTCCGGGCGGCGGGAGTGGTGCGAGGGGTCGGTTGCGCTATGAGCCTAGAGGCGCGAACCAAGGCGCGCAGCCGCGAGTGTGCCGCGCGACGATCACGGCCGGGCAACCCCTGACTCCGTTCGGGGCATTCGTGCAATCCTGGACGGTGTCCCGTGCGGCACGGCCGGCTTCGCCGGCCCCGCGCCACGGGACGTGCGGGACGGACTGGGAGGCACCGACGTGACCGACGGCTGGGACTGGCGCCAGCCCGGCGGGACACCGGCACCGGCGGGAGGGCCGGTGCCCGGGAGTCCGCCCCCGGGCATACCGGGCGCCGGGGGTGGCACGACCCCCGGGAGTCCGCCGCAGCGCCCCCAGGGCACATACGGCGCCGGGGACGGCACGTTCCCGGGGAGCTGGCCGCAGGGCCTTCAGGGCGCCGGGGGCGGCACGACCTCGCCCTGGTGGTCCGACGCGCTCGCCGATCCGTGGCGCGATCCGTACGCACCCGCCGCGGTGGTGGTCCCCGCCGCCCCGGTCGGTGCCGGCGAACCGGAGCCGGTGACCGACCCGGACGCGCCGGGCCGGCCGAAGCTGCGGCAGGTGGTGCTGGTCTCGCTCATCACCGCCCTGCTGGCCGGCTCGCTCGGCAGTGCCCTGACGTACGCCGTCCTGCGCGGCAGTGCGGTGACGACCCTCGGCGCGCCGTCCCCGTCGGCTCCGGCGCTCGCCCAGCGCAAGCCCGAGTCCCTGGCCGGCGTCGCCGAGAAGGTGCTGCCCAGCGTGGTGACCATCCGGGTGGCCAGCCTGGGCGGCACCAGCGAGGGCTCCGGCTTCGTGGTCAGCGCCGAGGGGCACATCATCACCAACGACCACGTCGTCGCCGGCGGCCCCGGCAAGGCCACGGTGATCTTCCACGACGGCAGCTCCGCGGCGGCCACGGTCGTCGGGCAGGATCCGGAGTCGGACATCGCCGTGATCAAGGTGACGCGTACCGGGTTGCGGCCGGTGGAGTTCGGCGACTCGGACGGGCTCGCCGTCGGGGATCCGGTGCTCGCCATCGGCTCGCCGCTCTCGCTCGCCAACACGGTCACCGCCGGCATCGTCAGCGCGGTGGACCGGACCATGCAGGCCGGCGAGCCGGGCGGCCCGACGCGCTACTACGCGGCGATCCAGACCGACGCGGCGGTCAACCACGGCAACTCCGGCGGCCCGCTGGTCGACTCCGGTGGCCGGGTGGTCGGGGTGAACTCGACGATCAAGTCGCTGGTCGCTGACGGGCAGGAGGCCGGCAACATCGGGCTCGCCTTCGCCATTCCGATCAACCAGGCGAAGCGGATCACCCAGGACATCATCGGCACCGGCAAGGCTCGACGCACGGTGATCGGTGCCCAGGTGGGTGGCACGGGCGTGTCCGGCGGTGGCGTACGTCTCAACGCGGTCGAGCCGTCCGGGCCGGCGGCGGCGGCCGGGCTGCGTGCCGGGGACGTGGTGCTCCGGCTCAACCGGCATCCGATGACCGACCCGACCGATCTGGTGGCACTCGTCCGCAAGTACGCCCCCGGATCGGTGGTGACGGTGGAGTATCGGCGGGGTACAAGCCGGCAGAACGCTTCGGTAACGCTGGCCGCAGACGCGAAGTGAGCACCCCTCTCCCCCTCCCGGACAGCCCGGTGACGTGCGTAGTCTTGCCATGGACGCGGACGAGGAGGCCGGAGTGTTCGAGAACCTGAACTGGTGGGAGATCGGCGCCCTGCTGCTCCTGGCGCTGCTGATCTTCGGCGACCGGCTGCCCACCGTGATCAACGACGGGCTCCGGATGGTCCGTAACCTGCGCGCCATGGCCCGGAACGCCACCGGCGACCTGAGCCGTGAGCTGGGCACCGACATCCAGCTGGAGGACCTGCACCCGAAGGCGTTCATCCGGAAGCACCTGCTCAGCGAGGAGGACGAGCAGGCCATCCGGAAGCCGCTGCAGAGCATGTACGACGGCCTGCGCGCGGACGTCAGCGGCGTGCACGACGACCTGAAGGAGGTCGCGAAGGCGGCCGACGTGCGGAACAACAGCCGTCCGATCACCGCCACCGGCGGCACGGCCCCCGCCCCGGCCCCCCGCGCCAGCTACGACGACGCCACCTGACCCGCCGGCCCCAGGGCGTCCCGCCTTCCCGGCGTCGTTGATCATGAGGTTGGCGGCGCACAGATCGGGTCGCATTGCCAACCTCATGATCAACGAGGCGGGCCGGAACGTCAGCGACCCTCCCGGGCGGGAGGCCGGGGAGGGTCGGTGAGGTGGGTCAGGGAGGTCAGTGGGTCAGCGGCCGGCGGGCTTGAGGCCCAGGGGCTTGCCGAGCAGGGACTCGCGGCGGACGGCCAGCCGGTCGGCGACCTGCAGGATCGCCTTGGCGGCCGGTGCGTCCGGCTGGGCCAGCACGATCGGGGTGCCGGCGTCGCCGCCCTCGCGGACCCGGGTGTCCAGCGGGATCTGCCCCAGCACCGGCACCTGCGCGCCGATGGTCCGGGTCAGCGACTCGGCGACCGCCTCGCCGCCGCCGGCCCCGAAGACCTCCATCCGGGACCCGTCCGGCAGCTCCAGCCAGGACATGTTCTCGATGACGCCGACCACCCGCTGGTGGGTCTGCAGCGCGATGGCGCCGGCCCGCTCGGCCACCTCGGCGGCGGCGGTCTGCGGGGTGGTGACGACCAGGATCTCCGCGTTCGGCAGCAACTGGGCCACCGAGATCGCGATGTCGCCGGTGCCCGGGGGCAGGTCCAGCAGGAGCACGTCCAGGTCACCCCAGTAGACATCGGCGAGGAACTGCTGCAGCGCCCGGTGCAGCATCGGACCGCGCCAGACGACGGCCGCGTTGCCCGGGGTGAACATGCCGATCGAGATGACCTTCACGCCGTGCGACTGCGGCGGCATGATCATGTCCTCGACCCGGGTCGGGGCGCCCTCGGCGCCGAGCATCCGGGGCACCGAGTGGCCGTAGATGTCGGCGTCCACCACGCCGACCGAGAGGCCACGGGCGGCCAGCGCGGCGGCCAGGTTGACCGTGACGCTGGACTTGCCGACGCCGCCCTTGCCGCTGGCGACGGCGTACACCCGGGTGCGGGAGCCGGGCTGGGCGAACGGGATGACCGGTTCCTGGCCGCCGCCCCCGCGCAGCTTCGACTGGAGCTCCTGGCGCTGTTCCGGGCTCATCACGCCGAAGTCGATCTCGACGCCGGTCACGCCGGGCACCGCGCCGACGGCCGCGGTGATGTCGGTACGCAGCTTGTCCTTCAGCGGGCAGCCGGCCACGGTGAGCAGCAGCTCGACCCGGACGACGCCGTCGTCGCCGACCTCGGCGGAACGGACCATGCCGAGCTCGGTGATGGGCCGACGAATCTCCGGGTCGTTGACGGTGGCCAGGGCGGCCTGGATCGCGTCGGAGACGGTGCTGACGGGTGCTGACATGCCCGCAATGCTACGTCGCTGGTCATTGGCGTCCGCCGTTGGCGGGGGCCGGTGTGAGCGAATCGATGACGCGACCGAGGGGTGGACGGGCCGTGCCGCGAAGTGGGACGATCGAGACGAACGCCGCTCGCCTGGCCCCTTGAGGCGCGCGGCGTTCAATACTTTCCGGACTTTCCGGCGGCTGCCGGCGGCCCGGGCGGCGGTGCCGGTCACCGCCCGGCTCAGCCCTCCGGGCGCCGGTCCCGGGCGTAGTCGCCGTCCAGTTCGTCCTGCGGCTCGTCGAGTGGCTCGCCGCCGTGCCGCCGGGGTTCCCGGGCCGGCTGCCGGCGCTCCCGCCGCTGCCGCCGCTGCGCCGCCTCGTCCAGCTCCTCGGCCAGCCGGGCCAGCTCCGAGCGGACGAAGTCCCGGGTGGCCACCTCGCCCACGGCGATCCGCAGCGCGGCGATCTCCCGGGCCAGGTATTCCGTCTCGGCCTTCTGCATGGTGGCGCGCCGCCGGTCCTCCTCCAGCGCGATCCGGTCCCGGTCCGACTGCCGGTTCTGGGCCAGCAGGATCAGCGGGGCCGCGTACGAGGCCTGGATGGACAGGAGCAGGGTGAGGAAGGTGAAGGTGTACGGGTCGAAGCGCCAACTCGGCGGAGCGAGGGTGTTCCAGGCGAACCACGCGCCGATGACCAGCGTCATGTAGACGATGAAGTTGGCCGTGCCCATGCCGCGGGCGATGCCCTCGGACCACCGGCCGAAGGTCTCCTGGTCGACCCGGGGCAGCCGGACGCCCCGGGGTTCGCGGGGCTGGTCCAGTCGCTCGGCCCGTCGCTGGTCAGCCATCGCCACCGTCCAGGGTCTCCGCCTCGGCGGCGGCCGGGGCCGGTACGACGTCCCGGTTGCGCCAGTCGCGGGGCAGCGAGTGGTCCAGCACGTCGTCCACGGTTACCGCCCCGACGAGCCGGTTGTTGCGGTCCACCACCGGCATGGCGACCAGGTCGTAGGTGGCCATCCGGCGGGTGATCTCGGGCAGCGGGGTGGTCGGTCGCAGCGGGTCGATGTCGTTGACCACCACCCCGCCGAGTAGGTCGGCCGGGGGCTCTCGGAGCAGCCGCTGGAAGTGGACCATGCCCAGGTAGCGGCCGGTGGGGGTGGTCATCGGGGCGCGGGTCACGAAGACCTGGGCGGCCACGGCGGGGGAGAGCTGCGGCTCCCGGATCCGGGCGAGCGCCTCAGCCACCGTGGCGTCCGGGGGCAGGATGACCGGCTCGGAGGTCATGACGCTGCCCGCGGTGCCCGAGGCGTAGCGCAGCAGCTGGCGTACCGGGTCGGCCTCGTCCGGCTCCATCAGGTCCAGCAGCACGTCCTGCTCCGGCGGCGGCAGCTCGTTGAGCAGGTCGGCGGCGTCGTCCGGCTCCATCTCCTCGAGCACGTCGGCGGCGCGTTCCCGATCCAGCGCGGCCAGGATCTCCACCTGGTCGTGCTCCGGCAGCTCGCTGAGCACGTCGGCGAGACGCTCGTCGTCCAGCGCGGCCGCCACCTCGTTGCGTCGGGCGTCGGGCAGGTCCTGCAACGCGTTGGCCAGGTCGGCGGGGCGCATGTCCTCCAGGACGGCGAGGAGGTTGGCCGTACCGCGGGTGTCGCCCACCCCGCCGAGGCCGCGTACCCGGTCCCACTCGGCCTGCTGGAGGTGACCGCGGCGGGTGAGCCGGCCGGTCTGCTCGCGGACGGCCACCCGGGTCAGCGGCCACTCGCCGCTGCGGCTGCGTTCCATCGCCACGTCGACCACCGTGCCGGGCTGCCCGTTCTCCAACTGCACCCGCCGGTCCAGCAGCTCCTGCAGCACCAGCAGCTCGTTGGGGCGCTTCTCGAAGCGGCGCAGGTTGAGGGTGCCGCTGCCCAGGACGACGGCGTCCGGGTCGATGGAGGTGATCCGGTTGATGGAGAGGAAGATGCGCCGGCGCATCGGCATCTCGGCGACCAGACCCACCACCTCGGGCGACTGCGGGCTCGGCCGCAGCCGGGCGACCGCGTCGCGGACCCGGCCCACCTGGTCGCCGTTCGGGTCGAAGACGGCGACTCCGGCGAGTCGAGCGAGGTAGACCCGGTTCGGCGTGCTCACAGCACCAGCCTAAGGGCCTAGTGTTTATCAACATGTCGACCTTGGCCTACGAGATCGTGGACGTCTTCACCGACCGCCCGTTCGCCGGCAACCCGCTGGCCGTGGTGTTCGGCGCGGAAGGGCTGGCCACCGAACAGATGCAGGCGCTCGCGCTGGAGTTCAACCTGTCGGAGACGGTGTTCGTGCTGCCGCCGACACAGGTCGGGGCGACGTACCGGGCGCGGATCTTCACCCCGGCCGAGGAGTTGCCGTTCGCCGGCCACCCGAGCGTGGGCGCGGCGGTGACCGCGAGCCGACGTGGCATGTTCGACGCGGGCCAGGTCAGCCAGGAGTGCGGTGCCGGGGTGCTGCCGATCGAGGTGACCGCGACGGGCGCGACCCTCACCGGCGGCACGCCCACCCTCGGCCCCGAGCTCGACCCGGAGCCGCTGCTGGAGATGGTCGGCCTCACCGCCGCCGACCACGCCGGCCCGGCACCGCGGGTGGCCGGCTGCGGCCTGGAGTTCCCCTACCTTCCGGTACGCCCCGACGTGGTGGCCCAGGCCAAGCTGAACCCGCCGGCGGCGGAGCGGTACGGCGTGGAGCACGTGAGCGTCTTCTCCTGGGACCCGGCCACGCAGACCGCGCACGCGCGGGTGTTCGTGCCGGGGCTCGGCGTGCCGGAGGACCCGGCCACCGGTTCGGCCGCGCTGGGCCTCGGGGTCTGGCTGGTCGCCAGCGGGCTGCTGCCCGGCGAGGGGCGCTCGGCGTACGCGGTCCGCCAGGGCATCGAGATCAACCGCCCGTCCGCGCTGGCCTGCACGGTGACCGCGGCCGGTGGAGTGGCCGTGGGCGCGACGGTCTCCGGCCAGGTGATGCCGGTGGCTCGCGGCGAGATCGCCGTCCCGCCCTTCGTGGGCTGACCAGCGCCCACCGCCGACGGGCGCGCGTACGAGAGGATGCCGGTGTGACGGACGAGTTGGACAGCCGCGAGGTGACGCCGCTGGTCGACGAGGCGGTGAAGAAGGCGGCGGTCTGCTGGGTGAGCGTCGGGAAGGGCCCGGCGGTGGCGCTCTGGTGCCTGCCGGTGGAGGGGACGCTGCTCGTGGTCAGCGGCCCCGGCGAGCAGTCCGCTCCCGGGCTGGACGACGCCGACGCGGCGCAGGTGACCCTGCGCGGCGACCACGGGGGCCGGATCGTCACCTGGCCGGCCCGGGTCACCCGGCTGCAACCGGGTACCGAGGAGTGGGAGGCCGCCGCACCGCTGGTCGCGGCGAAGCGGCTCAACGCCTCCGGCCCCACCGCCGACCTGATCGGACGCTGGGCCACCGAGGGCTGCGCGCTGAACCGGCTGGCCCCGGCGGGCACCCCGGTGGCGGGTGCCGACCTGCCGGCCGAGTCGCTGGCCGAGCCGCCCCGGGAGGCCCCCGTGGTCCGGGCCACCCGCAAGCCGTTCCGGCTGCACAAGGTGCGCCGCCGCTGAAGCTCAGACCGTAACGGCGCAGGGGACCGGGTCGAGCAGGTCCAGCACCTCGGTCAGCGAGGTCAGCACCGGGCCGTCCCAGCACCGGTCGGCGTTGAAGACCATGTGCCCGGCCAGGTCCGGGGCGGCCAGCCGGACCGCCGTCATGCCGGCCCGGTCCGCGCCGGTGAGTTCCTGGCTGCCTCCGTCGCCCACGTAGAGGCAGTCGGCCGGGGCGAGGTCGAGCCGGTGGCAGGCGGCCAGGTAGAGCGCCGGGTCCGGCTTGCAGCACCCGACCTGCACCGAGAAGACCCGTACGTCGAGCAGCGGCGCGACCGCGAGCTGCGGCAGGAACGCGGGCAGCTCGTGGGTGCAGTCGCTGATCAGCCCGGTGCGCACGCCCCGTTCACGTAGCGCGGCCAGCACCGGGACCGCCTCGTCCCGCAGCCGGGTGTCGGCGCGGATCGCCCGGTGGCGGGAGGCGACGGCGGCGCGTACCGCCAGGTCGGATGGGTGGACACCGGCCTGGTCGCAGACCCAGCGCAGGGTCGCCTCGGCGTTGCCGAACTGGCCGCTGGCGCGCTGGTAGTAGGTGCGGTCGAGCACCTCGATCAGGGTGTCGGCCGGACAGCCGAGCAGCTCGGCGGTGGCCTGGTGGGCGGAACCACGCTGGACGCAGCGGGTGAGGGTGCCGAAGAAGTCGAACAGCACCGCCTGGTAGCTGGGCATGGGGGAGTGCCTCCGGACGTCGAGGGGGTGTCGCCGGGACGCGCATGATCGTAACGGAGTGCTGACCGTCCGTGGTGTCCCCTGTTCGTGTGAGGATTGCTCTCCGTGTCGTCCGCTCCGTACCGCCCTCCGCCCGATGCGCTGACTCTGGGCGCGCTCGTGCTGGCCGTCGCCGCCGTCTCGTCGTCCGCCCCACTGGTCGCGTTCGCCGCCGCGCCGGCCCTCGCCGTCGCCTGCTGGCGAAACCTGCTGTCGGTGGCCGTGCTCGGTCCGGTCTCGCTGGCCCGGCGGCGGGCCGAGTTCCGGGCGCTGACCGTGGGCGCCGGCCGGCGCGAGGGGCTCTACTGCGTACTCTCCGGGGTGGCGCTGGCCGCCCACTTCGCCACCTGGATGCCGAGCGCGCAGCTCACCACGGTCGCCGCCGCCACCGCGCTGGGGGCCACCCAGCCGGTGTGGCAGGGGCTGATCGCCCGCTGGCAGGGCCGCCGGCTGCCGTGGGCGGTGTGGGCCGGGATCGCCGTGGCGGTGCTCGGCGCGGTGCTGGCCACCGGCGCCGACTTCGCCGT
This sequence comes from Micromonospora sp. NPDC047740, assembly GCF_043204735.1. Lineage (NCBI taxonomy): Bacteria > Bacillati > Actinomycetota > Actinomycetes > Micromonosporales > Micromonosporaceae > Micromonospora > Micromonospora sp. NPDC047740. The sequence goes on from NZ_JBIDCT010000003.1 coordinate 201,698, forward strand.
CTCCGGCCGGGCCTTCGCCGGTGACCTGCTCGCCCTGACCGGCGGCATGTTCGCCGCGGTCTACACCGCCTTCGGCGAGCGCGCCCGGGCCACCATCAGCAACACCACCTACACCACCATCTGCTACGGGGTCTGTTCGGCCGTCCTGCTGGTGGTCTGCCTGCTCGGCGGGGTACGCCTGCACGGCTACCCGGCGGGCACCTGGCTGGCGATCCTCGGCCTGGTGGCCGGCGCCCAACTGCTCGGTCACTCGATGTTCAACTACGCCCTGCACCGGGTCTCCGCCACCACGGTCAGCGTGCTGATCCTGCTGGAGGCGCCCGGCGCGGCCCTGATCGCCTGGGCCTGGCTGGGCCAACTGCCCCGCCCGCTCGCCCTGCCGGGGCTCGCGCTGCTGCTGGCCGGCGTGGCCGTGGTCGTGCTCGGCGGCGCCCGCGCCGGCCGCCGCGCCGAGCCGGTTCCGGTCCCCGCCGACGCCGCCCCGCTCACCGACTGACCCCGGCCGCCCGGGACACGGCGGCCACACTTTCCCGGGGAGTGTGGCGATTCCGCCTCCCGAGCCGCCGCTTTCGATGAAAGTGCGGAGGGTGGGGGCGCAGACGGAGCGGCAGGGTGACGAGCCCGATCGGGGCACTCTCGTCACCCCCTCGGCCGAGTTCCCGCCGTTGGACCCCGAGGAGCAGGCGGCATTGGGCCGGATCGGGGAGCGCTGGCGCACCCCTCGGCACGCCGACGAACTGCCCGTCGACCCGACCCTGGGCCGTAACCGGCCCGGTCCGGCGCCGAGCCGGTTCGGGCGGCTGGCCCCGATCAGCATGTTCACCGTCGAGGAACCGGACGAGCTGTGCGCCACCGGGCCGGCCCACGAGCCGGGCTCCCGGACCGGGCGGGTGCTCACCCGGCTGCGCCGGACGCTCTTCGGCCCGCCGCTGTCCAGCTCCGCCGTGCTGTACGAGCGGATGCGGAAGCTGGTCGCGCTGCCGATCCTCTCCTCCGACCTGCTCAGCTCGGTGGCGTACGGGCCGGAGGCGATGCTGGTCGTCCTGGTGCTCGCCGGCAGCGGCGCGCTCGGGCTCTCCCTTCCGCTGGCCGCGGCGCTGGTGGTGCTCATGATCGCGGTGGGGCTGTCGTACCGGCAGACCATCCCCGCTTACCCGCACGGCGCCGGGTCGTACATCGTGGCCGGTGACAACCTCGGGACGACGGCGGGACTCACCGCCGCGGCCGGGCTGATGCTCGACTACGTGCTCACCGTGTCGGTGTCGATCGCGGCGGGGGTGAGCGCGATCACCTCGGCGATGCCCGGGCTCACCCCGTTCACCGTGCCGCTCGGGGTGCTGGTGATCGCCGTGCTGCTCGCCGGGAACCTGCGCGGGGTACGTACCGCCGGAAACATCTTCGTGCTGCCCACGTACGCCTTCGTGGCCGCGGTCCTGGCGGTGCTGGTGGTCGGCTACGCGCGCGCGGCGGCCCGGGGTTTCGCGCCGGTGCCGCCGCCGCCCGTGCCGGCGGCGGAGGGGCTGGGCCTGCTGCTGGTGCTGCGGGCGTTCTCCTCGGGGGCGGTGTCGATGACCGGCATCGAGGCGGTGTCGAACGCGATCCCGGCGTTCCGGCCCAGGGAGTGGCGCAACGCCCGCACCACGCTCGGCTGGATGGTCACCATGCTGGTGGTGCTCTTCGCCGGGCTGATCGGCCTGATCCACCTGAACGGCCTGGTGCCCCGGCCGGACCAGACGATCCTGTCCCAGCTCGGCCGGCTCACCTTTCCCACCGGGCCCTGGTACGCGTTCCTTCAGGCCGCCACCGCGCTGATCCTGTTGCTGGCGGCGAACACCGCGTTCAACGACTTTCCCCGGCTGCTCTTCTTCATGGCCCGCAACGGCCACGCCCCCCGGCGGTTCCTGCACCTGGGGGACCGGCTGTCGTTCAACAACGGCCTGGTCGCGCTCGCCGTCGCCGCGGCGCTCATCTTCGTCGCCTTCCGCGGGCACACCGCGTCGCTGATCCCGCTCTACGCCGTCGGCGTGTTCCTCGCCTTCACGCTGTCGCAGGCCGGCATGGTCGTGCACTGGCGCCGGCACCGGGACCGGGGCTGGCGACGCCGACTGGTGCTCAACGCGGTCGGCGCCACCCTCTCCGGGCTGGTGCTGGTGACCGCCGCGATCGGCAAGTTCGCCCAGGGTGCCTGGCTGGTGGTGATCGCGGTACCCACCCTGGTGCTGCTCAGCCGCGGGATCCACCGCCACTACGCCCGGCTGGACGACAACCTGACGCTGCACCCACCGCCGTCCCCCGGGCCCACGTCAGGTAACGCGCCGCGGGGACCCGGCGGGTCGGCCGAGGGCGAGCGGCTGCCCCAGGAGGTACGCCATCTCGTGGTGGTGCCGGTGGCCCGGCTGAACCGGGCGTCGCTGCGCGCTATGGCGTACGCGGCGTCGCTGGGCCAGCCGACGCTGGCCGTGCACATCGCCCCCGAGGACGCCGAGGCGGACCGGTTCCGTGACCAGTGGCGGGCCTGGGGCGACCACCTGCGGCTGGAGACGATCGTGTCGCCGTACCGGGCGGTGATCGGGCCGCTCGCGCACTACCTGGAGGCGCTGCACGCCACCCGGCCGGAGCTGACCCTGACCGTGATCGTGCCGGAGGTGGTGCTTCGCCACCGCTGGCACCGGCTGCTGCACAGCCGCGCCGAGCTACGGCTGCGCGCCGCCCTGCGGGCCCTGCCCGGCGTGGTGGTCACCAGCGTCCCGGTTCACGTCGCCGAGTAGGGCTCACACGTCCTGGACCTCGAGCACCTGACCGGTGGGGGCGGCGTCGCCCAGCTCGGCGCGGAGCGCGGCCCGTTCCGGGTCGGCCAGGAACCCGTCGTAGCCGGCCCGGGCGGCGAACCGGATCACGTGCACCTCGGTCCGCCCGTCCCCGTTCCGCAGCCGCCGTTCCAGCCGTCCGCCGTGCCGCCCGAGCAGGGCGAGCACCGCGTCCTCGTACCGCCGGCCGGCCTCGGCGTCGGTGCCCAGGTCGACCAGGGCGACCACCCGGAGCACGCCCGCCGGGTCGTCGGCCAGCGGTTTCCAGAACTGGTGGTCGACGTGTCCGCCCGGGATGCCGTCCCGGATCCCGGTGTCGGTGTAGCCGTGCCTTCGGTAGAACGCCGGCGCCTGGAACGAGAACGACGCCACCGAGATCTCGGTGCAGCCCCGCCGGCGGGCCTCCGCCTCGGCGGCCCGCAGCATGCGTCCGCCCCAGCCGCGGTGCCGCTGGTCGGCGCGTACCCACATGGTGTTGATCCCGGCCCGGCCGCCCCAGGTCCAGCCGGTCAGCCCGCCGATCAACTCGCCGTCCGCGCCGGTGACCCGGATCGAGATGTCGGCCTCGTCGTCGGCGCCGGTGGCCGCGTTGTTGTACGCGGTGAGTTCCCGTTCGACCCGGGCGGCCAGATCGTCGTCCGTGCCACCGACATGCAGGGTTGCCTCGTCCTCGGTCATGCGGCGCAGTATCCCCGCGGACCGGGCCGGCGCGACAGCGGAAAACGCCTCAGCCGTCGAGGCCGACGGCCTGCGCGCTGGCGGTCCAGAGCCGGGCGGCGAGCGCCGGGTCGGCCGCCTTCGGCAGCGGCCGCCGGGGCCGCTGGTCGTGGTAGTAGCCGCCGTCGACCAGCCGGGACGGGTCCTGATTGGCCAGCCAGACCAGGGTCTCCGCGCCCCGCTCGGGGCTGCGGAACGGCAGCAGCCGCATGCCGAGGGCGACCAGCGGGCTCTCGTTGCCGAACCGGGTGCGCACCACGCCCGGGTGGAACGAGTACGCCGGCACGTCCGGCCAGCGCCGGGCCGCCTCGGCGGCGAAGAGGATGTTCGCCTGCTTGCTGGTGCCGTACGCGCGCATCGGCCGGTAGCGGCGCAGCACCACGTTCAGGTCGTCCGGGTCGAGCACGCCGCTGCGGTGGGCGCCGGAAGCGGTCACCACCATCCGCCCGATCCGATCCCGCAGCAGGTTGCTGAGCAGGAACGGGGCGAGGTGGTTGGCCTGCACGGTCAGTTCGAAGCCGTCGACGGTGGTGACCGGCTGGAGCACGATCGCGCCGGCGTTGTTGGCGAGCACGTCGATCCGGTCGTACGCCGCACGCAGCTTGTCCGCGAGTCGGCGTACGTCGTCCAGCACGGCGAAGTCGGCGCGGAACAGTTCGGGCGGCTCGCCGCAGCACTCGCGTACCCGGTCGCCGGCGGCCCGGAGCCGGGCCGGGTCCCGGCCGACCAGCACGACCTGGTCACCGCGGCGGGCCAGGTCCACCGCCGCGGCCAGTCCGATGCCCGAGCTGGCGCCCGTCACCACCACGGTCCGACGCTCAGTGAGATCTTCCACAGGTTCATTCACCCCGGTCACGGCACGAGGTTACCGTGGCGTCACTACGCCCTTTGGGATCGTTAAGTTCGCGGATTTTCGTCTGGTCGCGTCGGCGTGCCCGCAGACGCTGGAAGGAGCGCATCCATGGCCGCTGTCGGTCGCCCTCGTCGGTCCTGCCTCGCCGTGCCGGGTTCCAGCGTCAAGATGCTCGGCAAGGCCCAGGGCCTCCCGGCGGACCAGGTCTTCCTCGACCTGGAGGACGCGGTCGCTCCGCTGGCCAAGCCGGACGCCCGGAAGAACATCGTCGCCGCGCTGAACGAGGGCGACTGGGCGGGCAAGACCCGGGTGGTCCGGGTCAACGACCTGACCACGCCGTGGACCTACCGGGACGTCATCGAGGTCGTCGAGGGCGCCGGCGCCAACCTGGACTGCATCATGCTGCCGAAGGTGCAGGACGCCGCCCAGGTGCAGTGGCTTGACCTGACGCTCACCCAGATCGAGAAGACCCTCGGCCTGGAGGTCGGCCGGATCGGCATCGAGGCGCAGATCGAGAACGCCGCCGGCCTGGTCAACGTGGACGCGATCGCGGCCGCCTCGCCCCGGGTCGAGACCATCATCTTCGGCCCGGCCGACTTCATGGCCTCGATCAACATGAAGTCGCTGGTGGTCGGCGCGCTGATCCCGGACTACCCGGGCGACCCCTACCACTACATCCTGATGCGGATCCTGATGGCCGCAAGGATGCACGACAAGCAGGCGATCGACGGCCCGTTCCTGCAGATCCGGGACGTGGACGCGTTCCGCGAGGTGGCCCGGCGCTCGGCGGCGCTGGGCTTCGACGGCAAGTGGGTGCTGCATCCGGGGCAGATCGACGCGGCCAATGAGGTCTACTCGCCGGCCCAGGCCGACTACGACCACGCCGAAATGATCCTCGACGCGTACGACTGGTACACGTCGGAGGCGGGCGGCAAGCTCGGCGCGGTGATGCTCGGCGACGAGATGATCGACGAGGCGTCCCGGAAGATGGCGCTGGTGGTCGCCGCCAAGGGCCGCGCTGCCGGGATGACGCGCACCTCGTCCTTCACCCCGCCCACGGACTGACCGCCGGCCGCCGGTGCCGCCCCGGGGAGCCGGGGCGGCACCGCGGGTCAGAAGGTGGGTGTGCTGCCGCCGGTGTCCGAGCCGATGGCGATGATGATGATCACGACATAGACCGCGATCAGCAGCACCATCAGCACGGTGAGGATCCAGCCGATGATGATGGCGGCCTTCGCCATGCCCTCGCCCTGCTCACCGGTCTCCCGGATCTGCTTGCGGGCCACGTGTCCCATGATCGCGCCGATCGGGGCGGTGATGCAGGAGGTGAAGCCCACCAGCGAGAGCACCAGCGCCACGATGGCCAGGGTGTTGGTCTTGCTCGACGGTTGGCCGTACGCGGGGTGGGGCGGCGGCGGGTAGCCGGCCGCCGCGTACGGGTCGCCTCCGGCGGGCGGGTAGCCGGGCGCGGCGTACGGGCCCCCGGCGGGCGGGTAGCCGGGCGCCGCGTACGGGTCGGCCGGGGTCGGCTGGCTCGGGATCGGGTTGCCCATCGGCAGCGTCGGGTCGGCCGGTGGGCTCGACTGCTGACCCGCCGCCGACGGGTCGTGCCAGCCACCGGACGGTGGGGGATAGCTCATCAGAATCATCTCCGTAGACGTGGTGTCGTCAGGGTAGTCAGCGGGCCGCCGCGCCGAGGACCCCCTTTCCGGGTGCCAGCGTTGCCCGCAACGTCCACAGCGGGCAGGATCTCGGCATGGCACTTGACGCGCGCGGCGGTCGGTCGCGACGGGACGTGAGCCGGCCAGGGCTGGTGCGGCGCAACCGCGGCGGTGGCCCGGCCGGGTCCGCCGACCAGGACCAGCCGGCGCCGCTCGCCGAGCCGGCAACCATGCGCCTGGACGGCCGGGTCGCCCTGGTCACCGGGGCCGGCAGCCCGGACGGCATCGGGTACGCGACCGCGCACCGCCTCGCCGACCTCGGCGCCCGGGTGGCGATCGTCTCCACCACCCGGCGGATCCACGAGCGCGCCGGCGAGCTGGGTGTGACCGGGTTCGTCGCCGACCTCACGGACGAGTCCGAGGTGGGCGCGCTGGCCGACGCGGTCGCCGAGCAGCTCGGCGACGTCGAGGTGCTGGTCAACAACGCGGGCCTGGCCAGCCGGGCCAGCCCGGAGGTGCTGCGGCCGGTGGCCCAGCTCAGCTACGACGAGTGGCGCGGCGAGATCGACCGCAACCTGAGTACCGCGTTCCTGTGCAGCCGCGCGTTCATCGGCGGGATGGCCGAGCGGGGCTGGGGGCGGATCGTCAACCTCGCCGCCACCGCCGGCCCGGTCAACGCGCTGCCCACCGAGGCCGGATACGCGGCGGCGAAGGCGGGCGTGGTGGGGCTGACCCGGGCGCTGGCGATGGAGATGATCGCCGACGGGGTGACGGTGAACGCCGTCGCGCCCGGCATCATCCACACCGCGGCGTCCACCATGGCCGAGATCAAGCAGGGGCTGGGCACCCCGGTCGGGCGCCCCGGCACGCCGGACGAGGTGGCCGCGGCGATCGCCTTCCTCTGCTCGCCGGCCGCCTCGTACATCACCGGGCAGATGCTGGTGGTCGACGGCGGCAACAGTGTCCGGGAGGCGCAGTTCCGCTGACCGTCAGCGGTAGCTGCCGTTGTCGGAGTTGGCCCAGATGGCCAGGCCGATCCAGCCGCAGCAGACGAGCAGCCCGAGCGCGGTGAAGATGTAGCTGAGGATCAGCCCCCAGGTGGCGAGCTGGTCGCCCTCCTCACCGGTCTGCCGGATCTGCCGCTTGGCTAGGTGACCGAGGACGATCCCGGCCGGTGCGAAGACGAAGGCGAAGACCAGCGACAGGATGGCGAGCACGTTGGGCCCGCCGCCGCGCGGTCGAGGCCCCTGCCCGGGCGGCCCGTACTGGCCGTACGGGGGCTGCGGGGCGTACGGCGGCTGCTGGCCCCACGGTGGCTGCTGCGGGTGCCCGTACGGCTGGCCGTAGGCCGGCGGCTCGTACGGCGACGGCGGCTGGTCCGGCTCACCGGGTGGTTGGCTCACGCCCGCTCGCCCCCTCCGTCGCAGGTCAACGACCCCTCTCTCTTGCGGACGCTACCCGCAGCGGTGAACCTTTTCACAGTGGTTGTGTGGACTGGTCATCTTGGCTCCGCCGGTCGCGGGACCGATACTGACCGAGCGTTCAGTTACCCACGAGTAATGCGCCGATCCCCGGAGGCTGAGATGGCTCGACTCGCCCAGACGCCCGGCCTGACCGACGTGCAGCGGTCGATCCTGGAGACCGTCCGGGAGTTCGCCGACAAGGAGATCATCCCGCACGCCCAGCGGCTGGAGCACGCCGACGAGTACCCCACCGACATCCTCGACGGGATGCGCGAGATGGGCCTCTTCGGCCTCACCATCGCCGAGGAGTACGGCGGCCTGGGCGAGTCCCTGCTGACCTACGCCCTGGTGGTCGAGGAACTGTCCCGGGGCTGGATGTCGATCTCCGGCATCGTCAACACCCACTTCATCGTGGCGTACCTGATCTCGCAGCACGGCTCGGCGGAGCAGCAGGCCCGGCTGCTGCCCCGGATGGCCACCGGCGAGGTGCGCGGCGCCTTCTCCATGTCCGAGCCGGAGTGCGGCTCGGACGTCTCGGCGATCAAGTCGAAGGCGGTCCGCGACGGCGACCACTTCATCCTCAACGGCCAGAAGATGTGGCTGACCAACGGGGCGTACTCGTCGGTGGTGGCCACCCTGGTCAAGACCGACACCGGGGCCGACTCGGTGTACGGCAACATGAGCACCTTCCTGCTGGAGAAGGAGCCCGGATTCGGCGAGACGGCGCCGGGCCTGACCATTCCCGGCAAGATCGACAAGATGGGCTACAAGGGCGTCGAGACCACCGAGATGGTGCTCGACGACGTCAGCGTCCCCGCCTCCGCCGTGCTCGGCGGCGAGACGAAGGTCGGCCGGGGCTTCTACCAGATGATGGACGGCATCGAGGTGGGCCGGGTCAACGTGGCCGCCCGCGCCTGCGGCATCTCCATCCGCGCCTTCGAATTGGCCGTCGCGTACGCCCAGCAGCGCCGCACCTTCGGCCAGCCGCTGGCCCGGCACCAGGCCATCGCCTTCAAGCTCGCCGAGATGGGTACGAAGATCGAGGCAGCCCACGCCCTCATGGTCAACGCCGCCCGGCTCAAGGACGCCGGCCAGCGCAACGACGTCGAGGCCGGCATGGCCAAGCTGCTCGCCTCGGAATACTGCGCCGAGGTCGTCCAGGAGGCGTTCCGCATCCACGGCGGCTACGGCTACTCCAAGGAGTACGAGATCGAGCGGCTGATGCGGGAGGCCCCGTTCCTGCTCATCGGCGAGGGCACCTCGGAGATCCAGAAGACCATCATCTCCCGGGGCCTGCTCAAGGAGTACAGGCTCTGACCGGCGCCCCGGTCACCCGCCGGCCGGCTCCACGGCCGGCTCCGGTGCGGTGACCGGCAACCCCACCGCCAACATCTCCGGCCGGGTCCGGAAGTGCTCGATCGCGGCGACCAGCCGCTCCTCGGGCACCGCCGTGTCCCGGCCACCCACCACCGGCGCCGGCTCCAGCGAGACCCACCTCGCCGGCCGCAGCCGCACCCCGTCCACCCTGCCGTCCTGCTTGTGCGGGATGACCCGGTCGATGTTCGTCCATCCGTACGTCCGGCGGCCGTGCCGGATGCCGCTCGCGGTGAGCGCCAGCCGCCCGGTGAACCGGACCTCCTCGTGGACCGTCCGCCCGATCCAGGCGGCGACGCCGACCGCGAGCAGCGGCCGCAGGGGCACGCCCCACCACGACTCCTCGGGGAGCGTGCCGATCAGTCCCACCCCGAGCGCCGCCGTCGCAATCGTCTCGGTCACCAGGTCGGCCCAGCCGGCGAGGGACCGCCGCGCCACCAGGCCGGGCTCCACCGAGCGCCGGCCCGCCACCCGTGATCGCCACACCAGGCGGCCGTCGCGCCGGGGCCACCACCGCTGCGTCAACCACCGTGCACCCAGGAGCAGCCAGACGAAACAGCTGAGGTCGAAGTCGTCGCGGGGCGGCACCCGGAGCAGCCCGGCCGCGACCGGCACCGCCACCGCCGCTGCGGCGCCGAGGGCGAGCAGCCGGCGTGTCCAGAGGCCGTCGCCGGGCGAGGGCAGCCGGCCCCGCAGGGGGAGGGGCACCAGCGCAGGGTACGGACCCTCCGCCACCCTGAGCAGCACCCGCCCGTGCGCCGCGACCAGCCGGGACGCAGGCGGTCGCTCTGCCGGACAGCGGTGGTGAGTGGGGTCAGCCGTTGGCACCGGGCAGCCGTACCGCCAGGTGCTCGCGGGCCCGGGCGACCAGGGCGGCCGGGTCGTCGGCGTAGAGGCGGATCTCGTGCACCGGCCCGCTCGGGCCCTTCGGCAGCCGGACCGAGAGCGGCTCGCGTAGCACGACGTCGACGCTGGTCTGGCTGCCGACGCCGATGTTCAGGATCGTCCCCGCATCCGACTGCTCGAGCTGGACGGCGCGGCTGGACGGCAGCGACCGGTAGCGGTGCTCGACCCGGGCCACGGCCGACCAGGGCACCACGAAGTCGACCGAGATGCCGTTGCGGAGCCGCAGCCCCGCCGGGCCGACGACGTGCGGATGGATCCGCAGGCTGGCGAAGAGACCGAACATCCAGAGCAGTCCCCAGATGCCGAGCACGAGCGCGGTGTGCCGGACCGACGGCCACGGGACGGTGTGCCGGAGGATCAGGTCGAAGATCGGGATCTCGATCGCGGAGAGCACGATGAAGGCGACGAGGATCGGCTGCACCACGCCGACGTAGCTGAACGCCGCCGCCCCGGCCTCCAGCGCGGGGGGCCGCCGGAGCAGCCAGCGGGCGAGGCTGAGCCACATCCCCACCTCGTACGCGAGCACGCGACGCACTAACGCGACCGAAGGACTCTGCTTCCGCACGGCTCACCCGCCCTTCACTTCTTTTTGCATTGCAGTTGCAACGTAATCGGTTGACCGGCGGCGTGTCAATGCAGTCGCACTGTGAAAGCATGGGGGAATGCCGAAGCGGGTTGATCACGGGGAGCGGCGGAAGCTGATCGCCGACGCGCTGATGCGGGTGGCCGCGGAACGCGGGCTGGAGGCGGTCAGCCTGCGCCACGTGGCGGCGGAGGCCGGCGTCTCCTCCGGGATGGTGCAGCACTACTTCCGCACCAAGGACGAGATGATGACCTTCGCCCTGTCGGTGGTGCGTGACCGCAGCGAAGCCCGGGTGACCCGAGCCGTCGCCGCACTGGGGGACGAGCCGTCCCCGCGTACGCTGCTCCGGACCATGCTGGCCGAGCTGCTGCCGCTCGACGAGGCGCGCCGGGCGGACGGCCGGGTGGCGCTGGCGTTCCTGGCCTACACCGCGGTACGCCCCGCCGTCGCCGCCGGGCTGCATCAGGATTCGGCCGAGCTGCTGGCCTTCATCGCCGGGCAGATCCGCACCGCGCAGGCCGCCGGCGCGACGCACGTCGACCCGGACCGGGCCGCGGTGGCGCTGCTCGCCGTCATGGAAGGGCTGGGCGTCTACCTGCTCGGCGGGCACTACCCGCCGGAGACGGCGCTCGCCGCGCTGGACGCCCAGTTGGACCTGCTTTTCGGCCCCGAGCCTGCGGCACAGCGTGGCCGTGCGGCGCCGCCCCGGCGCTCGCCGGCGCCCTGACCTGGCTGGTCAGCCGAGCCGGGTCAGCCCCGCCACGGCCCGCTCCACGATGAGGCAGCGGTCCTCGACGTAGTCGATCCCGGCCTCCTCGGCGATCCGCCGCGCCTCCGCCGATACGATCCCGAGCTGCAACCAGACCGCCGGCGTGCCGACCGCCACCGCCTGCCGGACCACGTCGACCGCGTCCGCCGCGGGACGGAACACGTCGACCAGGTCGACCGGGTGCGGGATGTCGGCCAGCGATGGGTACGCCTTCTCGCCGAAGAGTTCGTCCACCGTCGGGTTCACCGGGATGATCCGCCAGCCGTACTGCTGCATCTCGGCCGGTACCTGGTGTGCGGCCTTGTGCGGGTCGCGAGAGGCGCCCACGACGGCGATCACGGCGGAGTCGGCGAGGATCTGCTGGGCTGAGCGCACCACGCGAGCCTAACCCTGTCGTTCCGTGGTCGCCGGCTTGTCGGAGTCGTAGTCGACTCTTGCCCGCGTGGGTGGCCGGATACATCTAGAGCAGCGTCAACTGCTCCGCCGGGGGCGGTGGTGGCTCGGGCGACCGGCGGTTGTCGCCCCGCTCGCCCCGGTGCAGCCCGTGCCGGCGGGACGCGATCCGGACCCGCGCGGTCAGCTCCCGCTGATACGCCTGCGGCGCGTACGCGCCCGCCCGGTAGAGCTGGCGGTAGCGGGGGACCAGATGGGGGAACTCCCGAGCCAGCCAGTGCGCGTACCACTCCCGGGCACCGGGGCGCAGGTGCAGGGCGAGCGGCGTCACGCTGGTCGCCCCGGCCGCGGCGATCGCCGACACGGTCGCCTCGATCGACTCGTCGTCGTCGCTGAGCCCCGGCAGGATCGGCGCCATCAGCACCCCCACCTCGAACCCGGCGTCGGTGAGCTGCCGGACCGCGTCCAGCCGGCGGCGGGGGCTGGGCGTGCCCGGCTCGACCGCGCGCCACAGCGCCTCGTCGACGAAGCCCACCGAGTAGGAGAGCCCGACCCGGGTGACCTCGGCGGCCTGGCGGAGCAGCGGCAGGTCCCGCAGGATCAGGGTGCCCTTGGTCAGGATGGAGAACGGGTTCGCGAAGTCGCGCAGCGCCTCAATGATCGGCGGCATCAGCCGATAGCGCCCCTCGGCCCGCTGGTAGCAGTCCACGTTGGTGCCCATCGCGACGTGCGCGCCGCGCCAGCGCGGGGCGGCCAGTTCGCGCCGGACCAGCTCGCCGGCGTTGACCTTGACGATCACCTTCCGGTCGAAGTCCGCCCCGGCGTCGAGGTCTAGGTAGGTGTGGGTGTTACGGGCGAAGCAGTTGTGGCTGACCACGCCGTTGGCAATGAAGTCGCCGGTGCCCGTGGTGATGTCCCACAGCGGCAGCTCCAGCCCGAGGTCCTCGATACTCACCACCCGCAGCGCCGCCTGGCACTTGAGCGCCGCCCCCTCGATGGAACGCTTGCGGGTGATGGCCGGGTCGGTCAGGTGGAAGAAGCGCAGCCGGGCGGTGAGACCGCCGGTCAGTCGGATCTGCCGCACCCGGTTCGGCAGGCCCGGATCCTCGAGCACCCAGGTGAACCCGAAGTGGTTCAGGGCGGCCCCGGTCGCCGCGAGGATCCGGTCGTCGCCGTTGCTGATCCGGAAGATGCCCCTGCTGCAACTGCCCTCGGCGTCGAAGATGCCGGCGAGAAAGCCCAGCCGCCAGTCGTCACCGGGAGCGTCCGGCCACCGGATCAGCTCCGTGATGGCCTCGACGTCGCGCCGCTTCGACGTCCGGATGGCGGTTATCGCCCGCCGGGTTGCACTGGCAGGGGCGAAGGAGAAGCGATTGGTCTCGACGCCCGCGTCGGTCAGGAATCGCTGCGTGCGGTCCAGCGCCTCGCCGTCGACGAGGGCCAACCGGAATTGGTGCACCGTCCCATAGGCGTACGAGTGGGCACCGAGGTGGGCGCCACCCCGCACCACTCCGCAGAGGTAGCCCCGGCGGTAGTCGGCCGAGGGCTTCGGCGGGGTCGCGAAGCGGCCGGTGCCGATCAGGCGGTTGTTGGTGGTCAGGTAGGGACGTTGCCCAGCACCGTTCATCGCGCCCGTCACGTACTTCCAGCCCCGGTCGGACAGGAAGCGATGGTCCCCGCTGGCGACCAGCGTGGTGCCGTCCGCCAGCGTGATCCGGTGGGCCCGCTTCACCGTCGACCACTTGTCAAGGACGGTGGTGACCACGTATCGCCGGTAGGCGCCCCGCCGCTCGGTGCCGTAGATCCGGTCGCCCGGCTCCAGTTCGCTGATCGGCCTTGTGCGGCCGTCCGCCATCAGGATCGGAGTGTCGCCAGCCATGCAGTAGACACACGCATGACTGCATCCCCGGTATGGGTTGATCGTCCACTCGAACGGCACGCGGGACGCGCCGGGCACCCGGTTGATGATCGACTTTGCCTGCACCTCGTAGAAGGTCATCCCGGCGAAGCCGGGGGTGTCGAAGGTGCGGGCAACCGCGCCGGGCAGCGCCAGCGGCAGGGGTGGAGTCGCTGGCGCTGCCCGACCAGGGACCTCCTCGTCCGGGGGAGCGGAAAGGTTGTCCCAGCGCACAGCCACTACTCGAACACGTGTACGAGGAGAGCGCAAGTGACTCGCCGGACACCGGGGCCCGAACCCGAGGCGGCGGGTGCAGGATGGAAGGCATGGAGACGTCGACCTTCGTCTACGACGGCGACTGCGCGTTCTGCACCCGCTGCGCGGAGTTCATCGAGCGCCGGATACCGACCCGCGCGCGGGTGCTGCCGTGGCAGTTCGCCGACCTCGCCGCGCTCGGGCTGACCGAGGCGGAGTGCGAGGAGGCGGTCCAGTGGGTCGGCGCCGACGGCGTACGCGCCGCGGGGCCGGACGCCATCGCCCGGCTGCTCGGGGAGAGCGGCCCGCTGTGGCGGATCGCCGGGGCCGGCCTGCGGTTCCCCCCGGTCCGGGCCGCCGCCTGGCCGGCGTACCGCTGGGTGGCCCGCAACCGCCACCGGTTGCCCGGCGGCACCGCGGCCTGCGCCGTGCCGTCCGCCAACCGGCCCTGACCGCGTCGCCGAGCCTCCCGCCGACCACCGCTCGTGCGCCCGCCGCCGGGCCGACCCGCCCGCCGGCTCCGGGCCGGCCGGTCAGCTCGGCAGACCGGTGCAGGCGGCACCGTCGATGGTGCACGTCCTGGGGGTGGCGCTGATCGCCGCGCCGCTCACCCGGAACGTCACCCGGACCGAGCCGCGGCCGGGCACCGTCGCGGTGCTCCCGTCCGGGGTGAACGTCCACGCCGCGCCGTCCCGGCTGGCCCGGGCCCCGGTGACGGAGCCGACCTCGAGCGACTCCCGGGGCAGCACGATGACGAGTTGCCAGTCCGGCGCCCCGGCCGTACCCGGGTTGGTGATCGTCACCGCGGCGCCGTAGCTGAGCAGAGCGTTGTCCTCGACGGCGAAGTCGGCGCGCAGCGCGGCCGGTGCGGGTGGCGGCGTGGTGGGCGCCGACGGTGCGCCGGCCGGCGGCGGGGCGGCCGGCGGCGCGGCGGTCGGTGCGGTGGTCGCGGAGTGCGTGGACGCCCGGGGTGTGGCGCTGGCCGACTCGGGTTGCCGGCCCGGCGTCCCGGTGGCCAGCGCCTCGGGCACCACCAGGTCCGGTGGCGGCTCGACGGCCACCGGGGTCAGCCGATCCGGCGTACGCAGCACCGTGACGGCCGCGTACGCCGTCGCCAGCAGCACCCCCAGTGCGGCGACGCCGGCCACCTGGGCGAGCCGCGACCCGTTCCCCCGGCCGGCGAGGGCGCGTCGCGCGGCCCGGGCTGTGGCGACGATCCCGTCCAACAGAATGATCGCCGTGGTCCGCCGTGGCTGGGACGGTGGTGCCGGCACTGGACCTTTCCCCCTTCAGATCGTCCGACGGACCGGCGTCCGCGCCCTCCGGTCCCGGCGGGTCAGAGCGCGCGGAGCCCGGCGAGAATCGCCTCAAGCAGTTCCATGGACGGTCGCCCGGACAGCGTCGGCGGCTCGTGCATCTCGATCAGCCCGGTCCCCAACAGATCACCGAGCAGCACCCGGACGGTACCCAACGGCAGGTCCAGTGCGGCAGCCACCTCCGCCACCGACAGTGGACGCTGGCACCGCTCGAGGATCCGGGCCTGCTCGGGAAACAGTTGCACGGCGGCGGGAACCGCCGGTCGGGCCACCACCAGGGAGATGACGTCGAGCTGGCCGTGGTCGGACGTGGTCCGCCCGCGCGTCATCGTGTACGGGCGAGCCACCGGTCCGGCCTCGTCGTCGTACCACGCCTCGTCATGGTCCCCAGTGGTCCGCACCGCTGTCCCCGCCTGTCGCCACCCGGGCCGGCTCAAGGTAGACCGGCAGGTCCCGCTCGGCCTGCGCCGCGAAGAGCGCCACCTCGTACGCCATGTCGCCGACATCGGCGTCACCGCCCATCCGGACGGTGAGGATGGCCCCGCCGCGGGTGGTGGCGATGAACACGAACGCGCGGGACATCTGCATGACGACCTGCCGCAGCGTGCCGGTGGCGCACACCCGGGTGACGGCCTGGCCCAACGCGTACAGGCCGCTGACCACGCTGGAGAGCTGCTCGGCCACCTCGTCCGACACGGCACGGGACCGGGCGAGCAGCAGCCCGTCGGGGGAGAGGACGACGGCGAACTCGGCGCCGGGCACCCGGTCGACCAGGCCGTCCAGGGCGACTGTCAGGCTGTCCATGGTGACCACTGGAGGTGTCATCTCGTCCTCTCGCTGCGTTCCCCGAACGGGATCCCGGCGGTGTCGGGGCCGGTGGCACCGGGTGCGGGCCGGCTCGCCCCGGGGCGGCGGACCCGCGTCGGCAGCCCGCCGCCGTCGGCGCCCTCCGGCGAGGTCCGTGGGTGCGGGAGGCCGCCCGCCGCCCGGTGCCCTGTCCCGGCAAGCCTGCCATCCTCGGGCCCGGCCCCGGTGACCAGCCCGACCGGAAGCACTACGACGGCCGCGGTCCCGCCGCGGGGGCCGGGACGGAGCGAGACCCGGGCGCCGCAGCGGGCGGCGAGCAGGGCGGCGACGTACAGCCCGGCCCGTCCGGTGGGCGGGCCGTCCGGTGGCGGCTGGGCCAGCAGTTCGTTCGCGTCGGCCAGCCCGGCGGCGGTGAGGCCGGGCCCGTCGTCGACGATCACCACGGAGCAGCCCTGCGGGCCGGGCTCACCGGCGACCCGTACGGTGGCGTGCTCCGGCGAGCAGGCCAGCCCGTTCTCGATCAGCTCGGCCAGCAGGTGGACGACGTCCGTGACGGCGGCCCCGGCGAGCGACCACGGCCAGTGCGGTGCGACCAGGACCCGGTGGTAGTCCGGCACCTCGGCGACCGCCCCGCGTACCACGTCGAGCAGCGGCACCGGTCGTCGCCAGCGGCGGGCCGGGGTCGCGCCGGCGAGGGTGACCACCTTCTCCACGTTGCGCCTGATCCGGGTGGCGAGATGGTCGAGCCGGAACAGATCGGCGGTCTCCTCCGCCGCGCGCTCGCGCCGTTCCATCGTGTCGAGCAGGTCGAGCTGGTCGCGCAGCAGGGCCTGGTTGCGCTGGGTGAGCCGCAGGAGCAGTTCCCGGGTGGCCGCTTCAGGCCCCGGGGCGCGCCGGTTGGCGGCACCCGGTCCCGGCCCGCCGTACTGGCCGGCCGGGCGGGCGTCGGGGGGCCCGGCGGCGACCGGCGGCAGCTGGATGGTCGGGGCGTCGGCGAGGCGGAGCCCGCCCGGCCGGTCGTCCAGCCCCGTGATGAGCCGGCGTACCGTGCCGGGCCAGCCGAGAAGTACCACGAGCACCGCGACGAGCCCGAGCCCCACCACCGCGCCGGTCCGCGCGACCACCAGTGCCGCGCCCGGCGCGGCCCGCTCGGCGCTGCTGTGCGCGGTGGCGATCACCAGCTCGCGTAGACCGCTCAGCGCCGGGTCGACCGCGGCCCGCCAGCTCTGCGCGCTGATCCCGGTCGTGGCGCCGGCCTCCGCCGTCCGCAGCAGCCGGTCCTCGAGTGCGAGCAGACCGGCGAACCGGGGGCCCTCCACCAGCCGTCGGTGCTGGTCCCGCCCGGTGGCCGGCAGCTGCGCGGCGGCCGTCGTGCGGGCGTACCGCTGGGTGGCCACCAGCTCGGCCAGGTGGTGCCGCTCGTCGGCGCTGAGCCGACCGCCGGTCAGGGCGGCGGTGAGCAGGGTGTCCTCCCGGGCGAGCAGTTCCCGGGCGCGGGCCAGCGCGATCACCGCCCGGGTCTCGTCGGCCAGCGCGCCCTCGCGCCCGCCCCACTCCGGGCCGTACACGGCGAAGGCGGCATCTACCAGCTGGTCGTAGCCGGCGACCGCGCCGACCCGGTCGAGCCGCCCGGCGTCCACCTCGGACCGGAGCGCGGCCAGCCCGGCCATCCGGTGGACGAGCTCGCCGGCCCGGCCCTGGACCGCGTCAGCGGTGAGCAGCCGCAGGTCGTGGCCTTCGGTGAACGCGTGCACCGGGGCGGCGGCGCGGTCGGTCCGATCGCGCGCCCCGGCCAGATCGGCGCGGGCCCGGCCGGCCCCGGCCAGCGCCTCGGCGGTGAGCCGGCGCTCGGCCTGCAGGTTGAGGATCAGCAGGTCGGTGGGCTGGCCGAGGGTTTCCGCCAGGACCCGGACCCGGACCAGCTCGGCCGCGTCCCGGCCGGTCAGGAACGCCGCGTACGCCCAGAGGGTCAGCAGCACCGCCGCCAGCGCGGCGAGCTTGAGCCGGATCCGCCTGTCACCGGGCTGCCGGGCGCCCTGCTCCGTCCGGTCCACCGGGTGGCTCACCGGGCGGACCGTTCCGGCCATGGCTGCCGGCCGGCGGTGCTCGACCGGTCCGCGACGACGGTGCGTAGCAGCGCAAGCAGCTCCGCCCGGTTGGCGCAGTTCAGCCGGGTCCGCATCCGCGCCACGTGGTGCTCCACCGTCTTGGCGGAGATGAAGAGCCGGTCGCCGATCTCCCGGTAGGTCAGGCCGGCCAGCACCAGCTCGGCCACCTCGTGCTCCCGGTCGCTGAGCCGGTGCTGCGCGGGGCCGGTGACAGCGTCGGCGACCGCGGCCCGGCCGTCGCCCGATGCGGGCGGCTGGCCGCCCCGGGGCGTGGTGGGCCGGCCCTGGAGCACCCGGGCGCACTCCAGCAGGCTGGTCATCGCCCGCCGGTCGGAGGTGCGGATCGCGGCCTGCCCGGCGAGGCGGGCGGCGTCCCAGCACAGTCCGGCGTCGTACAGCCCGCGGGCGGCGGCCTCCACCCGCACCGGGTCGACCACGCCACGGAGCACCTCGACCCAGCTCGCGGCGGCGGCGGCGACCACCGCGGCGTACCGGCTGTGGTCGGCTGCGGCGAGCAGAGCGGCGACGTGCTCGTCGGCGACCACCGGCTCCTCGGTCAGGATCGCGGCGTGCAGCCCGGTCCAGTGCAGCGGGGCGCTCCACAGTGCCGGGCCGCCGAGCCGGTCCAGCAGCGACCACGCCTCCCGCAGGTACGGCTCCAGCCGGGCCAGGTCGCCCAACCGGGCGCCCACGACTGCGAGTTCGCCGAGCGGCAGCAGCGTGAACAGGTCGACGGGGTGTCGGACCACCGCCTCCAGCGCGGGTACCCAGCCCTGGTGGAGCGCCCCGAGGTCGCTGTTGCGCCGGGCGATGCCCAGCCGGAGCGCGCTGGCCAGGAGCAGGTCGCGGGACTCCAGCGGGCGCTGGTCGGCGGCCACCGCCGCGAGGCACTCGGCCGCGGCGGCCGTGTGGCCCCGGACCATCAGGATCCAGGCCTGCAACAGCCGGTGGCGGCGGGCCATGAGCGGGCCCCCGATGCCGGTCGCGACGGCCCGGTCCAGCACTCCTTCGGCGATGTCCAGCTCGGCGCAGTGGATCGCGGTCAGCGCGGCGAGCGCGGCCGGACTGTCCGGCAGAAGCACCGCCCGCCCGTCCGGTTCCAGCAGCGCGGCGGCCTGCACGAGAGTGGACAGGGCGGTGGTCGGCGGGCCGGTGAGGCTCTCCCGTACCCCCTCGGCCATCAGCCGGGCGGCGCTGGCGTGCAGGGTGGGCGGTCCGCCGGCCCGGTCGTCGCCGGGTCCGTCCCCGGCGGCGGTCGGGCGGCCGACGGCCAGCGCGCCGACGGCGGCGAACGCGGCGGCCGAGGGGCTGCCCGACCACCGGTACAGCTCGACGCTGCGGCTCACCTGGCCGCGGTGGGCGAGCGCCGTCGCGGCCACCGTCGCCGCCGCCACCCGCTCTTCCGGAGCGGCCGTCGCGAGCAGCCGGTCCGCCAGCCGCAGGGCGGCGTCCAGGTCGCCGGCGAGCGCCGCGGCGAGCGCCTGCTGGGCGCCGGCCGGCAGCCCCGCCGCCGTGGCCGCCGCGAACAGCTCGGCCGCGAGTGTGGGCTCCCCGCTGAGCGCCTCCTCGGCCGCGGCCCGCAGCGCCGGGGCCGGGCAGTCGCCGAGTACGCCGGCCGCGCGCAGCGACAGGACCAGCGGGAGCACCGCGGCACCGCGGCCGAGCTGCAGTTCGGTGAGCCGGCGCCAGACCGCGGTGCGTTCGGTGGCCGGGCTGAGCGCGATGACGGCTCGCCGTACGAGCGGCGAGAGTCGGCCGTCGGCGCCGAGCAGGCCGGCGGCCCGGGTGGCGGTGACCAGCTCGTCCACCGCCTCGGGCGGCCGATCGAGCAGCACGCCGAGCAGGTCCACCGGGAGCGGTACGCCGGCGGCG
This sequence comes from Micromonospora sp. NPDC047740, assembly GCF_043204735.1. Lineage (NCBI taxonomy): Bacteria > Bacillati > Actinomycetota > Actinomycetes > Micromonosporales > Micromonosporaceae > Micromonospora > Micromonospora sp. NPDC047740. The sequence continues at coordinate 221,479 of NZ_JBIDCT010000003.1, forward strand.
AGGGCCAGCAGCAGTCGCCGGATGTCGGGCGGCAGCTCCTCCAGGTCCGGCCCGAACTGGAGGACGGCCGGCCGGGGCGGCTCGGCCGAGACGGTGACCGGTTCCTCCTGCCCGCGCAGCCCGCGGACCAGCCGCTCGACGTCGCGCGGGACGCCGCCGGTCTGCGCGTGCACGAAGGCGACCAGATCGCTCCGCCGGCCCAGTTCGGGCACGCCGGCGAGGTACGCGCCGGTCTGCTCGGGGGTGAACGGGGTGAGCGCGACCTGCTGCCCGTCCCGCTTCACCGCGTCGGCCAGGTCGGCGAGCGCCGCCGACCGGGGCCACGGGCGGTAGCCGACCAGCAGCCGGTGCCGGCGGGCGTCCACCAGTCGGCGCAGCGTCTCCAGCCGCGCGTCGTCGAGCAGGTGCGCGTCGTCGACCAGCAGCACCGCCTCGGGGTCGACCTGGCCGGCCGGGCTCGGGACGCCCTCCAGCACGGTGACCCCGGCTCGCTGGTGGGCCCGCGCCAGCTCGGTGAGCAGGGCGGTCTTGCCGTGGCCGCCGGGACCGGTCACGCCGACGGCGAGCGGCGTACCCAGGTCCGCCGCGACCGCCCCGAGCAGGGCCGTCGAACTCTTGCCCAGCACGAGCCGGGCCTCCGCCACGCTACTCATGATCATGGTCATCCTTCGCGTCCCCGGCCCCGGGCCAGCGCCAGGCGGGACGGCTTCGGCAGGTTCAGCGGGGCGATCCGGATCGGCGGGCGGGGTGGTGGCTCGCCGTGGGGGGCATGATGCGGCTCGCTGTGCCGCGCCGGGACGCCCGCCGTCCCGGCGCCGCTGACCGGCGTGGACGGGGGCGCCGGCACCGGCCGGCGGCGCGGGGACACCACCTGGCAGGCGGCGAGGGCCGCCCCGGTGGCGGCGGTCAGCTGGGGATCCGGCTCCACCTCGACGGGGACCGGAAAGGCCGCGGCGAGCAGCTCGCGGACCAGCGGGATCCGGGCGGAGCCACCGGCGAGGAGGACCCCGTCGAGCTGCGCGGGGGTCAGGCCGGCGGAGTGTACGGTCCGCACCAGCAGGTCGACGGTCGCCCGCACCGCCGGTCGGATCAGGTCCTCGAACTGCGTCCGGGTCACCGGCACCCGGACCGGTCCCGTCGGCAGGGCCAGCATGACGTCGGTCGCCGTACCGACGGTCAGCTCCCGCTTGACCCGGTCGCACTCGCGTAGCAGCCCGTGCGGCGTCGGGTGGGTCTCCCGGCGGGCCGTGCCCGTGAAATCCCGGCCGAGCACGGCACGGACGTGCTCGGCGAGCGCCTCGTCGAAGTCGGTGCCGCCGAGGGGGTCCAGGCCCTGGGGAAGGCCGAACGCCTCGTAGGTGCCCTGCGGGTTGCGGCGGACCAGCGCCGCCTCGAAGGTGCTGCCGCCCAGCGCGTAGACCGCGGCGGTGGTGCCCGGGAAGCCGCGTGCCGCGTGGTTCTCGGCGACCGTGACCGGGTGCGGGAGCAGCGTCACGTTGCGCAGGTCGAGGTGCCACAGCGCCCGGCGCAGCAGGTCGCGCCGGTGCGAGCCCCACCCGGCGGGGTGGCTGAGCACGACCGCCTCGGCGAACCCGCCCTCCCGGGCCGCGACCCGCTCCACCACCCACGCCGCCAGCTCCGCGATCAGGTTCTCCGGCGGGCACGGCTCGCCGCCGAGCAGCAGGGGCACGTCGTCGCCGATCCGGCGGACGAAGTCCCGGGTGGTGCGGGCGGGGTCGTCGACGGCGGGCTGGCCGACTGTGAGCGACCCGTCCGGCGACAGGTGCAGCACCGACGGTACGACGGGTTCCCCGGCGTCCAGCGCGACCACCTCAGGTCGGGCCCAGGTCTCATTCCGCCGTCGGGCGACTGCCGCGACTGTGCTGGTGCTTCCGATGTCCATCCCGAGGACGTACGGCATGTGTTTCTTCCTCCACCGTGAGTGGCCCTGGCGACGGTGTCGGTAACCGTGGCGACCCACCCCCGGCGAGCCCCGTGGGCTCCTACTTTCGTACCAGAGATCGCTTCCGTCCCGGTACCCTAACTCTGGCCGGCCCGGCTCCCCCTCTCCCCCTAACGAACGAGGGGGGGAAGGCCCTAATCCGCTCCCGGCCGGTTTCGGGTCGCTCCCCGATGACCACAGCGGCCCCCGCTCATAGCGTCACTGTGGAAGCACGACGGTGCTGACGCTACGTTCGAGGAGAACTCCCCCATGGATTCGCAACAGAGCCTGCACGTCAACTCGCAGCAGTCGGTGGACTCGTCCCAGACGCTGCACGACTTCGTGCTCAACCTGCTCACCGACCCGGACGCCCGGTCGGCCTTCGACCTCGACCCGGAGGGTGCGCTGCAGGCCGCGGGGCTCACCGACGTCACCGCCGCCGACGTGCAGGACGTGGTGCCGCTGGTGGTCGACTACGCCGCCCCCGGGGCGGGCCTCGCGCCGCTGGCGCCGGTGGCCGGGCAGCTCGGGCTCGACCCGCTGGCGAGCGACGCCACCGACGTGGTCGGCCAGCTCGCGGCCGCGCCGCAGCAGATCAGCGTCAACAGCACGTACGCCGGGGTGGACGTCTCGGCGGGTGCGCTGGGCGCCATCGCGGTCGACCCGGCCGGCCTGTACGCCGGGGCGGCCGTGCTGCCGGGGATCGGGCTGGGCGTCGGGCCGGGCGGCCTCGCGACCGACCTGACCGGGGCGCACGACGTCGCGCACACCCTCGACTCCGACGTGGTGGGCGCGGTGGACACCGCCGTCGACCCGGTCGTCGGGGACCTCGCCGGTACGGCGGGCGACCCGCTCGGCACCGCCACGGGCACCGGTGTGCTGCCCGGCGACGGCGCGCTCGGCGGTGACCTGGGCGTCCTCTCCGGCGCGCACGCCCAGGTCAACGGCGTGGTCGGTTCGCTCGGCGTCGACCACACCCTGGGCGGGCTCGGCCTCGGTGACGGCGCGGGCGGGGTCGTCCCGCCGGTCCACGTGCCGGCCACCGTGGACGGCGTCACGCAGCAGGTGAACGGCACGCTGTCCGGCGTCACCGGCACGGTCAACGGGGTTTCCGGCACGGTCGGCGGCCTCACCGCCGGGGTGACCGGTGACTCCGGGGCTCACGGCAGCGCCACCGTCCACGGCGACGTGCACGCCTCCTCCGACGGCGGTCTGCTGGGCGGTCTGCTCTGACGGAGGGCCCCCGAACAGGAGCGGAAGGCCGGCTCGCCGGCCTTCCGCTCCTGTGTTGGTTCGGGCCCCTCTTGATAATTGAGCCGAAATCCGCACACTTGGTGCGGTGATCGCGGCGATCTGGCTGGACGTACTCGACGAGATCGCCCGTACGTGCAGCGCACACGGGCGAGGTGACCTGCTCCAGACGGTGCGGCAGAAGCGGGTCCAACTGCTGGACCCCAGGTTGCGGGTGCTCATCATCGGCGAGTCGCACCAGGGCAAGAGCCAGCTGATCAACGCCATCATCAACGCGCCGGCCTGCCCGGTCGGCGACGGCCGCACCACCGTGCTGCCGACCGTGGTGCAGCACGCCGAGGTGCCGTCGGCCGCCGTGGTCCAGGCCCCGCCGGCGACCCCGGGCCGGTCCGCCGGCAGCGCGGTCCCGGTGACCACCGAGCGGATCCCGGTACCGCTGGACAAGGTCGCCGCGGGAGTTGCCGGCACGCTCGGCCGTCGGGCCGGCGGCGGTCCGGCGCATGTCGAGATCGGACTGCCCCGGGCCCTGCTCGGCACCGGACTGGTGCTGGTGGACACACCCGGCACCGACGAGGTCGCCGCGCTCGGCGCGGCCGGCCCGACCGCCGCGCCGGCCTGGGCGGACACCGTCCTGCTGGTCTCCGATTCCACCCGGGAACTCTCGGCCGGCGAGCTGACCATGCTGCTGCACCTGGCCCGGTCGCACCCGAACGTGGTGGTGGTGCAGACCAAGACCGATCTCGTACCGGACTGGCGCGCGGTCGCCGAGCGCAACCGGCAGCACCTGGCCGACGCGGGTGTGCCGGCGCCGGTCATCCCGGTCTCGGCGGTCCTGCGGCTGCGTGCGGCCGTCGTCGACGATCGGGAACTCAACGCCGAGTCCGGCTTCCCCGTGCTGATCGCCCGGTTGCAGCGGGACCTTGCCGGCAAGTCCGACCGCCTGGCCCGGGCCGCGGTCGGCGTGATCGCCCGGACCGTGGTGGAGCAGCTCGCCGCACCGCTGCGGGCCGAGTTGGCGAGCCAGGAGGCCGAGGAGCAGTCCGGTCCGATCTCCCGGCTGCACGCGGCCCAGCGCGAGGTCGACGAGCTGCGTCGCTGCTCGATGAGGTGGCAGAACACGCTCGCCGACGAGATGGCCGACCTGCTGTCCGACATCGAGTACGACCTGCGCGACCGGACCCGGCAGATCCTGCGCCAGGTCGAGGAGGCGTTCGACGAGGCCGACCCGCTGGTCGGCTGGGACGCCTTCCAGGAGTGGCTGGAGCGCAGCCTGGTGGAGGCGGCGGAGGCGAACCACGAGTGGCTGGTCCAGCGCTGCGACTGGGCCGCCCGCCGGGTGGCCGACACCTTCGCCCGGTACGGCGGTGACGTGCTGCCGCCGTGGTCCCTGGCGGCACCACCGGACCTCGCTGACCGGCTGCCGGAGATCGAACGGCCGCAGATCGACCGCTTCACCCCGAGCCAGAAGCTGATCACCGGCATGCGCGGCTCGTACGGCGGCCTGCTGATGGTTGGTCTCGCGACGACGCTGGCCGGGATGCCGATGATCAATCCGCTCTCGATCGGCGTCGGTGCCCTGTTCGGCGGCAAGAGCATCCACGACGAGAGTCGACAGCTGCTCCGCCGCCGCCAGGCGACCGTCAAGACGGCGATCCAGCGGCACGTCGACGACTTCTTCGTCCGGGTGACCAAGGAGCGCCGGGACGGTGCCCGGCAGGTGCAGCGGATGCTGCGGGACCACTTCAGCGCGCTCACCGAGGAGCTGCAGGAGGCCATCATCCGGTCGTTCCGCAGCGCCAAGCAGGCCGCCGACACCGACGCGGCCGCCCGCGACCAGCGGCAGCGCGAGATCCGGCTGAAGATGACCCGGCTGGCCACGCTCTTCGAGCAGGCCCAGCAGTTGACCGGCGGGCGGCCCGCCCCGGCGTCGCTGGGGCCTCGGGCATGACCGTCGGGCTGCGGCTGGACGAGGCGGTGTGGGGGCTGCTGAACCAGGCCCTCCAGCTCTACGGTGACGACCCGCGGGCGGTCGACCATCTCCGGCACCAGCTGGCCAGGCTGGAGGAACCGCTGCGGATCGCGGTCGTCGGCCCGTGGCGGTCCGGCAAGTCGACGCTGCTGAACGCGATCATGGGCGAGGAGGTCGCGCCGGTCGACGGCGTGGACGGCAGCACGGTCTTCACCTGGTACGAGGACGGACCGCAGCCGAGCGCCACCGCGTACTCGACCAGCCATCCGCCGCAGGAGCTGGCGATCGCCAAGTCGGCCACCGGGATGCGGGTGGACCTCGTCGGCTGGCGGGCGGGCGAGCTGCGGGACATCGTGGTGCAGTGGCCGACCCGGACCCTGCGCCAGGTGACGCTGATCGACACGCCGGCCACCGGCCTCGACGAGCAGGGCCGGGCGCCGGTGATGGAGCGCGTGCTGCGGGACGCGGACGCGGTGCTGTACCTGACCCGCGACGGCCGCGAGAGCGACCTGCGGGCGCTGGAGACCAGCCGGGAGAGTGCCGTCGGGCAGGCCGCCGCCGTGAACGTCGTGATGGTGCTGTCCCGGGTGGACGAGACCGGCGGCGGGCGGATCGACGGGCTGCTCACCGCCCGCCAGCTCGCCCGGCGGCAGCAGCGCGACCCGCGGGTGAACGCGCTCTGCGTGCAGGTCGTCCCGTGCAGCGGCCTGCTCGGCCTGGCCGGTCGGATCCTCAGCGAGTCGGACTACGCCGTGCTCGCGGCGCTGGCCCGGGTGGCTCGTCCGGAGCTGGACCCGCACCTGCTCTCCGCCGACCGCTTCGTCCGCGGCGAGCTGCCGATCCGGCTGGACCCGGGGGTACGCGCCGCGCTGCTGGACCGGCTCGGGCTCTTCGGGCTCCGGCTGGCCACCACGCTGGTCCGTACCGGCTGCGACAGCCGGGCGAAGCTCTCCGCCGAGCTGATCCGGCGTAGCGGCCTGACCGAGCTGCGCGAGTCGATGGCCCGCTCCCTCATCGACCGCCGGGACACGCTCAAGGCGCGCTCGGCGCTGGCCGCCGTGGAGGCGCTGCTGCGGGCCGAGCCCGTCCGGGGCGCGGACGAGCTGCTCGGCCGGGTCGAGCAGATCCTCGCCGGGGCGCACGAGTTCCGTGAGCTGCGCCTGCTCGCCGCGCTGCGCACCAACCGGCTCGGCTTCGACACCGAGCTGGCGGCCGAGGCGCAGCGGCTGGTCGGCGGCGACGGGGTCGGGCTGGCGGCCCGGCTCGGCGTCGAGCACGACGCGACCGTGCAGCGGCTCTGGGAGGTCGCCGCCGAGGCGCAGTGGCGGTGGCGGAAACGCGCGGAGGACCCGCTGCTACGACTGGGCCAGCGGCGCGGCGCTCAGGTCGTCGTCCGTAGCTGCGAGGGGATGATCGCCGAGCTGGCTGAGGGGGGCCGGTGACCGCCGGCGGCGCAGCAGGCTGAGCGGGCGGACCCGCTCCAGCGGCAGGAAGCTGGTCATCGCCACCAGGTGCGGCGCGAACGAGATGGTGATCGTCGCGATGGTCACCAGGTGGAACGAGTAGAAGAAGCCGACCACGGCCAGCCGCCACCGCTGCGGCAGCACGAAGACCAGCGGGCTGAGCAGCTCGAAGGCGAGGATGCCGAACTGGGCGACGATCAGCAGGTGCGGCACCTGGGCGATCAGGTCGGCCAGGTCGGTGCCGCGTCGGATGATCGCCCGGGCCAGCACCGAGCCGGTCGCCCAGTCGAGGCCGCCGAAGCGGAACTTGGCCCAGGCGGCCAGGAAGTACGTGCAGATCACCGCGATCTGGGTGACCCGCAGCGCCCAGCCGCCCGCCTGGGTACGCGTGGGGTCGCCGTGCCGGGCCCGGCCGGCGGTGGGCAGGGCGGCCAGCGCGACGAGGAGCCCGAACCGGTCGTGGTCGACCTTGCCGTAGCTCATCGCCACGATCATCCACTCGAAGTAGAGGGCGAAGACCGTCCAGCCGAGCAGGCGCGGCGCCCGCCCGGTCGCGGCGAGCAGGGAGACCACCAGCAGCACCCAGAAGATCACGCCGACCAGGGCCGGGGTGGGGGTGGGCAGCGGGAGCAGCCGGCCGATCAGCAGCGGCTGGTAGAGGTCGTCGGGCACGTCGACGCGCGTGCGTACCCAGGGGGTGAAGACGACCAGGTCGGCGGCGACGAAGAGGTAGACGAGGGTCCGGAAGGCGGCGACCCGGCCGCGCGGGACCGCCTCGGTCAGCCAGCGGGTCACGGGTTGGCCTGCCAGCGGACGGCGGTCTGGTCGGTCCAGCGGCCGGTCGGGCGGCCGCCCTGGATGTCGTACCAGCGGATCACGATGCGGACCTCGACCACCGCGGGGGCGGCCGGGTGCCGCTCGGCGTACGCGTCGGCGACCCGGCGCAGCAGACTCGGGTCGGCGGCGTAGCGGTCCTGCTGGCCCTCGATCTCGGCGCGGCGGATGCCCGTGGCGTCCTGGCCGAGCGGGACCACCGCGCCGGTGCGGTCGACCCCCTCGACCCGGGTGTCCGGGGCGGGTGCGTCCGGCGGGTCGGAGGTGGAGTACATCCGGAACGGCCCGAACGGAAAGTCGTCGTCGGTGCCCCGGACGGTGCCGGCGAGGAGCAGCGCCAACCCGAGCACGGTGGCGCCCAGCCGGACGGCGCTGCCGCGGGTGGTCAAGGTCTCCATCGGCTGGTCACGATACGGGACCGGACCCTCCCGGGGCCTCCATCCGTCGTCCAGTCCTCGCTGGCCGTGTCGCTGCCTGTCGTACCCGCTCTAGGGCGTGTGACGGCGACGGCCGGGCCCCGGGAGCGGGACCCGGCCGTCGCCGGAGTCAGCGGTGGGTCAGTGCTTGTGCTCGGCCATCTGCTTGCGGACCTCGTCCATGTCCAGCTTCTCGACCTGCTCGATCAGGTTCTCCAAGGCGGACTCCGGCAGTGCGCCCGGCTGGGCGAAGACGATCACGCCGTCCTTGATCGCCATCACCGTGGGGATCGAGCGGATGTTGAACTTGGCGCCGAGCTCCGGCTGCGCCTCGGTGTCGACCTTGCCGAAGACGATGTCCGGGTGCTTCTCGGACGAGCGCTCGTAGACGGGGGCGAAGCGCTTGCACGGACCGCACCAGTCTGCCCAGAAGTCGAGCAGGACGATGCCGTCGCTCTCGGTCACCTCGTCGAAGTTGGCTGTGGTCAGCTCAACCGTTGCCATTGCACTCTCCGATCAGCGCGGATTGCCTACGTCCGGTGGAACCAGGGCGGACGTCCTTCCATTCCCGTGACGTACGCGACGAAACGCAGCGCAGTGCCTCGGTGACCCTGGGGGTATCGAACCGAATCTCTTCCATCGGGCGTGCGGATCGCAAGTGCACGTCGCATTTGCGTGACCACGCGTGATGGGAGCGCTTCCAAAGGAATCGACGCGATCGAGCTTCGCAGATCAGCAATTTGCCGCTTGACAAGGAGCTATCCGACGTGCAGAGATCGCTTCCGGAGCGTACGTCGGTCACGCACGGTGTTGTTACAAAAAGGTAAATGTGACCTCCATCTCTGTCGGCGCGGCATTGCCGTACGGCAGAATCTTGGGCATCAGAGCGTGGGCGGCGGGTGCCGGGGAGGGCCCCGCCGCTCATTGCGTCTCCCCCCGGGCGGAGCCCGGTGTGACATTTCCTCGCCGCCAGCGCCCCTGTCGCCGCCTTAACAAGCGGTAAGGCATGCTGTGCCGAACTCCATCGCCGCCCGTCGAAGGGGACAAGGATGCAGTTCGGCCGCTACTACGAGGAGTTCGAGGTCGGTGCGGTCTACCGGCACTGGCCGGGCAAGACGGTCACCGAATACGACGACCACCTCTTCTGCCTGCTCACCATGAACCACCATCCGCTGCACCTGGACGCCCACTACGCGGAGTCGGCGACCCAGTTCAAGCGGAACGTGGTGGTCGGCAACTACATCTACTCGCTGCTGCTGGGCATGTCGGTGCCGGACGTCAGCGGCAAGGCGATCGCCAACCTGGAGATCGAGTCGCTGCGGCACGTCGCCCCGACCTTCCACGGCGACACCATCTACGGCGAGACCACGGTGCTGGACAAGCGGGAGTCCTCCTCGAAGCCGGACCGCGGCGTGGTCGCGGTGGAGACCCGGGGCTACAACCAGGACGGCACCCTGGTCTGCGTCTTCCGCCGCAAGGTCATGGTCCCCAAGAAGGAGTACGCAGCCGCGGCCGTGCCCGAGGGCGTCGATCCGGAGCGGCCCAGCTTCCCTGAGCCGCGCTGACCTGCCGACGTATGGCGCGAAGGACCCCTTTCCGATCCGTGGGGAAGGGGTCCTTTTCCCGTTCCGGGGCATATGCTGGCGCCGGAGGTCCCCCGATGAGCGAGCGCAGCGAGCGAATCATTTGGCTCAGCGCGTCGGTGCCTCATGGTGCCGCGGAGCGGAGCGGAGCAGCGGCATGAGGCCCTCCGTCGCCGGAGAGCCCCCCTCCTCCGGACGTCGGGTCGCCCCGCTGACCACCGCCGTCTACTCCACGGCGGAGTGGGACCTGTTGACCGACCTGCCGGGTCGGGTCCTCGTCGCCGCCGCCTCGCCCGGGCCCGGACGCCCGCCGCGCGGGGTCGCCGCCGGGCTCGCCGGCCTGGACGCCGTGGCCGCCGGCCGGGCCTTCGACAGCGACCTGGTCCGGGCCGTGGTCTCCGCGATCTACGCCCGCCACGACGGTGCCGCCGACCGCGACGAACGCCTCACCGACCTGGTCGACCTGCTCGCCGCCTGCCGGGCCGCGGTCCGGGTGCTCCGGCGGCGCGCCGATCCCGCCGACGGGGCGGCCTACCGGCAGTGGGTGGAGTCCGTCGCGGCCCGGGTCTGCCGGGCCGGGGACGCCGGGGCGAGCCCCGCCGACCGGCGCTTCCTCGACCGGCTCGCCGGCGCGCTCGACCTGCGCTGACCGGGGTCACCGGCGGCGCGGCCGGTCCGGGCCGTACGCTCTGGAAACCGTGACCGACGACCAGCTCGACGTGGGTGTGGGGCCGTGGCCCGGCGACCCGCCGGACGACCCGCGGTACGACCCGGAGCTGCTCGCCGAGGGCGACCGGCGCAACGTGGTGGACCGCTACCGCTACTGGCGGCGGGAGGCCGTGGTGGCCGACCTGGACCGGCGCCGGCACGACTTCCACGTGGCCATCGAGAACTGGCAGCACGACTTCAACATCGGCACGGTGGTCCGCAACGCCAACGCCTTCCTCGCCGCCGAGGTGCACATCGTCGGGCGGCGGCGGTGGAACCGGCGCGGGGCCATGGTGACCGACCGCTACCAGCACGTCCGGCACCACTCGACGATCGACGAGTTCGTCGGGTGGGCGGCGGCGCAGCGCCTGCCGGTGGTCGGCATCGACAACCTGCCCGGCTCGAAGCCGCTGGAGAGCAGCACCCTGCCGCGCCGCTGCGTCCTCCTCTTCGGCCAGGAGGGACCGGGGTTGTCCGACGTCGCCCGTGCCGCCTGCGACCAGCTCTTCTCCATCGCCCAGTACGGCTCGACCCGGTCGATCAACGCCGGAGTGGCCAGCGGCATCGCCATGCACGCGTGGATCCGCTCGTACGCCGGACCACCGCCGGACTGACCGGTTTCCCGGATCCCGCCGCTCCGCTTGACGCCCCGCCGCCCTGGGGTGACGGTGGGAACGTGAGTGTCGCGGTGAGTTGTCCGAGGTGCGCGGGCCCAGTCCGGGAGCCGGACCTGATGCACGGTGAGTCCCGGTGCCTGCGCTGCGGTCCCGTGCCGCCGCTGCACGTTCCCGAGCGCATCGGCGCCGGGATCCTGACCAGCGTGGTGGAGCGGGTGGCCGCCGACGGTGAGTCGACCGACCGGCGGGGGGTGCCGCTGTGGTGCCCGTGGCCGCTGCCCGCCGGGTGGACGTTGACCGGGGTGGCCTGGGCGGGGGACGACCGGAGCGGGGTGCGTGCCACGGCGGTGGCCTGCGCCGGACCGGCTCCCCTCGACGGTGGACCGGCCGACCTGCTCTTCGTGGCCGAGGAGCCGGGCGTCGGGCTCGGGTCCCGGTTCGCCGGGCTGCCCGGTCCCGATCCGGGGCCGCAGGTCGCGGAGGCGCTCACGGACCCGGGCCCTGGCCACCCCGAACGCGTGCCGCACGCCAAGATCCGGGTGGGCGGCCATCCCACTCCACTGTGGCTCGTGAATTCCCCCACGGATCGAAGTGCGTACGCCGGCGAGGCTCGGGGAATGTGGCTGCATGCGATAGCCTGGCCGGCGAGTGCGGGTCACCTCCTCGCGGAAGAAGTCGTGCTGCGCGACCTCACCGAGTGGACTCCGCCCGAACTCGTGTACGGCGCACCATCCCCGTACCTGCACGGGCGGGCCTGACCGGCCAGCACGGACGGGTCGGGGAACGTACGCAGATATTCACTGTACGACACCATACTGATACTCTGGGTGCCACTGCGGTAAACCCGGCGCCGCGCGAGAGGATGGCCCGCCATGGTCAAGAAGGTCCTCACCTGGGCCGGCATCGCATTCTTGATCTTCTTTGTTGCCTACCGGCCGAACTCCGCCGCCGACGTCTTCAAGTCCCTCGGCGGCGGCATCATGGACATCGCCCAGGGCTTCGGCGACTTCTTCACCAGCCTGGTCGCCTAGCCACCGATGGGAAGCCCCTCCGGTCCGCCCTACGACCCCGACGACCCCGATCGGGAGCGCCGGGAACGCGACACCGAGCCCATCCCCCGAATCGACCCCGACGACGGTCCCGGCTTCGCCGCGGGGGCCGGCTACGGCGAGGGTCCCTCCCTTTCGGAGGACGCCGCCTTCGGTGACGGCCCCGGCTACGCCGGCGAAGGCCGCTCCGGCCGCGCCTGGATCCGCGACCCCGAGGGTGGCTACCAGCCGCCCCCGATCAGCGAGGAGGAGTTGGCCGGCCTGCGGGGCGACGCCTCCGGCGGGGCACCCCGCCGGGTGCTGCCACTGGAGGACGAGCCGAGCCCGCTGGCCGCGCGCTACCTGTTCCCCACCGAGCGGTTCCGGGGCGAGTGGAAGCGGCACTGGGTCTACATCGCCAAGCCGCTGATCATCGGCATCCTGGCCACCTTCATCCTCGGCTACCTCTCCGGCTTCCTCGCCGGGCGGCAGACCGGGGCGCTGACCACCGTCGCCGTGCTGCTCTGGTTCCTCGTGATCGGCTGGGTCGCCTGGCAGGTCGCCGAATGGTGGTACAACCGCTTCATCCTGACCAACAAACGGGTGATGGTGGTGGACGGCATCGTCACCCGGCGGGTGGCCATGATGCCGCTGGTCCGGGTGACCGACATGAAGTACGAGCAGTCCCCGGCCGGCCGGGCGCTCAACTACGGCACCTTCGTGCTGGAGTCGGCCGGTCAGGAGCAGGCGCTCCGTGAGATCAAGAGCCTGCCCAACCCGAACGAGCTCTATCTGCGCGTCGTCGAGGAGATGTACGAGCCGCAGGCCGTCGAGGCCCGGTTGGGCAAGGAGGCGGACGAGGCCAAGGCCGACGACGGCGCCTGAAACTTTTCGTCCGAACATCGGATGAACTGCAACACCATTTGCCGTCGACCCGGCACCCCGACACGTGGCAACCTGCCAGGCAGGACGGGGGCGCGGAGGTGAGCGTGGCGAGCAGGGACCCGCTGGAGGAGGAGTTCCGCGAGTTCGTCGCGGCCCGCTCCGGCGCTCTGCTGCGCACCGCGTACCTGCTGACCGGGGACTGGGCGACGGCCGAGGACCTGCTCCAGACCGCGCTGACCAAGACGTACCTGGCCTGGAAGCGGCTCGGCGGGATCGAGGCCATCGAGCCGTACGCCCGCCGGGTCATGGTCAACACCTCGACGAGCTGGTGGCGGCGCCGGTGGCACGGTGAGCGCCCGACCGAGGTGCTGCCCGAACGGGCCGGGGCCGACGAGATCGAGCAGCAGCTCGACCGGGACGCGCTCTGGCGGCACCTCCAGGCGCTGCCGGCCCGGCAGCGGGCCGTGCTGGTGCTCCGCTTCTACGAGGACATGTCCGAGGCGCAGACCGCCGCACTGCTGGAGATCTCGCCGGGCACCGTGAAGAGCCAGACCTCCCGCGCGTTGAACACCCTGCGCCGCCGGCTGGGCTCCGAGGCGGCCCTGGGCCTGCCCGCCGAGCCGGCGGAGGCGGCGCCGGTCCGGCCCGCGCCGCGTACCGCCGCCGCACCGGTGCGGCCGTCGCCGCCGGTCGAAGCACCGGCGGCCAGCCGCCCGCCGGTGGTCCGGCCGGCCCCGCTCTCCGGCGGCCCGGCCGCCGTCCGCCGTGCCGCCACCGTCCCGGTGGAGACCCGATGAGCGAGCGATCCATCAGGCTCAGCGCGGTGATGCCGCACGGCGCTCCCCAGCGCGGCGAGGAAAAGTCATGAGCAGTACGCCGAACTCCTGCGACAACCGGACGGGCGGCCCGGAGCGTTCATTCCCCGTGAGCGAGGACGAGCTGGAGCGGGCGCTGCGGGAGACGTTCACCCGTCGCGCCGAGACGCCGCGCCCGCTCGCCGCCGATCCGGCCGGGTTGGCCATCCGGCGGGCCCGCCGGACCGGCCGGCGTCGCGCGCTGACCGGCCTCGCCCTGGCCGGGATGGCCACGGTGCTGGTCACCACCGGCATGGCCCAGCTCGGCGGGCCGGCCGGCCAGGGGACCACCCCCACCGTGGTGCTCGGCGACCCGCGCGGCTTCACACCCTCCCCGCTGTCCACCGCGTCCACCGCCGTGCCGGCCCCGCCGGATCCGGTCCGCGCCGAACTGGACCTGCTCGTCGGCTCCTGGCTGCACACCAGCGGGGGCGAGCGCCGCGAGCTGACCGGCGCGGGCCCGATCGAACGGGCGCAACGCGTCCCCGACTACGGCGGCTGGCTGATCACCTCGGCGGCCACCGCGGCCGGCCGTACCCTCTGGTGGGTGCCGCCCAACGGCAGCCCTCCGCAGGTGCTGCTGGCCGGCGCGGACGCCGTCGCGGTCGCGGTGGACGGGCGGCAGGTGGCCTGGCGCGACGGCGCCGAACTCCGCGCCGCCGGCCTGGTCGGTGGCCAGCTCGTCGCGACCACCGGGGCGGCGGCCCCGGACGGGGCGGTGCCGGTCGGCTTCGCCGGCGACGCGGTCCTGATCCGGCAGCCCGGCACGGGCGGATTCAACGTCTGGCGCCGGGCGGCGGGCGGCGTGCCGGGCGCCGCGAACCGGGACGTGCTGAACGTCTACGGCGCGCTGCCCGACGGCCGGGTGGTCGGGCAGGTCTCCGCCGGTACGCCCCGACGCCCCTGCCTGGCCCTGCTCGACCCGGCCCGCGCCCTCAGCACCGTCCGCACCGGCTGCGGGCCGGCACTCGCCACCGACGGCCTCGGCGGGGTCTCCGCCGACGGGCGGTGGCTGCTGGTGAACGGCACGCGGAAGAACGCCCTCCTGGTCGACCTGAACACCCTGGGCGCGACCGTGTCGGCCCGCCCGGCCGGGCCGGCGGTGGCCGGCGCGGTGGCGTGGAGCCGTGCCGGGGTGGCCCTGCACGTCGACGCCGCCGGCCAACTGGTCCGGGTACGCCCGGACCGGGTGCTGGCCGGCGAGCGCCCCACCGGGTTGCCGGTCGACGGGGTCGCCGCGGGCGAGCGCCCGGTGGTGGTGGCCGACACCCGCTCCTGACCCGGCTTACCGCCCGCAGCGGCGGGTGGCGTGGTCGGGCGGTAGCGTCGGCGGGGTGACCTCGGCCGCCCGGATCGACCTGCACGCGCACTCCACCGCCAGCGACGGCACCCTCAGCCCCGCCGAGTTGGTCCGGGCCGCCGCCGAGGCCGGTCTCGACGTCGTGGCGATCACCGACCACGACACCACGGCCGGCTGGGACGCCGCGGCTCGCGCGCTGCCGTCCGGGCTCACCCTGGTCCGGGGCGCGGAGGTCTCCTGCCGCTGGCACGGCGTCGAGCCGGCGCTCCCGCTGCACCTGCTCGCGTACCTCTTCGACCCGGCGGAGCCGGAACTGGTCGCGGAGCTGGCCCGGGTCCGGCGCGCCCGGGAGGAGCGCGGCGAGCGGATCGTCCGGCTGCTGCAGGCCGACGGGATCAACGTGAGCTGGCGGGAGATCCTGGCCGGCGCGGCCGGCGGGGCCGTCGGCCGCCCGCACATCGCCCAGGCGCTGATCCGGGCCGGGCTGGTCGCCACCACCAGCGAGGCGTTCGGGCCGGACTGGTTGGGGGAGCGGTACCGGCTGCCCAAGGAGGACATCGACGTGTTCCGGGCGGTGGCGCTGGTCCGGGCGGCCGGCGGGGTGCCGGTCTTCGCCCACCCCCGGGCCAGCCGGCGCGGCCGGATCGTGCCGGACGAACTGGTCGCGGAGCTGGCCGCGGCCGGGCTGGCCGGCCTGGAGGCCGACCACGAGGACCACACGCCGGCCGAGCGCGCCCACGTCCGCGGGCTCGCCGCCGAGCTGGGACTGCTGGTCACCGGGTCGTCGGACTTCCACGGGACGCACAAGACCGTCCGGCTCGGCGCGCACACCACCGATCCCGAGGCGTACGAGCGGATCGTGGCCGCTGCCACCGGAGTGACCCCGATCGCTTCAGGCTGAAGCCGCCGGGCGGCGCGGCTACCGTGTCCGCGTGGATCTCAAGCTCTTCGGCGAGGTCTTCGTGACCCTGCTGGTGATCGTCGACCCGCCCGGCATGTTGCCGATCTTCCTGGCGCTCACCGGTCCGCTCGCCGCCCGGGACCGGAACCGGGCCGCCTGGCAGGCCGTGGCGCTGGCGCTCGGGGTGATCGTGGTGTTCGCCGTGGCCGGGCAGACGCTCCTGGCCTACCTGCACGTCTCCCTGCCGGCATTGCAGGCCGCCGGCGGGCTGCTGCTGGTGCTGGTCGCGTTGGAACTGCTGACCGGCAAGGCCGACGACCCGAGCCAGCCGGCCACGTCCAATATCGCCCTGGTTCCGCTGGGCACCCCGCTGCTGGCCGGACCGGGCGCCATCGTCGCCACCATGCTCTTCGTGCAGCGGTCCGGCGGGCCCACCGACTACCTCGCGATCGCCCTCGCGATCGTCGCGGTGATGGTCACGGTCTGGCTGGCGCTGCGCTTCTCCGGCGTGATCGTCAAGATCCTGCGGCCGGGTGGCATCGAGGTGCTCACCCGGATCGCCGGCCTGCTGCTGGCCGCCATCGCGGTGCAGCTCATCGCCGACGCGATCGCCGCGTTCGTGACCCACTTCATCACCACGGGCTGACCCCCGAGGCCTTGCTGCCGGCTGCGTCGCCGGCCCGCCGGCGGCGGGCTGTCGTACCGGGATGGCAGGATCGCAGGCGTGCGACGACCCTCCCCGACCGGACGACCGACCGGTGGCCACCCGCCCCGGCCCCGCGCCGAGCAGGCCGAGCAACTCGGCTTCGAGGGCATGCCGGAGCGGCTCTTCGTCTGCACCCCCAGCAAGCTCGGGGCGTATGTGGACTGTCCCCGGCGCTACCGCTACGCGTACGTCGACCGGCCCGCGCCGCCCAAGGGCCCGCCGTGGGCGCACAACTCGCTGGGCGCCAGCGTCCACACCGCCCTGAAGAACTGGTACGCGCTCGCGCCGGAGCGCCGCCGCCCCGAGGTGCTGGCCACCCTGCTCAAGGGCACCTGGGTGCGCGAGGGCTACCGCGACGAGGAGCAGGAGCGGGACGCCTTCCGCCGGGCGCTGGCCTGGCTGGAGTCGTACGTCGCCGGCCTCGACCCGACTGACGAGCCCGTCGGGGTGGAGCGGGTCGTCGCCGTGAAGACCGCCGTGCTCGCGCTCAACGGCCGCGCCGACCGGATCGACTCGCGTCCCGGCCCCGACGGGCGACCCGAGCTGGTCATCGTCGACTACAAGACCGGCCGCACCGGGCTGGACGCCGACGACGCCCGCGGCTCGCAGGCCCTGGCCCTCTACGCGTACGCGGCCGAGCGGGTGTTCCGCCGGCCGTGCCACCGGGTCGAGCTGCACCACCTGCCCACCGGCACGGTCGCCGCGCACGAGCACACGCCCGAGTCGCTGCAGCGGCAGCTGACCCGGGCCGAAGAGACCGCGCGGGACATCATGGCCGCCGAGCGGGCGGTCGCCGACGGCGCCGACGCCGACGAGGAGTTCCCGGCCACCCCGGGGCCCCGCTGCGGCTGGTGCGACTACCGGCGCACCTGCCCAGCCGGCGCGCAGACCCCGGGCAAGGACCCCTGGGCGGCCATGGACCGCCATTCCAGCTGAACTTTTGGGAGCGGGGGACGCGGATGGCCGTCACCTCACGGTCGCGCCTGCTTCGGCAAGGTGAGGACTTCGGCGCCGTCGTTGGTGATAGCGATCGTGTGCTCACTGTGCGCTGTCCGGCAGCCTGTCGCGCTTCGGAGCGTCCAGCCATCGGCATCGGTGACGAGCTCGGCGGTGTCCGCCATGACCCAGGGCTCCAATGCCAGCAACAGCCCAGGGCGCAGCCGGTATCCGCGACCGGGCCGCCCCTTGTTCGGGACGTGCGGGTCCTGGTGCATCGTCGACCCGACGCCATGACCGCCGAACTCGGTGTTGATCGAATATCCCGCCTCGCTGAGGACCGAGCCGATGGCATGGGAGATGTCACCGATGTGGGCCCCTGGTCCGGCCGCGGCAATCCCTGCGCTCAATGCGCGTTCGGTCGCGCTGATCATCGCAACGCTCTCCGGGGGGTTCGAGTCGCCCACGATGAAGCTGATGGCGGAGTCAGCGACGACTCCGCCTTTGCAGACGGCGAGGTCGAGCGTGAGCAGGTCGCCGTCGGCAAGCGGGTAGTCGTACGGCAGTCCGTGGAGCACGGCGTCGTTGACTGACGTGCAGATGTAGTGGCCGAACGGCCCACGTCCGAAGGACGGCTCGTAGTCGACGTAACAGGACTGTGCTCCGGCCTCGGTGATCATGGCCTGGGCCCACCGGTTGATGTCCCGGAGGTTCGTGCCTACCTCGCAGCGACTCCTCAGCGTCTGCAAGATGTCGGCGACCAGGGCGCCTGCCTCTCTGGCTCGGGGCAGTTCGGTGGGGTTCAGGATCTCGATCATGCGGTGCCCTTACTCGTGCAACCAATAAATATCCCGGCCATATTATCCCGGTACTAGAATCGGGCCATGGTCAGGTTGCCGCTCACTCCCGCGGAGGTCGAACGCGGACAGCGCCTCGGCGCCCTCCTGCGTCGAGCCAGGGGAGAGCGTTCGATGCTCGGCACCGCGCTGGACGCAGGTGTCTCGCCGGAGACTCTTCGGAAGATCGAGTCCGGTCGCGTAGCCACCCCTGCCTTCCCCACCATCGCTGCGATCGCCGACGTCCTCGGCCTTTCCCTCGATGCGGTGTGGTCGGAGATCAACCAGTCAGACGGCGGGGTCG
Organism: Micromonospora sp. NPDC047740; assembly: GCF_043204735.1. Classification (NCBI taxonomy): domain Bacteria; kingdom Bacillati; phylum Actinomycetota; class Actinomycetes; order Micromonosporales; family Micromonosporaceae; genus Micromonospora; species Micromonospora sp. NPDC047740. The sequence goes on from NZ_JBIDCT010000003.1 coordinate 240,012, forward strand.
GGCTCGCAAGATCAGGGCGATACGAAGGTGAGCGGTTGGCCTCGTGAGTCTCGATCCCGCAGCTTCGTTGCCGTTGCCGACGATGGAGATCACCTGGCGAACGCCTGCGAGGACTCGCCGTCGAGGCGCCGGCCGAGCGCGACGCCGTTCTCGACCAACGTCCCCGGTCCGGACAACTAGGCGGCGAGGCCGAGGCGGGCGGCGCGTTCCTTCGCGGCCTGCTGCAACGGCCCCACCCGGTAGCGGCGCGGCAATGCCGCCAGGGCGAGCCGCAGCGCGCGGACGCTGAGATCCGCCGAGAGCGCGGTGGTGGGCAGGCCCAGGCCGCCGTACAGCCGGCGGGCCCACGCCGGCAGCAGCGCCATCGCGGTGCCGGCGATCCCCAGGTACGCCCAGCGCGCCGGGCCGAGATGCAGGCCGAGCTTCACCGGCCGGCTGAGCTTCCACGGGATCGGCGGAGCGGTCAGGAAGAGGGCCGTCTCCGCCGCCTCCCTGGTCATCCGCAGGTCGGCACGGATCCGCCGGTAGTAGTCGGCCACCTCGGCGGCGGTGCCCGGCACGTCGGCCGGGTCCAGCCCGACCAGGGCCGCCGCCCGGCGCTGCTCGGTGTAGTAGCCGTCGATCTCGGCGTCGGTCAGGGCGAGGCCGGCTCGCCGGGCGGTGCTGACGAACGACTCGACCTCGGTGACGTGCACCCAGCGCAGCAGCTCCGGGTCGTCGATCCGGAACTCCTCCCCGGTGGACGGGTCGGTGGCTCGCATCCGGGCGTGCAGCGTACGCAGCCGCCGGCCGGCGGCCTCCGCCTCGGCGGTGGTGCCGTAGATCGTCGTCGCCACGTAGGTGGCGGTACGCACCAGCCGGCCCCACGCGTCGGTGCGGTAGTTGCTGTTCTGGGCGACCCCGGCCATCGCCCGGGGGTGCAGCGCCTGGAGGTAGAGCGAGCGCAGGCCGGCGACGATCAGGACCGGCTCCTCGTGCACCTTCCACGTGACCGATCCGGGACCGAAGAGGCCGAGGTCATCCGAGTCCACCGCCCAAGAGTGCCACGCTCCGGGCCACCCTCGCGGTCCCGGGCCGCAGTCGCCGAGCAGCAGGGACGGCGGCCCGACGAGCGTGCATCTCTGTCAGTCGTCGGCGGAGCGGCGGCCCTGGCAGGCGGGGCAGAGCCCCCAGAAGGTCACTTCCGCCTCGTCCACCTCGAAACCGTGCGCGGGGCTCGGGTCCAGGCAGGGTGCCAGGCCGGTCGCGCAGTCGACGTCGGCGATCTCGCCGCAGCCCCGGCACACCACGTGGTGGTGGTTGTCGCCGGCGCGGGCCTCGTACCGGGCCGGGCTGCCGGCCGGCTCGATCCGGCGGGAGAGCCCCGCGCGGGAGAGCGCGCCGAGCACGTCGTAGACGGCCTGGGTGGACACCGAGTCGAGCCGCTCGCGGACCCGACGGGTGATCTCGTCGACCTCCAGGTGACCGCCGGCGGCGAGCACCTCCAGCACGGCGAGCCGCGGTCGGGTGACCCGCAGGCCCTTCGACCGGAGCAGTTCCTCACCGCTGGACATGCAGCAATGACAGCACGGGCCCCGACGGCCGACAAGTGAAGTCCGGTAGGGGGTGGCCGCGACCACAGGCCGGGCGGGGACGTCGCCGGGGTGGACTGAACCGGTCGGACGGGTTGCGCGTGTACCGGTTCGTCAGCTCCGTCACGCGCATTTGATCGACGTACGCTGGCTGCCGCGGAAGCCGCATCCATTGCCGGAGGTGTCGGTGTTCAAGGAAATCAACGGTCTGCCGGGCCACGTCCTGATCGTGCACGCCGTCGTGGTGTTCGTCCCGCTGTTGGCGCTGCTGGCCGCCGCCTACGGGCTGTTGCCCCGGTGGCGGCCCCGCTTCGGGTGGGCGGTCGCGGTCCTCGCCGTGGTGGCCCCGATCGCGACCTTCCTCGCCACCGAATCGGGCGAGGCGTTCGAGGAAGTCCAGCGGAAGAGGGGCGTGGGTGGCGAATTCCTCCAGAAGATCCACGAGCATTCCGAGTACGGCGACACGCTGCTCTGGTTCACGCTGGGCCTCGCGGTGGCGGCCCTGGTGCTGTTGGCAGTGACCTGGAACACCCCCTGGGTGGCCCGGCTGCCTTCCTGGCTCAGCTGGCCGGTGACCGGTGTCGTGATCGTGCTGTCCGTGTTCGCGCTGGTGTATGTCTATCTGACCGGCGACAGCGGTGCCCAACTGGTGTGGAGCGGCCAGGTCTGACACCGGACGGCCGGGTCAGAAGATCACCCGCGAGCAGAGCAGGCACATGAGGATCACCAGCACGACCCCGGCGACCGTCCCGATGCCGTAGGTGAGTCGCTGGGCCTGCTGCTCCCCCTGATCCATGGCGGCCATGTCCTGGGGAGGCAGCCGCCGGGGCGGCGGGGGCTGCACGTGCACCGGGGGTCGCCAGCCGGGCGGGGGTGGCGTGGTCGGCGGCGGGCCCGGGTATCCGCCGGCCGGCGCGTTGCTCGCGGGCCGGCCACCTGCACCTGGCTGGCCGCTGCTGCCGGCCGGCGCCGGGCCTGTTTCGCCGGTCGCGGCCGGCCTGGACCACGGACTTGCCGACGCGCCGGACCAGGGACTGTCGTCCGGGCTCGCGCCGGTCAACTCGGGGGTGCCCGCCCCGGCGGACGGCCCGGAACTCGACGCCGGCTCGCCGGACTGACCGCCGTTGACCTCGCCAACTGTTTGGTCCGGTGTCGGGCGTCGCCAGAACTCGTCCTCGGGGCTGCCACCGCTCGGCGTCGTCACGCCGTCCGACGCTACCAACGCCCCGGCCGCTCGGCCCGCCGGACGCGACGGGCGAGCCACGCCCGGGTGGTGCGCGGGCTGGTCGAGCCGTGCCGATTTCGCCGGTATCCTTGCCGCTCGTGGAGGATCCCGGGATGCGTGGCGCGCGGGGCGACGACGACCGTGTGGTCGACCTCAGCGACGACTTCGTGGTGCTGCCCGAGCAGACCACCGACGACACGGACCGTGGCTGGGGCGAGCGGCCCAGCGGCAACGACGACTGGCTGCTGGCCGAGCGGCCGCCGCACTGGGGCTGACCGGCCTCTTCGAGGACCGGCGCCGTGACGTCCGGCACGGGTTGCCGACCGGTCATCCGCGTACCACCACCGCGAAGCGGCTGCCCTCGGGCACGCCGACGGCCTGCTGCGCCTGCTCCGGGCGGAGCGCCAGGTAGAGCGCGGAGGAGCCGTCGACCGACCCGGCACCGACCACGTCGAGCACCAGCGCCCGCGGCGCGAGGAGGGTCGCCTCCCTGCCGGCCCCATCGGCGGGTACGACCAGCAGGTCCACCCGGGCACCCGGGCGGAGCACGGCGAGGGCGGCCGGCTCGGCCAGCCGGACCGGTACGCCGACCGACCCGCTGGGCAGGGGCAGCGCGACGCTCGGCGGCCTTGCGGCAGGGCTCGCGGGACTCACGGCCGGGGTGGGGCCGGCCGGGGCGGTGCCGGGCGGACAGCCGGCGGGTGTCTGGAGGACCGCGGCGGCCAGGCCGAGCAGCACCGCGACCAGCGCCACCCGGAGCAGGGTCCGGCCGCGCGGCAGCCCACGCCAGCGCACCGGCTGCAGTGATCCCTCGCCCGTCGCCACCCGCGCCCCTCCCACCCGCACGACACCCGATCAGATGCCAGCAGGCTAGGAACTCGATGTGCGCAGCGGCCGTCTCCGCAGGCCGCCCTGTGGAAAACCCACCCGCCTGTGGATAACCCCCAAACCCGGCCCGGCTCTGCTAGCGCCCGGCCGAGCCACCACCCACCCCGGCGGCCTCAGTCACGAAAGAGTGGCCATTCCCGCAGGAACAGCCACTCTTTCGGGGAACTTGCGGATCTTGGGTCCGCGGCGCCCCCACGCGAGGGCGCCTCGGGTCAGGAGGAGGAAGAAGAGGTGCTCGCGGCCGGGGTCTTGGCGGACGAGCCGTTGCTCGAGCCGTTCGACGTGCTCGACGAGCTGGTCGAGCTGCTGGACGACGACTCGGACGTGGCCGGCTTGCTCGTGCTGCTCGTGCTGCTGTCGGAACCCGACGAGCGCGAGTCGGTGCGGTAGAAGCCGGAGCCCTTGAACACGATGCCGACCGAGTTGAAGAGCTTGCGCAGCTGCCCCTCACACGCCGGGCACTCGGTCAGCGGCTCGTCAGAGAAGGACTGCACCGCCTCGAGCTGGTGGCCGCACGCGGTGCAGGCGTACTGGTACGTGGGCACGTTCTCCTCCGGATCTTGGCACGGTCGGTTGGCACTCGACGCTTCCGAGTGCCAATGGTGCGTCATCGGCGAGGATTCGTCCAGCGGAAGTGTGCCGTCAGACAACCGTCGCCCGGGCCAGGGTACGCAGGCCGTCGGTGGGGGTGATCACGGCGCGGACCGGTCGGTCGTGCGGCTGCGCGGGCAGCGCCTCGACCAGCTCACCGTCGTGCAGCAGCGCCACGGTCAGGGTGTCCGCCGGCACCCGGGCGAGCGCCCGGTCGTACGAGCCGCCACCCCGGCCCAGCCGGATCCCCCGGCGGTCCACCGCCAGAGCCGGGACGATCACCAGCGCGGCCTCGGCCACCGCGTCCGGGCCGCGGCGGGGCCCGGCCGGCTCCCGCAGGCCCCGCCCGGCGGCCCGCAGCGACCCCGGGTCGGTGTAGCTGGCCCAGTCCAGGTCCAGGTCGTCGCGGAGCACCGGGAGCAGCAGCTCCGCCTCGGGCGGCAGCGCCGCGCGCAGCACCGCCGGCAGATCGCTCCCGCCCGGCTCCGAGCCGACCGGCACGTAGGCGGTCATCCAGGCCGGGCGGAGCCGGCGTACCAGGGAGGTCAGCTCGGCCTGGACGCGCGCCGCCGCTGCCGCCCGCGCCGGCGCCGGCAGCGACCGGCGGTGGGCGAGCAGGGTGACCCGCAACTCCCGCTTCGCAGCATGCGTCGCATCCACTTCATCCGAAAATTCCGGCACGCAACACTCCTGACGCAACGCTTGTCTCCCCGTCGCTCTGTGTCAGCATCGCAGCAAGGGGCGCAGAACTTCCGGGAGGAAGCTTGACGCTACGCGGGCGGTTGACGGCGGCCTTCCTCGCGGTGGTGCTCGGCCCCGTCCTGCTCGGCGCCTTCTTCGTCGGGGCCACGATGGCAGCGGTCGATGACAGCCGGGCCACCGAGCGGCTGGGCCTGGCCGCCGCCGGGGTGCGTACCTCGGTGGACGCCCTCTGCCAGCAGTTGCGCGCCGCGGCCGACGCGGTCGCGCTGGTCACCGACCCCGCCGCCCGCCACCGCGCGGCCGACCAGGTGGTGGGCCGCGGCCTGGCCGCCGCCGTGCTGACCATCGACAGCGCTGGCACGACCAACTACGCCACCCCCGGCGGCCCGGCGCGGCCCTGGCAGGAGTGCTCCAGCGACCCGCCCGCCACCGGTCCGGTCCGCGCCCTCGCCGCCGAGGTTCAGCTCCGTGACCCGGCCGGCGCCGACCTGGGCACGGTCACCGCCGCGCAGTCCGTCGACCCGGCCTTCGTCGCGCGGCTCGCCGCGGTGACCGGGGTCGCGGTCACCCTCCTCGACGACCCCGCCGGCACCGACCCGGTCACCCTCACCACCGAGACCCGGGAGGTACGCGCCGCGGTGCTCGCCGCCGCCCGCACGGTCGACGGGGACCGGGTCACGGAGACCGTCGACGGGCGGTACGTGCGCCGGGTCGGCCCGTCCCCCGGGCAGCCGCTGCCGCTGGTGCTCTCGGTGCCCGCGGAGCGCCCCCCGGGCCTGCACGTCGCCCTGGTCGGCGCGGTGGTGCTGGCCGCCCTGCTGGCCGTGCTGGCCGCCTGGCGGCTGGCCCGGGTGACCACGCGGCCCCTGATGGAGCTGGCCGGCGCGGTCGATCGGGTGGCGCACGGCGACCTGACCGCCCGGGTGCCGGTACGCAGCCGGGACGAGATCGGGCGGCTGGCCGGCGCGTTCAACCGGATGACCCGGGAGACCGGCAGCTACGTGGCTGCCCTGACCAGCAGCCGGGACCAGTTGCGCGGGCACCTGGCGGTGCTCGGCGACACCCTGGCCAGCACCCACGACCTGCAACGCATCCTGCGGGTGATCCTGCACAGCGCGATCGCCGCGACCGGCGCCAGGGCCGGTGCGGTGCTGCTGCTCGACGGCGACGGCGTGCTCGTCGGCCAGTGCGTCGAGGGGCTGGACGGGCGCCGGCCCGGCGACGACGGGTCCGACCCGGCGACGCTGCGGGTGCCGGCCGGCACGGGGGTGGTCGGCACGGTGGCCGCGACCGGGGAGCCGCTGTGCGGCCGGTGGGAGCCGGCGGACCCGCCAACCGGGGAACCGACCTGCGAGACGTACATCGCGGTGCCCTTCGCCGCGCCGGGGGCGGCGGAGCTGGCCGGGCGCGGCGACCCGGACCGGCCCGGGCACCCGCCGGCCGACGACGACGCGACTCCGGCGGCTTCCGGCGCGCTCGGCGTGCTGGCACTCTACGACCGGCTGGGGGCCGAGGAGTTCGCCGACGACGACCTGGTGACCCTGCGGACCTTCGCGGCCCACGCGGCGGTGGCGGTGGAGAACGTCCGGGTGCACGAGGAGACCCAGCGGCTCTCCCTGACCGACCCGCTCACCGGGTTGTGGAACTACCGCTACCTGCGCGAGTCGATCCGGCGGGAGGTGGAACGGGCCAACCGGTTCGGCCGGATGCTCAGCGTCCTCGCGCTCGACCTGGACCGGTTCAAGGACGTCAACGACACCTGGGGGCACGCCGCCGGGGACGCCGTCCTGGTGGAGTTCGCCCGCCGGGTACGCGGCGAGATCCGCGAGGTGGACCTGGCGTTCCGGCAGGGCGGCGAGGAGTTCGTGGTGCTGCTGCCGGAGACGGACGCCCGGGGCGCGACGATCGTCGCCGAGCGGCTCGGCGCGGTGGTCCGGGACCAGCCGGTGCCGGTGGACGGGCACGGCGGCGAGCCGGTCCGGGTGGCGGTGACCGTCTCCATCGGCATCGCCGTCTACCCCGACCACGCCGCCGGCGGGCAGCAGGTGCTCGACGCCGCCGACGACGCCCTCTACGCGGCCAAGGCGGCCGGCCGGGACGGCTACCGGCTGGCCCAGCCGCCCGACCCGCCACCCACCCGGGAGATCCCCGTGGTGGTCGCCACGGTCAGCCCGCCCGACGGACTGCCCCGGGCCGGCACCCCGGACACCTCCGGCGGAGGGCAGGGCGGCGCGTCTTCCGGTCCTCACCCGCCGCGGCAGAGCCGTGGCCGATAGTCTCGCGACATGTCGGAGCACTCAGCGAACCCCTCAGCGGCCGCGACCGGTCGCCCCCGTGCGGTCAAGGCCGTGATCCCGGCGGCCGGCCTGGCCACCCGGTTCCTGCCGGCCACCAAGGCGGTCCCGAAGGAGCTGCTGCCGGTCGTGGACCGGCCGGTGTTGCAGTACATCGTCGAGGAGGCCACCCAGGCCGGGCTCAACGACGTCCTGCTGATCACCGGGCGCGGCAAGACCGCCATGGTGGACCACTTCGACCGCCGGCCCGACCTGGAGGAGCGGCTGGCGAACAAGCCCGAGCTGCTGGCCGCCGTCAAGCGCACCGAGGACCTGGCCGAGATCTACACCTGCCGGCAGCCCGAGCAGCTCGGCCTCGGTCACGCCGTCGGATACGCCGAGTCCCACGTCGGCGACCAGCCCTTCGCGGTGCTGCTCGGCGACGAGTTCGTCAAGATGGACGAGCCGCTGCTGCCGGCCATGCTGGAGCTTCAGGCCCGCACCGGCGGCATCGTGCTGGCGTTCTTCGAGGTCGACCCGGCCGAGACCAAGCGGTACGGCATCGCCTCGGTCGAGCCGGCCGAGCCGGAGTACAACGACATCGCCGACATCGTCAGGGTCACCGGCATGGTGGAGAAGCCCAAGCCGGAGGACGCCCCGAGCAACCTCGCCGTCCTCGGCCGGTACGTGCTCCCGGGGCGGATCTTCGACGCGATCCGGCGTACCGAGCCGGGCAGTGGCGGGGAGATCCAGCTGACCGACGCGATGGAGATCCTGCGCACCGAGGGGGTGCCGGTGCACGCCATCGTCTACCGGGGCACCCGCTACGACACCGGCATGCCGCTCGGCTATCTCCAGACCGTCGTCCAGATCGCCGCCGAGCGGGAGGACCTGGGCGCCGAGTTCCGCAAGTGGCTGGCCGAGTTCGTCAACCAGGGCGACGAGACCGTCACCTCGGCGATCCTGGACCGGGTGCGCGACGCGTCGGGCGGTCCCAATACATGACCGCGACGGCCGACGCCGAGGCGGCCGCGAACGAGCTGACGCCGCTCGCCGACTACCTGGGCAGCGTGCTGCGCAGGTTACGCGCGCTGCCTCCGCTCGACCTCGACCTCACCCAGGCCTACGGCAACGTCCTCGCCGAGGATGTCGTCGCGCCGCACTCGTTCCCCGCCTTCGACCAGGCGGCGGTGGACGGGTACGCCGCGCGCTGGGAGGACATCTCCGGAGGAAGCCGGGGGCCGGGCTACGTCCCGGCCCCCTCCGGTACGCGTGGTGGGCGCAGCATCCGCCTGAACGTGGTCGGCGACCTGGGCGCGGCGAGCTGGCGGCCGGTCCGGCTGACCCCCGGCTCGTGTTTCTCGGTGGCGGCCGGTGCGCCGCTGCCCATCGGCGCCGACGTGGTGGTCCCGGTGGAGTGGACCGACCAGGGCATGGCCGCCGTGGAGATCTTCCGCGCCCCCAAGCGCGGGTACGGCGTCCGCCGCGCCGGTGAGGAACTCCCCGCCGGCACTCTGCTCGCCCGCGCCGGCACGTACGTCTCGCCGGCCCTGGTCGCCGTCTTCGCCGCCACCGGCATCGGGCACGTGGTGGTCCGGCCCAGCCCGCGGGTGGTCATCGTGGCCACCGGCGACGAACTGGTCGACGTCGGCCGGGGCAGCCAGCCCGGCCAGGTGGTGGATACCAACTCGCACGCGCTGACCGCCGCCGCGGCCGAGGCGGGCGCGCTCGCGTACCGGGTGGGGATCTGCGACGACGACCCGGAAGGGCTGCGCGGCCTGCTGGAGGACCAGACCCTGCGGGCCGACCTGATCATCACCACCGGCGGCACCGGCACCGGCCCCGGCGACATGGTCCGCCGGATCATGTCCCGCCGCGAGGGCGGCCGCGCCGGACCGGTGACCTTCACAGAGGTGGCCCTCTATCCCGGAACGGCCCTCGGATTCGGTACGGTCGGCGCCGAGGAGGTGCCGGTGGTCTGTCTTCCCGGTGAGCCCGGCGCGGCGCTGATCGGCTTCGAGGTGCTGGCCCGCCCGGCCATCCAGCTGCTCGCCGGCGCCGAGCCGGTGTTCCGGCCCAGCGTCCGGGCCCACCTGCTGGAGACGGTCTCGTCCCCGGGTGGGCTGCGCGAATTCCGCCCCGCCCACGTGGCCGAGCGGCGCGGCGGCGGCTACACGGTCCAGCCGCTGGCCGGCGGGCCGTTCACCCTCTCCGGCCTGGCCGAGGCGAACGGCCTGCTGGTCCTCGGCGAGCGGGTCACCACCGCCGCCGCGGGCTCCACGGTGGACGTCCTCCTGCTGGATCGCCGTAGGTGAGCGCGAGGAGTGAGCTTGCGAGCCCCGCGATCGCGAGCGCAAGGCTAGCCCGGTGAGCCTGTTTCGGCGGTCGCCCGGGTGGCCGGCGGTGCTGGTGGACGGTCCGGTGGTGCTGCGGCCCTACCGGCGTTCCGACGCGACCGCCTGGTCGGAGATCCGGCGCGCCAACCGGGCCTGGCTGTCCCCGTGGGAGTCCCACCTGCCGGGAAGCTGGGACGAGATGAACTCGCCGGCCGCGTTCCGCCTGGTCCATGCCGACCAGCGCCGTTCGGCGCGGATCGGCGAGGGCATGCCGTTCGCGGTCTGCCTGCGCGAGGACGGGCAGGAGCGGCTGGTCGGCCACCTCAACGTGGGCAGCATCGTACGCCGCGCGTTCTGCTCCGGCTACGTCGGCTACTGGGTGGACTCCCGGGTGGCCGGTCGCGGCGTGATCCCCACGGCGGTGGCGCTGGCCGTGGACCACGCGTTCGGGCCCGGCGGGCTGCACCGGATCGAGGTGAACATCCGGCCGGAGAACCGGCCGTCCCGGCGGGTGGTGGAGAAGCTGGGCTTCCGCGAGGAGGCGTACCACGTCCGCTACATGCACATCGACGGCGCCTGGCGGGACCACATCGGATACGCGATGACCAGCGAGGAAGTGGCGGCCGAGGGTGGGCTGCTGGTCCGCTGGCACCGCGTACGTGACAGCCGCGGGTGAAGCGTCCCACCCGGCGCGCCCGGCGCGGCGCACGGTCAACTCGGTCGGCGGCCCGTAACCTCAAGTAACTGCAAGCTGTGGGCAAGCGCGGCGGGCCTCGCACGATCTGCGTCGTGAACGACGTACGGCGGAACAAGGTGCGGTCGAGTGGCGCTCGCCTCGAATCTGGTGACGGGAGGGGTGAGGGTGCCGACCTCGGTGCTCCTCGCCGTCCTCGCCGCCGCCGGCCTGCTCGCCCTCGCGCCGGCGCTGGTCCGTCGGTACGACGCCACCGAGCGGTTGGTGGCGGAGCGGGCGCAGTCGACGGCGCGGGTGCTCCAGCGCCGCCGGCGGCAGCGCACCGTGCCCGGGCGGCGGCCCATCCACCCGCCCCGACACCTCGTCGTCACACTCAGTGAGAATGCCGACACGGGGAGTCTGACCAAGCCGGTCTCCGCGCCGCCCGCTCCGCGCCGGTCGAGCCGGCTCCGGTCGGTGCCGCCCGCCCCGGCGAAGTCCCGCCGGCGGCACCCCCCGAAGCGTCGCCGGCACACCCCGGCGATCTACCGCCGGCGCCGGGTGCTGGCCGCGCTGCTGCTGCTCAACTTCGTCGAGCTGATCGGCGTGGTGGCGGTCGGCCCCGGGTTCTGGATCAGCTTCTCGGTGACCGGCACCCTGCTCGTGACGTACGTCGTACACCTGCGGAAGCTCGCCCTGGCCGACCAGCGGCGGCGGCGCCGGGAGGCCCGGGAGGCGGCCTGGCTGGCCGCCCGCCAGGCCGAGGTGCGCCGCGAGCAGGCGAGGCGCGCCGCGGCCCGCCGGGAGGCGCAGCGGCGCCTGGCCGCCCAGCGCGAGGCGGTCCGGCGTACGGCGATGGGGCTGGACCGACCGACGGACCTGCCGCCGGCGGCCAGCGGCGGCTCGGTCTCCTACCGCCGGGCGGGCGGCCTCCGGGGCCGCGCCTACGAGGCCGGCCGCGGCTCGCACAGCGCCTGATCCCCTTCGGCCCCCACCTCGGGGGCGATGGTCGGCCCCACTTCGGGGGCGATGTTTGCCCCACTTCGGGGACGTTGCGGTATCCGGGTGGCCGGGACACCGCAACTTCCCCGACCTGGAGCGGAAAATCTTGGACCGGGTTGTCGAATCCGGCGGGGGTCGTCCGACGGGATGGTGAAGGCCGGCACAGGGCCGGCTGCCACCGACGCACAGGAGCGCCCATCATGGCCAAGATCGTGTCGAACTTCTTCATCTCGCTGGACGGCGTCGTGGAGCGGCCCGACCAGTGGCACTTCCCCTACTTCGACGACGACATGGGTGCCGCCGTCAGCCGTGGGGTGGATCAGGCGAGGGCGTTCCTGATGGGGCGCCGGCAGTACCAGGAGTGGGCGGAATACTGGCCGAACCACTCCGGCGACGGCTTCGACGCCGACTTCGCGAACTTCATCAACTCGGTGCCGAAGTACGTGCTGTCCAACACCCTCACCGAGGCGACCTGGCAGAACTCGACCCTGCTGTCGGGCGACTCGTCGCAGGTCGCCGCCCGGCTGCGGGAGGTCAAGGAGCAGACCGACGGGGAGATCGCCATGTCGGGCAGCCCCACCACCGTCCGATGGCTGCTGGCCAACGGGCTGCTGGACGAGTTGCGGCTGCTGGTCCACCCGATCGCCGTGGGACGCGGGCAGCGGCTGTTCGAGGAGACGCCGACGTACCCGTTGCGGCTGCTGAGCCAGGAGACGTTCAAGAGCGGAGTGCTGAACCTGGCATACGCCCCGGCCTAGCTCGCCGGTCGCGGCCGGCATGGAGATCTTGGTAGGTTTCGGCCCCTCTGAGGGCCTCTTCCTGCCAAGATCTCCTCGTCCCGTGGGGCGATTCGCACCGGGGGCCGGTGACCTGTTAGCCTTGTCGCCGGCCCGCCCGGTGCAAGCCGGGTGGGACCGACGCTGGTACGCCAGCGGAGGGGCTGTGGCGCAGACCGGTAGCGCACCTCGTTCGCATCGAGGGGGTCAGGGGTTCAAATCCCCTCAGCTCCACCCCAGATCAAAGGCCGTTTCCCGTAGTGGGAGACGGCCTTTTCCAATCTTGCGCAGGATTTGGTTGCAGGGGACCTGCTCCGGCTCACATGGAGAGCTGGGCGTACAAGTCGAGGGCGTTGCGGACGAACCTGGCACCCATCCGTTCCGCCACTGGACCATCCAAGCTCTGGGTAGCTAGATTGGACGAGGGTAGGTGCTCCCCTCCCGTGATGCGGGATGGTGAGCTACTCGGCGACGAAGACGCCCACACCTGGCAGGGTTTCGGTCATCCCCTTGATCCGTAGGACCTGCATGGCTCGGTCGATCACCGGCTCGGTGACCCCGTAATGCTCGATCAGTTCTCGCCGGCTGGGCAGCTTGGAACCGGGCGGGAACTCCCCTGACGCGATGCGTCCGGCGAGGTCATCGGCGATCTGCTCGTAGCGGTAACGCGGTGGCACTGGGTTCCCCTCGGTTGGCAACACGAGTAGACCACCTATGCCAGCCCTTGACTACCCAACGGTACCTATGGGAGGTTGCCGAGGAGGTCGATTCCCTCGGTTGGCGCTGTTGGGTCGTCCTCGCCGGCGTGGATGTTCGACGCATCCCCTTGATCGGGCATCCACGCCTCCGGACAGCTGTGGCACGAGGAGGAAGCAGTGCGGCAAGCGCGGCGGGCTCTCGACTCAGTCAGCACCGGTGGGCCGATGAAGCGCGTCTCGTATGCGGAGTACCTCCTGGCGGTCGCGCTCACTTTCGCTCGGCGGCACCGGCCGGTCTGGTGCTGGCGGCGCTGGCGGCGGGTCTGCCGGTGTGGCGCCGACCTGCCCTGCCGTGCCCGCCACCGCATCCCGATCCGGCGCGACCACTGGCCGAGCGAGCCGGTCGAGTCGACAGGAGCGGACGAGTGAGCCAGGAGCAGCGCATCCTCGGCGTACATCGGCGTGGGCCGGACGGGATGTGCACAGGGTGCCGGGTGTGGTGGGCGCTGCTGCTGCCGTACCCGTGCTGGCAGGTGGAGTGGGCGACGAGCCGGCAGGCCCGGACGCGGACCGCGCGCTTCCTGGGCGATGGGCGGTGACCACACACGGGCCGGTGTTGCCGATCTGGATCTGCGGCGGCTGCGGCGGGCCGTGGCCGTGCGGGACGCGGCGGCGGGAGCTGAGGGCGGAGTACGCGGACGCGCCGGTGTCACTGGCGCTGTATCTGGGGGCGCAGTTGGTGCGCGCCTCCGCGGATCTGCACTGGGTGCCGGCTGGCGCGCTCCACCGCCGGTTCCTCGGTTGGCTGCGGTGAGCATCCTGCGGGCCGGGGACGAGAAGTTTCACTACAGCGACGGCTCGCACCGGTGGATCCCGCCGGACCCGGACTACGAACAGGAGGTCTGGGACGAGCAGGTACGCCAGCACAAGCATCAGCATCTGCGGAACGAGCGACCCAAGGTGCGGCTGCGGCGCCTCGTCTGACGACAGCAGTCAGGCCGAGTGGCGGCGCACACCTTGATGCCCATACCCCCTAGGGGTATGGTGAGGTCGACTCAGGGAGGTGCGGACATGGATCTTCACAATCACCAGCAGCACGACCCGGCGGGCGTGAGCCCCGCGGTGACAGCGGGCCACCCACACGCTCACCACGGCCAGCGCGAGAAGACGACTGCGACGTGGGCGATGGCGGCGGCGGCGACGCTGCACTGCCTCACCGGCTGCGCGATCGGTGAGGTGCTCGGCATGGTCATCGGCACCAGCCTGGGACTGCACAACGCCGCCACCGTGGTGCTGTCGATCGCCTTGGCTTTCGTGTTCGGTTACGGGCTGACCATGCGTGGGGTGCTGCGCGCCGGGGTCGGCGTTCGTACCGCGCTGAAGGTCGCCCTGGCCGCCGACACGATCTCCATCGCCGTGATGGAGTTGCTGGACAACGCGTTCATGGTGGCCGTGCCCGGCGCCATGGATGCCGGCCTGACCAGCCTGCTGTTCTGGACCGCGCTGGCCGCGTCACTGCTGGTCGCGTTCCTGCTCACCACCCCGATCAACCGGTGGTTGATCTCGCGGGGCAAGGGCCACGCCGTGGTGCACCACTACCACCACGCCCACTGACCGCTACCCCAAAGGCGGCCGGGCGTCGCCGCGCTCGTGGCGCCCGGCCGGAATCGGCGTCTGCACGGGTGCCGTCATCGTGGCGGGGATGGCCGAGAGCGGCCGGGGTCTGGAAGCATCATCCGGGTCAGGTGGTCGCGATTGACGTCGCCGGTTGGGCAGCGCTGCTGTTGATCGGCACCAGGGCTGCAACTCCAGAAGGGCTGGCCAGCATGAACGGCTCACTCTTGGTGCGTGAGGCCACGCTCGCGGATCTCGACGTCGTCGTAGCTGTGCACAGCCAGGCCCGCGCCGCCTACTACGGTGCCGGAGGCATCGCGCTCGACGTCATCAGGGATCCGGCCGTCGAGCAGCAGCAGCGGTCGGGGTGGACCACATCGCTGCAGTCGTCGGAGAAGCGGGTGCTGTGCGCGGTCACTGACGATCAGGTCGTGGGTATCGCTGCCATGGGCCCTCCGCTGTCATCCGACGTGGACGCGCGGGCAGTGGGCCAGCTCTACCAGATCCACGTGGTCCCCAACAGGTGGCGCAGTGGCATCGGGAGCGCCTTGCACTCTGCCTTCGTGATTTTTCTGGCGGACGCATCTCTTCGCACTGGCTTGCTCGAAGTCTGGGAGCGCAACACGCGGGCCCGGGCCTTTTATGCGAAGCATGGCTGGAAGCCTGATGGGCAGCGCCGAGCCGGCGGCCCGGACAATTCCGATTACCTCTACTTCCGGCTTGAGGCAGAACCCTCTACGGTGACCAGTCGGACCACAGCGCCTCGGTGATGTCCGGCCGGTTGAGCGCCGCCGCGCACCAGGCGAAATGCCCGTCCTTTCCCTCCGCGTCGTAGGAGTTGCTGGTCAGCAGCGCGTAGATCGCGCGATAGACGAGCAGCTCGTGAGGGGTGTGGCCGAACAGCCGGCACAGGGTCTCGACCCATTCGTCGTCCAGGCTGCGGGCGGCCGGCCCGTACATGTCGAAGACGCCCGCGGCGATGCTCGCCTCGAAGGCCGGGTCCGCCTCGGTGGACAGGAAGCCCCAGTCGAGCAGGGCCGCCGGCTCGCCGGCCGGCGTGACCAGGACGTTTGCCGGTACCAGATCGCCGTGGATGGTGATGGTGCGGGACGGACGGAGGCCGTCGATCAGGTGGCGGACGCGGGCGACCTTCTCGTCGAACCGGTCGACGGCGTCCCGCAGGTAGGGGTGGGAATTGGCGACCCGTCGGTCCACGAGGGCGCGTAGCGCAGCGGCCCAGGTGTCGTGGCCGTGCCACATCGACGCGGGCTCGTCGAGTACGGTCAGCCGGCGGGCCTTCTCGCTGCCCGTCGTCTCCGCTAGCGCCGTGACCACCGCCAGCATGCAGGTGGCCGCTGTGTCGACCGAGACGGCACCCGCCCCCACGGCCTCCCTCAGGTTGCGGCCGGCCAGCTCCCGCTCGATGGTCACCCCGCGGCCGTGCAGCTCGTCCACGTCGACCATCCGGGGTACGGCGAAGGGGAGGCCCTGCGACCCGAGGTGCTCGTAGAAGTCTTTGATGACCAGCAACTCGGCCGGCTGTCGGCGGAACCACAGCTTGCCGACGTGCCCGTCGCCGAGGGCGAAAACGACCCCTTCCATGCCCTCGCCGAGCAGGTCGAACCGGCGGTAGCCCAGCTTCGCGACGTGGTCCTTCAGCTGGTCGGTCGTCATGGGCGGCAACTCTGACCTCGACAGGTGATCGTCATGCGACTCAACGCGGGAGTTGTTCGCACATTCCATTGAATGCGAACTGCCAGGGCGTGGCTGCCATTCTGGAGGTGACCTGACGGGTCGTTCCGTCCTCGGTGCGGACCGATATCACGACCGGGACCGGTTCGTTCGGCACTCTGGCCGTGCAATTTAGCGTCAGCCGCACGCTGAAGGATTGTGCCCCTGGCCGCACCACATCGGGTCTGACCGAGGAGAGGCCGAGGTCGCCCTTCGACGCGCGAATGTCGGTGACCTCCACCGGCAAGGGGCCGTGGTTCACCACGATCACCGATGATTCCGCCCGGACCTGAGAACCCTCGCGCTCGCCGCCCGCCACCTCGTTCTTCCCGAGCACCAGCACCGCGGCAGCCGACTCATCCGCCAGGCGTTGTTGCCGCGCCTGCCACTGGTAGGTGCCGACGCCAGCCACGGCTCCCGCGCCGGCAAGCAGCGCCAGGACCAGTGGCAGCGGGACATGCGCCGATCGGAAGCTGTGCCAGGGGTGCCGTAGCCGGTCCTGGCGGGAAAGCGGAGGCTGCGCCTGCCTGGACGGCGCGTCCAGGTCGATCACGGGCGCGTCGCCCGTGCCGGGCGGCTGGCCGGCCGACCCAGACACCTGCTGCCCGCCCGTCTCCTCGCGCACGATGCGCACGCTACCGGTGTCCGGCAATCTTCGCGGTCCCGGTCGCGGATGCCCGCTATCCCTGGCTGCAATGCCGGGCGATTGCGGGCGGGGTCGGTGAGCTGCCGGCCGGCTAGGCCGCGCAGAGTTGGCGGTGCAGGGTGAGGCCGCTGACGGGTACGGCGGTGGGATGGCGGTGGGATTGGGCCGCCCGGACGGGGGCGGCCGCCGCGGAGGAATTCCGCTGCTATGAACTCAAGCGGCGCTCCAGCGCAGCCGGCCGTCCTTGGCCGACCTCTGGCACCGCATCAGCCTGCCCTTGTCGGTGAGCCCGTAAGCGCCCTCGGGACTGCAGAACGCGCCGGAACGGACGCCGACTTGAATTGGTGGCGTCGTCGGCTTGGTCGTGCGGGACGTGCTGGGGGTCGGCGTCGGCGCCGGTTTGGGGCTGCTCCGCGTCGGCTTCGGCGTCGGGCTGGGCTTGCTGGTCGTAGCCCTGGGGCTCGGCGACCTGGTGGTGGCCGTCGGGCTCGGCGACTCGGTCGTGGGCGCGGCGCTCAGCGAGTCGGACACAGCAGGGTCAACCATGGCCTGCTCGGCCGAAGCGGACGGCTTCGTGGCTGGCTTGTCGTCGCCGGGACTGCCGATGGTGGCCAGGCCGCCACCGCAGCAGCACAGCAGGGCCAGCCCGAGGAAGCCCAAGGCGACCTTCTGCCCGGAGGTGACGCGTCGCTTCGGCCCGTTGTCAGGAACGGCCTCGGTCGGACCTGGGGCCGCTAGCCAGCCCTGCTGCTCGTTCCCGCCAGCAGCCGGATGCTGCGCCGTCGGGTCAGGCGGGATTGCCTCGAACTGGGCGGTTGGCGCCTGGTAGGGCGGGGGCGGCGGCAGTTGCCGGTACCCGGGGTCCTGCGGGGGTTGGTGCGTCACCGACTCAGTGTGCTTGCGGACGAAACAATCGGCAGCGGCCGATCGGACAGCATCTGCGTTCGCGCTCCGACCGGAGCGGCATGCCGGCCAGCCGGCTGCGCGTCGCGGTGGGCCTGACTCAGGCCGGGCGCGATGCGGAGTTCACGCTCCACGGCTACACCTTCACCGACCATGCCTGTCTGGAGACGGTGCTGACCGACGTGGCGGGCGACGATCCGGCCTGGTTGTTCGCGGCCTGGCGATCGGTGACCCGGTCTGAATGACGAAAGAGGCCGTCCCCTAACGGGAACGGCCTCCGTAAACGAAACCGGACTCTGCACAGCTCAGGCGGCACGCCAGCGCAGCCGGCTGTCCGTGGCCGACGTCTTGCACTGCATCAGTTTTCCGGTGCTGGTATACCCGTATGCGCCGGCTGGCTTGCAGAAAGCGCCGGGATGGACGCCCTTCTGGGTTGATGACGTCGTCGGCTTGGTGGTGCGCGGGGCGCTGGTGGTGCGCTTCGGCGTCGGCTTGGGGCTGCTCCGCGTCGGTTTCGGCGCCGGGCTCGGCCGGCTGGTCGTGGCCGTGGGACTCGGCGATCCGGTCGTGGGCGCCACGCTCGGCGACTCGGTCGAGGGCAGGGGGCTTTCCGGCTGGGAGACGGCGGGCTCGGCCAGCGCTCGCGCCGCTGCTGCCGACTCCTTGGCGGCCGGCTTGTCGTCACCGGAGCTGCCGACGGCGGCGAGGCCGCCACCGCAGCAGCAGAGCAGGACCAGTCCCAGGACGCCACCGGCGATCTTCTGCCCACGGGTGACGCGTCGCTTCGGACCGTTGCCAGGAGCGCCGTTGACGCCAACCGGAACCGTTGCCCAGCCGTGCACCTCGTGCCGGCCGGCAGCCGAGGTCTGCGCCGTCGGGCGCGGCGGAACCGGTCCGAACTGGGCGGTCGGCTGCCACGGTGAGGGAGGCGGCGGCGGGGGAGGCGGCACCGGTTGCCAGGGGTCCTGCGGGGGCTGGTAGGTCACCCCTCTCAGTGTGCTTGCGGCCTCAATTATTGCCAGAGGCTAATCGGACACCACCTGTGTCGGCGCTTCGGCGCCGGGTGATATCCGGATTGCCAGATGAGCTGACCGACCGTGGGAGTGCCGGTCGGGCAGCGGGAGGAACGATCGGCAGGCCGAGCCGATCTACGACGGCTTCCAGCCGAGCAGGCGTTCGTCGTGCTGGAAGCCCAGGCGCTCGTAGAAGCGCACCGCCCGGTCACTCGCGTGGACGGTCACGTGCTCCAGCGCCAACCCGCCCGCCTCGGCCAGCACGGCCTCCAGCAGCGCCGCACCGATCCCGCTGTCGCGCAGCTCAGGCACCACGTACACCGACTGGACATCGCCGCTGCGCCGATGTCGCCGCGCCGGAGTGGGTACCCGGTCGGCCACCATCAGCCAGGCCATACCCACCGCCTCATCGTCCACTTCGGCGAGGAACGGCCGGTGGGCCGACAGATGATCGGCGATCCAGGCGGAGAACGCCGCCAGGAACGCCCGTACGAGCAGTGGTACCGCTCCCTGGTCCGTTCCGCTCCCAGCGCCCGTGCGAATAGAGAGCCTTTGGTCGCGCTGACCACGCATTCGTCGCCGCCGACGGAACACGACAGCGGAACCAGCACGTCCTCCTCCGCCAGGCCGGCCACGTCGGTGGCGAACTCGGTGACCGCCAACTGCATCCCGCCGCAGGTGCCCAGCAGGGGGATGCCGGCCCGGCGGGCGATGCCGGCGGCGGCCGTGATCCCGGTCTCGCTCTGGTAGGGACTGCCAGTCAGCCACACCCCGTCGAAGCCCGCCAGGGACTCGTCGACCCTGGTGGTCGGGATCCAGGTTGCCTCGACGTCCGGCCCGAGCCCGGCGATGGCGCGGGCGACCGGAGCCTGTCCCGCGGCATCGAGCAGGTGATCTCCGACCAGCGCGAGACGAGCGGGGGAAGCCATTCGGCAATCATGCTCGAATCGGACGCACCCACTGCCCCGCCGGCCGCCTGTTCGTCACGTGTGCCTGACGGCCCGCAGTGCCGCGACGCAGGCAGCCACCGCGGGGTGGCCGCCCGCGCCCCTCCGGTACGCGACCCGGGTGCGTCGTTTGATGGCGAGGGGTACGAGGCGGACCCCGGCGGGCGGTTGCCCGACGGCGAGCTGGGGCACCAGCCCGACGCCCTGGCCGGCGGCCACCAGGGCGAGCATGGCGGCGAAGTCGTCGGCGTGGTGGCGCACGGTCGGGTGGAAGCCGGCCAGCTCGCAGGCGTGCAGGGCAAGCGAGTGGCACAGCGTTCCCTGGCTACCCACGATCCACTCCGCGTCGCGCACCGAGTGCATCGGGTCGCCGTCCGGGTCGCGGTCCATTTCGGCCGGTAGGGCGAGGAACACCAGCTCGTCGAGGAGCGGCGCCGAATCCAGCGCCGGGTCCGGCTCGACCGGCACGATGTCGTAGTCGTGCAGGAGGGCCACGTCGAGGCGGCGGTCGCGCAGCGCGTCGGGCACGGCGACCGGGTCCAGCTCGGTGACCATCAGGTCGAGCGCGGGATGGTCGCGGGCCAGCGCGACCAGGGCCGGCAGCAGCAGAGTACGCACGGCGCTCGGATACGCGCCGATGCGTACCGTGCCGGAGAGCCCGCCGCGGGCGGCAGCGAGGGTGGCGTCGGCCGCCTCGAGAGCGGCGAGGACAACCTCGGTGTGCCGGACCAGCGCCTCGCCGGTCGGGGTGAGGTTGACCCGGCGGCCGGCGCGTTCCAGCAGCTGGACGCCGGTCTCCCGTTGCAGCGTGGCGAGCTGCTGGGAGACGGCCGACGGCGTGTAGGTGTGCGCCTCCGCGACGGCGGCGATCGTGCCGAGCCGGGCCAGGTCACGCAGCAGGCGCAGGCGGCGGACGTCGAGCATAAGCTCAGCTTACGTATCCGTTGAGTAACCGGAACTGGTTCTTCACTGTCCACGGTCGCACGCTGGAGGCATGAGACCGACGGGACTGTACGTACCGCTGATCACGCCGTTCGACGAGCGAGGCGCCGTCGCCGTCGACGTGCTGACCGCCCTCGCCCACGAGGTGCTGGCAGCCGGGGCCGCCGGCCTCGTCGCCCTGGGCACCACCGGCGAGCCGCACGCGCTCGATGACGCCGAACGGCGTCGCGTGGTCGACGCCGTCGCCGCGGTCTGCCGGGAGCGCCCGGCCGGCCTCCTCGTCGGCGCGCACACCATCGACGCGCTGCGGGCGCTCGCCGAACGGCCCGAGGTCACGGCGGCGCTCTGCCTGGTGCCACCGTTCCTGCGGCCCGGCGAGGAGGCCGTGCTCGCCCACCTCGCCCGGCTGGCCGAGGCGTCCCCGCTGCCGCTGGTCGTCTACCACGTCCCGTACCGCACCGGGCAGCAGCTCTCCGCCGGCGTGCTGCACCGGCTGGCCGGACTGCCCGGGGTGGTGGGGATCAAGCATGCGGTCGGCGGCATCGACGCGGACACCGTCGCCTTCCTCGCCGACGTACCGCCGGGCTGCGCGGTGCTCGGCGGCGAGGACGCGTACATCTCGCCGTTGCTCGCCCTCGGCGGACACGGCGGCATCCTCGCCTCGGCGCACGTCGCCACCGCCGACTACGCCGCGCTGATCGCGGCCTGGCAGGCCGGGGACGTCGCCCGCGCCCGGCCGCTCGGCCACCGGCTCGCCACCCTCTCGGCGGCGCTCTTCGCCGAACCCAACCCGTCGGTGATCAAGGCGGTACTGCACGCCCGAGGACGCATCCCGACGCCGGCGGTCCGCCCGCCGCTGCTGCCGGCGACGCCGGCGGCCACGGCGCGGGCCCTGCGGTGCGTGGACGAGCTGACCGGGGTGCCGGCGTGACCGCGATCGACGGCACCGGCGCTGGTCCGGGCCCTGGTGCGCCGGATTGCCGACGAGGCGGCGGTCGTGCTCAGCGGGCTGGCTCCCGCCCGGCTGGACGTGCCGCGGGGGGACGGCGACGGGGGCCGGTCCCAGGATGGGACCGGCCCCCGTGCGGGGCGTCGCGGCTTAGGGCTTCCAGGAGCCGGCCGTCTCCAGCCGGTGCTCGTACTCCAGGGTGCCGTTCTTGTCCTTGACGTCGAAGACGAGCTGGCCGGTGCGCTTGCTGCCGCTCGCCAGGTCGTTGCCCGAGCCGAGCAGCTTGCCGCACCCGGAGAGCGCCCCCGCCACGCCGTTCGCCTCGCTGCCGTCGGCGCCGATCCACTTGAAGTAGAACGGGTTGATCGAGCCGGTGCCCTTGGTGACCTCGGCGGTCACGTCGGCGATCAGGTACATGCCGTTCTTCGGCCCCGGCATGTACGCCTGGCAGGCCTTGTCCTTGGTCCGGAAGTTGCTGACAGTGATCTCGACCGTGCCGTCGTCGTCGTTGATGATCAGTGTGTCGCCCGGCTTCATGTTGAACGTCTCGCCGTCGGTCTGCCCGGCCTCCGGCGTCGGCTCCGACCCACGCGTGGGCGCGTCGTAGGACACCGCCGGGGTGGGCAGGCTCTCGACCGCGTCCTGGGCCTTCTTGGCGCCGCTGTAGATCGCGAAGATGCCGCCGCCGCAGCAGAGCAGCAACAGGACCGCCGCGATGATGCCGACGATGATCCAGACGTTCTTGTTGGACTTCTTGGCCGGCGGCGCGCCGAACGGCTGGCCGGGCGCCGGCGGGTACGCCCCACCCGCCGGGTAGGCCCCACCCGGCGGGTACGGCGTCCCGGAGCCCGGCGGCTGCGGCGGGTAGGGCGTCCCGGAGGTCGGCGGGTACGGCGGTTGCGGCGTGCCGGCGACCGGCGGGAACGGCGTGGTCGGCGGCTGCGGGGCGGCCGGCGGCGGGTACGGTGCCCCCGACATCGGCGGCTGTGGTGCCCCGGAGACGGGCGGCTGCGGTGCTCCGGAGACCGGCGGCTGTTGTGCCCACGGGCTGTCCGGCGCGGGCGGGGGCGCGTACGGGCTGTCCGGCACCGGCGGCATCGGCGCGGTGGGGAACGGCTGGGTCGGCGGTTCCGGGGGCTGCTGGTTCGGGTCGTGCGGCCCGAACGGAGGCTGAGGGTGGCTCACCGGTCTCCTTGGCGCCTTCGAAGCTCTTCAGTCGGGAAGACGGTACAAGCCGCCGCCAAGCTGTCCGTCAGGACGTCACCGGGGTCCCAGGACGGCGGCGCTGCGGACCAGTTCGGCGTCCACCGCGAACCGGCCGGTGACCGATGCCGGTGGATCGGTGGCCGGGGCCGCGGCGAGCCGCGCCGGGGCGATCCGGGCGGTGAACGTCCTGGCCTCGGGGTCGATCGTGACCCGGGCGTCGTGGAAGTCCAGCCAGGTCCCGACGACCGGGTGCCAGACCTTGTAGACGGTCTCCTTGATGCTGAACAGCACGGTCGGCCAGGGGACGCCGGCCGGCAGCCGGGCCAGGTCGGCCTCCTCCTCGGGCAGGCAGATCGCCCGGCGTACCCCCGGGTTGAGCTCCCGGTGGCGCTCGGCGTCCATGCCCACCGAGCGGACCTCGGTGGCCCGGGCGGCGGCCGCCGCGCAGTAACCCCGGGTGTGGGTGATGGTGCCGACCACCCCGGCCGGCCACACCGGGGACCGGTCGGGTGCCGACGGGACCGGGGCGGCCGGCAGCCCGAGTCCGGCCAGGGCCCGGCGGGCGCACATCCGGCCGGCGGTGAAGTCCCGGCGCCGGCTCTCCACCGCGTGGTCGCTGAGGCAGGCCGACTCGGCGGGGAGCAGTGTGCCGGACCAGTCCCCGGGGCCGGCCACGGCCACCGCGACCGCCGGTGGCAGGAGGTCACGCATCGTTCGCCCCCGATGCGCGTTGGCACAGGTAGGGAGGGACTTCTGCCCCCTCGGGGAAGTTGACGGCGGCCATGGACGGTGAACGTACCGCAACGATGTAACGCCGGAGCGTCCCGGGACGCTGTAGGGGAGTCAACGGGGCGGGGAACCTCTCAGGAGCAAATACGTCCACATGGGAAGGAACAGCCGATGACGCCTGGTGCGGAGGCGTCGGGACCACAGCCGGACGAGCACACGCCGGTGACCCCCGACTGGACTTGCAACTCCTGCGGCGACGACTGGCCGTGCACCACCAAGCGGAGCCGGCTGCTGGCCGAATACCGGGTGGACCGCGCCTCGTTGACCGTCTATCTCGGCTCCTGCCTGGCCGCCGCCACGCGGGACCTGCGGGCCGTGCCGGTGTCGTCGCTTCAGGACCGGTTCATCGGCTGGGTGCCGCGGAGCCCGCGCACCACCTGACCGTCGCCTCCGGTAGCCGCCGCGTTCGGGTCCGCGGCGGCCACCGGGTGCGGGTCAGGGTCGGCGGGGTCGCCGGGTGAGCGCGAAGCCGACCACGCCCGCCACGGCGGCGAGCACGCCACCGGCGGTGGTCCAGACCCAGCGCGAGCCGGCCTCGGGGAGCCAACCGGTGAGGCTGAGCTCCTCCTCGGCGACCGGCTCGGGTGTCGGCTCGGCGGTGAGCAGCGTCCCGGCCCGGGTGTTGGGCACCAGCGGTGCCGCCAACTTCCCGTCGTCGCCGGACGTGCCGCCATCGCCGTCGACGCTGATCAGCAGGTCCACGTCGATCGGCAGGCCCAGGTCGGGCTCGGGCAGCTCGGTCACGGAGAGCCGGACGTAGTAGGTGCCCGGCAGCGGGTCGCCGGACCACGGCTCGGCCCAGGGCCGGACCCGGCGCAGCGTGCAGCCGAGGGTGACGCCGGTCGCGGTCGCGTCGGCGGTCGGGGTCTGCGCGCCGGCCGTGCAGGCCTGCCTGCGGCGCAGCCCGTCGAAGACCTCGACGGTCCAGGTGGACGGGCCGGTGCGGCCCTTCGGGAAGGCGACGTTGGCGCCGATCTCGTGGGTCTGCCCGGCCTCCGCGCGGAACGACCAGTAGAGGTGGTCGCCGGTCGACGCGCCGACCTGGACCGGCTGGCCGGCGGCGATGGCGGTGGCGGTCAGGAACGAGGTGCCGGCCTTGGTGACCGTGGCGGCGCCCGGCGACGGGGTGGGCTCGGCCGAGGCGGCGGCCGGGGTGAGGGTCAGCCCGATGGCGGCCAGCGCCGCCGCGGAGCGGATCAGGGTACGCATCCTCAGTTCTCCCTCCAGGTGGCGACCCACCAGCGGGTGAGCAGCCCGGCGACCAGCCCGGTGACCAGCCCGGCCAGGGTGAGCAGGAGCAGCAGTGTCCAGCCGCGGCCGAGGTCCGGCCCGTCCGGGGCGGGGGACGCGGCGACCACGTCGACGGTCAGCTCCACCGGCATGCCGGGGGTGACCTGGGTGCCGGGGCGTGCGGCGAAGGAGTTGCTGACCACGAGGCACACCGTCTCGGCGGTCTGCGTACCGCTGGGGCTCGGGGTGGGGGTGTCCTCGGCCGCGGACCAGCGCAGGCCGGTGGAGATCACGTCGGTCCGTCCGCTGCCGGCGTCCACGCCCCGGACGAGTTCCCGTCCGTCCGGGGCGGTGGCCCGCAGCAGTACGCCGTAGTCGGGGTTGACCGGCCGGTCCAGTGCGACGCTGACCGAGGCTCGCAGTTCCTGGCCGGGACGCACCGGCACCCGGTACCAGCGGTGCTCGGAGAACGCCTCCCGGTCGGTGTAGACGCCGGGGCCGAGCAGCGGCGCGTTGGCACACTCGGCCGACCCGCCGACCACCGTCGGGGTGGCGGTGTAGGTGTCCCGGGCCCGGTCCACGAGCTGCTTGATCCGGCCGGTCAGTTCGTCCGCGCTCTGCGCCGCCGTGTAGGTGCCGCCGGTCGCGCCGGCGATGCAGAGCAGCTGCCGGCGTACCTTCTCGTCGGGGGCGAGGCCGAGGGTGTCGACGACCAGCTTGGTGCCTTGGGCGGCCAGCTCGCGGGCCACCTCGCAGGGGTCGGGCGGGGCGCAGGTGTCCTCGCCGTCGGTGATCAGCACGATCCGGCGGGCGGTGCTGCCGGTGCCGAGGTCCTGCGCGGCGGAGCGGAGCGCCAGCCCGACCGGGGTGAAGCCGGTCGGCCGGAGGGTGGCCACGGCCGCCTTGGCCTGCGTACGGTCCACCGGGCCGACCGGCACGATCTGTTGGGTGTCCAGGCAGCCCTGCTTCTTGTCCTTGCCCCGGTAGGTGGCCCCGAGCACCCGGATGCCGAGCTGGGTCTCGTCCGGCAGCGCGTCCACGACTTCGTTGAACGCCTGCTGGGCGACCGAGATCCGGCTGCGCCCGTCGATGTCGCGGGCCCGCATCGAGCCGCTGACGTCGAGGACCAGCTCGACCTTGGGCGGCTCGGCGGGGGTTTCGGGGGTGTCGTCGCCGGCCCGGGCGGGCGCCGGACCGATCAGCGCGGTCGTCGCAAGCAGTCCAATGAGGACAGCTGCCGATCTGCTCTTGTTGATCACCGGCCGAAGTGTAGTGAGATCCACTTTGGATGATCATCCGGGTGGTGGCACCCGGATGATCACCCAGCTGGTCATTGGCTGTCGGTCATCGCTGGGACATCACCCCTCCCGTGGCTAGCCGACGACGAATATTTCATCATTCGCATATCCGGATTGCAGGCCATAGAGCCGACTTAACAGACAAGCGGGAAGTTTCAGCCCTATAAGCCGTCAACGATGACGAAAGCTCCGGAGATCAACACCGGCCACGGGCCCGAGCGGTCTGGAAAGCGCTCCCCTCGGCGGGTCGGCCGGGCGGGCGCCCCCTCGGCCGGCGCGGAACGAAGCCGTAAGGCTCTCGTAAGGTCTTCGCGCCAGGCCCGTCGGCGCCACCTGCGGGCGAATCATCCTCGTGGGGGCTCGCCGGTCGGGAATCTGACCGGAGACGACCAGTTGTGCCGCTGATCCGGGGTGGTTAAGCTTCTTCTGCGCGCCCCAATCGCCCGCTTCCCCCGTGGCAGGCGATCGGGGCGCGCTTCTTTGTGTTCTCCAGCCCACCGCCGGTAGCGCCAGGGCGTCAGATCCAGCGCCCGTCCAGCCACATCCGGGCGGACCAGTCCGCGTATGTGATCAGGCGGCCCACGAAGACCGGGTAGAAGTAGGCGAAGCAGAGGCCCACCAGCAGCACGTACGCGCCCGCGATGATCCCGCCCACCAGCCGGCGGTCGGCGACGTCCGGCCCGCCCGGTGGCGCCCCCGTGCTCAGGGCGGCGGCCGGTGCCGGCGAGATGATCGCGCCCAGCACGTAGGTCACCGCCAGCACCAGGAACGGCAGCGCCGGCGCGGCGTAGAAGGAGAACATCGTCCGGCCGTCCAGCGCGAACCAGAACCAGGGCAGCAGGCCGGCGGCCACGCTCAGCAGGATCGCCCCGGCCCGCCAGTCCCGCCGGGCCAGTCCGAGCCAGGCCAGCGCCGCCAGCGCGGGCAGGAACGACCACCAGAGCAGCGGGGTGCCCAGCAGCAGGATCTCGCTCGCGCACTGCGGCGCGCCGCAGTTGCCGTCGCCGGACCAGTAGAAGGCCACCGGCCGGCCCAGCAGCAGCCACTGCCACGGCCAGGACTGGTACTTGTGCGGCTCGTCGAGCTGGGTGTGGAAGCCGTACGCGGCCTTGTGGTATTCCCACAGGTTGATCAGCGGCCCGATCACCGGGGTGTCGCTCAGCCCCGGCGTGTTCGGGTAGCGGCTGGCGAGCCGGTAGTAGCCGTCGTCGGTGAACAGCCAGCCTGACCACGTGGCGACGTAGGTGGCCACCATCAGCACCCCGGCCAGCAGCAGCCAGGGCAGCTCGTCCAGCAGGGCGTCCCGCCACGGGTGGCGTACCCCCGCCGAGCGCCGGACGCCGACCTCCCAGAAGATCACCAGCAGCGCGAAGGCCGGCACGAAGTACACGCCGCTCCACTTGACCGCGCAGGCGCAGCCGAGCAGCACCCCGGCGGCCAGCCGCCACCACGGCCAGTTCCGCCAGCCCGACGGCGGCCGGCCGGCCCGCCCCGGTGTCGACGGGTCGAGCCCCGCCGCCAGCGCCCGGGCCCAGCGGCGGCGCCGGGCGTCCCGGTCCAGCACCAGCGCGCCGAACGCGGCCAGCACGAACAGCAGCAGGAAGATGTCGAGCAGCGCGGTGCGGGAGAGCACCAGGTGGAAGCCGTCCAGGGCGAGCAGCAGGCCGGCCGCGCAGCCCAGCGCGGTGGAGCGGAACATCCGCCGGGCGATCCGGACCAGCAGCAGCACCGACAGAGTGCCGGCGACGGCCGCCGCGATCCGCCAGCCGAACTCGGGGGCGGTGGTGGTCAGGTGCCCCGGCACGGAGATCTTCGTCTCCGCGTCCTGATAGCCGAAGGCCCACTCACCGAACCCGATCAGCCACTTGCCCAGCGGCGGATGCACCACGTACGACGGGCCGTTGTCCTTGTAGTTCCACTCGACGC
This sequence comes from Micromonospora sp. NPDC047740, assembly GCF_043204735.1. Classification (NCBI taxonomy): domain Bacteria; kingdom Bacillati; phylum Actinomycetota; class Actinomycetes; order Micromonosporales; family Micromonosporaceae; genus Micromonospora; species Micromonospora sp. NPDC047740. Next base: position 267,941 of record NZ_JBIDCT010000003.1, read on the forward strand.
CCTTGTCGACCAGCCCGTAGGCGTCCCGGGCGTAGTAGATCTCGTCGAAGATCTTGCCCTTGGGGCCGCTCAGCCCGACGAGGCGCAGGATTGCCGCGATCGCCACCACGACGGCGGTGGCCAGCCAGGCGTGCCCGTCGAGGCGGGCGTCGACGGTGGCGAGCCGCCGCCGGACGACGGCCGGGACCCCACCGCCACCGGTCGTCGCTGCGGCCTGATCGGTGGCCGGCTGACCGGCGGCCGTCCGGTCCGATCCGGCCCGGCCGGCGTCCGCGCTCTGTGCTGTCGAGGCACTCGTCACCCGGCGATCGTAGGCTGCGAAGGTGCCCGGTGGCGCCCGTCGTCCCCGAGATTGGTACGGCTGTCGATGAAGGAGCGCACTCCGTGGGTGAAATGTCCGAGGTCGGACGGGTCGTGCTGCTCGGCGCCCCGCTGGGCAACCCGGCCGACGCGTCGGCCCGGTTCCGCGAGGTGCTCGCCACCGCCGACGTGGTCGCCGCCGAGGACACCCGGCGGCTCACCCGGTTGGCCCGGGACCTCGGCGTCACCGTGGCCGGCCGGATCGTCTCCTACTTCGAGGGGAACGAGGAACGGCGTACCCCGGAGCTGGTCGAGGTGCTCGCCGCCGGCTACACCGTCGCGCTGGTCACCGACGGCGGCATGCCCAGCGTCTCCGACCCCGGCTACCGGCTGGTCCGGGCCGCCCTCGACGCCGGCTTCCCGGTCACCGCGGCCCCCGGGCCGAGCGCGGTGACCACCGCACTGGCGCTCTCCGGGCTGCCCTGCGACCGGTTCTGCTTCGAAGGCTTCCTGCCCCGCACACCGGCCGCCCGCCGGTCCCGGCTGCGCGCTCTCGCCGCCGAGGAGCGCACCCTGGTCCTCTTCGAGGCCCCGCACCGGATCGCCGGCGCGCTGGCCGACCTGGCCGCCGCGTTCGGCCCGGACCGGCCGGCCGCGCTCTGCCGCGAGCTGACCAAGACCTACGAGGAGGTGGTCCGCCGGCCGCTGGGCGAGCTGGCCGAGTGGGCCGCGGCGGGCGAGCCGCGCGGCGAGATCACCCTGGTCGTGGCGGGTGCGCCGCCGGCCGCTGCGGTCCGCCCCGACGACGACACGCTGCGCGCCGCGGTGGCCGCGCGGGAGGCGGCCGGCCTGTCCCGGCGGGACGCCATCACCGAGGTGGCCGCCGAGTACGGGCTGCGCCGGCGCGAGGTCTACACCGTCGTGCACAGCTGACGGAGCCCGGTGTCTGAGTCGATGCGTGGGACGCGTCCTATTGGTTCGCGGCTGCCCTCGGGCACTCACTAGGCTTGCTGCTCATGAGTCACGTTCTCGCCGCGGTCGCCTGGCCCTACGCCAACGGTCCGCGCCACATCGGCCACGTATCCGGATTCGGCGTTCCCTCCGACGTCTTCGCCCGGTACATGCGAATGGCCGGTCACGACGTGCTCATGGTCTCCGGCACCGACGAGCACGGCACCCCGATCCAGGTGCAGGCCGACGCCGAGGGGGTCACCCCGCGCGAGCTGGCCGACCGGTACAACCGGGTGATCGCCGAGGACCTGCGGGCGCTGGGGCTGTCGTACGACCTGTTCACCCGTACCACCACCCGCAACCACTACGCCGTGGTGCAGGAGCTGTTCCTCGGGCTGCACCGTAACGGCTACATCGTCCCGAAGGTCACCACCGGGGCGATTTCCCCGTCCACCGGCCGCACCCTGCCCGACCGCTACATCGAGGGCACCTGCCCGATCTGCGGGTACGACAGCGCCCGCGGCGACCAGTGCGACAACTGCGGCAACCAGCTCGACCCGATCGACCTGATCAACCCCCGCTCGAAGATCAACGGCGAGACGCCGGAGTTCGTCGAGACCGAGCACTTCTTCCTCGACCTGCCCGCCCTGGCCGAGGCGCTGCGGCAGTGGCTGGACACCCGGGAGGGCTGGCGCCCCAATGTGCTCCGGTTCTCCCGGAACCTGCTGGACGACCTGCAGCCCCGGGCCATCACCCGGGACCTGGAGTGGGGCGTGCCGATCCCGCTCGACGGCTGGCGCGACCGGGCCGACAAGCGGATCTACGTCTGGTTCGACGCGGTCATCGGCTACCTGTCCGCCTCCATCGAGTGGGCCCGCCGCACCGGCGACCCCGAGGCCTGGCGGAAGTGGTGGTCCGCCGACGCGGAGGGCAAGGACGCCCGTGGCTACTACTTCATGGGCAAGGACAACATCGTCTTCCACTCGGTGATCTGGCCGGCGCTGCTCGGCGGCTACTCCGGCGAGGGGTCGCGCGACGGCGAGCCGGGCGAGCTGGGCCGGCTCAACCTGCCCACCGAGGTGGTCTCCAGCGAATACCTGACCATGGAGGGCCGGAAGTTCTCCTCCTCCCGCAAGGTGGTCATCTACGTCCGGGACTTCCTCGAGCGGTACGACGCCGACGCGCTGCGCTACTTCATCGCGGTCGCCGGCCCGGAGAGCAACGACACCGACTTCACCTGGTCGGAGTTCCTCCGCCGCAACAACGACGAGTTGGTCGCCGGCTGGGGCAACCTGGTCAACCGGTCCGTCTCGATGGCGGCGAAGAACTTCGGGGCGATCCCGCCGGTCGACCCGGCCGGCCTCACCGAGGCCGACGAGGCGCTGCTCGCCACCGCCCGGGCCGGCTTCGCCGTCGTCGGTGACCTGATCGCCAAGCACCGGCAGAAGCAGGCCATCGGCGAGGCGATGAAGGTGGTCGCCGAGGCCAACAAGTACCTCTCCGAGCAGGCCCCGTGGAAGCTCAAGGGCGAGGACGACAAGCCCCGGATGGGCACCATCCTGCACGTCGCCCTCCAGGTGGTCAGCGACGCCAACACGCTGCTCACCCCGTTCCTGCCGCACGCCGCCCAGAAGATCCACGAGCTGCTCGGCGGCACCGGCGTGCACGCGCCGATGCCGGTGATCGAGGAGGTGCGGGACCTCGACGGTGGGCCGGCGTACCCGGTGCTGACCGGCGACTACACGGTCGGTGCGCGCTGGGAGTCCGTACCCCTGGCGGTGGGTCGGCCGCTCGCGGCGCCGAAGCCGGTGTTCCGCAAGCTCGACCCGTCCATCGTCGACGAGGAGCTGGCCCGCCTCGCCGGCTGAGCCCGACGGACGACCGCGGCCCCGGGGACACCTCCCCGGGGCCGCGCCGTCCGCGCCGGTCAGGCGCGCGCCATCGACGGCGCGCCGATGAACTCCATGATCGCCTTGTTCACCTCGGCGGCGTTGGTCCACGGAATGCCGTGCGGGGCGCCCCGCAGAGTGATCAACTGGCTGCCCGGCAGCATCGGCTGCAACCGCTGCCCGGTCACCGGATACGGCAGCACCGCGTCCTTGTCGCCCTGCACGATCAGCACCGGCACGTCGATCCGGCCCAGGTCGCCCCGGAAGTCCGTCAGCCAGGCGTCGACACAGTCGTGGGTGCCCTTCGCCGACGCCCGGGTGCCGATCTCCCAGTGCGCCCGGAACGCCTCCTCGCTGACCGACTTCCCCTTGTTCTCGTCGTAGTTGAAGAAGCTGTTGCAGAACTGGGTCAGGTAGGCGAAGCGGTCGTTGAGGATGGCCTGCTGGAAACCGTCGAAGAGGCTCTTGTCCACGCCCTCCGGGTTGTCCGGCGTCTTCAGCAGGAACGGCGCGATCGGGGCCAGCAGCACCGCCCGGTCCACCCGGCTCGACCCGTACGTGCCCAGGTAGCGGGTCACCTCGCCGGTGCCCATCGAGTGTCCGACCAGGATCGCGTTGCGCAGGTCGAGCTCCGTCATCAGCACGTCCAGGTCGGCCGCGAAGGTGTCGTAGTCGTACCCCGCGGTCGGTTGGGCGGAACTGCCGAAACCGCGCCGGTCGTAGGTGATCGTCCGGTATCCGGCGTTCAACAGCGGGATGGACACCTTCTCCCAGGTCGCCCCGTTGAACGGGAAACCGTGGATGAGCACGACCGGCTGCCCGGTGCCGTGGTCCTCGTAGTACAGGTCGATGGGCGCGGAGTTCTCCGTGCCGACGGTGATGAAGGGCATCTCGGGTCTCCTGAGCTGGGGTGCATCGGACCCCGGCGGATTCCCGCGCCGACGGCGGTTATGCCGCGCGGTACGGCAGGTCGACCACCCGGTCGTCGGTCACCTCGGTGCCCGGCGCCCACGCCTCGTAGACGCCCCGCTCGTGGCACTGCGCCCCGGTGGTGGCCACCGAGTCCGGATCCGGCCGGCACAGCCGCAGCCGCAGCCAGCCCGACTCCTCGCGCAGCACCAGGCAGGGCACCCCGCGCCAGGTGGCGTACCGCAGCCGCCGGGCCGCCGACTCCACCGGGTACCGGGCCGCCCGGGTCATCGCCAGGACGCGGAAGCCGCCCGGCTGGTCGGCCACCGCCTCGTACTCGTTGCCGCCGTACGCGCCGACGAGCCGGGTGGAGCGCGGCGCGTCACCGGTCGGCACGTACTCCTGGTCGGGGGAGAGCCCGGGCACCGCCGCGAGCAGGTGCCGCCACTGCCGGCCGACCAGGCGCAGCCAGCCCCGCTGCTCCGCCTGGTAGGTGTAGAGCACCACCTCCACCCCGTCCGCCGGATAGGCGAGCAGGGTGGCGTTCGCCGGCATCGGCAGGTCGGCGAAGTCCCGGGTGACGAACTCCGGGACGAGTTGGCCGTTGCTCGGCACGAAGCCGGTACCCAGCACCGGCGGCCCCAGCCGGTCCCGCGGCGGCAGCGCGGTGAGCCCCTGGTGCGCCGGGCCGACCGGCACGTCGAAGTCGGTAGGGTCGGCGGCCCGCCAGCGCAGCGCGTAGGCCACGTCGCCGCCCTCGCCGTCGCCGCGCAGCACCGCCATCCCGGCCGGGGTACGCAGGTGCGCCACGTCGTGCTCCCGGTAGCAGAAGCCGTGCGGCAGCCAACCCCGCACATAGCCGGCGAGCTGGCGGGCGGAGAGCACCTTCACCATCCGGGTGCCCGGCCGGATCACCGCCGAGGCGCGTACCGCGGCGAGCGTCGGGTCGCCGGCCGCGGCCGGCTGCTGGCTGAGCTGGTGCAGGTGGGCCCAGCCGTGCGTGCGGTGCACCGGCATCAGCAGCGGCGGGTCCGCGTCCTCGGTCGGCTCGGCCGCCCCGTGCACCGCGCTCACCTCGCTGACGTGCACGAACTTCCGCCACGGGTACGCCACACCCGGCCGGGGCGCCCACTCGAAGCCGGGCACCTCCTCGGCGCTGAACAGCTCGTACGCCGCGCCCCGCGCGATCTCCTCCGCCGGGTGCACCCGGCCCTCGTACGTGACGTGCAGGCCGGTCCGCTCGGAGGCGGCCCCGCCAGCCTGAGGGGTCACACTCATGGCGTCACGATCGCTGCACGGATCGTCCGCCCGCTCCGGTGCCCGATGGTTCGCGCGTTCCGCTCAGTCACGCTGCGACGGTAGGTTCGCGCTGGGTAGTGGAGATGAACACGAGGTGGCGGGCGGGTGGACCCGGCCAGTGTGTGATCCTTTGGTTGATGACCGAGCCAACCGAACAGCTGAGCGAGCGGACCGAGACCCGCAAGCAACGGGCCGCCCGCCGGGCCGGGGAGTTCCCGCCCGCCCCCGAGGCGCTGCCCCGTCCCGTGCTGGACAGCCACACCCACCTCGACATCACCGTCAGCGAGGCCGGCGTACCCGGGGGTGGACCCGCCGACGACCCGGTCGGCGCGGTCATCGCGGTGGCCGCGGGCGTCGGCGTGGACCGGCTGGTCCAGGTCGGCGTGGACGTCGAGTCGTCCCGTTGGGGCGCCGACGTCGCCGAGCGCTACGGAGCCGTGCTGGCCACCGTCGCGCTGCACCCGAACGAGGCGCCCCGCCTGGCCGACCTGGACGAGGCGCTGCGCGAGATCGAGGCCCTGGCCGCCCGCGACCGGGTACGCGGCGTCGGCGAGACCGGGATGGACTTCTTCCGTACCGGGGACGAGGGGCGGGCCGCCCAGGAGGAGAGCTTCCGCGCGCACATCGCCATCGCCAAGCGGTACGGCAAGGCCCTCGTCATCCACGACCGGGACGCGCACGCCGACGTGCTGCGCATCCTCGACGACGAGGGCGCCCCGGACACGGTGGTGCTGCACTGCTTCTCCGGCGACGCCGACTTCGCCCGCGAGTGTGTCCGCCGGGGCTACCTGCTCAGCTTCGCCGGCACGGTCACCTTCGGCAGTGCCGGCGCGCTGCGCGAGGCCGCCACGGTGACCCCGGTCGACCAGCTGCTGGTGGAGACCGACGCCCCGTACCTGACCCCGATGCCGCATCGGGGGCGGCCGAACGCGTCGTACCTGATCCCGCTGACGGTCCGGTTCCTGGCCGCGACCACCGAGACCGACGTCGACGAGCTCTGCGCCGCGATCTCCGCGACCGGCGATCGCGTCTTCGGCCCGTGGTGACCGGAGGGGCCCGTTCTTGACCGGGGCCCCTCCTTGCCACCCGGCAAGGCCGCATACGCTACGGGGCGTGACCGGCCTCCTCGGCCCGGCGGAGATCCGGGAGCTCGCCGCGCGCCTCGGCGTGACGCCGACCAAGAAGCTCGGCCAGAATTTCGTGCACGATCCGAACACCGTCCGCCGGATCGTCACCACCGCCGGGCTCGCCCCGGACGACGTGGCGCTGGAGGTCGGCCCCGGGCTCGGCTCGCTCACCCTGGCCCTGCTCCCGGTCGCCGCGCACGTGCACGTCGTGGAGATCGACCCGGCGCTGGCCGCCGCGCTGCCGGAGACCGCCGCCCGGTTCGCCGGCCCGGACGCCGCCCGGCTCACCGTCCACCCCGCCGACGCGCTCCGGGTCAGCGCCGCCGACCTGGCGGAACCCGCCCCCACCGCGCTGGTGGCGAACCTGCCGTACAACGTCGCCGTGCCGGTGGTGCTGCACCTGCTCGCCGAGCTGCCCACCCTGCGGCACGGCCTGGTCATGGTGCAGAAGGAGGTCGCCGACCGGCTCGTCGCCGGTCCCGGCTCCAAGGTGTACGGCGTCCCGTCGGTCAAGCTCGCCTGGTACGCCAGGGCCCGGGCCGCCGGCAAGGTCCCGCCGAACGTGTTCTGGCCGGTGCCGAACGTCGACTCCGGGCTGGTCGCCTTCACCCGCCGGGAGCCGCCCCGCGCCGACGTCCGCCGGGAGGCGGTCTTCGCGGTGGTCGACGCGGCGTTCGCGCAGCGCCGCAAGACTCTGCGCGCCGCCCTGGCCGGCTGGGCCGGCGGCGCCGACCGGGCGGCCGCGGTGCTCACCGCCGCCGGCGTCGACCCGGGTGCCCGTGGCGAGTCGCTGACCGTGGAGCAGTTCGCCGCCATCGCCGCGTCGGCCCCGGCCGTCCCCGCCGTCGCCCAGTAGGCTGGGCGCCGTTGCCCGACCCGCCGAGGAGTTGATCGTGGAGAAGCCGTTCGACATCCGCCTGCGCCCACGGGACATCGCCCCGTGACCGAGGCCTGGCGACCGGACGACGAGGACGGGCAGCGGCGCGGGGCCAGCGGGCCGGTGAAGGTCCGGGTGCCCGCCAAGATCAACCTGCATCTCGGGGTGGGGCCGCTGCGCCGGGACGGCTTCCACGAGCTGAACACCGTCTACCACGCGATCTCGATCCACGACGAGTTGACCGCCCGCCGGGGCGACACGCTCACCCTCACCATGGAGGGCGAGGGCGCCGGCGAGCTGGCCCTGGACGACACGAATCTGGTGATCCGAGCCGCCCACGCCCTCGCCGGGTACGCGGGCGTCCCGCCGCACGCCCGGCTGCACCTGCGCAAGCAGATCCCGCTCGCCGGCGGGCTGGCCGGCGGCAGCGCCGACGCGGCGGCCACCCTGGTCGCCTGCGACGCGCTCTGGGGCACCGGGCTGTCCCGCGACGAGCTGGCCGGCATCGCCGCCGACCTCGGCTCGGACGTGCCGTTCCTGATCCACGGCGGCACCGCGCTGGGCACCGGTCGGGGCGAGGCGGTCAGCCCGGTGCTGGCCCGCCCCACGTCGTGGCACTGGGTGGTGGCGATCGCCGAGGGCGGCCTCTCCACCCCCGCCGCCTACCGGGAACTGGACCGGCTGCGCGACACCGGCAGCGCCGGGGAGCCGCTGGGCAGCACCGACACGCTGCTCGCCGCGCTGCGCCAGCGCGACCCCCGGGTGCTGGCCGCCGCGCTCGGCAACGACCTTCAGGCCGCCGCGCTCACCATGCGCCCCACGCTCGCCGAGACCCTCAAGGCCGGCGAGGCGGCCGGCGCGCTCGCCGGAATCGTCTCCGGCTCCGGGCCGACCTGCGTCTTCCTCACCGCGAACGAGACCGACGCCGGGCGGATCGCCGCCGAGCTGGCGGCCGCCGGGGTCTGCCGGGAGGCCCGGGTGGCCCACGGCCCGGTGGCCGGCGCCCGCACCGTCTGAACCTGCCGGACGTCCGACCCGGCCTGGCCCGACCCGGCCTGGCCCGACCCGGCCTGGCCAGGTCCGGCCCGTTCGGTTCGGCCCGTTCGGTCCGGCCCGCCCGGTCGAGCAAGATCGACTTGGCGTCGCCGATGTGGCGGTGTCCCGGCGGCCCGGACACCGCCGGGTCGGCGACCTCGTGCACCGGACCATCCGGCGGCCGGAACAAACCGGGCGGCAGCGGTCGTTGACCCGCGTCGGGGCCTGACGTCCGTCGGGCGGACCCGCGTACCCTGAGGGGCCAGGCGTCCCGAGGTGCCCGCCCGCACCGGGACGCCTTGATCATGGAAGGTGGGGAAGTGGCCAACATCGTCAACCTGGACCGGGTGTCCAAGGGGTACGGCGCTGCCGGGCCGCTGCTCACCGACGTCTCGCTCGGTCTCGACGACGCCGACCGGGTCGGCGTGGTCGGCCTCAACGGGGCCGGCAAGTCCACCCTGCTGCGGCTGCTCACCCGCACCGAGGAACCCGACGACGGCCGGGTCACCCACCGTCGCGACCTGCGCGTGTCCTGGCTGCCGCAGAGCCTGAACCTGGCCCCCGAGGCCACCGTCCGGGACGTCGTCCTCGGCACCGCCTGGCTCGGCGAGAGCATGGGCGCCGAGCACGAGTGGGCCGGCGACGCCGGCGTGCGGGCCATCCTCGACGGCCTCGGCATGCCCCACCTCGGCCTCGACGCGCCCGTCGGCCCGATGTCCGGCGGCGAGCGCCGCCGCGTCGCGCTCGCCGCGCTGCTGGTCCGCGACGCCGACCTGCTCATCCTCGACGAGCCCACCAACCACCTCGACGTCGGCGGCGTCGACTGGCTGGCCCGGCACCTGGTCACCCGCAAGGGCGCCCTCGTCGTGGTCACCCACGACCGGTGGTTCCTCGACGCCGTCTGCACCACCACCTGGGAGGTCGCCGACCAGACCGTCCGGGCGTACGAGGGCGGCTTCGCCGCCTGGATCCTCGCCCGGGCCGAGCGGCAGCGGGTCGCCGCCGCCACCGAGGCCCGCCGGCAGAACCTGCTCCGCAAGGAGATCGCCTGGCTGCGCCGCGGCGCGCCCGCCCGGACCTCCAAGCCGAAGTTCCGGATCGACGCGGCCAACGCGCTCATCGCCGACGTCCCGCCGCCGCGCGACACCATGTCGCTGCAACGGCTCGCCACCGCCCGGCTCGGCAAGCAGGTGTACGACCTGGACCAGGTCACCCTGCACGCCGGCCCGAAGGAGATCCTGCACGACGCCACCTGGCAGGTCGGCCCCGGCGACCGGATCGCCATCCTCGGCCGCAACGGCGCCGGCAAGACCACCCTGCTGCGGATGCTGGCCGGCGTCACCCGGCCCGACGGCGGGCGCCTCACCACCGGGCAGACCGTGCGGCCCGCCTTCCTCTCCCAGGAACTCGCCGAACTCCCCGGTCACCTGCGCGTCCTCGAGGCCGTCGAGGAGGTGGCCCGGCGCGTCCAGTTCGGCGACCGGGAGATCAGCGCCGCCCAGCTCGCCGAGATCTTCGGCTTCGACGACCGCCGGCTCTGGACCCCGGTCAGCGACCTCTCCGGCGGTGAGCGCCGCCGCCTGCAGATGCTCCGCCTGCTCGCCGGGGAACCCAATGTGCTCCTCTTCGACGAGCCCACCAACGACCTGGACACCGACACCCTCGCCGCGCTGGAGGATCTGCTCGACTCCTGGCCCGGCACGATCGTGGTGGCCAGCCACGACCGGTACCTGATCGAGCGGGTCGCCGACGTCGCGTACGGGATGTTCGGCGACGGGCGGCTCGTGCACCTGCCCGGCGGGGTCGACGAGTATCTGGCCCGGGCCGCCGCGGGCAACGGACCGGCCCCCGCCGACCTCACCCCGGCCGGGGCCGCCCCAGCCCGCGAGGGCATGTCGGCCGCGGAGGTGCGCACCGCGAAGAAGGAACTCGGCAAGCTGGAACGGCAGATCGCCAAGCTGGAGCAGAAGGAGGCCGACCTGCTCGACCAACTCGCCGCGCACGCCACCGACTACGCCCGGGTCGCCGACCTGGACGCCCAGCTGAAGGAGCTGCGGGCCGAGCGGGAACGCACCGAGGAGGCCTGGCTGACCCTCGCCGAGGAACTGCCGACCGGCTGACCTCGACACGGGTGGGGGGTGTGCGGCGTCACAGTTCGCCGTGCGGGACAATCACCCCCGACCCCTTTTCCGTTCGGTCTTGGAGACGCAGAGATGGCCCACACCCCCGTCAACCACCCCGCGCGGCCGATCTACCGGGCGATCGGCGGGCTCGTTGGTCTGTACTTCGTCGTCTTCGGCGGGCTCGGCGTCATCGTCAGCCTCGGCAACGACTTCCTCGCCCAGGACGACACCACGGTCCTCGGCCAGGGCACCAACCTCGGCTTCTCGCTCGTCTCGATCATCGTCGGCGCGCTGATCCTGCTCGGCACGGTGATCGGCCGGAACCTCGACGTGATGATCAACCAGTGGCTGTCGTACGCCCTGATGGCCCTCGGCCTGGCCGCACTGGCGTTCCTGCGCACCGACGCGAACATCCTCAACTTCAGCGTCGCGACGGTCATCGTGGTGCTGGTCCTCGCCCTGGTGCTGCTGATGGCCGGCATGTACGGCAAGGTCGGCACCGACGAGGAGCGGGAGGCCTTCGAGAAGGCTCGGCTCGTGCTCTGAGCCCCACCTGTGAAAAGGCCCGGCTCCGGCCGGGCCTTTTGCGTTTCCGGGGACGAGGTCGAACGGCGCGGGTGACAATTGCCGGAAATCGGTCACCTTGGCGGGAGGATCCCATGCCGCACCTACCGGTGAACCATCCCGCCCGGCAGTTCTACCGGGTCCTCTCCGGGGTCATCGGGCTGTACATCCTGGTCTTCGGCGTGTACGGCGTCTTCCTGACCGCGGGCGAGTCGCTCTTCGCCCGCGGCAGCCACTGGGCGCTCGGACTCCGGACCAACCTCGCGTTCTCGATCGTGTCGGTGCTGTTCGGCGCCTTCCTCCTGATCGGGGCGTCCCGCCGCACCAACCTCGGCCACTACATGAACCTGACCGCCGGGGTGGTCTTCCTGGTCACCAGCATCATCATGATGTCCGTGCTGCAGACCACGGCGAACATCCTCAACTTCTCGATGTCGACCGTCATCGTGTCGATGCTGTTCGGGCTGATCCTGCTCGCCACCGGCCTCTACGACAAGATCGGCCCGCCCGAGCACGCCGAGGCGGAGATGCGCCGCCGCCGCCACGCGGTCGCAGAGGGCAACCACTGACCCCCCGCCGGCTCAGCCCGGCTTGCGGGACGTGATCAGGCCGGGCTTCGCCTCCAGATGCGACAGGCCGTTCCAGGCCAGGTTCACCAGGTGCGCCGCCACCGTCTCCTTGCGCGGCTTGCGCACCTCCAACCACCAGCGGCCGGTCAACGCCACCATCCCCACCAGCGCCTGCGAGTACAACTCGGCCAGCTTCGGGTCGTACCCCCGGCTGGAGAACTCCGCGCCCAGGATGTGCTCCACCTGATGCGCGACGTCGTTCATCACACTGCTGAAGTTGCCCGTCGCCGACATCAGCGGCGACTCCCGGACCAGCACCCGGAACCCGCTGGTCTCCTCCTCGATGTACGTCAGCAGCGTCAACGCCGCCTGCTCCAGCAACTCCCGCGGATGCCCCGCGGTCAACGCCGTGGTGATCCGGTCCAGCAGCGAGCGGACCTCCCGGTCCACCACCACCGCGTACAGCCCCTCCTTGCCGCCGAAGTGCTCGTAGACCACCGGCTTGGAGACCTTGGCCCGGGCGGCCACCTCCTCGATCGAGGTGGCGTCGAAACCGCGCTCCGCGAAGATCTGCCGGGCGATCGAGATCAACTGCTCGCGGCGCTGCGTCGCGGACATCCGTACCCGGGAGGATGGCTTCGCCGCCGGCACCGCCCGCCGCCGGGCGGCGCCGGCGTCCTTGCCGGGAACCTCGGTCATCTCGTCACCTCGCCGGCGCTCGGTGCCGCCCTGGCGGGGGAGTTGCGCGCTCATGTCGTCCCCCCGCGGACCCGCGGCCCGGCGTCGCGGCCGCTGCGGATCCGGCCGCCGGGCGGGCCGGCCGGTCGGCGGCGCTGAAGGTCGGTCATCCGGCCATCCTGCCAGGCCGCGACGCGCCCGACCGACCGGTTATCGCTCCCGCCCCGCCGACCGGGCCCGGATCCGCTCCGGCTCCACCAGCTTCGCCGTGATCCGCTCCGGCTTCGGCCACCGCACCGCCCAGACGACCCCGGCCTTCTCCAGCAGCCAGATCGCCCGCGCCGACGGGTCGAGCTGACCCCGCAGCACCCCGTGCCGCGCGCTGGTCGGATCGGCGTGGTGCAGGTTGTGCCAGCTCTCCCCGAACGACAGCAGTGCCAGCGGCCAGAAGTTCGCCGCCCGGTCACCCTGCCGCACCGCGAACGGGCGCTCCCCGTAGACGTGGCAGACCGAGTTGATCGCCCAGGTGACGTGATGCAGCAGCGCGATCCGGACCAGCCCGCCCCAGAAGAGCGCGGTCAACGCGCCCTGCCACGACCAGGTGAGCAGCCCGCCCATCGCCGCCGGCCCGAGCAACGAGACCGCCACCAGCACCGGGAACAGCCGATCGACGCGGCGGGTGGCCGGATCGGCGAGCAGGTCCGGGGCGAACCGCTCCCGGTTGGACAACTCCCGGTTGAACAGCCAGCCCACGTGCGCGTGGAACAGCCCCCGGGTGAGCCCCCCGACGCTCTCCCCGAACCGCCACGGCGAGTGCGGATCGCCCTCCAGATCCGAGAAGGCGTGGTGCCGGCGGTGGTCGGCCACCCACTGGATGACCTCGCCCTGCACGGCGAACGAACCCGCCACCGCGAGCGCCGTCCGCACCCACGGCTTCGCCTTGAACGAGCCGTGGGTGAAGTAGCGGTGGTAGCCGACGGTGACGCCGAGTCCGGACAGCATGTACCAGAAGCCGGCCACGAGCACGTCACTCCAGCCCAGCCAGCCGCCCCAGGCCATCGGCACGGCAGCGAGCAGAGCGAGGAACGGTACGACCACGAAGGCCCAGAGGGCGATCAGGATGCCCCGGGACTGGTGGCCCTGGGTCAGCGGCTTGGGTCCGGTCTCCGGGCCGGTCAGGGCGGTCGACATGGCACCTCCCAGCGGAACGGGTTACGCCTACGTCACCGTAACCAGCGGCGGCCTAGATCGCAGTGGACAGTTCCGTCTGTGAATGGACTTCCTTGTCGTACGCGCGTTCTAACCTGCGACCGTGACCGATCCGCTCGCCGACGAGGCGCGCCGTCTGCGCGTCCAGGAGCAGCTCTCCGTCCGTGCGATATGCGCCCGCCTGGGTATCGGCCGCGACCGGGCGTCCGCGTTGCTGCGTGGCGTTTCGCCGCCTGAGTGGACCCGGCGCCCGAACGCCAAGGACGCGCTGCGGGCCGAGGCGGTGCGGCTGCGCGCCGACGGGCGATCGGTCAACGAGATCGCGCAGCAGCTCGGCGTGGCGAAATCGACCGCGTACCAGTGGGTGAAGCACCTGCCGTTGGATCCGGACGACGCGGCGGCGCAGCGGCGGCGGGCCCGGTCGAAGCTGATGACCGACGCCCGATGGTCGGCGCACCGCGAGGCGCGCGACGCCGCGCAGGCGGCCGAGCAGGCGCGCGGGGCGGCGGTGGTCCGCACACTTGATGAACGAGACCTTCTGCTCCTTGGGGCGGCGATCTACTGGTGTGAGGGCACCAAGTCGAAGCCCTGGCGGCGGGACGACCACCTCCAGTTCATCAACAGCGATCCCGGCATCGTCGCGCTCTTCCTGCGTTTTTTGGCAGCGTGCGGGATCGATCGGGGAGTGCCCACCTACCGGGTGAGCATCCATGAATCGGCCGACGCTGCGGCGGCGGTCCGATGGTGGATGGAGAGACTCGAGCTTCCCGCCGACCGCATCAAGCGTTCGACCATCAAACGACACCGGATCGCCACGTTACGGCGGAACACGGGTGACGACTACCACGGCTGTCTGGTGATCAATGTGCCGGGCAGTCGCGAGCTGTACTGGCGGATCGAAGGACTGGTTTCCGGAATCTTCGCCGCCACGCACAACGAGTCGACGAGCGATTGAGGATCCGCTGCCACGTGCCGGTTTCGTCGTACGGCTGTTCTAGCCTGCCGAACATGACCGAGTCACTGGCGGCAGAGGTCCGTCGTCTCCGTGCCGTGGAGCAGCTGTCGATCCGTCAGATCTGCTCACGTCTGGGCCTCGGTCGGGTCCGAGTGCAAGCGATGTTGCGGGATGTTCCGCCACCTGCATCTCTCCGACGTCGAAATGCCAAGGACGACCTACATGCGACGGCGCTGCGGCTGCGGGCCGACGGCCACACGGTCAACGAGATCGCGGAGCGGCTGACGGTCGCCAAGTCGACCGCCTACGAGTGGGTCAGACATCTTCCGCTCGACTCATCGTCCGAGGTTGCCGCCGAGCGGCAACAGGCCGCTGACGCGCGCCGAATGCTCAGCCGTGCGGGTCGGCGAGAGCGGCGCGAGGACGCGGAACGTGAAGCGCGCGGACTGGCGGCCAAGTGGGCCGGGGCGCCGGACCTGCGGGAAACACTCCTGATCGGCGCGGTGCTCTACTGGTGTGAGGGCACCAAAAGTAAGCCGGACAATCCTCGTTATGACCTCACCTTTACGAACAGTGACCCTTGTCTGGTCGAACTGTTCATCAGGTTCGTCGAGGCCATGGGCAGGTCCCGGGAGGACCTCCGGTATCGCGTGAGCATTCATGAGAACGCGGACTCCGAGGCTGCTGGCCGGTGGTGGGCTGCGACACTCGGGGTCGGACTCGACTGCTTCCAGCGTCCGACGTTGAAGCGGCACAATCCTACGACGGTGCGGACCAACGTCGGTGAGGACTACCGAGGTTGTCTGGTGGTGCGAGTGCCGAGGTCCCGAGAGCTGTATCTCTGGATAGCCGGCGTGGTGGAGGGCCTCGCGGCCGGTCCGCGGCCCGGTGTGGGCAACCTGGCACCGGACACCAGGCGCTAAGCTGTGAACGATCCTTCGGCCGTGGTGTAATTGGCAACACCCGGGTCTTTGGTACCCGTGTTTCAGGTTCGAACCCTGGCGGCCGAGCAGCTTTATGGTGCGGATGCCCCTTGTCGGGGTATTCGACAGCTTCGGACGCGGTCTGGTTAGCATGGCCGCGAGACTGTCGCCGTCCCGACGGGAGCCACGTCGTGTCCCAGCCCCGCCTCCGCACCGTTGTCGTGCTCGCCGCCGGTGAGGGCAAGCGGATGAAGTCGGCCCTGCCCAAGGTGCTGCACCCGCTGCTCGGTCGTACCCTCCTCGGACACGTGCTGGCGGCGGCCGAGCCGCTGCGCGCGGATCGCACGGTGGTGGTGGTCGGGCACGGTGCCGAGCAGGTCCGGGCGCACCTGGCCGAGATCGCCCCGGAGACCACCCCGGTGCTCCAGGAGCGGCAGCTCGGCACCGGCCACGCGGTACGCATCGCGCTGGACGCCGTCGCCGAGGCCACCGGCACGGTCGTGGTCATCAACGGCGACGTGCCGCTGCTGCGGCCGGAGACCGTGGCGGCCCTGGTCGAGGCGCACGAGAGCGCCGGCGCGGCGGCGACCGTGCTCGCCGCCGAGGTGCCCGACCCGACCGGCCTGGGCCGGATCGTGCGGGACGCCGAGGGGCGGCTGGCGCAGATCGTCGAGGAGCGCGACGCCACCGCGGAGCAGCGCGGGCTGCGGGAGATCAACGCCGGCATCTACGCGTTCGACGTGGCGCGGCTGCGGGAGGCGCTGGGCAAGCTCTCCACCGAAAACGACCAGGGCGAGGAGTACCTGACTGACGTCTTCGGGTTGCTGCGGGACGCCGGGGAGCCGGTGGCGGTGCACTGCGCCCCCGACCATGTGGAGACGCTGGGCTGCAACGACCGGGTCGAGCTGGCCGGGCTGCGCAGGCTGCTGCGGGACCGGGTGAACGAGGGCTGGATGCGCACCGGGGTGAGCATCCTCGACCCGCACACCACCTGGATCGACGTGACGGTGACCGTCGAGCGGGACGCGGTGATCGACCAGAACACCCAGCTCCAGGGTGCGACGGTGGTCGGGGCGGGCGCGCTGGTCGGCCCGGACACGACGCTGGTCGACACCACGGTCGGTGCGGGCGCGAGCGTGGTGCGCAGCCACGCGGTGGGTGCCGAGGTCGGCCCGCAGGCCAGCGTCGGGCCGTACGCGTACCTGCGGCCGCAGTCGCGGCTGGCCCGCAAGGCGAAGGTCGGCACGTTCGTGGAGACCAAGAAGGCCACGATCGGCGAGGGTTCCAAGGTGCCGCACCTGACGTACGTGGGGGACGCGACGATCGGCGAGCACAGCAACATCGGCGCGGCGTCGGTCTTCGTGAACTACGACGGGGTACGCAAGCACCACACTACGATCGGCAGTCACGCGCGTACCGGGGCGGACAACATGTTCGTCGCGCCGGTGCGGGTGGGTGACGGCGCGTACACGGCGGCGGGCTCGGTGATCGTCGCGGACGTGCCGCCGGGCGCGATGGCGGTGGCCCGGGGCCAGCAGCGCAACGTCGAGGGCTGGGTGCTGCGCAAGCGCGCCGGTACGGCGGCCGCGGAGGCGGCGCAGCGGGCCCGCGAGGATGCGTCGGGTTCGGCCTCGCCCGCAAGGGAAGGTGAGCCAATCCACGAGGGGCCGGAGACCGTGGGAGGACCGGTTAACGCGGGGGATACTGCAACCGAATAGTCCCCGGCTCCACCGCCGCCGGGAACCACCGACAAACGGGAGCAGACGGGCCCATGGGCAGCATCGTCGCCGAAAACCGCAAGAGCCTGATGCTCTTCTCCGGACGTGGCTTTCCGGAGCTGGCCAAGGAGATCGGTGAGGTGCTCGGCGTCGCGCCGACGCCCACCGACTCGTACGAGTTCGCCAACGGTGAGCTCTTCGTACGGTACAAGGACTCGGTGCGCGGTTCGGACGCCTTCGTGGTGCAGTCCGTGACGCACGGGGTCAACACCTGGGTCATGGAGACCCTGATCATGGTGGACGCGCTGAAGCGCGGTTCGGCGAAGCGGATCACGGTGGTACTGCCGTACTACCCGTACTCGCGTCAGGACAAGAAGCACCGGGGTCGGGAGCCGATCTCGGCGCGGCTGGTGGCCGACCTGCTGAAGACCGCGGGCGCGAACCGGATCCTGACGGTCGACCTGCACACCGCGCAGATCCAGGGCTTCTTCGACGGTCCGGTGGATCACCTGTTCGCGATGGACGTGCTGGCCGAGTACGTGGAGCACAAGTACGCGGGCCGCCCGATGACGGTGGTGGCGCCGGATTCGGGTCGGGTGCGGGTGGCCGAGCGGTGGACGGACCGGCTGGGTGGCTGCCCGCTGGCGTTCATCCACAAGACGCGGGATCCGCTGAAGCCGAACCAGGTGGTGGCGAACCGGGTGGTCGGTGAGGTCGAGGGTCGGGTCTGCCTGATCGTCGATGACATGATCGACACGGGTGGCACGATCACCAAGGCCGCCGACATCCTGAAGGCGTCCGGTGCGGCGGAGATCGTGGTCGCCTCGACCCACGCGTTGCTGTCGGACCCGGCGACGGAGCGGCTGAAGAACAGCCCGATCAGCGAGGTCGTGGTGACCAACACGCTGCCGCTGCCGCCGGAGAAGCAGCTCGACAAGATCACCGTACTGTCGATCGCGCCGCTGCTGGCCCGGGCGATCCGGGAGGTCTTCGACGACGGGTCGGTGACCACCCTGTTCGGTGGCCTGAGCTGACCTACCGCCGCCGCCCGGCGGTCGTCGCGGACGGTCGCCGGCGGTGTGGCGGTTGTCCTGCGGGCCCGTCTGAACGGTGATATGGGGACTGCCGGATTGCTGGGAAACGGCTCGGGTAGACTGGTGCGGTTGCCACGGCGAGGGTGCCCGGCGGGCCGCTGAAAAGCACCGTACGGAGGCGCCGTCATCGACGCGGTGCTCCGGGCAGTCGACTAGACGCATGAGCCCCAGCGAGCCCCTCGCCCCAGCACCGCAAGACGACAAGTCGCCGCAGCGAAAAGCATCAGGAGTTTCCCCGTGTCCGAGGTAAAGATCAGCGCCGAGCCCCGCACCGAGTTCGGCAAGGGTGGTGCCCGTCGTACCCGCCGGGCCGGCAAGGTGCCCGCCGTGCTGTACGGCCACGGCGAGAAGCCGAAGCACATCGCGCTTCCGGCGCGTGAGTTCGCCGCCGCGATCCGAAAGGGCGGTGCGAACCAGCTCTTCGCGATCGAGGTCAGCGACGGCACTCAGGTGCTGGCGCTGCCGAAGGCGATCCAGCGTGACCCGATCAAGGACACCTTCGAGCACGTCGACCTGCTGCTGGTCCGCCGTGGCGAGAAGGTCACCGTGGAGGTGCCGGTCGAGCTGACCGGTGAGGCCGCGCAGGACACCCTGATCGTGCACGACCACGACACCCTGTCGGTGACCGCCGACGCCACCCGGGTGCCGGACCACCTGGAGGCCTCGATCGAGGGCGCCCAGCCGGGCGTCCAGGTCACCGCCGCCGACGTCAAGCTGCCGGCCGGTGTCGAGCTGGCCGCGGACCCGGAGCTGCCGGTCGCCACGGTGACCGCCGCCCCGACCGCCGAGCAGCTCGAGGCCACCCTGCCCGAGGTCGAGGCGGCCGAGGAGGAGGCTGAGGCTGAGGTCGGCGAGGAGACCGCTGAGGCTCCCGAGGGCGCTCCGGCCGCCGAGGGCGCGGAGGCTCCGGCCGAGGAGCAGCGGACCGAGGCCTGATCGGTCTGCAGGCTGTGCGACAGGCGTCCCCGGTTTCGGGGGCGCCTGTCGCTGTATCGGAGCCGGCCGCCGGGTGGCGGCTTCGCGCGCGACGGCGCCGGGTCGTGGCGCGCTGGCAGACGCGCCGAGTTGGTGTTGTCGCTCGACGGCTCCGGGCGGTGGCGGGTCGGTGGACGCGCCGGGCTGGAGTCGTCGTGGTAGGAGCGGAAGGGACGTGGCGTGACGGACGAGGCGGGGCCGTGGCTGGTGGTCGGCCTGGGCAACCCCGGTCGGGAGTACGCGGGCAACCGGCACAACGTCGGCTTCATGGTGGCGGACCTGCTGGCCGGCCGGCTGGGCGCGAAGTTCGGCCGGCACAAGCGGGCGGTGGCGGAGGCCGCCGAGGGGCGCCTGGGGTTCGGCGGCCCGAAGCTGGTGCTGGTGAAGCCGCTGACGTACATGAATCTTTCCGGCGGGTCGGTGGTCGCGCTGGCGCAGTTCCACAAGATCCCGCCGGGGCGGGTGATCGCCGTGCACGACGAGCTGGACATCCCGTACGGGCAGCTGCGGGTGAAGTGCGGCGGCGGCGAGGGTGGCCACAACGGCCTGCGGTCGATGTCGAAGTCGCTGGGCACGAAGGACTACGTACGGGTGCGGTTCGGCATCGGCCGGCCGCCGGGGCGGCAGGACCCGGCAGACTACGTGTTGTCGGACTTCTCCTCGCTGGAACGCAAGGAGTTGGAGTTCCTGGTGGACCGGGCGGCGGACGTGGTGGAGTCGGTGGTCTCCCGCGGGGTGGAGCCGACGCAGAACCTCTATCACGGCGTCTGAGTGCCGGGCGGGGCGTGCCGGGTTCGGCTGGTCGGGGCCGGTAGTCTGCGCCTTTCTGACGTGGCGGATGCCTGCGACGGGAGCGGGAGAAGATGGCTAATCCTCCGATGATCGACGGTGCCTTCGCCCGGTGGTTGGCGGCGCGGGCCGGGCAGGCGCTGATGAACCTGCGCGCGGAGATGGGCTTCGCTGATCCCGGGGCGTTGAAGTCGGCCGGGGACAAGGTCTCGCACGACCTGATCCGTACCGAGCTGGCGAAGTGGCGCCCGGGCGACGCGGTGCTGTCGGAGGAGGACGAGGGTTCGCGGCTGGCCTGGACGGCGGAGGTGAGCTCCGAGGCGGTGTCCCGGCTGAACGCGGACCGGGTGTGGATCATCGACCCGCTGGACGGCACCCGCGAGTTCTCGGAGGACGGCCGGTCGGACTGGGCGGTGCACGTGGCGCTCTGGGCGCGGAACGCGCCGACGTCGCACGGCCTGGTGGCGGGCGCGGTGGGGCTGCCGGCGCAGCATCGGGTGCTGGCCACGGACTACCCGCCGGCGTACCCGCCGATGACGTTGGAGGCGGCCACGTCGGGCGGCGGGCGGACCATCCGGTTGGCGGCTAGTCGTAGTCGTCCGCCGGTTTTTCTGACCGATCTGGCAGAGGACGTCGGCGCTCATCTCGTTCCGATGGGCTCGGCGGGGGCGAAGATCGCCGCGGTGGTCACGGGGGAGGTCGACGCGTACATCCACGCCGGTGGTCAGTACGAGTGGGACTCTGCTGCTCCGGTGGCTGTGGCGACGGCCACCGGCCTGCACGCTTCCCGGATCGACGGTTCTGCGCTGAAATACAACGAGGCCGACCCGCGCCTGCCCGACCTGCTGGTTTGTCGCAAGGATCTCGCCAGCCGGTTGCTTGCAGCGCTGCAGAGGCATTCCGGGTAGCCTGAGTTCTTCACGAGTCCGACCGGAAAGGTCTGGAATCCCGATGTGCGGATCTGAGCGAATCGAGTTCGTGTCATGACGGCCCCGGCCGCGTACCGGGTCTCCCACCTGGACGCGCTGGAGGCGGAGAGCATCTTCGTGATGCGCGAGGTCGTCGCCGAGATGGAGCGGCCGGTGCTGCTCTTCTCCGGCGGCAAGGATTCGATCGTGATGCTCCGGTTGGCCCAGAAGGCGTTCGCCCCGGCCCACATCCCGTTCCCGGTGATGCACGTGGACACCGGGCACAACTTCCCCGAGGTCCTGGAATACCGGGACCAGCGGGTCGCCGAGCTCGGCCTGCAGCTCATCGTGGCCAGCGTGCCCGAGGCGCTGGCCAAGGGGCTGGTCCGTGAGTCGGCGGACGGGATGCGCAACCGGATCCAGACGCCGGTGCTGCTCGACGCGGTGGAGAAGCACCGCTTCGACGCGCTCTTCGGCGGTGCCCGCCGGGACGAGGAGAAGGCCCGGGCCAAGGAGCGCGTGTTCAGCTTCCGCGACGAATTCGGCCAGTGGGATCCGAAGAACCAGCGCCCGGAGTTGTGGGCGCTCTACAACGGTCGGCACCACCCGGGCGAGTCGATCCGGGTGTTCCCGCTGTCCAACTGGACCGAGCTGGACGTCTGGCACTACATCGCCCGGGAGCGGATCCCGCTGCCGTCGATCTACTACGCGCACGAGCGTGAGGTGATCGAGCGGGACGGCATGCTCTACGCGGTCAACGAGTTCTTCCGGGCACGCGCCGGTGAGGATTCGTTCAAGGCCCAGGTGCGCTACCGGACCGTGGGTGACGCCTCCTGCACCGCGGCGGTCCGCTCAGAGGCGGACACGGTGGAGAAGGTGATCGAGGAGGTGGCCGCCACCCGGATCACCGAGCGCGGTGCGACCCGCGGCGACGACCGGGTCAGCGAGGCCGCCATGGAGGACCGCAAGCGGGAGGGCTACTTCTGATGAGCGCGGAGACGCTGGCGCCGGACGCGACGGCCTCCGGGCCGGAGGTCCGGCAGATGGACCTGCTGCGGTTCGCCACCGCGGGCAGCGTCGACGACGGCAAGTCGACCCTGATCGGCCGCCTGCTGTACGACACGAAGTCGCTCTTCACCGACCAGCTCGCCGCGGTCGAGGCGGTCAGCGCGGCCCGGGGCGACGAATACACCAACCTGGCGCTGCTCACCGACGGCCTGCGGGCCGAGCGGGAGCAGGGCATCACCATCGACGTGGCGTACCGCTACTTCGCCACGCCGCGGCGGAAGTTCATCATCGCCGACACCCCGGGGCACATCCAGTACACCCGGAACATGGTCACCGGCGCCTCCACCGCCGACCTGGCGCTGATCCTGGTGGACGCGCGCAAGGGCCTGGTCGAGCAGTCCCGCCGGCACGCGTTCCTCTGCTCGCTGCTGCGGGTGCCGCACCTGGTTCTCTGCGTCAACAAGATGGACCTGGTCGACTGGTCGCAGGAGGTGTTCGAGCGGATCGCCGACGAGTTCACCGCGTTCGCCGCGAAGCTCGACGTGCCGGACCTGACAGTGGTGCCGATCTCCGCGCTGAAGGGCGACAACATCGTCGCCCGCTCGGAGAACATGCCCTGGTACGAGGGGTCGTCGCTGCTGCACCACCTGGAGCGGGTGCACATCGCCTCCGACCGCAACCTGGTCGATGTGCGCTTCCCGGTGCAGTACGTGATCCGGCCACAGTCCACCACCGTCACCGACTACCGCGGCTACGCGGGTCAGGTGGCCTCCGGGGTGCTCAAGCCCGGCGACGAGGTGATGGTGTTGCCGTCCGGCTTCACCAGCCGGATCGCTTCGGTGGAGACGGCCGACGGCCCGGTGAACGAGGCGTTCCCGCCGATGTCGGTGACGGTCCGGCTGACCGACGAGATCGACATCTCGCGCGGCGACATGATCTGCCGGCCGAACAACGCCCCGGCGGTCGCGCAGGACATCGAGGCGATGGTCTGCTGGATGGACGAGACCCGCCCGCTGCAGGTCGGCGGCAAGTACGCCATCAAGCACACCACCCGCTCGGCGCGGGCGATCGTGCGTGGGCTGCACTACCGGTTGGACATCAACTCGTTGCACCGCGACGAGGCGGCCGGCGAGCTGAAGCTCAACGAGATCGGCCGGGTGCGGCTGCGCACCACGGTGCCGCTGCTCGCCGACGAGTACCGCCGCAACCGCACCACCGGCGGCTTCGTCATCATCGACGAGACCACCAACCGGACCGTCGGCGCCGGCATGATCGTCGAAGCCACCTGACCCCACCCCACCCCCGCCCCCGCCCGGCCGGCCCCCATTCGCCAGGTTGATCAATTTGCGTCAAAGTCGATCTTCGCTTGAGGCGCAAACTTCTTGATCAACGCTGTGTCGGCGCGGCGGCGGAGCTGCCACCAGAGCCGGAACGCCAGCACCGCGCCCGCCGGGATCAGCAGCAGGGTGGCCACGCCGCCGGCCGGACTCTCCTCAATCGAGGCGGGTGGCGCCGCCGACCGGGAGGGCGGTCAGGGTGCCGGGGGCGGCGAAGCCGCGCTCGGCGTACGCGGCGGTGACGGCGTCGGCGACCGCCGGTGCGCGGTCGGCGTCGACCAGGGCGAGCACGCAGCCGCCGAAGCCGCCGCCGGTCATCCGGGCGCCGTACGCCCCGGCGGCGAGGGCCGCCTCGACCGCGGTGTCCACCTCCGGCACGGTGATCTCGAAATCGTCGCGCATCGAGGCGTGCGAGGCGGTCAGCAGGGGGCCGATGTCGCGTACCCGGCCGGCGCGCAGCAGCGCGACCGTGTCGAGCACCCGCTGGTCCTCGGTGACCACGTGCCGGACCCGGCGTCGGGTCTCCTCGTCGGGCAGCCTCGCCAGCGCCGCGTCGAGGTCGGCGACGGCCACGTCGCGCAGGGCCGGCACCCCGAGGATCCGCGCCGCCCGCTCGCACGACGCGCGGCGGGCGGCGTACTCGCCGTCGGCGTGCCGGTGCGGGGCCCGGCTGTCCACCACCAGCATGGCCAGCCCGGCCGCCGCCAGGTCGAAGGGGATCTGTTCGACGTCCTCGGTGCGACAGTCCAGGAAGAGGGTGTGCCCCGGGCGCCCGCGGATCACGGCGGACTGGTCCATGATCCCGGTGGGCGCCCCGACGTAGTCGTTCTCGGCCCGCTGGGCCAGCCGCGGCCACCGGTCGGCCGGCAGGTCCAGCCCGCCCAGCTCGACCAGGGCGGCCAGCACCGCCGCCTCGACGGCCGCCGACGAGGAGAGCCCGGAGCCGACCGGCACGTCGGAGGCGACGGCGAGCCGGGCCCCCGGCACCCGGTGCCCGGCGGCCCGCAGCGCCCAGACCACCCCGGCCACATAGGCGGCCCAGCCGGTGACCCGGCCGGGCTCGTCGGCCTCGGCCGGGCCGAACTCGACCGGCTCGTCGGCCAGCTCCGACCAGACCGTCCAGCGTTCGTCGTCCCGCGGGGCGGCGGCGACCACGGTACGCAGCGGCAGCGCGAACGGGAGCACGAAGCCCTCGTTGTAGTCGGTGTGCTCGCCGATCAGGTTGACCCGACCGGGTGCCGCCCAGCGGCCGGCCGGCTCCCCGTCGTACCGCTGCCGGAAGCCGGCGGTGGCGCGGGCGGCGACGTCGCCGGACGGCGCGGTGGCGGTGGTGGGGGCCGCGGTGGTCACCGCTGTCCCAGGACGTGCGCCTGGTAGAAGGCCCAGGCGTCGCCGACCATGTCGTGCAGGGTGGGCTTCTGCGGCACCCAGCCCAGTTCCTCGCGGGCCAGCGCGGAGGAGGCGACCAGCTCGGCCGGGTCACCCTCGCGGCGGGGGGCCACCTCGACCGGTACGGGTTGGCCGGTGACCTCACGGACCACCTCGATCACCTGGCGGTTGGTGAAGCCGTTGCCGTTGCCGAGGTTGTAGATCAGGTGCCGGCCGGGGACGGCGGCGGTCAGCGCCAGCAGGTGCGCCCGGGCCAGGTCCTCGACGTGGATGTAGTCCCGGATGCAGGTGCCGTCGACGGTGGGGTAGTCGTCGCCGAAGAGCTGGAGCTTCTCGCGCCGGCCGGCCGCCACGTCGAGGGCGAGCGGGATGAGGTGGGTCTCCGGGTCATGCCGTTCGCCGATGGCCTGCCCGTCGTGCAGGTACGCCCCGGCGACGTTGAAGTAGCGCAGCGAGACGGCGGCCAGGTTGTGCGCGATCGCCTCGGAGGTGAGCGCCATGTCGACGGCCAGCTTGGTCGCCCCGTACGTGTTGGTGGGGGCCTTCACGGCGGTCTCCGGGATGGGCACCTCGCTCGGGTTGCCGTAGACGGCGGCGGTGGAGGAGAAGACCAGCCGGGGCACCCGGGCGGCGCGGGCCGCGTCGATCAGGGCGAGCGAGCCGACGGTGTTGGTCGCCCAGTAGAGCTCCGGCTTGACCATCGACTCGCCGGCGGCGATCAGCGCGGCGAAGTGCAGCACGCCGTCGAAGCCGGCGTCCGGGGTGAGCACCCGGGCGACCTCGTGGACCGGCAGGTCGACGTGGGTGGCCTCGGGGGCGAGGGCTGCTCGGTGGCCGGTGCGCAGGTCGTCCAGGACGGTCACCTCGTGGCCGTGGTCCAGCAGCATCCGGGTCACCACGCTGCCGATGTAGCCGGCGCCGCCGGTGACGAGCAGTTTCACGTCGGGTCCTCCTGCCTGGCCGCGCCCCGTGGCGGCCGTCCGTGGTCACCCTAAGGCCGCCGGTTGGGCCGTGGCTGTGCATGGCTTCCTGCCATTCCACCATGACTCGCCATGATTGAACAGATCCGAACATTGCCCGCCGCCCGGTTGCCCGCTGTCTACCATCCTTGTCATGCGGGAGGCAGGCGGCCGCGGGCCCCGGCGACGACCTCCGGGGCGACCGCGACGCGAGCCCGGCCCCCTCGCGCGCACCGTGGCCCGGCTCGTGGTCCGCGCCGCCGACGGCGCCACCCGCCTGGTCACCGACCTGCTCGGGGCCAGTCCGACGGCCGGCCGCGAGCGGATCAGCGAGGCCGAACTGCGTGACCTGGTCGCCGCCAACACGGTGCTCGACCCGGACGAGCGGCGGATCATCGACGAGGTGCTGGTGGCCGGGGCGCGCCTGGTCCGCGAGGTGATGGTGCCGCGCACCGAGGTGGTGTTCCTGTCCGCCGGGCTCACCGTTGCCGAGGCGGAGCGGTTGGTCCGGGTCGCGACCCACACCCGCTACCCGGTGGTCGACGGCACCCACGACGACGTGGTCGGCTTCGTGCACCTGCGCGACGTGCTGCTCCGCCCCGAGCGCGAGCGCCACGGCACGGTCGGTGAGCTGATCCGCGAGGTGAAGCGGTTGCCGGGCAGCAAGCGGGTGCTGGCCGCGCTCACCGAGATGCGCCGGGAGGGGCACCACCTGGCCGTGGTGGTCGACGAGTACGGCGGCACCGCCGGCATCGTCACCTGCGAGGACCTGGTGGAGGAGCTGGTCGGGGAGATCCACGACGAGTACGACGGCCCACCCGACCCGGCTCACGCCGGCCTGCCCGCCGTGGTCGACGGCCGGCTCAACCTGGCCGACTTCGCCGAGCGCACCGGGGTGCCGCTGCCCGCCGGGCCGTACGAGACGGTCGGCGGGTTCGTGATGGCCGCCCTGGGCCGGCTGCCGGTGGCCGGGGACGAGGTGCCGGTGGCCCCGGGCGGGCCCGACCCGGACGACCCGCCGGGCGGCTGGCTGCTGCGGGTGCTCGCGCTGGACGGGCGGCGGGTGTCCCGGCTCGCGGTCGCCGCCGCGCGGCTGCCCGAGCAGCGGCGTGAGGTCCCGACCCCGGTCGCGCCCGCCGAGCGCCGACCCGCCGGCCCGTCATGACGTACGCCGGGCCTTGCTGACAGAATTGCCGGCATGCCCGACGTACCCGCCCGCCCCCGCGTCTTCTCCGGCATCCAGCCGACGGCCGACTCGTTCCACCTCGGCAACTATCTGGGTGCGGTGCGGCACTGGGTGGCCCTGCAGGACAGCCACGACGCCTTCTACTGCGTGGTCGACCTGCACGCGATCACCGCCGGGCACGACCCGAAGGTGCTCAAGCAGCGCTCCCGGATCGCCGCCGCGCAGCTCTTCGCCGTCGGGATCGACCCGGAGCGCAGCACCCTCTTCGTCCAGTCGCAGGTGCCCGAGCACCCGCAGCTGGCCTGGGTGCTCGGCTGCATCACCGGCTTCGGCGAGGCCAGCCGGATGACCCAGTTCAAGGACAAGTCGCAGAAGCAGGGCAACGAGCGGGCCAGCGTCGGCCTCTTCACGTATCCGATCCTCCAGGCCGCCGACATCCTGCTCTACCAGGCGCACGCGGTGCCGGTCGGCGAGGACCAGCGGCAGCACCTGGAACTCTCCCGCGACCTGGCGCAGCGGTTCAACACGCTGTTCGGCCCCACCTTCACGGTGCCCGCGCCGCACATCGTCAAGGACACCGCGAAGATCACCGACCTGCAGGACCCGACGGCCAAGATGTCGAAGTCTTCCTCCTCGCCGGCCGGCATCATCGACCTGCTGGAGGATCCGGCCCGCTCGGCCAAGAAGATCCGCTCCGCGGTCACCGACACCGGCCGCGAGATCGTCTTCGACGCCGAGGGCAAGCCGGGCATCGCCAACCTGCTCTCCATCTACTCGGCGCTCTCCGGTCGCAGCATCGACGATCTGGTCGCCGCCTACGACGGCAAGGGCTACGGCGACCTCAAGAAGGACCTGGCCGAGGTGGTCCGGGAGTTCGTCACTCCGATCCAGGAGCGCACCCGCGGCTACCTGGACGACCCGGCGCAGCTCGACAAGCTGCTCGCCCAGGGCGCCGAGAAGGCCCGGGCGGTCGCCGCCGCGACGCTGCGGACGGCGTACGAGCGGATCGGGTTCTTCCCCCCGGTCCGCTTCGAGTAGCGGCCCGGGCGCGACGGGAACGGGTGGACGCAGTCGGTGGCCGGAGGGGTGGCGCGGAGCGTGGATCGCAGGGACGGGGCGCCGGACGCCGACGACTCCATCCAGATCGGGATCGCGGTGGACATCCCCGAGCCGTGGGGTGGGATGCTCACCCGCCGCCGGGTCGAGGCCGGTGACCCGCAGGCCGTCCCGGCCCACGTCACCCTGCTCGGGCCGACCGAGATCCCGGTACGCGCGCTGCCCGCGGTCGAGGCGCACCTGGCCCGGGTGGCCACCACCCACCTGCCGTTCACCCTGCACCTGCGGGGCACCGGCACCTTCCGCCCGGTCACCCAGGTGGTCTTCGTGGCGGTGGCGGCCGGGATCAGCGAGTGCGAGCTGCTCGCCGCCGCCATCAACGCGGCCCCCGAGCTGCACCGGGAGGCCCGCTTCCCGTACCACCCGCACGTCACGGTGGCCCAGGACGTTTCGCCCGAGGTGCTCGACAAGGTGTACGAGGATCTGGCCGACTTCTCGGCGCTGTTCGAGGTGGAGGGGTTCACCCTCTTCTCGCACAGCGGGGCCACCCGGTGGCAGCCCCGCCGCGACTTCCGGTTGGGCGGTTGAGCTGAGCGCGTGGCCGGCCCGCGGTCGGGCGGGGAATCGGTGAGGATGACGTGGTGAACGTGCTCGGCCGGATCGAGGCCGCGGTGGGGCGCCGGATCGACGTGGCCCGGCACCGGTCGGCGGCCTTCGACCACCTGTGGCGGGCCGGGGCACTCTACGCCGAGGTGCTCGGCGGCCGGCTCGCGGCCGCGATCGCCTACTACGGCTTCTTCGCGGTCTTCGCGCTGGCCCTGGTCGGATACTGGGTCCTCGGCGCGATCATCGAGGACAACGACGAGGTCAGCAGGGCGGCGGCGGATTTCCTCCGGGAGAACCTGCCGTTCCTCAAGCCGGACCAGATCGAGCAAAGCAGCGGCACGGTCGGGGTGGTCGGCCTGGTCATCCTGGTCATCACCGGGATCGGCTGGGTGGAGGCGATCCGCTCCTCGCAGCGGCTGATGTACGGCTTCAACCAGCAGCCCGGCAATCTGGTGGTCCGCCGGCTGGTCGACCTGGGCGTGCTGGTGGTGGTCTTCCTGATGCTCGGCATCTCGGTCGCCGCCGTCGACGCGCTGGAGTCGCTGCTGCGCTTCCTGCTGCGCAGCACCGGGTCGGTCGGACTGACCACGGTGAGCGCCGTGCTCAGCGTCGTGATCAACGCGGTGCTGGCGGTGGCGCTGCTGGTGGCGGTGCCCCGGCTGCGGATGAGCCGTCGCCGGCTGCGGCCGGTGGTGCTGGTGGTCGCCGTCGGCATCACCCTGCTGAACACGGTCGGTCGCTACTACGTGATGCGCACCGAGCGGAATCCGGCGTACACGGTGGTGGCCACCGCGGTGGGGCTGCTGCTCTACCTCTACCTGCTCAACCAGTTGGTGCTCTTCGGCGCGGCGCTGGCCGCCACCAGCCGGTACGGCCGGGTGGTGGACCTGGCCGAGGGCGGCGCGGCCCGCGAGGTGGACGTGGAGGCCGACGAGGTGCCCGAGCCGGGTACGCCGGGAGGAGCGGGCTGAGATGCGGATCCGGATCGACCCGGGCTCGGCGGTGCCCCCGTACGAGCAGGTGCGCGGGCAGCTCGCCCAGATGATCGGTGACGGCCGGTTGCCGGTCGGCACCCGGCTGCCCGCGGTCAGGCAGCTCGCCGGCGACCTGGGCCTGGCGGTGAACACCGTCGCCCGGGCGTACCGGGAGCTGGAGGGGGCCGGGCTGGTGGAAACCCGGGGGCGGCACGGGACCGTGGTGGCACCGGGGCGCGACGACGCCGCCGACCGCCTGCACCGCGCCGCCACCGAGTACGCCGCCGAGGCGGTCCGACTGGGCGTCCCACCGGACCGCGCGCTCGCCCTGGTCCGCGCCGCCCTCGACGCCACCCGTCCGGCCTGACGTCGGCGGACCCCCGGGCAGGGCCGCCGCGGGCTCGACCGGGTCCGCTCGCTCCCGGGAAATGGGCCTCCCGACATGCGGAGACCACACTTTCCGTGAATCTGCGCGGATCTGCCGGGCGGGAGCGACCATGATGGGCCGGTGGGCGCACTCGTGACACTCGACCTGCCGGACGACTCGCCGATGCTCGGCCTGCCGTGGATCATCACCTTCGGCCCGCTCGGTGACGCCGACGAGTGGGAACCGGTGGTCTGCGGCCCGTACGAGCGGCCACACGCGCTGGCGCTGGCCGAGGCGGTGGTGGCCGAGGAGCAGCTGATGGCGGTGGTCGAACCGCTGCTGCCGGCGCTGACCGCCGAGGAGATCCGCGGCGAGATCGCGGCGTCCCAGCTCGCCGCCGAGGAAGAGACGGCCCAGGTCGACCAGGCGGACCTCTACGGCGACTTCGAGGACACCATCGACGAGGAGTTGGAGCTCGCCGCCGAGCAGGAGCCGGCGGCCGAGCCGGTGACCCCGCCCAGCCGGGACGAGGTGCGGGCCGGTTTCGCCCGGATCGCCGAGCTGCTCACCAGCAAGGGGGACTGACCTCGCTGGACCGGCGCTGAACGTGGCGTCCCAGATGGACACCGACGCCTCGGGGAGCGGACTCCCCGAGGCGCCGGCGCCACCTCACCCCCCACCACAAGGGGTCGGTAGCCCAGCCGCCCGTCGGCGCGGAGCACAACGGACGACCAGGTCAATGGCGGGTTACCCGGCTCAGCGCCGTTCGAACCACGCAGCCGCGTCCACCGGCAGGACGTGCCCGTCGCCCTGCTCGGTGAGGTCGGCGCTGGCGACGATCGGCCGGCCGTGGCCGGCGACCGTGACCTCGGCGCCGCTGATGTTGATCACACAGGTGAACTCGGCGTCCCCGGCGGTACGGCGAAACGCCAGCACCCCGGGCTCGGTCTCCAGCCAGGTGATGCCGTCGGTGCCGGCCAGCGCCGGGTGCTCGTGCCGGATCCGCAGGGCCGCCCGGTAGAGCTCCAGCGTCGAGCCGGGCACCCCGGTCTGGGCGGCCACCGACAGGGCCCGCCAGGTCGTCGGCGCCGGCAGCCAGCTCAGCTCGCTGCCGGCCGGCCCGAAGCCGTACGGGGCCAGCTCGCCGCTCCACGGGATCGGCACCCGGCAACCGTCCCGGCTCTCGCCGGTGCGCAGGAACGCCGGGTCCTGGCGCAGCTCGTCGGGGAGGTCCAGCACCTCGGGCAGGCCCAGTTCCTCGCCCTGGTAGACGTACGCGCAGCCGGGCAGGGAGAGCATCAGCAGGGCGGCGGCCCGAGCGCGGCGCAGGCCGACCTCGCCGTCGCCGTACCGGGTGACGTGCCGCTGCCGGTCGTGGTTGGAGAGGACCCAGGTGGTCGGCGCGCCGACGATGGTCGACTCGGCGAGCGCGGTGTCGATCACCTTGCGGAACGAGTCGGCCGACCAGGTGGCGTCGAGGAAGTCGAAGCTGAACGCCTGGTGCAGCTCGTCCGGGCCGATGTAGCGGGCGAGGCGCTGCGGGGTCTCCGCCCACGCCTCGGCCACCGCCATCCGGCCGCCCGGGTAGCTGTCCAGGATCGGCCGCCAGGCGCGGTAGATGTCGTGCACCTCGTCCTGGTCGAAGTACGGCAGCCGGCCCTTGCCCAGCAGCTCGGACTGGCGCTGGCCGGTGGTCATCGAGTTGAAGCCGACGTCCGGCAGCCCCTCGGCCTTGATCATCCCGTGCGCCACGTCGATCCGGAAGCCGTCCACACCCCGGTCGAGCCAGAACCGCAGGATGTCCTCGAACTCGGCGCGTACCTCGGGGTGGCGCCAGTTCAGGTCGGGCTGGGCCGGGTCGAACAGGTGCAGGTACCACTGGCCGTCGGCGACCCGGGTCCAGGCGGGACCGCCGAAGATGCTCTCCCAGTCGTTCGGCGGCAGCTCACCCGCCTTGCCCTGGCCCTCGGCGAACAGGTAGCGCTCGCGCTCGGTCGAACCGGGGCCGGCCGCGAGCGCCGCCTGGAACCACGGGTGCGCGCTGGACGTGTGGTTGGGTACCAGGTCCGCGATGATGCGCAGGCCCAGGGCGTGCGCGTCGGTGATCATCGCGTCGAAGTCGGTGAGGGTGCCGAAGAGCCGGTCCACGTCCCGGTAGTCGGCCACGTCGTAGCCGGCATCCACCTGCGGCGAGGTGTAGAACGGCGTCAGCCAGAGCGCGTCGACGCCGAGGTCGCGCAGGTACGGCAGGCGCTCCCGGATGCCCTGGAGGTCGCCCACGCCGTCGCCGTTGGCGTCTGCGAAGCTGCGGACGTAGACCTGATAGACGACCGCGGATCGCCACCAGTCGTCGTCGGAGGTCAGCGGCGTGGGGTTGGTGGCGGCGGTCATCGGTGACGATCCCCGTTCTCTGTCGCGGGAGGGCAACACCCCGCGCGGTGTGGGTGACGGCGCGGTGTCTGAGCAGGATGCCGCCCGAGCGCTGCAAGAGTCAAGCATTCCTTGCGCAAGAAATGACAGCAGGAGCGCGGATCGGACCCATCTCCCACCCCCACCCGTCCCACCAAACGGGACCCACCAACCCGCACGCCACCCGAGCCGTGGACCGCGACGGCAGGCCCGCGCGGGTCCGCCTGCCGTGATCCACTCCGGTTCGCCGAAGTGACGGTGTTCGCCGGCCGGGACCGCGCCCCCTCGCCGACCTGGTGGCGTCGAACCACCGCCGCTCGCTCGGCGGGTCAGGCCGGAACGGCGAGGGAGGAGGCCGCCGGACGCTGGCGCCCGGGTCCGCCGCCCGGGTCGGCGTCGGCCGGGCGGACCACGGCGGTGGAGCCGCGTACCACCAGCTCGGGGCGGAACAGGTATTCGGAGTGCGGGGCGGGATGCCCGTTGATCTCGTCGACCAGGGCCCGGACCGCGGCCACCGCCATGGCGGCGACCGGCTGGCGCATGGTCGTCAGTGGCGGGTCGGTGAAGGCCATCAGCGGGGAGTCGTCGTAACCGACCACGGAGACGTCGTCGGGGACGGCGAGCCCGCGCTGGCGGGCGGCCCGGATCGCGCCGAGCGCCATCAGGTCGGAGCCGCAGACGATGCCGGTCACCCCGCGCTCGATCAGCCGGCCGGCGGCGGCCTCCCCGCCCTCGACGCCGAAGAGGGAGAGTTCGGCCAGTTCCCCGACCTCCACCTCGGTCGCGCCGGCCAGCCGGGTCAGGGCCGTCCGGAAGCGGGCCACCCGGCGCTGCACCGGCACGAAGCGGTCCGGGCCGGTGATCAGGCCGATCCGCCGGTGGCCGAGCGCGACCAGGTGGGCGATGGCCAGCTCGGTGGCCTCCCCGTCGTCGCATGAGACGAAGGGTGCCGCGATGCCGGGCGCGTACCCGTTGATCATGACGATCGGCAGCGGTCGGGCGATCAGCGCGCGGTACCGATCGTGGTTGGCGGCGGTGTCGGCGTGCAGGCCGGAGACGAAGACGATCCCGGACACCTGCCGGTCCAGCAGCATCTCGACGTACTCGTCCTCGGTGACGCCGCCGGGGGTCTGGGTGCAGAGCACCGGGGTGAAGCCGCTCTGCGCCAGAGTGGACTCGATGATCTGGGCGAAGGCCGGGAAGATCGGGTTGTCCAGCTCCGGCACGACCAGGCCGACCAGGCCGGCGCTGCGCTTGCGCAGCCGGGCGGGGCGCTCGTACCCGAGCACGTCGAGGGCGGTGAGGACGGCCTGCCGGGTCTCCGGGGCCACTCCCGGGCGGTCGTTGAGCACCCGCGACACCGTGGCCTCGCTGACTTCGGCCTGTTGGGCGATGTCGGACAGTCGAGCGCGCATGGCGGCACTTTAGCTCACGGGAAAGTTCTTGCGTACACTCCTGCAATACCTTCCATTCTCTGCAACGCCTTGCTAACGTCCCCGCAACACGCGAGAGCAGCGGCGCGGCACCCAGCGCCGGTCAGCAAGAAATTTCAGAGGTTTCCACTGGCGGGCCGCCCTTCCCCCGGCGGGCCGCCATGACGACAGGAGTACCGATGCGCATCCGTACCGCGGGTGTGGTCGCTGTCCTCGGCCTGGCGCTCGCCGCCTCGGGCTGCGGTGGCAGCGACAGCGACAAGCCGGCCGCCAAGGAGTCCGCCAAGGCGGCGGGCGGCAAGCTGGTCATCTGGGCCGACGACAAGCGGACCGCGGCGCTCAAGCCGTTCGCCGAGGAGTTCGGCAAGGAGAATGGCGTCACCGTCGAGGTCAACGCCGTCTCCAAGGACCTGCAGACCAACTTCGTCACCGCCTCGCAGCAGGGCAGCGGCCCGGACGTCGTCGTCGGCGCGCACGACTGGATCGGCAACCTGGTCCAGAACGGTGCCATCGACCCGGTGCAGCTCGCGGCCGACCAGAAGGGCGGGTTCAGCGAGGTCGCCGTCAAGGCCGTCACCTTCAACGGCCAGCTCTACGGCGTGCCCTACGCGCAGGAGAACCTGGCGCTGATCCGTAACACCGAGCTGGCCCCCGAGGCCCCGAAGACGATCGAGGACCTGGTCGCCGCCGGCAAGAAGCTCAAGGCCGAGAAGAAGGTCAGCGAGATCCTCTGCCTTCAGGTCGGCCAGAACGGCGACGCGTACCACATCTACCCGCTGTACACCTCGGCCGGCGGCTACCTCTTCGGCACCGCGGCCAACGGCGACTACGACCCGAAGGACCTGGGCGTGGGCAAGCCGGAGTCGATCGCGGCCTTCCAGAAGATCGGGAAGCTCGGCGAGAAGGGCGAGGGCGTGCTGAAGCGCTCCATCGCCG
Source organism: Micromonospora sp. NPDC047740 (assembly GCF_043204735.1). Lineage (NCBI taxonomy): Bacteria > Bacillati > Actinomycetota > Actinomycetes > Micromonosporales > Micromonosporaceae > Micromonospora > Micromonospora sp. NPDC047740. Next base: position 302,493 of record NZ_JBIDCT010000003.1, read on the forward strand.
ACACCAACTCGATCGCCAACTTCACCGGCAAGAAGTGCGCCTACCTGGTCTCCGGTCCGTGGGCGACCGCCGACGTGAAGAAGGCCGGCGTCAAGTACGACATCTCCCCGGTCCCCGGCTTCGCCGGCGGCAAGGAGGCCCAGCCGTTCGTGGGCGTGCAGGCCTTCTACGTAGCCGCCAAGGGCAAGAACAAGGCCCTGGCCCAGGAGTTCGTGGCGAACTACGTCACCAAGTCCGATCTGGCCGTGGCCCTGTACCAGGCCGAGCCGCGCCCGCCGGCGCTGACCGCAGCGCTGGACCAGGTCAAGGGCACCGACCCGGACCTGGCCAAGTTCCAGGAGGCCGGTAAGAACGGCCAGGTGCTTCCGGCGATCCCGGCCATGGCCGCGATCTGGGACCCGTTCGCCAAGGCGGAGGCCGCCGTCATCGGCGGTGCCGACCCGGCCACCACGATCACCGCCGCCGGCAAGACCATCGCGGGTCAGATCAAGTAATGAGCACGTCGCTGTCCGGCCCGGGGTCTGCCAAGCAGGCCCCGGGCCGGGAGCCCGTTCGCCGCGGGCTCCCGCCCAAGTCCCGTACCACGCGGAACCACGCGCCGATCACCGCGACCGGCCTCCTCGTCAAGGTGATCCTGCTCGGCCTGGTGGCCGGGATCGCGATCTGGGCGGCGTTCCCGCTGATCGAGGCCGAGCACTGGATCGGGCTGGCGATCCTGGCGATCACCACCGCCGGTCTGTTCTACCTCTACCTCGGCCGCCGGCACGTCCCGGCCAAGTACCTGGTCCCCGGCACGCTCTTCCTGATCGCCTTCCAGGTCTTTCCGGTGCTCTACACCGCGAGCACCGCGTTCACGAACTTCGGCGACGGCCACCGCGGCAGCAAGGACGACGCGATCGTCGCCATCCAGAGCTCCTCCGTGCAGCAGGTCCCCGGCTCCACCGAATACTCCCTCTCCATCGCCACCACGGGCGATCCGGCCGCCGACCCGCTGGTCTTCCTGTTGACCGACCCGAAGACCAAGGAGGTCTCGGTCGGCGACGCGGGCGGGCTGCGCAAGCTCGACGCCGGCCAGGTCACCGTCAGCCCGACCGGCAAGGTCACCGCCGCCGACGGCTATACGGTGCTCAACTTCGGTCAGGCCAGCGTCCGGAGCAGGGAGATCACTGACCTGATCGTGCCGACCTCCGGCGGCGCCATCCGCTCCAACGGCCTGTCCCGCGCCTATGAGGGCAAGGCAATCCGGGCGTACGACACGGGCTGCGACTGCATCAAGGACGGCGAAACCGGTAAGACCTGGACCGCGGACGAGGCGACGGGCTCCTTCGTCGCTGCCGACGGCGAGCGCCTCGCCCAGGGCTGGAAGGTCAATGTCGGCCTGGCGAACTTCACCCGGGTGCTCACCGACGACAACATCTCCGGGCCGTTCCTCGGCACACTGATCTGGAACTTCGCCTTCGCGATCGCCTCCACCGGCGGGACGTTCGTCCTCGGCCTGCTCATCGCACTGGCGCTGCACTCGCCCCGGATGCGGGGCACCAACCTCTACCGGGTGCTGCTGATCCTGCCGTACGCCATGCCGTCGTTCGCGATGCTGATGGTCTGGCGGGACATGTTCAACACCGACTTCGGACTGCTCAACAACCTGTTCGGGCTGGGCGTCGACTGGTTCGGCGGAAGCTGGACCGCCCGCTTCGCGGTGATCCTCGTGCAGCTGTGGCTCGGCTACCCGTACATGTTCCTGGTCACCACGGGAGCGCTGCAGGCGATCCCGCGCGAGCTGACCGAGGCGACCTCGGTCGACGGCGCGTCCCCCTGGCAGTCGTTCCGCGCGGTCACCCTGCCGCTGCTGCTGGTCGCGCTCTCTCCGTTGCTGATCTCGTCGTTCGCGTACAACTTCAACAACTTCAACGCGATCTACCTGACCACAGAAGGGGCGCCGTTCCCGGCGGACAACCCGACGAACGGCGCGACCGACCTGCTGATCACGTACACGTACCGGCTCGCGTTCGGCGCGCAGGGCGCGGAGTTCGGGTTCGCGGCAGCGATCTCGCTGTTCATCTTCACCATCGTCGCGGTGGTGTCCGCGGTGAGCTTCCGGCGCACTCGCAAGCAGGAGGAGGTGTACTCGTGACCACGTCCACCGCCGTCCCGGCCACGCGGAACCCGGCCGGCACCGCCCGCCGGCGGGGCAACCGCTGGCTGACCCAGGTCGGCTGGCGGCACCTCGTCGGCGTGCTCGGGGTGCTGTTCAGCCTCTTTCCGATCGTGTTCGTGCTCTCCGCCGCGCTCAACCCGCTGGGCACGCTGTCGTCCACCGAGCTGGTGCCGACTGCGGGGGTGACGTTCGACAACTTCGGCGAGCTGTTCCAGCGCACCGCGTTCGCGCGCTGGTTCCTCAACTCGCTGCTGATCGCCGGGGTCGCGTCCTTCGCGTCGGTCTTCCTCTCGGCGCTGGCCGCGTACGCCTTCTCCCGGATGCGCTTCCGGGGCCGGCGGGTCGGGCTGCTCTCGCTGCTGCTGATTCAGATGTTCCCGCAGTTCCTGGCGATCGTGGCGATCTTCCTGATCTTCGGCACCATCACCGAGCTGTGGCCCGGGATCGGCTTCAACACCCCGTGGGGCCTGCTGCTGCTCTACATGGGTGGCGCGCTGGGCGTGAACACCTGGCTGACGAAGGGCTTCTTCGACACCCTTCCCCGGGAGTTGGACGAGTCGGCCACCATGGACGGCGCCAGCCACTCCCAGGTGTTCTTCCGGATCATGCTGCCGCTGGTGGCCCCGATCCTGGCAGTGACGGGCCTGCTGGCGTTCATCGGCACGATCAACGAGTTCCTGATGGCGAACGTGTTCCTCACCAGCACCAACTCGAAGACCCTCGCCGTCGGCATGTACGGCATGCTTCAGGGCAACGAGCGCAACGTCAACTTCGGGATCTTCGCGGCGGCGACCCTGCTCACCGCGATCCCCACGGTGCTGGTGTTCCAGTACCTCCAGCGCTACATCGTCTCCGGCCTCACCGCCGGAGCGGTCAAAGGCTGAGCCTCCTCGGCTCACGCTGCGGCAAGGGCGTCGGGTGGACGTACACCGGAGCGGTTCACGGGCTGACCGCCGCGGTTGGAGAGACCGGCCGCGGCGGGCGACCCTTCCCCTCCCCGTCCGGACGACGCGAAAGGTCTTGCCATGTCCCTCCAGCCGCACCACGACGGATCCGCCACCTACGTGCCGGAGCAGGAGCCCGCGCTCGGGCAGCGCGTCCCGGTATTCGTCCGGGTGCCGGCCGGCATCGACGTCCACCAGGTGCACGTGCGGACCACCGGCGACGGCGAGCCGCGGTTCGCCGAGGCCGTGGTCGACCGCACCGAGGGCGGTGACGTGTGGTGGCGGGCCGACGTCGAGGTCCGCAATCCGGTCAGCAACTACCGGTTCCTGCTCGACGGGCGGGCGGGCTACCGCTGGCTCAACGCCGCCGGCCTGGTCGACCACGACGTGCCGGACCACGGCGACTTCAAGCTGGTCAGCTACGCTCCGCCGCCGGCCTGGGCCCGGGACGCGGTGATCTACCAGATCTTCCCGGACCGGTTCGCCCGGTCCGCCGCCGCCGACGGCCGGACCCCACCGGAGTGGGCGATCCCCTGCGACTGGGACACCCCCGTCGTCGGGCGCGGGCCGGAGACGCCGCGCCAGTTCTACGGCGGTGACCTGGATGGCGTCACCGAGCACCTGGACCACCTGGACCGGCTCGGCGTCAACACCGTCTACCTCACCCCGATCTTCCCGGCCCGCTCCAACCACCGGTACGACGCGTCCAGCTTCGACACCGTCGACCCGCTGCTCGGCGGGGACGTCGCCCTCGCCCGGCTGGCCGACGCCGTGCGCGCCCGGGGCTGGCGGCTGCTCGGCGACATCACCAGCAACCACACCGGCGACGCCCACCACTGGTTCACCGCCGCCGCCTCCGACGTCACCGCGCCGGAGCGGGAGCTGTACTACTTCGACGAGGCCACCGGTGACTACGAGTCCTGGAACGGGGTCAAGTCGCTGCCGAAGCTCAACTGGGGCAGCGCCGAGCTGCGCCGCCGCTTCGCCACCGCCGAGGACTCGCTGCTGCGCCGCTGGCTGCGCCCGCCGTACGGGCTGGACGGCTGGCGGGTGGACGTGGCGAACATGACCGGCCGGCGAGGTGCCGACGCGTACACCCACGAGGTGGCGCGCCTGCTGCGCGAGGTGGTGGCCGAGACCCGGGCGGACGGGCTGCTGCTGGCCGAGCACGGCCACGACCACACCGGCGACCTGGACCGGGACGGCTGGCACGGCACGATGAACTACGTCGGCTTCACCGACCCGGTCTGGTCCTGGCTGCGCCACGGCGACGACCCGCTGCCGAACTTCCTCGGCACGCCGGGCGGGGTGCGGCGGCGGGACGCGGGCACCGTGCTCGCCACCATGAACAGCTACCGGTCGCTGATCTCCTGGCGGTCGTACGTGCACTCGTGGCAGCTGCTCGGCTCGCACGACTCGGCCCGGATCCGGACGGTGGTCGGTGACGCGGCCCGGCAGGAGGTGGCCGCCGGGCTGCTCGCCACCATGCCGGGCACCCCGGTGGTCTTCGCCGGCGACGAGCTGGGGCTGACCGGCACGAACGGGGAGGGGTCGCGTACCCCGATGCCGTGGCACCGGCCGGAGAGCTGGGACCGGCGCACGTTCGAGGCGTACCGGTCGTTGCTGGCGCTGCGCCGCGGCGAGCCGGCGCTGCGGCACGGCGGCCTGCGCTGGCTGCACGCGGACGCCGACACCCTGGTCTTCCTGCGCGAGGCGCCCACCGGCACGGTGCTGGTGCTGGCCCGCCGCGCGGCCGGCACCCCGGTGCGGCTGGCCGGCCTGCCGGCCGGGGAGAACGCGTACGGCGGCGCGCCCGCCCTGCGGCCCGCCACCGACGGCGTGGTGGCGCTGCCCGCCGACGGCCCCACCTTCCAGGTCTGGCGGCTGAACGGCTGACGGAATCCTCCATCACTCATGGTTGCCACGTCGTCGCTCATTGACACAATAGATCGACGGCTGCGAGTATCGACTTCTGTGATAGCTCTGGCTCGCGGGGGAGTCGAGATCTGTCGGCCGGACAGCGGGGCCGGCCCGTTCCCGGAACGGTCCGGCCCGACCATCCCCCGGGCCACAAGGGGATGGAGACCTTATGGCTGCACCCATCGCAGACCTGTCTCAACTCGCTATCGTCCTGGCCGTCCTCGCGTTGCTGATCGTCCGGGCGCGACGACGCGGCTCCCGATTCCGCCAGGCGTTGTTCGTCGTGGGGGCCGGCCTCTGGCTGGCCCTCGCAGCGGGGAGCATGTGGACAGTCAGCCAGGCCACCGCGGCACAGACGGTCGCCGTGGTCGACCCCGGGAATCCCTGCGCCAGCGGGCAGACCCCGAAGCGGTTCAACGTCTCGCTGATCAACATCCCGATCTTCCTGAACCGGTTCGGGGATGTGGTGCCAGAGGGGCGGATGTACGTACTGGACGGCGACATCTCCGCGGTCCGGTCGTCGTTCACGCAGGCCGCCAACCCCGCCAAGGCGGGGGAGACGGACCTGATCGAACCGCTGACCCTGCGGGTCAACCAGGGCGACTGTGTGGAGGTCCGGTTCACCAACCGGCTCAACGAGGCGGCACCCTCATACACCCGGAACAACTCGATCTTCACCTTGCCGGGCGAGGTGCTCAGCGCGCCCGGCACCGTGACGCCGAACCCCCGGGAGTTCGCGCCGGCCGCCACCACGCCGGACAACGACTTCGACCCGAGCGCCGCGCCGAACGCCTCGATGCACTTCGACGGGCTCGACTACGACGTCACCGGCTCCGATGGCACGGTCGTCGGCAACAACCCGGACTCCACGGCGGCGCCCGGGCAGACCGTGATGTACCGGCTCTTCGCACAGACCGAGGGGGAGTTCCAGTTCAAGGACGGGGCGGACTTCTCGTCCCAGCAGACCCGACCGGTGGACGCCAACGGCAAGGTGCGGTTCATCGGCTCGCACTCGTTCGGGGCGTTCGGCGCGATCGTCGTCGAACCGCCCGGCGCCACCTGGGTGGACGCCCGCACCGGGGAGCCGCTCGCATCCGGTACCCGGGCCGTGATCAAGCAGCCGGACGCACCGGATTTCCGCGAGCACGTCGTTTTCATGCACGACGAGGTGGAGGCCGAGCCCGGCATCCTAACCCGGTTCTGCCGTACCGAGTCTGGTGGCGAGCAGGGCGGCAACGAGTGCGTCGCGCCGAGCGCGGCGCAACTGGAGAAGCTGACCAAGGGCACCCTACCCGGCCTCGGCGGCGGCGACGCGGACGCTCTGGTGCAGGGCGAGATTCCGGTGAAGCTGGAGTGGTTCGCGTTCAACTACCGGGCCGAGCCGGGCTTCAACCGTGAGGAGGTCGGCTGCCCCGCTGCCACCCGGGCCGGCCAGGGCTACGACGCCGCGCACTGCATCGGCGAGGAGACGGCCCTGTCCTCCTGGGCGTACGGAGACCCGGGCGGCGGCGACCTGGTCTTCAGCAACTACCGGGGCGAGCCGATGCAGATCCGGCTGCTGCACCCGGCCGAGTTCGAGACCCACACCTTCCACTGGCATGTCAACCGGTGGCCGTTCGACCCGAAGGACGAGGGCGGGCTCGCGGCGGTCAGCAACCCGCACCACCGTACGGAGAAGACGAACATCCTCGACGTGCAGGCCGTGTCACCCGGGTCCCACTACAGCCTGATCGCCCAGGGTGGGGCGGGCTCCGCGCACCTGGACAAGAAGGCGACCTTCGGCGACATCATCTTCCACTGCCACCTCTACGGCCACTTCGCCACGGGCATGTGGGCGCTGAACCGCACGCTGGACAAGCGGGAGGACGGCAGCCGGCACAACCCGGACGGCACGCCGATCCCGGCGCTCTACCCGCTGCCGGACTTCGACTACCAGACCGAGACCTCCGGCGTGAACCCGCCGCCGAGCCCGACGGCCAGCACCCCCGGCTTCCCGCTGTTCGTTCCCGGGAAGTTCGGCTTCAAGGCGCCCAAGCCGCCGCTCGGCGTGCCGGAGCGCTCCACGACCGGGGTCTTCCCGCCGACCGACCTGGAAAAGGCGGCGGCCGACCCGGGCGCGCAGAAGGCCGGCGGGTTCTTCCAGGATCCGTGCCCGACGGGTCGACCCACCAAGACGTTCGACGTCTCCGCCATCCAGATTAACCAGCAGTACAACCCGGAGCTGAACTGGCGAAATCCGCAGAGCCGGGTGTACGTCCTGGAGTCCCAACGGGCGGCAATCGAAGGCGGCCAGAAACCGGAGCCGTTCGCCCCACTGCTCAACGTCGGTGACTGCGTGGTCTACAAGCTGACCAACCGACTACCCGTGCAGTTCGGCGGAAACGTCTTCGACCGGGCCCAGGAGACCAACGAGGTCGGCCTGCATCAGCACATGGTGCAGTTCGACGTGCTCTCCTCCGACGGCGCGGCGAACGGCTGGAACTACGACCAGGGCGCCGACTTCGGCCAGACGATCACCTACCGGGACTTCGTCCACGAGGACACCGCCACCAACAGCTTCCACGACCACTTCTTCGCCAACGTCCACCAGGACAACGGCCTGTTCGGCGGCGCGACCATCCACCCCGCCGGGTGCACGTTCCAGGACGCGCGGACCGCGGCGCCGGTGCAGGTCGGCACGTTCGTCAACGTGGTGTGCGAATCCACCATCGACTACCGGGGCAAGCAGACCGACGGCGAGGACTACCGCAACGTGTCCCTCTTCATCGAGGACCGCGTGCCGATGTTCCAACCGCCGAACCCGAACACCAGCAACGACGATCAGTTCGTCACGCCCGACGGGGTGCCGATCTTCCCGGCAAAGTTCCCGTCCAGCATCGACGACCAGGGTGTAATGGGCGTCAATTACCGGCTCGAACCGTTCGAGGGCAGACGCGGGGCCGACCCATCCGAACTGTTCGACTCCGGGACACACGGCCTGCCGTACACCCCGTACTTCATGGCGTACGACAACGACCGGGTCAAGATCAGACTTTTCCAGCTGTCGCAGGAGGAGTCGCACGGCTTCAACCTGGACGGCTTCTCGTGGAAGTTCGAGCCGAACGACCCGGAATCCGAGGTCGTCCAGGGCCAGCACATCGGCATGCTGGAGTACATCGACCTGCGGGTCCGGCCGGATATCGCCCACGGTGGCGGGGAGTACCAGGGGATGAGCCGGTACTACCAGTACCACTACGGCGGGGCGGACGACTGGTTCCTCGGCGCCTGGGGAATCTTCGAGGTCAGGTCCTGCAACGACATGGGCGCCGAGGCCCCGGATTACCTGACCTACCTGCCGGACAATCCCTGGCCCGGCCTCGGGCGGTGCGAGTTCCCGGAGGGAAACGATCCCGCCGACCCGGGAAACCCCTGTCTGCTGACGGACGACAACGGCAACCCGCTGCCGGACCCGCCGAAGAAGCAGTTCAGCATCGTCGCCATCAACAAGGACATCCCGTACAACACCAGCGGGGACCACGACCCCAACGGCCTGATGTACGCCCTCGAGCAGGACTGGGCCAACGGCACGGTGAAGAACGAACCACTGGTGATCCGGGCCAACGCGGGCGACTGCGTCGAGGTGACCCTGAAGAACCGGCTCGACCCGGCGAAGATGAAGCCGCACTGCCACGAGGCCATCGAGCCGGGCCAACTCGGCTTCAAGCCGGGAGAGCTGAGCTACCCGGCCTGTATCGACCAGCCGCCGAAGAACGAGGCCAATGTGCCGGGCTTCCAGCCGTTCCCGGTCAGCGCGCGGGTCTCCATGCGCCCGACGCTGGTCACCCACACGGCGAAATCACTGGGGGCGAACGTGATCGGCCGCGTCTCGACGTGGGGCACCACCGCTCGGGACGGCACCGTCGCCCCGGGCGGCCAGATCCTCTACCGGTGGTACATCCCGCCGACGGTGACCGGGCTGGCGCTGCTCCAGGACCGCGCCGACGTGCAGAACCACCTGCATCACGGCCTGTACGGCGCGCTCGCCATCGAGCCGGCGGGCTCGTCGTACCTCGACCCGGCCACCGGGGCGCCGCTGACCAGCGGCACCCAGGCGGTCATCACCCACCCGACCCAGCCGGACTTTCGGGAAAACATCGTCCTGCTCAACAGCGACCTGGCGCTGTTCAAGGCAGACGGCACCCCGGTGCCGGACAACTTCGACCTGACCCGGAACCCCGGCCGGGTCGCCGACGACCCCGAGGACCAGGGAGAGTTCTCGGTCAACTACCGCAACGAGCCGTGGGCCCCGCGGTACGCCAACAACCAGAACATCACCAACATCTTCAGCTCCACCGTCCACGGCGACCCGGCCACCCCGCTGTTCCACGCGTACGCGGGGGACAAGACGGTCTTCCGCGTGGCCCAGGCGGTGGGCGATCCGCGGTCGACCAGCTTCGCGCTGCACGGCCACACGTGGCGGCGCACGCCGGGCGACCCGCAGTCCCAGATCGCGGCGACGCAGGGGCAGTTCAACCCCGGGGTGGTCTACAACGTCCACCTCGACCCGGCGGTGACCGGCGGGGCCGGCGGCCGGCGGGCGGTGCCGGGTGACTACCTCTACCGCTCCAACAACCTGGCCCGCCACCTGACCGGCGGCCAGTGGGGGATCTTCCGGGTGCACGGCACGGTCCAGTCCGGGCTGATCCAACTGCCCGACCATCCGGTCGGCGCCGTCGGGCGGGCCGGGGCCGGAAGGGCCGACCAGGTGTGGTCGTTGCCGGGCCGCGGCAGCGGCAGGTCCGGGCGGAGGCGGGACGGGTGAAAGGCCCCCGGCTCCGGCTCCCGGACGAGATGCTCGGGCGACCGGCCCGCCGACGCGGAGCGGCCCGGCCAGGTCGGCGGGATAGTCCCTCGTCCTACCGGCAGGGCCTGCTGCTGGGGTTCTGCCTGGGGACCACGTTCGCGCTGGTGCTCGGGGTGACCGCGTTCGTGGTCACCCGGCCGGACCCCTCGGCCACCGGCCGGGCGGGCGGCGGGCGGCCGGTGGGCGGCCCCGCGCCGTCCGCCGCGACCGCCCAGCCCCGGGCGAACGTCGGCGTGAGCGCCCGCAACCTCGGCGATCTCCAGGTGCACATTGAGGCGACGGTGAGCGCGCCGGGGTCGTACAACCCGATCACGAAGGGGCAGGTGATGGCGTACCTCGACATGATCGCCATGCCGAGGTCCCACCGGAAGGGGCCGATCATCATGGCGGAGGTGGGCGGCCGACCGGGCGTCTACCAGGCGGTGGGGCAGGTCCCGATGGCCGGGGAGTACGACGTCCAGGTCGAGGTGCGGCAGCCGATGCCGGCCGAGGCGCACGCTCGGGTCGCGGTGGGCACGGTGGCGACGGCCGCGCCGGGCTGACCTGGGCAGACGGGTGAGAGGGGAGCCCCTTCCGGCGCTATGCGTCGCGACGGGGCTCTCCCCTCTCCCCATGCAGGGCGCTTTCTCCGAGCAGGGCCCGGAACCCGGCCAGGAACGCCGCCCGGTCCGGGGAGCCGGTCAGGATGCGCTGCATGAAGTAGCCGGGGACCAGGCCGAACAGGGCCGCCCCGGCCGCCTCCGGGTCGGCGTCCGCCGGCAGTTCGCCGGTCTCGCGCGCCCGCCGGGCGATCGCCACGAAGTGGTTCCGGAAACCGCGGTACGTCGCCCGGACGAAGTCGGCCAGCGCCGGGTCCCGCTGCGCCTCGCTCCAGACCTGGATGGCCAGCCGCAGCACACCGTCCGGGCCGGTCTGCGAGTCGACGTAGGTGAGGGCCCGGGCCAGCGCCTCGGTCAGCGGCAGCGGCGGCTCGTGGCGGGCCAGCTCGGCGAAGACCTGGTCCGCCCCGCCGATCACGGACTGGGCGATCGCGGTGACCAGGTCGTACTTGCTGGGGAAGTAGCGGTAGACCGCCCCGACCGACAGCCCGGCCTCACGGATCACGTCCTGCATCGAGGTGTTGTGGAAGCCGTCGCGCAGGAAGCACCTTCGGGCCGCGTCGAGGATCTGCTGGCGGCGGGCCGCGAGGTGTTCGTCCGATACGCGTGGCACGACCGACAGTGTAAAGCGAACGTTCGTTCTTGACCGGAGGTCGACCGAGGCGCATCCTCAACCTAAGAGAATGAACGTTCGTTTTAGGAGGCGGAGATGTCCGCTCACCCGTCCCGGGTCCGCTCGCCCTGGCTGTTCGCCGTCCTGCTGGCTGCCCTCGCGGTGGCGGCCCAGGCGCTGCTCGTACCACTCTTCGCCGCTCCGGCGGCGCATCTCGCCCCCCGTGACCTGCCGGTCGCCGTCGCCGGGCCGGCGCCCGCGACCAGCGCACTCGCCGCCCAGCTGGCCACCGCCCGGCCCGGCGCGTTCGAGGTGACCACCCTGCCGGACGCGGCAGCGGCCGACCGGGCGCTCCGCGACCGCGAGGTGTACGCCGCCTTCGTCGCCGGTCCGGACGGGATCGCGCTGCACACCGCCCCCGCGGCGAGCCCGACGGTGGCCGCGCTGCTCACCGAGGCCGCCGCGCAGCTCTCCGGCGGCCGGCCGGTGCCGGTGGAGCAGGTCGTCCCGGCCGACCCGGACGACCCGCGCGGCGCCGGGTTCGCCGCCGGGTTCCTGCCGTTCGCGTTGACCAGCATGCTGGCCGGCGCACTGCTGATCTTCCTGGTGACCCGCCGGGGCGCCCGGCTGCTGGGGCTGGTGTCCTACGCCGTCCTCGCCGGCCTGGCCGGGGCGGCGGTGCTGCACGGCTGGCTCGGCATTCTGGCCGGGGACCTGTGGCGCGAGGCGGGCGCGATCGGGCTGTTCGCGCTGGCCGCGGCCGGCACCGTGGCCGGACTCGGGGCGACGCTGGGCGGTCCCGGCATCGGGCTCGGCGCGCTGCTGGTCTTCCTGGTCGGGAACCCGCTCTCCGCGGTCAGCGCGGCGCCGGAGCTGCTACCCCAGCCGTGGGGAGCCGTCGGGCAGTACCTGCCGGTCGGAGCCGGCGGCACGCTGCTGCGGGCGGCGGCGTTCTTCGACGGCGCGGGCGGCACCCGGCCCCTTGCCGTGCTGGCCGGGTACGCGGTGGTCGGTATCGGTCTGGTCCTGGTCAGTCGCCGACGGGCCGGAGCCGACGGGCGCAGCGCGGCGCCGGGAGTGCGGCCGACCAAGGTCACGGTATGACGGCAGCTGCCGGGGCCGACTACTACAAGCCGTCGTTGCTGGGGCAGGATGGTCGGCGTGGAAGCTCTTCGGCTGGTACTTCTCTACGTCCATCTGATCGGGTTCGCGATGCTGCTCGGCGGCTCGATCGCCCAGTACGTCAGCGGCCGGCTGCGGATCAACGCGGCCATGCTCTGGGGCTCGGTGATCCAGGTGCTGACCGGAATCGGTCTGTCCGCACCGCTGCGTGACGGGCACGAGCCGGCGCCCGCCAAACTTGTTACCAAGTTGGTGCTCGCGCTGCTGATCTTCGTCATGGTCTTCTTCTCCCGCAAACGGGAGTCGGTCAACCGTGGCCACTTCCTCGCCATCATCGGGTTGACGCTGGTCAACGCGGCAGTGGCGGTCTTCTGGCGGTAGCCCGTCAACAGTGCGAACGCCACCGGAAAACGGACGTTCGTGACGCCTCTCCGGAGGCCCGTCGGCACGGGAAGTGATCTGCCCCACCCAACGGTTACACCGGGGTAACGGACGCCCAACAGTCGTGCACGATTGTCGGCCGGTGGGTGGGCGCGGGCGTACGCTCCCGTCCGTAACGTGGGACGCCGGCGGGCACACCGCAGGCCGGCGAAAGGGCTGCCACCGCGCACAACGCGGTGTGCAATGGGAAGGAGACGTCTTGCGCTCTGTGCGTGGGATGCGGATCGTCGCCTCCGCCTTCGTGGCGGGTGGCCTCGTGCTGGGCGCCGCCGCGTGTGGTGAGGCCCCCAAGGACAACAACGGCGCCGGTAGCGGTGCCAAGAAGTACAGCGCCTGCATGGTGACGGACGTCGGTGGCATCGACGACAAGTCGTTCAACACCTCCGCCTGGGCGGGTCTCCAGGAGGCCAAGAAGGCCAACGACAACATCGACATCAAGTACGTCGCGTCGAAGGCCGAGGCGGACTACGAGGTCAACCTGACCGGGTTCGTCAACCAGAAGTGCGACTTCATCCTGGCCGTCGGTGGCCTGATGGCGGACGCCACCAAGAAGGCCGCGACCGCGAACCCGAACCAGCAGTTCGGCATCGTCGACTCGAACCCGGGTGTGGCCAACGTCTACCCGATGCAGTTCGACACCGCGCAGGCCGCCTTCCAGGCCGGCTACCTCGCGGCCGGCATGAGCAAGACCGGCAAGGTCGGCACCTACGGCGGTCTGCCGATCCCGCCGGTGACCATCTTCATGGACGGCTTCGCCGACGGCGTCGCGTACTTCAACAAGACCAAGAGCAAGACCGTCCAGGTGCTCGGTTGGGACAAGGCGACCCAGAAGGGCTCCTTCACCAACGACTTCACCAAGCAGGACGAGGGCAAGAAGGTCTCCGACGCGCTGGTCGCCCAGGGCGCGGACATCATCATGCCGGTCGCCGGCGGCGCCGGCCTCGGCACCACCGCCGCGGCCCAGGCCTCCGGTGGCAAGTACTCGGTCATCTGGGTCGACACCGACGGCTGCAAGAGCACCCCGAACTGCCCGGCGCTGGTGACCACGGTCGTCAAGAACATCCAGGACGCCGTCAAGGACGCCGTGCTCAAGGCCGCCGGTGGCGAGAAGCTCCAGGCCACGCCGGGCTTCGTCGGCACCCTGGCCAACAACGGCGTGTCGATCGCCCCGTTCCACGACTTCGACAGCAAGGTCCCGGCGGACCTGAAGGCCGAGGTCGACAAGATCAAGGCGGACATCGCCGCCGGCACCATCACGGTCACCTCGAAGGCCCAGCCGACCAAGTGACCCGTTCGCCGGCCGCCGCGGATCATCGGCCGCGGAGGCCGGCGGGCACCACGCATGACGATCCGGCCGCCTCGGCGCACGTGGGGACATCTCCCGCGCCCGCCGGGGCGGCCGGTCCGCACCATCTCCGGCCCGGTCAGGCGGCCGGCGCGGCAGCGGCTACGCTGCACCATCGCTCGCACTCCAGGAGGTTGCGCTGAGACTCGAACTGCGCGGCATCACCAAACGGTTCGGTGATCTGGTCGCCAACGACCACATCGACCTGACGGTGGAGCCTGGAGAGATCCACGCCCTGCTCGGCGAGAACGGCGCCGGCAAGTCGACCCTGATGAACGTGCTCTACGGGCTCTACCAGCCCGACGAGGGCGAGATCCTGGTCGACGGCCAGCCGCTGAAGCTGAAGGGCCCGTCGGACGCCATCGCCGCCGGCATCGGCATGGTGCACCAGCACTTCATGCTGGTGCCGGTCTTCACCGTGGCGGAGAACGTCATGCTCGGCGCCGAGCAGGTCAAGGGCGGCTTCACCGGCTTCCTGGACCGGCGGCGGGCCCGGCGCGAGGTCGCCGAGGTCTCCGAGCGGTACAACCTGCGGGTCGACCCGGACGCGGTGATCGAGGACCTGCCGGTCGGCATCCAGCAGCGGGTGGAGATCGTCAAGGCCCTCACCCGCGAGGTCGACCTGCTGATCCTCGACGAGCCGACCGCGGTGCTCACCCCGCAGGAGACCGAGGAACTGCTCGCGGTCATGCGGTCGCTCAAGGCCGCCGGCAAGTCGATCGTCTTCATCACCCACAAGCTGGGCGAGGTCAAGGCGATCGCGGACCGGATCACGGTGATCCGCCGCGGGAAGACCGTGGGCACGGCCTCGCCGAGCGCCAGCCGGGACGAGTTGGCCGCGCTGATGGTGGGCCGCAGCGTCCGGCTGACCGTCGACAAGAAGCCGGCCACCCCGGGCAAGCCGATCCTCGAGGTCGCCGGCCTGGTGGTGGACGACGACCGGCAGGTACGCGCGGTCGACGGCGTGGACCTGACCGTGCACGCCGGTGAGGTGCTCGGCATCGCGGGCGTGCAGGGCAACGGCCAGACCGAGCTGATCGAGGCCGTCATGGGCCTGCGGCCGGTGCTCGCCGGCACGGTGACCCTGGACGGCGAGGCCGTGCACGGCTGGCCGACCAAGAAGGTGCTCCGCGCCGGCGTCGGGTACGTGCCGGAGGACCGCAGCGTCGACGGACTGGTCAAGGAGTTCTCCGTCGCGGAGAACCTGGTGCTGGACATCTACGACCGGCCGCCCTTCGGCAAGGGCCTGTCGCTCAAGCCGGACGCCATCGCGCAGTCGGCCAAGGAGCGGATCGAGCAGTTCGACGTCCGTACCTCCTCGGCGGACGCGCCGGTGGGCACGCTCTCCGGCGGCAACCAGCAGAAGGTGATCGTGGCCCGGGAGCTGTCCCGGCCGCTGAAGCTCTTCATCGCCGCGCAGCCGACCCGGGGCGTGGACGTCGGCTCGATCGAGTTCATCCACAGCCGGGTGATCCGCGAGCGGGACATCGGCACCGCCGTCATGGTGGTCTCCAGCGAGCTGGACGAGGTGATCGGGCTGGCCGACCGGATCGCGGTGATGTATCGCGGCCGGATCATCGGCGTCGTCAGCCCGGACACCCCGCGCGAGGAGATCGGCCTGCTGATGGCGGGCATCACCCCGGACACCGCCGCCACGACCGACGGCACCCCCGGCGAGCCCGGCGCCCCGGCCCCCGAGGGCCCTGGTAATGAGGACGAGGCATGAGCGAGCGCCAGCGAGCGAATCATCAGTACAGCGCGGTGGTGCCTCATGCCGGCGCCGAGCGCAGCGAGGTGGCGGCATGAGCAACCCGAACCCGGTGTCGGGCTCCCCGGACAAGGAGCCGGCGACCGAGGCGCAGGAGGCGCGGAGCGAGGCGCGGGCGAACCCGACCGCGCCGGCGGGCGACTCCGAGCGTGCGGTGGCCGCCACCGCCACCAAGGAGCCCCCGGCCGAGCCCCGCCCCTCGCTGGGCCGGCTGTTCCTGGACAACCTCTGGGCGGCGAACACGGTCACCGTGACGGTGCTCGCGGTGCTGCTGGCGATGCTGGTCGGCGCGGTGCTGATCATCGTCTCCGACCCGGCGGTGCTGGCCACCTACGGCTACATCACCGCCCGGCCCTCGGACGCGATCAACTCCAGCTGGACCGTGGTCAGCGAGGCGTACGCGAACCTGTTCAAGGGCGCGATCTTCGACCCGGAGGCGTCCGGCTTCACCGCCGCGCTGAGCCCGATCTCGGAGACGCTCACCTACACCGCGCCCCTGGTCTTCACCGGCCTGTCGGTGGCGCTCGCCTTCCGGGGCGGCCTGTTCAACATCGGCGCCCAGGGGCAGGCGACCATCGGCGTCATCCTGGCCGCGGCGGCCGGCTTCGCGCTGCCGCTGCCGCCGGGGGTGCACCTGCTCGTCGCGCTGATCGCCGGTGCGGCCGGCGGTGCGATCTGGGGCTTCATCCCGGGCATCCTCAAGGCGCGGACCGGGGCCCACGAGGTGATCAACACGATCATGCTCAACTACGTCGCGGTCTACTTCCTGTCCTGGATCATCATCCAGAACGGGGTGCAGAACCCGCGGCGGGCCGACGCGATCAGCAAGCCGGTCGAGGCCTCCGCCCAGCTGCCCCGGCTGCTCGGCGACAACCTGCGGGTGCACGCGGGCATCCTGCTCGCGGTGCTGGCCACCTGGTTCGTGGCCTGGCTGCTGAACCGCTCGACGCTCGGCTTCGAGCTGCGCGCGGTCGGCGCCAACCCGGACGCCGCCCGCACCGCAGGCATCAGCGTCACCAAGACGTTCGTCCTGGTCATGGTGATCGCCGGCGTGCTGGCCGGGCTCGGCGGCTCGAACATGGTGCTCGGTTCTACCGCGGACGCGCTCACCCCGCAGGTGGTCGCCCAGATCGGCTTCGACGGCATCCTGGTCGCGCTGCTGGGCCGGGTGAAGCCGTGGGGTGTGCTGATGGCCGCGCTGCTCTTCGGCGCGCTCCAGGCCGGCGGCAACCGGATGCAGTCGTACTCCGGGATCTCGCTGGAGCTGGTCACCGTGCTCCAGGCGCTCATCGTCATCTTCATCGCCGCGCCGGCCCTGGTGAAGGCGATCTTCCAGCTCCGGGCGGCCCGCGCGGCCCGGCTGCAGACGAGCCTCGCGAAGGGCTGGTGAGGCATGTCCACCATGGCTGTCCCCGAGGTCGCCGTCACCGCGGTCGACGAGGGTTTCTGGACGCGTACCCGCAAGACCGGTGCGGTGGTGCTGGTGCTGGGTCTGCTCGCGGCGGTGCTCTTCGGCGCGCTCGCCACCGATCAGCAGGCCCGGTTCACGCTCAGCGAGACCGAGGGCGGCGCGGCGCTGGAGATCAACGGTACGGTCGGCGCGATCCTGTTCGGGCTGATCGCCGCCGCGGCCGGCGCCGCGCTGCTGGCCGGAGTGCCGAAGCGCTGGTTCACCCTGCTGCTCGGCGTCGGGCTGGTCGGTTTCGTGCTCAGCTTTCTCTGCTGGCAGGTCTCTGCGGCGCCCGCGGGGAGCAACTTCATGCCGCTGGTCAACGTCGTCCGCAACACCTTCGTCCTGGCGCTGCCGCTGATCTTCGGCGCGCTGGCCGGCGTGCTCTGCGAGCGGTCCGGCGTGGTCAACGTGGCGATCGAGGGCCAGCTGCTGATGGGGGCCTTCTCCGGCGCGCTCTTCGGCAGCATCTCCGGCAGCGTCTGGGTCGGTCTGGTGGCCGCCGCGATCGGCGGCGCGTTCATCTCCCTGCTGCTCGCCGTGTTCGCCATCCGCTACCTGGTCGACCAGGTGGTCATGGGCATCGTGCTCAACCTGCTCGCGGTCGGCATCACCGGCTTCCTCTACGAGCGGCTGATGCAGACCGACGCGACCAAGTACAACAGCGCCCCCCGGTTCGGCACCTGGGAGATCCCGCTGCTCAGGGACATCCCGCTGATCGGTCCGGCGCTGTTCCGGAGCAACATCTTCCTCTACCTCGGGCTGCTGCTGGTGTTGGTCATCCACTTCGCGCTGTTCCGTACCCGGTGGGGGCTGCGGACCCGGTCAGTGGGCGAGCACCCCACCGCCGCCGATACCCTGGGCGTGAAGGTGCTGCGGCTGCGCTACCGCAACGTGATCATGGCGGGGCTGGTGGCCGGCGTGGGTGGCGCCTCGTACACCCTGGCGCTCTTCTCGTTCACCAAGAACATGATCGGTGGTAAGGGCTTCATCGCCCTGGCCGCGCTGATCTTCGGCCGGTGGAGCCCGACCGGCGCGCTGCTCGCGGCGCTCTTCTTCGGCTTCGCCGACCAGCTCGCCACCTACCTCGGCGCGATCGGCAGCAGCATCCCCAGCCAGTTCCTGGCGATGCTGCCGTACCTGGCGACGATCCTGGCCGTGGCCGGCCTGGTCGGCAGGGTCCGGGCGCCGGCGGCGGACGGCAAGCCGTACATCAAGGGCTGACGGAGGTAGCACGTGGAGATCGACTGGGAGCGGCTGCGGGCCGCCGCCACCGAGGTGATGCGGCACGCGTACGTGCCGTACTCGAAGTTCCCGGTCGGAGCGGCGGCCCTGGTCGACGACGGCCGGGTGGTGGTCGGCTGCAACGTGGAGAACGCCGCCTACGGCGTGGTTCTCTGCGCCGAGTGCGGCGTGGTCTCCTCGCTGCACGCCACCGGCGGCGGCCGGATCGTCGCCCTCTCCTGCGTCGACGCCACCGGCGAGCCGCTGATGCCGTGCGGCCGGTGCCGGCAGCTGCTCTGGGAGAACGGCGGCCCGGAGTGCCTGATCGAGGCGAAGGGCGGCCCGCTGCGGATGACCGAGCTGCTGCCGCACGCGTTCGGCGTCGAGGACCTGGAGGCGGTGACCGGCGAGACGCCGGTGCCGGTGGTGCCGGAGCGGCTGGCCGCCTGGCGGGGGCGGGGCACGGTCTTCGTGCACCCGGACCTCTCCGCCGGGCAGCAGGTCTGGACGGCGTACTGGGAGCGGTCGGCCGGGGACACCGAGGGCGCCGAGACCGGCGTGCTGGAGGAGGGCCCGACCTGGGACGAGCCGGCGGAGGCGATCACCTGGGGGCTGGCGCGGACGCCGCGCGTGGTGGTGGTGGACGCGTCGGGCACGATCTTCTGGGCCGGTGAGGGTGAGCCTCCTCTGGAGATCCCGGTCCGCTGGGAGTCGAGCTAGGGGGGATCGGGCCGACGGTGCCCGGCTCCGGGTTGGCTGAGCTTGTGGGATTGGGCCGACCGTGCCCGGCTCCGGGCGGTCAGGCTTGATCCCTCCGCCGGTCACGGTCGGCCCAATCCCTCGGCTGGTCGCGGTGCGCCGAATGCTTCCGCAACGACTGATTGGAACTTCTGGTGAGTGCTTTTACGGCGGTTGATGTCATCCGGACCAAGCGGGACGGGGGTGTGCTGAGCGACGGGCAGATCGACTGGGTCGTCGACGCGTACACCAAGGGGCTGGTCGCCGACGAGCAGATGTCGGCGCTGGCCATGGCGATCCTGCTGCGCGGCATGACCGGGCCGGAGATCGCGCGGTGGACCGCCGCGATGATCGCCAGCGGCGAGCGGCTGGACCTCTCCACCGTGGCCCGGCCGACCGTGGACAAGCACTCCACCGGCGGCGTCGGCGACAAGATCACCCTGCCGCTGACCCCGCTCGTCGCCGCCTGCGGGGCGGCGGTGCCGCAGCTGAGCGGCCGGGGTCTCGGCCACACCGGCGGCACGCTCGACAAGCTGGAGTCGATCCCCGGCTGGCGGGCCGCGCTGAGCAACGACGAGTTCATCGCCCAGCTCCGCGACGTCGGCGCGGTGATCTGCGCGGCCGGCGACGGGCTGGCCCCGGCCGACCGCAAGCTGTACGCGCTGCGCGACGTCACCGGCACCGTGGAGGCGATCCCTTTGATCGCCAGCTCGATCATGAGCAAGAAGATCGCCGAGGGGACCGGTGCGCTGGTGCTCGACGTGAAGGTCGGCTCGGGCGCGTTCATGAAGAACGTGGACGACGCCCGCGAACTGGCCCGGACCATGGTGCAGCTGGGCAAGGCGCACGGCGTGCGAACCGTGGCCCTGCTCACCGACATGTCCACCCCGCTCGGTCTGGCCGTGGGCAACGCGGTCGAGGTGACCGAGTCGATCGAGGTGCTCGCCGGCGGCGGCCCGGCCGACGTGGTCGAGCTGACCCTGGCGCTGGCCCGGGAGATGCTCGACGCGGCCGGCCTGCCGGACGCCGACCCGGCGGCGGCGCTGCGCGACGGCCGGGCGATGGACGCCTGGCGGACGATGATCCGGGCACAGGGCGGCGACCCGGACGCCCCGATGCCCACGGCCAACGAGGTCGAGGTGGTCCGCGCCGCCGAGGACGGCTACGTCGCCGAGGTGGACGCGTACGCGATCGGCGTGGCCGCCTGGCGGCTCGGGGCCGGCCGGGCCCGCAAGGAGGACCCGGTGAGCATCCCGGCCGGCGTGGTGCTGCACAGGCGCCCCGGCGACCGGGTACGCGTCGGCGAGCCCCTCTACGAGCTGCGCGCCGAGCACGCGGAGCGGATTCCGGCCGCGCTCGCCGAGGCGCAGCAGGCGGTCCGCGTCGCGCCGGCCGCGCCGGCCGTGGCGCCGCTGGTGATCGACCGGATCGGCTGAGGGTCCGGCCCGGCTCCGGCCGTGGTGCTGAGCCCGCCGAGCCGCTATCCTCCCTGGCCAAGGGGGGATAGCGACCGGCGATGAGCCGATGCGAGCAGACAGGGACCTGAGCCGTGCGCGTACCCGCCCCTGACCCGCGGGCCGTCCGTGAGGCGAGCCTCGATGAGCTGTCCCGGCTGGGCCTGCCGTTGCCGCCGCCGCAGTTCCCGCTGGTGTGGGAACCGGGCGACGAGATCGAGCTGCGCCCCACCGCCGAGGTCGAGGCTCGGATCGCGATCCTGCACGTGATCCTGGCCCGGTGCTTCGGGATGCCGGCGCAGGCCGCCATGAGCTGGCTGCTGGAGTCGCACCTGGTTGACCTGGTGACTCCGCCGGAGTGGCAGTTCGTGATGGGTGGCAAGGGCGACCACCGCTCGTTCGTGCTGCACCACGACGCGCTCTTCTCGCTGGCCTGGGTGCTCGGACTGGCCAAGGAGTTGGACCCCACGGTGCCGGTGGACGAGCGGTTGGTGGAGCGGATGCCCAATATCGTCGCCGGGGAGACCTTTCCGCAGTGGCGGGCCCGGATCCTGGCCGCCCCGCAGCACCCGGCCGACGCCGCCGCCCTGCTCGACCTGCACTACTGCCTGGACTGGGCGTATCTGGAGACGGAGCAGGCCGGGCGGGCGCTGCCCGGGCTGGTCGACGCGAACGCCATCGGGCAGCGCCGGTGGGCGCTGGAGTGGGCGGTGGTGCTGCGCGGGCCGTACCACGACGAGCCGCCGGGCTGGGAAGAGGTCGACCTCTCCACCTAGGAGACGGTCAGCGCGGCCGGTATCCGCCGAGGCGGACCGCGAGGGTGACCGGCACCGGCTCGGGCAGCGCGGCGATGCGCTCGGCGAGCCGGGACGGGTCGGTGTGCCAGGCGCTGGGGCCCATCCCGACCAGGGTGGCCACCTCGGGCCGGGTGAGCGCCAGTCGGGCCCGGTGCAGGGTCGCCGACTCCTCGACGAAGTGGCTGCCGAGGCTGCCCGCCACCCGGTCGGCCTTGACCGGGTCGACCCGGAGCAGGTCCAGCGCGGCCACCAGTTCGGCCAGGTGGTCCTCGGCGGGGGTGACCACCAGCAGCGCGCCGGCCGGGTCCAGCACCCGGTGGAACTCCGGGCCGTTGCGCGGCGCGAAGACGTTGAGCAGCACAGCGGCTGAGGCGTCGGCGAGCGGGAGCCGCTGCCAGGTGTCGGCGAGCGCCGCGGCGGCGCGCGGATGGGCGCGGGCCGCGCGGCGCAGCGCCGGCTTGGCGACGTCCAGGGCCAGGCCGACGGCGTCGGGCAGCGCCGCCAGCACCGCCGCGAGGTACCAGCCGGTCCCCGCGCCGGCGTCCACCACGAGCGGGCTCGGCGCCTCCGCCGCGCTGGTGCCGTCCGCGCGGCGGTCACCCCGCGTCGTCGCCGCGTCCGTGGTGCCGCGGACCCGGTCGACCACCTCGGCGGCGGCTGCGGCGAGCGCGGCGGCGACGGTGTCGTAGTGGCCGGCGGCGAGGAAGTCGGCCCGGGCGGCGACCATGTCGGCGCTGTCCCCGGAGTGCGGCGTGCGCCCGGCGAGCAGGTTGACGTACCCCTGGCGGGCGAGGTCGAAGCTGTGCCGGCGCGGGCAGCGCAGCGCCCGGGTGGTGCCGGCGGTGGTCTCCGCGAGCGGTTCGGCGCAGACCGGGCAGCGCAACCGATCGAGGATGCGATGGTCCACGTCAGGCCTCCGGGACGGCCGGACGCCCGGCGAGGCGGTCGACCACCCGCTGGGTGAGCGCGCCCAGCGCGGTGACCTCCTCCGGGGTGAGCAGGTCGATCAGGTGCCGGCGGACGGCGGCGACGTGGCCCGGCGCGGCGGCCGCGATGGCGGCCCGGCCGGCCGGGGTCAGCGCGACGATCGATCCGCGACCGTCGGAGGGGCACTCCTCGCGGGTGACCAGGCCGCGCTGCTGCATCCGGGACAGGTGGTGGGAGAGCCGGCTGCGGGACCAGAGCATGCGGTCGGCGAGCTCGCTGAGCCGTAGCCGCTGCTCGGGCGCCTCGGAGAGGTCGGAGAGGACGTCGTAGTCCGGCTCGGAGAGGCCCGCGTCCTGCATCAGCTCGCGGGCCAGCGCCAGGTCGAGCAGCCGGCGCATCCGGCGGTAGCCGCGCCAGGCGCGGTCCTCCCGCTCGTCCAGCCAGCGTGGTTCGTCCATACGGCGATCCTACCCGACTGGTTGACATGTCACCGAAGTCGTCCTACGGTCGATGACATGTCAACCAAACTCTGGGAGCTGTTCGGCGAGCGGGGGCGCGGGGTGCTGGTGACCCTGCGCCGGGACGGCCGGCCCCAGCTGTCGAACGTGGACTACCTGGCCGAGCCGGGGCTGATCCGCTGCTCCACCACCGCCGACCGGGCGAAGGTACGCAACCTGCGGCGCGATCCGAGGGCCAGCTTCCACGTCACCACCCCCGACGGTGGGGCGTACGCGGTCACGGAGGGAACCGTGACCGTCACCCCGCCGGCCGAGGCGACCGACGACGCCACGGTCGACGAGCTGGTGGAGGTCTACCGGCGGATCCGGGGCGAGCACCCGGACTGGGCGGACTACCGGGCCGCGATGGTCGCCGACGGCCGCCTCGTCCTCCGCCTCGCCGTCGAGCGGGTGTACGGCTGGCGGCCCTGAGCCGGCCCCGTCCCGCGCCGCGCGGTCGGTGACTAGGGTCTGTGCATGGTCGCAATCCGGTACGAGGACATCATCAAGGTCCCGAAGGCGCTGCTGCACGATCACCTGGACGGCGGTCTGCGGCCGGCGACGGTCGTCGAGCTGGCCGCCGAGGTCGGCCACGAGCTGCCCACCACCGACCCGGAGGCGCTGGGCCGCTGGTTCGTCGAGTCGGCCAACTCGGGCTCGCTGGAGCGATACCTGGAGACCTTCGCGCACACCGTGGGCGTCATGCAGACCGCGCCCGCACTGCGCCGGGTGGCCCGCGAGTGCGCGCTGGACCTGGCCTCCGACGGGGTGGTCTACGCGGAGGTCCGGTTCGCCCCCGAGCAGCACCTGGAGCGGAACCTGACCCTGGACGAGGTGGTCGAGGCCGTGGTGGCCGGCTTCGTCGAGGGCAGCGCCCTGGCCGCCGAGGCGGGCACCCCGATCCGGATCGGCACGCTGCTCACCGCGATGCGGCACGCCGCCCGCTCCCAGGAGATCGCCGAGCTGGCCGTCCGGCACCGGGACACCGGGGTGGTCGGCTTCGACATCGCCGGCGCGGAGGCGGGCTTCCCGCCCACCCGGCACCTGGACGCCTTCGAGTACCTCCAGCGGGAGAACTTCCACTTCACCATCCACGCCGGCGAGGCGTTCGGGCTGCCGTCGATCTGGCAGGCGATCCAGTGGTGCGGCGCCGACCGGCTCGGGCACGGCGTCCGGATCGTCGACGACATCACCCCCGGGTCGCCGCCGGTGCTGGGCCGGCTGGCCGCGTACGTCCGGGACAAGCGGATCCCGCTGGAGCTCTGCCCGTCGTCGAACGTGCAGACCGGGGCGGCGCCGTCGATCGCCGAGCACCCGATCGGGCTGCTGCGCGACCTGCGCTTCCGGGTGACCGTCAACACCGACAACCGGTTGATGAGCGGCACCTCGATGTCCCGGGAGATGGCGCTGCTGGTGGAGGCCTTCGGCTACGGCTGGAAGGAACTCCAGTGGTTCACCATCAACGCGATGAAGAGTGCCTTCATCCCGTTCGACGAGCGGCTGACGATCATCGACGAGGTGATCAAGCCGGCGTACGCCAAGCTGATCGGCTGATCACGGATGCTGGTGCGGGTGGCCGGCGAGCAGCGCGGCCACCCGGCGCAGCACCTCGCCGGCCCGGGCCGCCTCGGCGCCCAGCCCGGTCTGCCGGCGCAGCACCGCGGGCTCCGCGCGGAGCAGCGCAACCCCGCGCCGGATCAGCACCCGGGGCGCCTTGCGCTGCTCGGAGAGGTCGCGGGCGAGTCGGCGGACGAAGGTCGCCCCCCGCGGCCGGCGCAGCGCGTACGCCCCGGCGAGCAGGCCGCGACGCCGGCACTCGTCGACGATCTCGGCGGCGAAGATCCCTTCGGCCACGAAAAGTGGCGATCCGGCGAGATCAAATGGCCGGGTGGCCACCTTACGGTCTGCGCCGATCGCATAAACCGGCACTTCGGCCTTGCCGTCCCGGGCCAGTCGGGCAATCGTGTCCACCGCTGCATCCGCGTCCCAGGACAGGGGCGACTCCCAGTCGGCCTGCCCGTTCCGGCGCGGCAACGTAGGGTCATCGCCGTCCTTGTAAAAGTCGTCAAGGCAGAGCACAGGAAGTCCGGTTCGCTCGGCTATGTACGACTTTCCGGAGCCGGAGGGTCCAGCGAGGAGGACGACGCGGTGAGGGTGTTCCATTACTTTCAGTGACTCCGGCCAGACAGATTGCTGCCAAATTGCATCAACATCTCATCACACCAACGGCGACGGACAACCTGGGCTTTCCGTTTGCCGGGCGGCGTGATGGAATCTCGGAGGTCCGACCCGCCGGGTCGGTCGCTCGGCGTTGCCCAACGGCGACGTCCGGACGCGGTAATGCGAGGGCGGTGACGTGAGCAAACGGCCAACGACGGCGGGCTCCTTCCTGTCGCGGCTGCGCCGGCCGGCCAGCCGGCTCCGCGACATGCCGATCTGGTCCAAGCTCGGTCTGATCATGATCGTGCCGACCATCGCCACGGTCGTGGTCGGCACCAGTGGTCTGGTCGACCACCTGGGGACGCTCAACGATGCCAACCGGGCAGGCAACCTGGCCAATCTGATCGGCTACTCGGGTGATCTGGTCGACACGCTGCAGGACGAGCGGGTCAACGCGGTGCTGTGGCTCGGCTCGAGCCAGGTCCAGACCAGGGCCCAGTACGAGGAGGCCTACAACCGGGCCAACCAGCGGGTCGACCAGGTGAAGACGCCCTACCGGCAGGAGCGGAACGCGATCGACGGCCTGCCGGCGAACTTCGATCGCCTGCTCGGCAAGATCGACAAGAGCCTCTCCGACCTGCCGGGGACCCGGAGCCAGGTGCTCAACGGCAAGATGAGCATCAGCGACGCGCAGCAGGCGTACGAGGGACTGATCAACGACCTCATCTCGATCCGGGACTCGGCCACCCAGCTCGCCGGTGACAACGACCTGAGCGACCGGATGCGGGCCGGTGCCGCCGTCGCCCGGGAGAAGGAGTGGCTGTCCCAGCGCCGCCTGGTCGTCCACCAGGCCCTGCTGGGCAGGGCCCTCACCCCGGCGCTACGCGACAAATTCATCGCCACCGGGACCGGCGGGATCCAGGCGCAGGAGAACTTCAAGGCGATCGCCAACCAGGCCGACTCCGCGTTCTACGAGCAGACCGTCTCCGGCCCCGACCTGCGCGAGTCGCTGAACTACCAGCGTCAGATCAGCAGCGCCGCGAAACTGTCCGATGTCCAGGTCAACACGGACCAGTGGGACAAGGCCATGGTGGCCAACGCCAAGCTGCTCCGTACCGTGGAGAAGCGGCTCGACGGCAACGTGGTCCGGCAGGCCGGCAGCCTCCGCTCGGCCACCCAGACCCAGGTGTTCCTGGAGACCGGCCTGCTGCTCAGCATGCTGCTGCTGGCCATCCTCTTCGCGTACCTGGTCGCCCGCTCGATGGCCCGCTCGCTGCGCGAGCTGCGGCAGGGCGCCCTCTCGGTGGCCCAGTACGGCCTGCCGCAGGCGGTGGCCCGGCTGCGGGACCCGCAGGTCACCGGACAGCTCACCCCGGTGCAGCTGGCCAACCAGATCGCCGAGCCGCTGCCGGTCCGCAGCAAGGACGAGTTCGGCCAGGTGACCGAGGCGTTCAACGCCGTCCACCTGGAGGCCGTCCGGACCGCCGCCGAGCAGGCCGCCCTCCGGGCGTCCGTCGCGACGATGTTCGTCAACCTGGCCCGCCGGTCGCAGATCCTGGTCGACCGGCTGATCGGCCACCTCGACCGGCTGGAGCGCGGCGAGGAGGACCCGGACCGGCTGGCCGAGCTGTTCCAGCTCGACCACCTCGCCACCCGGATGCGCCGCAACGACGAGAACCTGCTGGTTCTCGCCGGTGCCGACTCCACCCGCGTGCAGCGCGAGCCCGCCGCCCTCATCGACGTGCTCCGCGCCGCCCAGTCCGAGGTCGAGCACTACACCCGGATCGAGTTCGGCGTGATCGACCGGGACATCGAGGTCGCCGCGCACGCGGTCAACGACCTGGTGCACCTGGTCGCCGAGCTCTTCGACAACGCCACCGCGTTCTCCCCGCCGGACTCCCACGTCATGGTGGAGGCCCGCCGGGTGGGCGACCGCGCGACGCTCTACGTGGAGGACCGGGGCATCGGCATCAGCGCCGAGCAGCTGCGCGAGCTGAACGAGCGGCTCGCCACTCCGCCGCAGGTGGACGTCGCGGTCTCCCGGATGATGGGCCTGGTCGTGGTTGCGCGGCTCGCTGCCCGGCACGGCGTCAAGGTCGAGCTGCGGCCCGGCGGCGACCGGGGCATGGTGGCCGACGTCGCGCTGCCGACCTCGGTCCTGGTGCCGCGCGCCCTCTCCGGCCGGGGCCACCCGACGCCCGCCCTCCCGGCCGGCGCGGCCGGCCCACCGCAGGGCGGTGGCCTGGCCGCCGCATTCGGCGCCGTGGCCGCGCTCAACAACGGCCCGCAGACCCCGCCGGCCCCGCGCCCGGGCTCGTCCGGCAACCAGGTGACATTTGGTGGGCGGGCCTTCGACGCGGCGCCGCGCAACGGCGCCGGCACCCCGGCCAGCCCGGGTGGCGCGCGCTCGATGCCGGCCTGGTCCGACCTGACCGGGGCCAGCGGCGCCGCCGGTGGTGACGGCTACACCCCCCGCACGTCGAACGGCCAGCCGGTCGACCCGCTGCCGCAGCGGCGCAGCCCGGCCGACGGCGACCCGGCCAGCACCGGCCAGCAGCCGCCCATCCCGCGGCAGCTGCCGAGCAGCCCGGAGGCGTGGCCGTACAACCCGCCGCCGGTCTCCGGCCCGCCGTTCCCGCCGGTCTCCGCGCCGCCGGTATCCGGCGTACCCGTTTCGGCCTCGCCGGTCTCGGGCCACCCCGTCTCGGCCGCGCCGGTCTCGGCGCAGCCGGTGTCGGCCTCGCCCGCCCCCGGCCAGCCGGTCTCCGTGCCGCCGGTGAGCCACCTGCCGCGTCCGGCCCCGCCGACCCCCGCGCCCAGCTTCGGCGCCCCGCCGGCCTGGCCGCCGGTTCCCGCGCCGGACCCGGCCGCCGCACCGCCGGTGCCGGAGCGCCTGGCTGCCGGCCTGGACATGACCACCGAGTTGCCCCGGGTCGCCCGGCCGGAGACGCCGCCGGCGCTCAGCCGGCCCGCGTCGGCCCCCGCGCCGCGGCCGACCACGCCGCAGCCGACGGCCAACCGCCAGCGGTACGCGGACGAGACGATGGAGCTGCCGATCTTCCGGGAGCTGGAGTCGGCCTGGTTCCGCACCCGCAAGCCGGGGCCGGAGGAGACCGCCGCAGCGCAAGGCCCGGCGGCGAACGGTGCGGCCACCCAGCAGTTCGCCAAGGTCGACGCCGCCGGTCAGGCCGTCCAGCAGACAACACCCGGGACGACAGGTAACACACCGATGGCACACACTCCGACGGCTGGCGGAGCACCGCGCGACAACGGATCGGCGAACGAAGGCGTCCGTCCCGATTACGCCGAAGCACTGCCGAGCCGGCGGCCGCAACAGCCATCTCCCGGCTGGCAGACCGTGGCCGACGACGGCTGGCGGGCCGCCTCGGCGGCCACCGAGGTCCCGGTCGCCGAGACCACCCAGAAGGGCCTCCCCAAGCGGGTGCCGATGGCGCAGCTCGTCCCGGGCGGTATCGAGAAGCCGTCCGCCTCGGTGCAGCGCCGGACGCCGGAAGGCGTCCGGGGTCTGCTGTCGGCCTACCACCGGGGCGTGCAGCGGGGGCGTAACCACCCGACCGACAGCAACTCGGCCGGCTCGGAGGCCACTCCGGGCGGTCAGCAGTCCTCGCAGTCTGGCTCAGGCCCGTGGCCGGGAGCGGACAGAAGGAGCAACAACGATGACTAGTACGCAGGATCTCGGATGGCTGCTCGCCAACTTCGCCGACCGGGTGCCCGGTGTGGCGCACGCGGTCGCGGTCTCCGCCGACGGCCTGCTTCTCGCTTCGTCCCGTGACCTTCCGCGGGACCGCGCGGACCAGCTCGCGGCGATCGCGTCCGGCCTGGTCAGCCTGACCCAGGGCGCGGCGCGCTGCTTCGAGGGTGGGGCGGTGCTGCAGACCGTCGTCGAGATGGACAACGGCTTCCTGTTCCTGATGTCCATCTCGGACGGCTCGTCGTTCGCGGTACTCGCCGCGCGCAGCTGCGACGTGGGGCAGGTCGGCTACGAGATGGCCCTGCTCGTCGACCGGGTGGGCGACGCCCTGACCCCGCAGCCGCGTACGGCTGTCGGGATGATGGGCTGACCGACGCGCTGACCGGTGGGTCAGAAGCGGGAACGACTACGACAACGACGAGTTCCACCGGGGCGAGCCGGTGCTGGGTACGAAGGAGGTGAGCGGCGACATGGCCGATCGTGACGAGCCGACCGGAGCGCTGGTCCGTCCATACGCCGTGACCCGCGGTCGTACCCGTCCCCGGCTCGAGATCGCCCTGGAGGCGCTCGTCGAGACGACGGTGCGCGGCCGGGCCGTTGCCAATGGCAATGGCGGCCAGGGTCGTGAGCACCAGTACATCGCCGCGCTGTGTGACGGACGCGTGCAGTCGCTCGCCGAGATCGCGGCGCGGATGCAGCTTCCGCTCGGCGTGGCCCGGGTGCTCATCGCCGACATGGCGACGGACGGCCTGGTCGCGGTCCACGAGCCGACCATCCTGGACGACTCCGACGACGCGGTGGGCACTGAACTGCTGGAGAGGGTGCTGAGTGGACTTCGCAGGCTCTGACATGTCGCACCGGCCGTCGGCCCCGAGTGGGCGCGTGACGTCGGCGAAGATCGTTATTGCCGGTGGGTTCGGCGTCGGCAAGACGACGCTGGTCGGTTCGGTCTCGGAGATCACGCCGCTGACCACCGAGGCGATCATGACCTCCGCCGGCGTGGGCGTCGACGACACCCGGCAGGTGCCGGGCAAGACGACGACCACGGTGGCGATGGACTTCGGTCGTATCTCGATCGATCGGGACCTGATCCTGTACCTGTTCGGTACGCCGGGTCAGACGCGGTTCTGGTTCATGTGGGACGAGCTGGTCCGGGGTGCCATCGGTGCCGTGGTGCTGGTCGACACCCGCCGGCTGGCCGACTGCTTCGCCGCGATCGACTTCTTCGAGCACCGGCGGCTGCCGTACCTGGTGGCCATCAACTGCTTCGACGGCATGCAGTACCACGACCCGCAGGACGTCCGGGACGCGCTGGCCATCTCCAGCGAGGTGCCGGTGGTGGCGTGCGACGCCCGCAACCGGGAGTCGACCAAGCATGTGCTGATCTCGCTGGTCGAGTACGTGCTGACCATGCGGCGTTCCCGGGCGGTCGCCCCCGCCTGACCGGCGTGACAGAAGCGCCCGGTGGCCATCGGCCACCGGGCGCTTCTCGCTGTCCATACCGTCGTGCCGCAGCGGTGCGAAGGCGAACGCCCCGCTGATGCCCTCGGCCACACCTGCCTCGGCAGGTACGCCCGCAGCCGTAGACGTACGTGCACCGGGCCAGCGCAGCATGACTCACCCTCGGGCAGGGACGCGCGGGTGGGAAGCCGTACGGCGCGGATCAGGACCGGTAGCCGGCGGAACGGTACTCGTACTCCCGCTCGTCGTCGCGGTCGCCGGTGTCCCGGCTGAAGTCCCAGCCACCGGCGGCCTCCCGGCCGGGGCGGCCGCCGACGGCGAAGCCGCCGATCTCCTGGCCACGCCGCCAACCTCGGAAGTAACCCGTGGTGTTTTCGGCGAGGCTGGCCGCGTTCCGGACGATCCGCAGTGGACGCTCCTCGCGCAGCGGCGAACCCGGCACCAGGTTGGCCTGCGGGACCCGCTTCGGCAGACCGGCCTTGGTCTCCGTACCCACCGACGGGCGGGCCGCCTGCTGGGCGGCCTGCCAGCCGGTGTCCGCGGTGCTCGACCAGTCCAGGTCGGCTTCGTCCCCGTGCCCGACGAACCAGGCGGACTTCGCCTGGGCGAAGATCAGCAGGTCACCGTCGCCCTCGTCGGACACCGGCGGTGGCCGGTGCTCCTTCGGCTCGGGCCGCCGCTCCGGCGGGGTGGGCAGCTCGGCGCGGGGCGCCGGGCGGCCCTGCCTGGTCGCCTCCTGCCGCTCGACGAGCCGCAGGGACGGCGCGTCCAGGCCCGGGTCGGTCGGCGCGTCCAGTTCGTCGCGTAGCGCCCGGTCGGCCAGCGGTGGCGGCTCCACCAGGCGGAGCATCGGCGGCTCCTGCGGCAGGTCGTCCGCGAGCCACGGCGGGGTGACCCGGCTGGTGCCCGGGTCGCTCGGCGCGTCCACGCCCCCGCCATAGGAGTAGGCGGGCGGCGCCTGGACGGCGCGGTCGTCCTGGTCGTCGCTGTTGTTGACGAGCGGCCAGTTGGCCCGGGAGCCCGGGGGAGCGGACTCCTGGTTGGGGCGCGGGGTCGGCACCGGGACGTTCAGGTCGGTGGCGCTGAAGCCGCCGGTCGGCGGCTCCTGGTTGGTCTTGGGCCGGGGCGGGATAACGGTCCGCTGCCGCTCGGCCCGGGCGCTGTTGATTGCCGCCGTGGTCAGCGTCGGGCGGAACGGCTCGCCGGCCTCGGCCGGCGGCACCTTGCCCCGCTGGGCAGGGGCGATCGGGGTGATCCCGGGCGGCGGCGGGGGCGGTGCGGAGATCGGCCGGTTGGCCGGGGCGTCCACCCGCTGCGGCAGCGGCGCGCCGGTCGGCTCGG
The DNA here is from genome assembly GCF_043204735.1 of Micromonospora sp. NPDC047740. Classification (NCBI taxonomy): domain Bacteria; kingdom Bacillati; phylum Actinomycetota; class Actinomycetes; order Micromonosporales; family Micromonosporaceae; genus Micromonospora; species Micromonospora sp. NPDC047740. The sequence goes on from NZ_JBIDCT010000003.1 coordinate 334,007, forward strand.
TACGCGCCGGCGGCGCGGACGTCGGCCGGCCGCTGGCGGCGGCCGGGGTGACCGGGGCGGGGGCGACGGGCGGCGGCGCGACCGGTGCCGGGGCGACCGGCGGCGGGCCGAGCGGACGGGGCGACGCGGGCGCGGCCGGCCCGGAGACCGGCTCGGGGCGGGTGCGTCGGCCGACCGGCTCGGGCTCCGCCGGCCGGACCGTACGCAGGCCGGTGCCGGTGTTGCCGAGGGTGGGCCGATCGTCGACCGGCTCGCCTCGCCCGGTGACGGCCCGGCGGCCCGGTGCCGGGGCGGGCGTGGTCACCCGGGCGCTGAGCGCGTCGACCAGGGCCTCGCAGCCGGCGTCGCAGGCCCGGACGGCGGAGACCGCCTGCCGGACCGTCTCCGCGACGGCGGCGGTGAGCGCCCGGTTGACGGCGGCCCGTCGAGGCGTCTCGGCGATGGCGACCCGCAGCGCGGTGACCGCGTCGTTGATGGTGTCGGCGTCCGCGACGCCCTCGCTGGCGAGGTGCGCGGCGACCGCGTCTGCGGCGACTCCGACCTCGCGGCCCCGGGCCACCGTGCCGCTGAGCATGCCGGGCTCCGGCAGCGCGTCGAGGATGGCCAGGGAGACCGGCTCGGCCGGGTCCGGGTAGGCGCGGAGGGCGGCCGGGTAGAGCTCGCGGAGCACCTCGCGCAGCGCCACGGCGGCGGAGTGCCGCCCGCTGGCCAGCGCGGCGTGCGCGGCGAGGACCTGCTTGTAGCCAGCGAGATCCCGGGGGGCCGGCAGGGTGACCGCGGAGAGGGCGCCCGCCTGCAGCGCCCGGGCCAGCCCGACCGCCCGGCGCTCGGCCGGCGGGGACTGCATCTCCTCCAGCGAGTCGTCGTCGGCGAAGCGCTCGGCGAAGTCGTCGACCGAGTCGTCGTCCGCGATCGCCAGTGGCCGACCGGCCGCACTGAGCAGCGAGGTGACGGTGTGGTCGTCACTGTCGGCGGCGATGGCCGCACCGCTCGGCCCGCCCGACCGCTCCACGAGCAGCGCGACCAGCTGGGCGTAGCCAGCGGGGTCGTCGCCGATCTCGTAGACATGCAGCAGACGGCCTGCGTCGTCGACCACAGCGGACGTCAGCGTCGAACCGGCCGAAGCAGGCCGGTCGGCCGGATCCGCCGAGGCCAGACCGCAGTACACGCGCACGAGCGCCACGGCGTCGTCCTCCTCCCGGGACACAGGTCATGCTCTGCCAGAGACTGATGCTCCCCGGTCCGGGTCAGTCGCGCCAGTCCACAACGGCAGAGATCTTGCCGACAATGGTGCGCCAACCCAAACTTGCGGTTTGTGCCCCGATTTTCTTCAGCCGGCGCCGACCCAGGAAACCACCGAGTCCACCGTTGACGCTCGCCCGCAGCGACTCGTCCAGATCGTCGAGGCTCGAGCCTGCGGAGAGCATGTCCAGCACGGCTGGTAGCTGCAGCGCGTACGCCAGGTCACGGGCGATCTCGCCGGCCTCGATCAGGAGCGTGGGGTCCCACGCGTCGTGGCCGCCGCGGAGGTTCTCCACCACGAGGTCGAGCTCGTAGGTGTCCTCGTCCAGCGGGGCGATGTCGCCGGGTTCCACCCGTTCGGACAATTCATTCCAGCTGTCCAGTTGAGACAGGTCGTTGGGCGCGCCGGAACGGATGAAACTGACCAGCGACTCCGGGGACTTGAACAGCAGCAGCTTGCCGCGGTGGCTGAGGAAGACGGGCACCTCCTCGTCGCCCGCGTCCTCGTCCGCCTCGTCCTCGTCCTCGTCGGCGTCCTCAGCGTCCTCGTCCGCCGCCTCGGCCGTGCCGCGCCGGCGACCCTTGGGGCGCTCCTCGTCCTCTTCCTCCTCGGCGGTGAGGGCGGCGAACTCCTCGTCGAGGATCACCACCTCCTCGTCGTCCTCGGTCTCGACGACCTGGCGCCGGGCCAGGAAGGGGTCGTCCTGGTCGCGCTCGGCGACGTCGGTCGGGGTCAGCTCCCGTGCCGGCCGGTACGCCCGCAGGGTGAAGCCGGTGCCGGCGGGCAGGGCGATTTCCACCGGGTCGACCCGCAACTCGTCCCAGAGCGCGCGGTCCGCCGCCGGACGGTCGACCTCGACCTCGTCTTCGGCGGCCGACGGGGTGGTGTCGTCGAGCTCGGGCTCGTCGGCGTCGGGCCGGTGGGGCGACTGGCGGGCCACGCTGACCTCCGTGTGCTGTCGGGTTGCCCACCCGGCGACGCCTCCGGCCGCCGAGTGACTCTGCGCACATACCCTAAACGGCGACCCGGTACGGCCGGGAGCCGCACCCCGGTGGCGTCCCGACCGGCAGACAAGTAGTCTTGCTACACATGAAGGCCCAGGCGCTGCACGGACACCTCGACGCGCTGCTGCTTGCCGTGCTGGAGCAGGGCGCCCTGCACGGCTACGCGATCATCGAGGCGCTCCGGGCCCGCAGCGGCGGCACCCTGGACCTCCCCACCGGCACCATCTACCCGGCCCTGCGCCGCCTGGAGCGGGCCGGCTACGTGGCGAGCTCGTGGAGCACCGTCAACGGCCGGGAGCGGCGCACCTACCAGCTCACCGAGGCCGGGGGGCGGGCGCTCGCCGGCGAACGGGCCGGCTGGCGCGAGTTCAGCGCCACGGTCGGTCGTTTCCTCGGCCCGGGCGAGCCGCCGGGCGCACCGGCCTGACTGCCTCGACCGGCCGCCGGCCGGCGTCAGCGGGTGGCCAGCAGCCAGCAGCGCGCCGCCCGGGCGAGCGCGAACCAGCCGACGCTCACCAGCGCCGCGCCGATGATCATCGGGGGCCAGGTCAGGGCCGCGTTCCAGAGGCCGACCGACCAGCCGAACAGGGCGCTGACGGCGACCGCGCCGAGTGCCAGCCCGCCGGTCAGCCCGAAGCCCGCAGCCCGCGCCAGCCGGGGGAGCCGGGACGACCGGTATCGAGCGGCGAGGACCCCGAGCAGCAGGCCGGCCAGCGCCAGGCCGGCGATCAGCAGCCAGATCGCGGTCAGCGAGGCGGACAGGAGCAGGTAGCCCTCCGGTGGCCGGGGTCCGTCGCTCCAGCTCGACCCCCGCCAGGTCAGGTCGCCACCGGCCATCAGCAGGACCGCGACCGCCAGCGCCCGCAGCGCCAGCCGGCGCAGCGCCCCGGCCGCCAGCTCGGCCTGGTAGTCGGGCACGAGCTGGGCGGGGCTGCCGAACTCGGCCACCGCCCGCCGCTCGGCCTCCGCCGGCGGCAGGCCGTCCTCCCGGTATGCCTCGACGGCGTCCAGCAACGCGTGCCGCGCCTCGGTCAGCAGGTCGGCCTTGAGGCTGGCCGGCCCGTGCAACTGGCCGGCCAGCTCCCGCAGCCGTTCCTCCACGAGCACGTCCGCGTACCCCCGCATGGGACCCACCCTGCCACCCCGCGGCGCGGACCGCGTCCGGGAATTTCCCGGAAGGGTGCTCAGGGTGCCAGCGCCAGGTAGCCCCGCTCCGCCGCTTCCTGGAGCAGCCACTGGTCGCGGTACCAGCCGGGCTGCGCCACCAGCTCGGCGTGCCGGCCGCGCTGTACCACCCGGCCGGCGTCGAGCACGACGATCTCGTCGAGCTCCGCCAGGCCGCTCAGCCGGTGGCTGATCAGCAGCACCGAGTGGTGGGCCGGGGTGGCGGCCAGCGCCGAGGCGAGCACGGCGTCCGCGGCGGCCGGGTCGAGACCCTCGGTCGGCTCGTCCAGCACCAGCACCGCCGGGGCGGCCAGCAGGGCACGGGCCAGCGCGAGCCGCTGCCGCTGGCCGCCGGAGAGCTGCCCGCCCTGCTCGCCGACGACGGTGTCCCAGCCGTCGGGCTGGGCGCGTACCCAGTCCAGCAGGCCGGCCGCGCGGGTGGCGGCGGCCAGCTCCTCCTCGGTCGCCCGCGGCCGGCCAAGCAGCAGGTTCTCCCGGACCGAGGCGTGGAAGACGTACGCCTCGGCGAGCAGCCCGCCGATCGCCCGGGGCAGCTCCTCGGCCGGGTATGCGGACACCTCCACCCCGTCCAGGGTGACCCGGCCGGCGGCGGGGCGTACCGCGCCGGTGAGCACCGCCGCCAGCGTGCTCTTGCCGGCCCCGCTCGGCCCGACCACGGCCACCCGACGGCCGGCCGGCAGGTCCAACTCGACCCCGTCCAGGGCGGGCGCCGCCCCCGCCCGGTACCGCACGGTCACCCCGGCGAACCGGACGTCGTGCCGGTCGCCGGTGCGGGCCGCCGGACCGGCGGCGGGGGGCGGTGCCGGGGCGGTGAGCAGGGCGGCCACCCGGGCCAGTCCGGTGCGGAGCTGGGTCCGCTGCCGGGCGGCCCCGACCAGGGCGAGGGCGATCTCGACCGCGGCGAGGGTGCCGACGGCGAGGACGCCGACCAGCACCCCGCCGACGCCGGCGCGCAACGCCACGACGACCACACCGGCAGCGGTGAGCCCGCTGACCAGCACCCCGGTCGCGTCGACCGCGAAGCCGGTCGCGGCGAGCCGGCGCTCCAGCCGGGCGAGGCGCCGGGCGCGCCCCTCGGCGGCGGCCAGCGCCCGGTCGGTCGCGCCGAACGCGGCCAGGTCGGCGGCCCCGTGGGTCAGGTCGACCGCGTCCACGGCGAGCGCCCCGCGCAGCGGGGCCACCTCGTCGGCGGCCCGGCGGGTGAGCGCGGTGGCCAGCGTGGGCAGTGCCACCCCGGCCACCAGCAGCCCGACGGCGAGCACGCCGGCCGCCGGGAGCGAGATCAGCGCGGCGCCCCCGACGGCGAGCAGGCTCACCAGCGCGGCGGCGGACCCCGGTACGAGCACGCGCAGCAGCAGGTCCTGCACCGCTTCCACGTCGGAGACGAGCCGGCTCAACGCGTCCCCGGTCCGCTGGGCGGCGGCGTCCCGCCCGGCGGCGAGGGTGGCGAAGACCCGGGCCCGGACGTCGGTGATCATGCGCAGCACCGCGTCGTGCCCGGCGAGCCGTTCGGTGTAGCGGAACACGCCCCGGCTGACGGCGAGGGCCCGGACCGCGACGATGGCCACGGTCAACCGGTCCAGCGTCGGCCGCCCGGCGGCGCTCATCAGCAGCCAGGTGGCGGTGGCCATCAGGGCCAACCCGGCGAACTCCGTGGCCGCGGCGAGCAGCCCGGCCCCCACCAGCCGGCCCAGCCAGGGCCGGGCCAGCCGCAGCACGGCCCACTCGGCGCGCGTCGCGCCCCCGGCATCCGTCGGGCCGGCACCCGGTCCGGCGACGGTCGGGGCGGGCCCGTCCGGCGTCAGCTCCGGCGGGTTCGCCTCGGCGGCGGTCGGCGCGCCCGGGTCGCGGGCGGCCGGGGTCGCCCCGTCCCGCGAGACGCCCCCGGGTACGGCCCGCACCGGCTGGTCGGGCCGTCCGGGCACGACCTCGCCGCCGGAGGAGATCCCCGGCTGCTCGGGCCGTCCGGGAACCGGCCTGTCCGGCCGTGCGGGGCGCTCCCCGGACGCGCCGGCGGGCTGGTCAGGGCCTCGGCTCATCCCGTCACCTTCCCGACCGGCACCGGGCTCAGCTCGGTGACCCGGCCGTCCTCGACCCGCAGGATCCGGTCGGCGTCCACCAGCAGCGCGGGCCGGTGCGCGACCAGCAGCGCGGTACGCCCGGCGACCAACCGCCGGGTGGCGGCCAGCACGACCGTCTCGCTGGCGGTGTCCAGCCGGGCGGTCGGCTCGTCGAGGAGCACCAGCGGGGCGTCCCGGAGGAACGCCCGGGCCAGCGCGACCCGCTGCCGCTGCCCGCTGGACAGGCCGTGGCCGCGTTCCCCGAGCGGGGTGGCCAGGCCCTCGGGCAGCCCGGCGACGACCTCGTCCAGCGCCGCGTCGGTGACCGCCCGGGCGAGGGCGGCGTCGGCGGTGTCCGGGGCGCCGAGGCGGATGTTGTCGGCCAGCGAGCCGGCGAACAGGTGGGCCCGCTGCGGCACCCAGGCCACCTGGCGCCGCCACGCGTCGAGGTCGACGTCGGCGAGGTCCACCCCGCCGACGGTGACCCGGCCGGCGGTCGGGGTGACGAAGCCGAGCAGCAGGCCGAGCAGCGTGCTCTTGCCGGCCCCGCTGGGTCCAATGACGGCGATCCGTTCGCCGGGCCGGATGGTCAGCGTGACGTCGCGCAGCGCGGTGGTCCGCTCGTACGCGACGGTGACGCCCTCGAAGCGGATCTCGCCGTGGCCGCCGGGCGGCGGCGCCGGTACGCGGGCCGGCGCGGCGGGAGCCGGCGGGGCGGAGACGGTGAGCGCCTCGTCCAGCGCGGTCAGCCCCTCCATGCTGGCGTGGAACCGGCTGCCCGCGGCGCGCAGCGGCAGGTACGCCTCCGGCGTGAGCAACAGCACCAGCAGCGCGGTGGAGAGCGTGATCCCGCCACCGAGCAGCCGGATGCCCACCGGCACCGCGACCAGTGCCACCGACAGGGTGGCGACCAGTTCGAGGACCAGCGCCGAGAGGAACGCGATGCGCAGCGTCTTCATGGTGGCCTGCCGGTGCCCGTCGGCCATCCGGCGTACCACGTCGACCTGGGCCCGGGCCCGGCCGAACGCGCGCAGCGTGGGCAGTCCGGCCACCATGTCCAGGAAGTGCCCGCCGAGCAGCGACAGCCGCCGCCACTGCCGCTCGGTGGCGGCCTGCGCCTGCCAGCCGAGCAGCGCGCCGAAGATCGGGATGAGCGGGATGGTCAACGCGATGATCAGCGCCGAACTCCAGTCGGCGAGGAGGATCCGGGCCAGCACGGCCAGCGGCACGGTCACGCTCAGCACGAGCTGCGGCAGGTAGCCGGTGAAGTAGGGGTCGAGCGCGTCCAGGCCCCGGCCGGCGAGGGTGGCGAGCTGCCCGGCCCGCTGCCCGGCGACCCAGGTGGGGCCGTGCCGTCCGACCGCGCGGAGCAGGTCGGCCCGGAGGGTGGCCTTCACCGTCGCCGCCACCCGGGCGGCCACCGTGCCCTGCGCCCAGCTCACCAGCGCGCGGGCGGCGACCGCCGCGCCGAAGCCGGCCAGCGCCGCCCGGTGCAGCCGCCCGTCGATCGCGGTCGCCAGCAGCGTGGCCAGCGCGGTGGCCTGCGCGACCACCAGCAGCGCGGTCAGCCCGCCCAGCACTGCGAGCACGGCGAGGTCGCGCCGGGCCGCGGGGACCCGGCGCAGCAGCCGCGGGTCGAACGGGCGGCGATTCACCAGTACACCGGTGCCCTGCCGTCGGTCCGTCCCCGGAACACCCACCAGCACATCGCCTGAAAGCCTAGTAGGGCCGGCACGAGCGGCAGCGCGAGCCAGCCCAGCAGCGACAGGGTCGGCCCGCTCGCCGCGGCGTCCGCGACGGTCAGCGAGGCGGCCGGGTCGACCGTGGAGACCAGCACCCGGGGCCAGAGGGCCGCCCCGATCAGCGCCACCGGCAGCGCCAGCGCCGCGCTGGTCGCCGTGAAGGCCACCCCGGCCCGGCCGCGGCCGAGCGCCGTGCGGGCCACCAGCAACGCCGCGACCAGCGCCGAGAGCAGGAGTACGGCGACCAGCGGGCGGGCCACGGCGGCGCGTACCCGGTCGGAGAGCAGGCCCAGCAGGGTGGCCGCGGCGACCGCGGCGAGCGCCGCCGGCACCAGCCTCCGGGCCAGCCGGGCGACCGACGGGGTGTCGGCGGCGGGCAGCCGGAGGGTGAGGAACGTCGCACCCTGCACGGCGACCAGCGCCAGCGTCGCCAGCGCGACGGCGGCCACGAACGGGGTGAAGAGGTGACCCACGCCGGCCACGTGCCCGTCGGCCGTCAGCGGTAGGCCCTGCAGCAGCCCGCCGAGCACGGCGCCCCAGCCGAGGGCGGCGAGCACGCTGCCGGCCACGATCACCCGGTCCCAGCCGGCGCGGGCCGAGCCGGCGTGCGGCCGGCTGCGTAACTGCACGCCGGCGGTCACCAGCACCACCCCGGCCAGCGCGCCGAGCACGGCCGGGTAGAGGCCGGAGAGCAGTTCGCCCTCCAGGGTGGGGAAGGCGCCGAAGAGGATGCCGACGGCGGCCACCAGCCAGACCTCGTTGCCGAGGAAGAACGGCCCGACGGCGGTGAGCGCGGCCCGCCGCGCCGCGAGGGTGCCGCCGCGGGCGAGGAGCAGCCCGACGCCGTAGTCGTAGCCGCCGAGGACGAGGTAGGTGGCGAAGAAGAGGCCGAGCAGGGCGTACCAGGCGAGTTCCATGGCGGGCTCCCTCAGGCGAACACGGGGTGGGGACGGGTGTCGGTGTCGGGCGCGGGCGGGCGGCCGAGGGCGGGGTCGTGCGCGCCTCGGACGGCGTGCCGGGCCAGCAGCACCCAGTTGGTGACGGCGAGGGTGCCGAGGAGCAGGGTGAAGCCGACCAGCGAGGTGAGCATCAGCCCGGGGCCGACCGGCGAGACGGCCTGCCCGGTCGGCAGCAGCCCGTACGCGACCCAGGGCTGGCGCCCCACCTCGCGGGCGATCCAGCCCAGGATCACCGCGACAAAGGGCAGCGGCACGGCGAGCAGGATCAGCCAGAGCGGGAACTGCAGCCGGATGATCCAATCCCGCCAGAGCAGCGGCACCACCAGGATGCCGAAGAAGAGCGCCATCCCGATCAGGATCATGAAGCCGAGACCCACGTTGGACAGCGTCGGCGGGGTGTAGTCGCCGGGGCCGAACCGCGCGGTCCACTCGGCGACCAGCGCGTCCCGGTCGGCGCCGCCGCCGAACTTGGTGGGCTGGAGCTCCCCGACCGGGCCGAACTGGGCGAAGCCGAACCCGATCAGGAAGACCACCGCGACCGCGAAGGTGAGCAGCCCGAGCCGTAGGGACTTCCGGAAGAGCGCGAAGTCCGGGGTACGCCGGATGAGGTGCCAGGCGCTGACCGCGGCCATCAGCATCCCACCGGTGACCAGGCTCGCCGACACCACGTGTCCGAAGGCGAAGGTGAGGGTGGGGTTGGTGAGCAGCGCGCCGAAATCGGTGAGGTGCGCGACGCCGTCGCGGACCTCGTACCCGACGGGGTGCTGGAGCCACGCGTTGGCCACCATGATCCAGAACGCCGAGGCGTACGCGGTGAGCGCGACGCCCCAGAGCAGCGCGAGGTGGACGCCGCGGCGCAGCCGGTGCCACCCGAAGATCCACATGCCGAGGAACGTGGACTCCAGGAAGAACGCGACCAGCGTCTCGATGGCCAGCGGCGCGCCGAAGACGTTGCCGACGTACCGCGACAGGCCACTCCAGTTCAGCCCGAACTGGAACTCCATCACGATGCCGGTGGCGATGCCGAGCACGTAGTTGATCACGTAGAGCTGGCCCCAGAAGCGGGTCAGCCGCTCGTACACCGGTTTGCCGGTGATGAAGCCGGCGGTCTGCAGCGCGACCAGCAGGGTGACCAGGCCGAGGGTGACCACCACGAAGAGGAAGTGGATCGAGGTGGTGGTGGCGAACTGCAGGCGGGCGAGGAGCAGGGGATCCATGGTCGTTCTCCCACGGGTTGGCTCGCTTTTGATAGTGAGCCTACACGTAGGCTGCCTACCTATATCGCCGGCCTGGAGACCCGGCTGGTCGTGGATCGGTCAGTTCAGGAAGAGGGTGATCGGCAGGGCGGCCAGGGTGGTCGTGACGGCCAGCGCGGTGGCGCCCAGCAGCCGGGGTGTCCGGTCCGGGACCAGCAGCCGCTGCACCCGTACGTCGAGGTCCCGGTCGCCGAGGCCGAGCGCGCCGGCCGGCGTGATCCGGTGCCCGGCGGCGGCGAACCGGCGCAACGCCCCGGCCAGCGGCGCCTCGGCGTGCAGCTCGCGGGCCTTGTCGTCGGCGCGCATCTCGACCAGCAGCGCCACCCGCTCCTGTGCGTGCCGCACCCAGCGGAACCAGGGCAGGGCCCGGCCGAGCGCGGTGAACGGCAGCAGTACCAGATCGTGCCGCTCCTGGGCGTGCGCCCGCTCGTGGGTGAGCACCGCGGCCAGCTCGGCCCGGTCCAGCAGACTGAGCGTGCCGGCGCTGACCACCACCCGGGGCTTCACGCCCGGGAGGCAGTACGCCGCCGCGCTCGGGTGGTCGAGCACCAGCGCGCCCGGCACGGTCGGATCCCGGCGGGCGACCAGGCTGAGCAGCTCCCGGTGCCGGCGCTGGGCCCGGACCGTGCCGTAGACGCTGCGGACGGTCGTGGTGAGCAGCACCGCGCCGATGCCGAAGCCCACCCCGACCAGGCCGAGGTGCACCGCCCCGACCCCGGCCGGCAGGGTGCCGTGGGCCAGGTCGGTGGCGAGGGCGACCAGGGCGCTCCCGGTCGGTTGGTCGTACGCGGCCAGGCCGAGCGCCATTGGCAGGCCCATCGCGGAGAGGCCGAGCGCCAGCCCGACCGCCTGCCAGCAGACGATCGCCACCCGCGGGGCGCGCCAAGTCCACGTCGAGGCGGCGAGCACCTCCGCGGTCAGCCAGCAGGCCAGGATGCTGGCGGCGAAGTGCAGGGCGTACGCCACGGCCGCCGCCCTACCGGTCCGTCGCCTCGTCGGCCAGCCTCGGCTGCCCGGCCCGCGGGTCCTCGACCCGGTCCGTCAGCCCGGCCTCGGCGCTCAGCGCCGCGCGCAGCACCTCCGCCTCGGTGCCGGTCACCGAGCGGGCGAAGCGCACCAGCGCGGCGTCCCGGCTGCCGCCGAGGTCGAGGGCGTCGAGCATGAGCTGGGCGATGTGCGCCTCCCGGCTGGCCGCCGCCCGGTAGCGCCAGGCCCGACCCTCCCGCTGGCGCTGCACCATGCCCTTGCCGGCGAGCCGGTCCAGCACCGTCATCACGGTCGTGTACGCCAGCTCGCGCCCGTCCAGGGCGTCGGCGACCTCGCGGACGGTCACCCCGTCCGACGTGCCGGGGACCAGGTCCCACAGGACGTCCATCACCGCACGTTCGAGATCACCCAGCCGAGTCACGCCCCAATCCTACCCCCCGTAGTAGACCCCTGTGCCGCCGCGGCGTGCGAGGGCCCTCTTACCCGGAAAGAGTGGCCACCCGACGCGCGGAGGCCACTCTTCCCGTGAACTTGTGCAGATCTTGATGGCGACGGCCGGAAACCCCACCAGAGCTAGACGCCCTTGGGGTGCCACACAGTCTTCGTCTCCAGCAGCACAGTCATCCGGGCCAGGCCCGGGTCGGCGAACCAGTCGTGACCGGCCGGGGCGGGCCGGAGCACCCGCTTCAGGTTCTCCGCCGCCTTGACCTCCAGCTCGGCGGCCAGTTCGGCGTCGCTCACCCCGGTCAGGTCGATCGCGTTGACGTCCATGTGCGCGGCCAGCGTCGGCGCCGTCTCGGTGATCCGGCCGGTGAGGATGTTGACCACCCCGCCCGGCAGGTCGGAGGTGGCCAGCACCTCGGCCAGGGTCACCGCCGGCAGCGGCTGCGCCGGCGACGCCGCCACCACCACGGTGTTGCCGGTGACGATCGCCGGGGCGATCACGCTGACCAGGCCGAGCAGCGCCGGCGCCTCCGGGGCCACCACGGCCACCACGCCGGTCGGCTCGGGGGCGGACAGGTTGAAGTAGGGCCCGGCCACCGGGTTCGCGCCGCCGTACACCTGGGGGAGCTTGTCCGACCAGCCGGCGTACCAGACCCAGCGGTCGATCGCCGCGTCGACCTCGTCGGCCGGCACACCGAGCGCGACGAACTGCTCGCGGCGGCCCTCCAGCATCTCGGCGACCCGGTAGAGGATCTGACCCCGGTTGTACGCGGTCGCCCCGGCCCAGCCCTTCACGGCGGCCCGGGCGGCCACGACCGCGTCGCGCGCGTCCTTGCGGGAGGCCAGTACGACATTGGAGTCCTGCACGATGTACGACCGTCCCGACTCGCTGCGCGGGAACTTCCCGCCGATGAAGAGCTTGTACGTCTTGCGTACCGCGACCCGCTCAGACATTGAGGTACGCCTCCAGCCCGTGCCGGCCACCCTCGCGGCCGTAGCCCGACTCCTTGTAGCCGCCGAACGGCGAGGTGGGGTCGAACTTGTTGAACGTGTTGGCCCAGACCACGCCGGCCCGGAGCCGGTCCGCCAGCCACAGGATCCGGGAGCCCTTGTCGGTCCAGATCCCGGCCGACAGCCCGTACGGCGTGTTGTTCGCCTTCTCCACGGCCTCGGCCGGGGTGCGGAAGGTGAGCACGGAGAGCACCGGGCCGAAGATCTCCTCCCGGGCGATCCGGTGCGCCTGGGTGACCCCGGTGAAGATGGTCGGCGCGAACCAGAAGCCCCGGTCCGGCAGGTCGCAGGCCGGCGACCAGCGCTCGGCGCCCTCGGCGGCCCCGGCCTCGGAGAGCTCGCGGATCCGCTCCAGTTGGGCGGCCGAGTTGATCGCGCCGATGTCGGTGTTCTTGTCCAGCGGGTCGCCGACCCGCAGCTGGGCCATCCGGCGCTTCAGCGACTCCAGCACCCGGTCGGCGACCGACTCCTGGACCAGCAGCCGGGAGCCGGCGCAGCAGACGTGCCCCTGGTTGAAGAAGATGCCGTTGACGATCCCCTCGACGGCCTGGTCGACCGGGGCGTCGTCGAAGACGATGTTGGCGGCCTTGCCGCCCAGCTCGAGGGTGAGCTTCTTGCGGGTGCCGGCGACCGCGCGGGCGATGGCCTTGCCGACGTCGGTGGAGCCGGTGAACGCGACCTTGTCCACGCCCGGGTGCTCGACCAGCGCCCGGCCGGTGTCGCCGGCGCCGGTGACGATGTTGACCACGCCGGCGGGCAGGTCGGCCTGCTGGCAGATCTCGGCGAAGAGCAGTGCGGTCAGCGGGGTGGTCTCGGCCGGCTTCAGCACCACCGTGTTGCCGGCGGCGAGCGCCGGGGCGATCTTCCAGGCCAGCATGAGCAGCGGGAAGTTCCACGGGATGACCTGCGCGGCGACCCCGAGCGGCTGCGGCGCCGGCCCGAAGCCCGCGTGGTCGAGCTTGTCGGCCCAGCCCGCGTAGTAGAAGAAGTGTGCGGCGACCAGCGGGACGTCGACGTCCCGGGACTCCTTGATCGGCTTGCCGTTGTCCAGCGACTCCAGCACGGCCAGCTCGCGGGAGCGCTCCTGGATCAGGCGGGCGATCCGGAACAGGTACTTGGCCCGGTCGCGGCCCGGCATCGGGCCCCAGACCTTCTCGTACGCCTTGCGCGCGGCGCGGACGGCGCGGTCCACGTCCTGGCTGCCGGCCTCGGCGATCTCGGCGAGGACCTCCTCGGAGGCCGGGTTGATCGACTTGAAGCTGCCGCCGTCGGTCGGGTCGACGAACGTGCCGTCGACGAACAGCCCGTACGTGGGCTTGATGTCCACCACCGAGCGCGACTCGGGGGCGGGTGCGTATTCGAACATCGCGCTCAGTCCAGGGTGAAGTAGTCGGGACCGGAGTAGACGCCGGTCGTCAGCTTGGTGCGCTGCATGAGCAGGTCGTTCAGCAGGCTGGACGCGCCGAACCGGAACCAGTCCGGGTCCAGCCAGTCCGGGCCGACGGTCTCGTTGACCATGACCAGGTACTTGATCGCGTCCTTGCTGGTCTTGATCCCGCCGGCCGGCTTCACGCCGACCTGCCGCCCGGTGGCGGCGCGGAAGTCGCGGACCGCCTCCAGCATCACCAGGGTCACCGGCATGGTGGCCGCGACCGGCACCTTGCCGGTGGAGGTCTTGATGAAGTCGCCGCCGGCCAGCATGGCCAGCCAGGAGGCCCGCCGCACGTTGTCGTACGTGGCCAGCTCGCCGGTCTCCAGGATCACCTTGAGGTGGGCCTCCCCGCAGGCCTCCTTGGTGGCCACGATCTCGTCGTAGACCTCCTGGTAGCGGCCGGCCAGGAAGGCACCCCGGTTGATCACCATGTCGATCTCGTCGGCGCCGGCCGCAACCGCGGCCCGGGTGTCGGCGAGCTTGACCTCCAGCGGCGCCTGGCCGGACGGGAAGGCGGTCGCCACGCTGGCCAGGTGCACACCGCTGCCGCGCAGCACCTCCGCCACGTACGGGACCATCGAGGGATAGACGCAGACCGCGCCGACGTGCGGGCAGGACGGGTCAGCCGGGTCGGGGCGCAGCGCCTTGGTGGCGAGCGCCCGCACCTTGCCGGGGGTGTCGGCCCCTTCGAGGGTGGTCAGGTCGACCATCCGGATCGCCAGGTCGATCGCCTGGGCCTTGGCCGTGGTCTTGATGGAGCGGGTGCCGAGTTGTGCCGCCCGCTGCTCCGCGCCGACCTGATCCACGCCCGGCAGGCCGTGCAGGAAGGTCCGCAGAGCGGTCTCGGATCGTCCCAGCTCGGAGAGGTCCGACCGGGCCGACGTCGCTGTCGCCGTCATGGCGTGAATAGTACGCATCCCGTGGAGGTGTGATCTTGGTCACGGTGCCTGGTCGTGAGCGCCACACGTGAGCGGCGTCGCTGGTCAGCCGGCAGGTGCGGTGCGGGGCCGGTCTGCCCGGTAGGTTGAGCGTTCGTGGACGTACACGTCATTGACCACCCGCTCGCCCAGGCACGGCTGACCGCCATGCGGGACGCCCGGACCGACTCGGCGTCGTTCCGGGCCGCGCTGCACGAACTCACCACCATGCTGGTGTACGAGGCCGCGCGCTCCTTCCCCGTCGAGAAGTACCCGATCCAGACCCCGGTCACCGCGACCGAGGGCACCCGGCTGGCGAACCCGCCGCTGCTCGTGCCGGTGCTGCGGGCCGGTCTCGGCATGGCCGACGCCGCCCTGGGACTGCTGCCCGAGTCGTCCATGGGCTTCGTCGGCCTGGCCCGCGACGAGGAGACCTTCGAGCCCCGCGCGTACATGGAGTCGCTGCCCCGCGACCTGAGCGGACTGCCGGTGCTGGTGCTCGACCCGATGCTGGCCACCGGCGGCTCGCTGGAGCACTGCTGCCGGCTGCTCGCCGACCGCGGCTGCACCGACATCACGGTGCTCTGCGTCCTCGCCGCGCCCGTCGGCATCGAGCGGCTGGAGCGGTCCGGCCTGCCGCTGCGCCTGGTCACCGCCTCGATCGACGAGGGCCTCAACGACCGGATGTTCATCGTCCCGGGCCTCGGTGACGCCGGCGACCGCCAGTTCGGCGGCATGCCCCGCTTCTGACCCACCCCGGCCGAGCCCTCCCGGCGAGGCGCAGATTCCCGGAAAGAGGGCCCATCCAGTGCGGAATGGGCCCTCTTTCCGTGAATCAGTCGGGTCCGGACGCCGCGTGGGCGAGTCCGTGCGCGGGGGTGCGGGGAGCCGCTACCGTTCCGGGCCATGACTGGTGTTGCGCTCGCCGAAGAGTTGCTGCTCCTCGCCTACGACGACGAAACCGGCAAGGCGACCATGCCCCGGATCAGCCTGGACCTCGGGATGGCCGCGGCGGTGCTGGTCGAGCTGGCCCTGGCCGGCCGGATCGCGTACGCCGACGGCTCCCTGGCGGTGATCGACCCGGCCCCGACCGGTGAGCCGATCGCCGACGAGGTCCTCGCCCGGATCGCCGCCGACACGCCGCACACCCCGTCGTCGTGGGTGCAGCGGCTGCGGCACGGCCTGCGCGACCGGATCCTCGGCGACCTCTGCGGGCGGGGCGTGGTCCGGGACATCGACGAGACCGAGCTGGGCTTCATCCACGTGCACCGCTACCCAGTGGCGGACGCCTCGGTGGAGGCGGACATCCGCCGCCGGCTGGCCGAGGCGCTGACCGACGACCAGGCCCCCGATGAGCGGACGGCCGCGCTCGCCACCCTGGTGGCGGTGCTCCGGATGGAACCGGCGCTCGGCCTGACCGGCGAGGACGCCCGGGACGCCCGCCGCCGGCTGGAGGCGATCGCCGGTGGCGCCGGCTTCTCCGGCAACGTCAGCCTGGACGACTCGGTGGTCCGCCCCTCCATCGGCCTGGTGGTCGCCGCGCTCGGCCAGGCGATCGACGCCGCCCTCGGCAAGCGCGCCTGACCCCCGACTGCCGTCGTTGATCAAGAGGTTTGCCTCTCGGTGGCGCGCCCTGCCGACGCAAACCTCTTGATCAACTCGTGAGAGGTCAGAGGCCGAGGGCGGTGGACACCTCGGTGCGGAGGGTGGTGACCGCGGCCTGGGCGCGGGTGCGGGCGGCGGGGACGTCGCCGTCCGGGACCGGCTCCACCACCTCCAGGTACGCCTTGAGCTTCGGCTCGGTGCCGGAGGGGCGGATCACCACCCGGGCCGCGTCGGTCCGCAGGATCACCACGTCCGCGCCGGGGAGCAGGTCCTTCGCCTCGGTGACCCGGTGCCCGAGCAGCGTCTCCGGGGTGGCCGCCCGGACCCGGGCCATCATCCCGGCGATCTCCCGCAAGTCGTCCACCCGGACCGACAGCTGGTCGGTGTGGTGCACGCCGAACTCGGCGGCCAGCTCGTCGAGCCGGTCGGTGAGCGTACGGCCCTGGGCCTTGAGGCCGGCGGCCAGCTCGGCGACGCTCAGCGCGGCGGTGATGCCGTCCTTGTCCCGGACGTGCTCCGGCGCGACGCAGTAGCCGAGCGCCTCCTCGTAGCCGAAGACCAGCGGCTCGCTCCCGCCGCCGGCCCGGACGATCCACTTGAACCCGGTCAGCGTCTCGTCGTACGGCAGGCCTCGGGCGGCACACATGGCCCGCAGCAGGGACGAGGACACGATGGTGGTGGCGTACAGGCCGGTCACCCCGCGGCGCATCAGGTGGTCGGCGAGCAGCGCGCCCACCTCGTCGCCGCGCAGCATCCGCCAGTTGCCGGCACCGTCCGGGACAGCGACCGCGCAGCGGTCCGCATCCGGGTCGTTGGCGATGGCGAGGTCTGCGTCCCGGTCGCGGGCCAGCGCGACCAGCCGGTCCACCGCGCCCGGCTCCTCCGGGTTGGGGAAATTCACCGTGGGGAAGTCCGGGTCCGGCTCGGCCTGGTCGGGCACCACGCCCGGCACGGCGAACCCGGCCCGGGCGAAGGCGGCGGTCAGCACCGCGCCGCCCACCCCGTGCAGCGGGGTGTACGCCACCTTCAGGTCGCGCCGACCGCTCGGATCGATCACTGCGGCGGCCCGCTCCACGTACGCGGCGACCAGGTCGTCGCCGAGCACCTTGCCGGCCGGGCCGAGCGGCACCTTCGCCAGCGGGCCGACCGCCCGGATGGCCGCCTCGATGCCGGCGTCGGCCGGGGGAACGATCTGTGCGCCCGCGCCCAACTCGCCGCCGAGTTGCGCGCCGAGGTAGACCTTGTAGCCGTTGTCCTGCGGCGGGTTGTGGCTGGCGGTGACCATGACGCCGGCCACCGCGCCGAGGTGCCGCACCGCGAACGCCAGCACCGGGGTGGGCAGCGGGCGGGGCAGCAGCAGGGCCGGGCGACCCGCACCCGTGGCGACCTGGGCGGTGCGCTCGGCGAACGCCCGCGAGCCGTAGCGGGCGTCGTACCCGATGACCAGCGGTCCCTCACCGCCCTGGTCGGCGAGCCAGCCGACCAGCCCGGCGGCGGCCTGGGTGACCACCGCGAGGTTCATCCCGTTCGGGCCGGCGCGCAGCGGACCACGCAGCCCGGCGGTGCCGAAGGTCAGTGGACCGGCGAACCGGTCGGCCAGCTCCGGGCCGCTGCCCGGCAGTCCGTCCAGGACCGCGCGCAACTCGTCCCGGCTGGCCGGGTCGGGGTCGTCGTCGAGCCACCGCTGGGCCCGGTCGCGAAGCTCGTCAAGATCAGTGGTTTCCGCCGCCATGGCCTCTTGATAGCACGGCGTCGGGGCACCACTGCCCGTCGGCCTCGACTCAGTTGGCCCCGGTGAGCTGGAACGACCCGGCCATCGCGTCGAAGATCGGCTTGCTTTCGGCGAACTTCGCGTCGTTGGCGGTCAGGTAGAACGAGTACACCTTCCCGTCCTCGACCACGCCGCGCCAGACGCCGTGCCGCATCGAGTCGCCCTCGCCGCAGGTGTATTCGAACTCCGCCGCCGGCTTGCCGGCCAGGTCCGTCTCCGACATCGCGATCTCGTTGTACGGCTTGGCGCAGGACTTGCTGTTGCCGGCAAGGTTCCGGGAGGCGGACTTGGCCCAGCTCGTCGAGTCACCCTTCTTCCATTTCTCGGCGAGCACCCGCACCTTCCGGCCCTCCTGCTGCGGGTCGACGAAGTCGACGTAGACGCCGTCGGAGTCCCTGCGCTCCCAGCCCTTGGGTACCTGGACGGTGATCCCCTTAGCCGTGACTTCCTGCATCTCGACCGGCGGGGCCTCGGCGGTGGCGGTCGGCAGCGTGCCCACGATCGGCGGCGGGGTCTCGTCGCCGCCGCTGTTGAGGGCGATCACGACGATCAGCAGCAGCACGGCCACACCCCCGGCGGCGGCCAGTTGGACCTTGCGCGGCCAGCCCGTGATCGTGCCGACGAGCTGCCTGCCGACGCCGCGGGCCTTGCCGAGGGCACCGCCGTCGGCCGGCGCGGCGGGCGGGGTGGCCCACGGCTGGCCGGTGCCCGGCACCGACCACTGGTTGCCGCCGTACACCGGCTGGGTGGCGTCGGCGCCGCGGCCGTACACCGGTTGGGTGGCGTCCACGCCGCGGCCGTACACCGGCTGGGTCGCGTCGGGATGGCCCGTGCTGACCCGCTGGGTGGCGTCGGGGTGTCCGCCGCCGTACACCGGCTGGGTGGCCTCCGGTCCCGCGCCCCCGCCGAACCGCTGGGTGGCGTCCGGCGAGATTCGCTGGGTGGCCTCCGGGGCGGCGCCCGGCGCGGGCATCGCGCCGGTGGGGGTGTGCAGCGGACCGGCCAGCGCGTCCGCGCTGGTCTCGTCCAGCGCCGCGCTGCCCGCGGCCGCTCCGGGCTCGGTGCGCTCGCCCCGGCGCAGGGCAGCGAGCCGGTCGGTCAGTGACTCGCCGGGGCCGATCATCGCCCGGCCGCCGATCTGCCCGGTCGGCTTCGGCTCGGGCGCGGCGGGCAGCGGAATCGGCGGCCGCTGCACCGGCACCACCGAGTACGGGTCGGTGACCGAGTTGACCGCGACGGCGTTGCTGGTCAGCGGGCCGGCGAGCAGCTCACGCAGCATGCGCCGGGCGGTGTGCACGTCGTACCGGCGGGCCGGATCCTTCTCCAGCAGGCCCATCAGCACGCCGGTCAGCGGGCCGCTGCGCTGCGGGGTGGCCGGCGGGTCCTCGACCACCGCGTGCATGGTCTCGATCGGGTCGCCCTTGTCGAACGGGGGGCGGCCCTCCACGGCGGTGTAGAGCGTGACGCCGAGCGAGAACAGATCGCTCGGCGGGCCGAAATCCTGGCCCATCGCCCGCTCGGGCGAGATGAAGTGCGGCGACCCGAGCACCATGCCGGGCGTGGTGAGCTGCACGTCGGTGGGCATCCGGGCGACGCCGAAGTCGGTCAGCACGCACCGGCCGTCGGAGCAGATCAGCACGTTGGCCGGCTTGACGTCGCGGTGCAGCACGCCGATCGCGTGCGCCACCTCTAGGGCGCCGAGCAGCGCGATGCCGATCTTGGCAACCACGCGGGGCGCGACCGGCCCGTCCTCGATCACCATGTCGGCCAGGCTGCGCGCGTCCAGCAGCTCCATCACGATCCACGGGCGGCCACCCTCGGTGACCACGTCGTAGACCTGAACCACGGCCGGGTGCTGGATCGCCGCGGCCGCGCGGGCCTCGCGGAGGGTCCGCTCGTACAGCGCGTCGCGGTCGCTGGGGGCCAGCCCCGGAGGGAGCACGACCTCCTTGACCGCCACATCGCGCCGCAGCAGGGTGTCGGTCGCGCGCCACACCGTGCCCATGCCGCCGTTGCCCACCGGAGACCGCAGCGAGTAGCGACCACCTATGGTGGTGCCGGGTGCCGCGCGTCCAGTGGGGGGACTGACCGGTCCGCCGCTCCACGTCGGGATCTGAGTCACTTGAAAAGCCACCGGGGGATATCGAGGGGGCTGGGACACAACCCCCCTATCTTGCTGGTTCCGACGCCCGATGCGAAACCCGACGCGGCGGACGTTTACCTACTCGACGGTATGTGGCCAGCTACTCACCTGTCGTCGAGCGGCCGGCGCAGTGTGCGGTATCCCTCATCCATCGACGCCCGGCCGCGTCCTACCATCCGGTAATGAGCGAACGGCGGTCAAGCGAGTCCGGTTTCCCGATCAAGGGCGTCTACACGGCGGACGATCTTCCCGGGGAACTGGCCGAGCGGCTGGGCGCCCCGGGCGAGTACCCGTACACCCGCGGGGTGTACCCGACGATGTACACCTCCCGCCCGTGGACCATGCGGCAGTACGCCGGCTTCGGCACCGCCACCGAGTCGAATGCGCGCTACCACCAGCTGCTGCGCGCCGGCACCATGGGCCTCTCGGTCGCCTTCGACCTGCCCACCCAGATGGGCTACGACTCCGACGACCCGATCGCGCACGGTGAGGTGGGCAAGGTCGGCGTCGCCATCGACTCCATCGAGGACATGCGGCAGCTCTTCGCCGGCATCCCGCTGGACAAGGTCTCCACCTCGATGACCATCAACGCACCCGGCTCCGTGCTGCTCCTGCTCTATCAGCTCGTGGCGGAGGAGTCCGGGGTGCCGGGCGGGGCGCTCAACGGCACCATCCAGAACGACATCCTCAAGGAGTACATCGCCCGGGGGACGTACATCTTCCCGCCGAAGCCGTCGCTGCGCCTGGTCGCCGACACCTTCGCATATTGCCGGGCCGAGGTGCCCAAGTGGAACACCATCTCCATCTCCGGCTACCACATGGCGGAGGCCGGTGCGACGCCCGCGCAGGAGATCGCGTTCACCCTGGCCAACGGCGTGGAGTACGTCCGGGCGGCGCTGGCCGCCGGGCTGGACGTGGACGACTTCGCGCCCCGGCTGTCGTTCTTCTTCGTCGCCCGCACCACCCTGCTCGAGGAGGTCGCCAAGTTCCGGGCGGCCCGCCGGCTCTGGGCCCGGCTGATGCGCGACGAGTTCGGGGCGAAGAACCCGAAGTCGATGATGCTGCGGTTCCACACCCAGACCGCGGGCGTCCAGCTCACCGCCCAGCAGCCGGAGGTGAACCTGGTCCGGGTGGCGATCCAGGGGCTCGGCGCGGTGCTCGGCGGCACCCAGTCGCTGCACACCAACAGCTTCGACGAGGCGATCGCGCTGCCCACCGAGAAGGCGGCCCGGCTGGCGCTGCGGACCCAGCAGGTGCTGGCGTACGAGACGGACCTGACCGCCACCGTGGACCCGTTCGCCGGGTCGTACGTGGTGGAGGCGATGACCGCCGAGATCGAGGCGGCCGCCGACGAACTGATGCAGCGGGTCTTCGACCACGGCTCGGCGGTGGACGCGATCGAGGCCGGCTTCCAGAAGCGGGAGATCGAGCAGTCCGCGTACCGGATCGCCCAGGAGATCGACTCGGGCGAGCGGGTGGTGGTCGGGCTCAACCGGTTCCAGATCGACGAGGAGGAGCCGTACGAGCCGCTGCGGGTGGACCCGGCGATCGAGGCCGCCCAGGCGGAGCGGCTGGCGAAGCTGCGCGCCGAGCGGGACGCCGAGGCGGTCGAGCGTGCCCTGGCCGAGCTGCGGGCCGCCGCCGAGGGCAGCGCGAACGTGCTCTACCCGATGAAGGAGGCGCTGCGCGCCCGGGCCACGGTGGGCGAAGTGTGCGGGACGCTGCGCGAGGTGTGGGGCACGTACCGGCCGAGCGACCGGTTCTGACCTGCTTCCCGGCGGCGGCCCGGGCGGTGCCCCGGGAAGGGGTGGCCGCGCCTGGGTCGGCCTGGCTGAGAGCCTCCTGAGCTGGCCGTACGGGTCTCGCCCCAGGGCCTCGCGGCGGCGTACAGTCGATGGTCTCCCCGCACGTGAGCGGAAGCGGAGACGGCTCTGCGAAGGCGCCGGCGAGCTGCCTGGCGGCACCTTCGGTGCGGGCCCTCCGGGCGGCGTTGCCCGGCCCGTCCGTCGAGCCGTGGGGCAGTGCGGCCCACCCTTTGTGCGCGTGTGCGGACGACTGCTCCGGGTCGCGGCGTGGCGTCAGACACGCCGAGCCGGAGTGGTCGGTCGGAATGCGGGTAAACCCGGTCGGGTGAACGGGACGGACAGCCTGTGCGGTTGCACAGCGGACCGGCCTGTCACCGTGGGGAGTCGTCCGACAGCCGACTGTTGTCGCGCAATTGTCCGACCGGCAGTTAATTGCCGGGACTAATGCGACAATTCGGAACGACGGCCCGGGATTTGGTGACCGTTGAATCGGTTACGCGTTGTAGGAGGTGTGGGGCAGATGACGGCGTTCGACCGCGATCTACCTGCTGTCCCGCAGATATTCGAGCCTTCCCACCAGGGCATTCGTGACGCTATGCGGTCCGACCGCTACCCGAAAGACGTTGCGCAGCGTCACCGGCGGCGGTCTAGGCTGTCTGCTGTTCTCCCCGAAGATCCATCCATCTCTAGTGATCGAGAATTCGACGTGACGAGTGCGTTGACGCTGCCTTCCGGCAGCCCGCTGGCGTCGTCCTGGCCGGAGGCGCCGACCGGGTCCCAGCCCCTGCCCTTCGAGCTCGACCATCTGCTCGCCCTCCGGGTACCCGGGCTCATCGCCACCCGCCGTCACATCCACTCCCACCCGGAACTGTCCGGCGAGGAGTTCGAGACGGCCGCCCTGATCCACCGGGAGCTCTCCCTCGCCGGGCTGAGGCCCCGCCTGCTGCCCAAGGGCAACGGCGTCATCTGCGACATCGACGGGCGCCCGGACGGCCCGGTGATCGCGCTCCGCGCCGACATCGACGCGCTGCCGCTCGCCGACCCGAAGGACGTGCCGTACCGGTCCACCGTGGACGGCGTCTGCCACGCCTGCGGGCACGACGTGCACACCACGGTGATGCTCGGCGTCGGCATGCTGCTCGCCCAGCTCGCCGACCTCGGCCAGCTCGACGGCCGGGTCCGGCTCATCTTCCAGCCGGCCGAGGAGATCCTGCCCTGCGGCTCGCTGGAGGTCATCGAGGCCGGTGGTCTCGAGGACGTGGTGCAGATCTTCGCCGTCCACTGCGACCCGAACCTCCCGGTCGGCCGGGTCGGTCTCCGGGTCGGCCCGATCACCGCCGCCGCCGACAACGTCACCGTCCGGCTCACCGGCCCGGGCGGGCACACCGCCCGCCCGCACCTCACGGTCGACCTGGTCGACGCGCTGGGCCGGCTGGTCACCGAGGTGCCGGCCCTGGTCAGCCGGCGGGTGGCGGCCAACAGCGGGCTGCTGCTGGTGTTCGGCCACGCCTCGGCCGGCACCCGCTACAACGTCATCCCCTCCGAGGCCTGCGCCGCCGGCACGCTGCGGGTGATGGATCGCGACACCTGGGAGCAGGCCCCGAAGATCGTGGCCCAGGTCGTCCGGGACGTCATCGCCCCCACCGGCGCGACAGTCGACCTGGAATACCTGCGCGGTCGCCCGCCGGTCAGCAACGACGCCCGCGCCATCGGCGTACTCACCGCCGCCACCGCGGCCGCCCTCGGGCCCGAGGGGATCGCGGAGACCCCGCAGAGCATGGGTGGCGAGGACTTCTCCTGGTATCTCGAGCACGTGCCGGGCGCGCTCGCCCGCCTCGGCGTCGGCCGGAACGGGCCCAACGTGGACCTGCACCGGGCCTCGTTCGACGTGGACGAGCGCGCCATCCCGGTCGGCGTACGCCTCATGGTCCAGACCGCGCTGCGGGCACTGGCGGCGGCGCGCTAGGCGCCGGACCACCCACCGGACCGGCCGGTCCCGGCACCGTCGGGGCCGGACCGGCCGGTGGCGCCCGGCGCGCCCGACGTCGGCGCGCCGCCCGCACCAGCAGCACCAGCGGTACGCCGATCACCACCGCGAACGGCAGCACCGCGCCCAGCACGGTCAGCAGCACGAACATCGTGGTGACGAAGACGTTCCAACCGCCCCGCAGCCCGACCAGGAAGCCGAGTCCCGGCCCCTCCTCGGCGGTCGTCGCGTCGGTGCCCACGAAGGTCACCGTGATGGTGGAGAGCGCGGTCAGGTCGGCCAGTCGGCGTTTCTTCGCCTCCAGCGACGCCAGGTCGGCCTCCCGCCGGCCCACCTCGTTCTCCAAGGTGACCAGTTCGTTGATCGAGCTGGCCCGGGCGAGCAGCTTCCGGGCGCTGTCCACCCGAGCCCGCTGGGTGGCGATCCGGGCGTCCAGGTCGACGGTCTCCTCGGTGACGTCCTCGGTGCGTACCTCGCGTTGCTCCGGCTGGCCGAGCCGGGACAACTCGTCGACGACCGCGGTGAACCGATCCGCCGGCACCCGCAGGGTCAGTTCGGCGCGGGCGTCCGCCGCCTCGCTGTGCCGCTGGTCGCCGCCGACGAACCCGCCCGCCGCGGTCGCCGCGTCGGTCGCCGCGCGGGCTGCCTTCTCCACGTCGTCGACCCGGACCTGCAACGTGCCGGTGTAGATGATCGACCGCTGGTCGACCCGCAGGTCCGGCTGGGCTCCGCCGGAACCGGCCGGGGCGGGCGCCGCCGCGTCCCGATCCGCGCCCGCGCCCGCCTTGTCCTGGGCCGCGCCCGCGGCCGGTGCCTCCGCCGACGTGGCCTGGTCGTTCTGCCCACTGTCGGCGCCGCAAGCCCCTGCGGCAAGCACCACCGCCAGCCCCGCCACCGCCAGTGATACGGCCCGGCGGCGTCCCCCTCGTCCACTCATGCCGTCACCTCGCTGCGCTCGGCGCCGGCATGAGGCACCACGACGCTGTGCTGATGATTCGCTCGCTGACGCTCGCTCATGCCGTCACCTCGCTGCGCTGCTGTGCTGATGATTCGCTCATGTCCCCGCTCCGATCTTCGACGGCCCCGTCCCGGGGTCGATACGTCGGACGCGACGCGCCATCGTGCCGGTTCCGGCAGACTGCGCTGAGGACGTCACGATTCGATAATCGAGGAGTCACGATGCAGGTCACCAAGTACGCCCACTCCTGCCTCCGCGTGGAGCACGACGGGGGAGTGCTGGTCGTCGACCCCGGTGTCTACAGCGAACCGGAGGCGCTGGACGGGGCGGACGCGGTGCTGATCACCCACCAGCACCCCGACCACGTGAACGTCGAGGCGGTGACCCGAGCGCTGGACCGGCGCCCGTTCCGGGTCAACGGCCCGGCCTCGCTCGCCGAGGTCCTCGGTGACGCGGCCGAGGCGCTGACGGTGGTCGCGCCGGGCGAGTCGTTCACCGCCGCCGGCGTGGCGATCCGCGCGTACGGCGGCCAGCACGCCGTCATCCACCCCGACATCCCGGTCATCGAGAACCTCGGCTTCCTGATCAACGACGTCGTCTACCACCCGGGGGACTCGTTGGTGGTCCCCGACGACGTCCAGGTGGACACCCTCTTCGCCCCGATCCACGCCCCCTGGAACAAGTTCTCCGAAGTGGTCGACTTCATCCGGGCGGTCGCCCCGCGCCGCGCGTACGCGCTGCACGACGGCCTGCTCAACGACAACGGTTTCGGCGTGCTCGACCGGCAGTACACCGCACTGTCGAACACCGACTACCGCCGCCTCGAACCGGGCACCCGGATCGACGCCTGACCGCCGTGCCTGGACCCACCCCCGAGCTGGTCCAGCGGCTCTACGCGACCCCACCCGACCGGTTCGTCGCGGCCCGGGACGCCGCCGTGGCCGAGGCGCGCCGGGCCGGAGACCAGAAGGCCGCCCGCGAGATCGGCAAGCTGCGCCGGCCCACCGTGGCCGCCTGGCTGGTCAACCTGCTCGCCATCCGCCGGCCCGAGCTGGTCGCCGACCTGGCGCAGCTCGCCGAGTCGCTCCGCACTGCCCAGCGCGACCTGCGCGGCGCCAAGCTGCGCGAGCTGTCCGCCCAGCGCCGGGCCGTGGTCGGCGCGCTGGTCGACGAGGCTCGCAAGCTGGCCGCCGCCGAGCCGGGCGCCCCGTCGGCCGGGAAGCTTCCGCTGGCCGAGGTCGAGGCGACCCTCAACGCCGCCCTCTCCGACGCCGAGGTGGCCGAGCAGGTCCGCACCGGCCGACTGCTCCGGGCCACCCACTATGCCGGCTTCGGCGAGGTGCCCCGCCCGCAGCTGCGGCTGGTCACCGGGGGCGCGGAGGAACCGGAGCCGGAGGAGCCGGCGGCCGGACGGGCCGGGGCCCGCCGGGAACGCGACGAGCGGGCCGCGGCGCGAGCGGCCCGGGCCGAGCGGGCGAAACGCCGCCGGGCGCTGGAACGCGAGCAGGCGTTGGCCCGCGGCGACCAGGATCGGGCCGAGGCGGAACTGGCCGAGGCCGCCCGGGCCGAGCGGGACGGCGCCGCGAGTCTGGACCGGATCGAGACCGAACTTGCCGAGCTGGAACGCCGCCGGGCCGTCGCCGAGCAGGAACTGAGCCGGGCCAAGCTGGCCCGGCGGGGCGCCGAGCGGTCGCTCACCACCGCCCGCCGGCGTACCGGGGAGGTGGAGGCCGCGATGGAGGCGCTGGACGCCGAAGAGGAGGATGCCGACGAGGAGGGCAACGGGGCAGACTGATCGGGATGGACGACCACGGTGGACGGACGGCGGTGCGCCGTCGATGACCCCCGAGCAGGTCGCCGCCGCCAGCAAGCCGCTGGTGCTGGAGCTCGGGGAGGCCTTCTCCCGGTGCCCGGCGACGCTGCGCCGCGCCCGGCTGCTCGGCATCTCCGGCTGGGCGTTCTACATCACCGGCCGGGCCGGCGCGCTCGGCGACGTCCGCGCCGAGACGGTCGCCGCCGCGCTCGGCTTCATCGCCCCCGACGCGGTCGCCGACGGCTGGGACGCCGCCGCCCGTACGGCCCGCCCACTGGCGGTGGCCGAGGCGAACCTGGCCGAGTGCTGCCGGTGGGGCGTCCAGCACCTGAGCGACGCCCCCGAGTCGCCCCGCCTGGCCGGCCTGCTGGAACGCGCGGTCGACGCGGCGGACGGCAGTGGGATGCCACTGTTCGCCGCCTGGCGGGCCATGCCGGTGCCGGACCGCTCGCCGGGCGCCCGGGCGGCCGTCGCGCTGCTGCTGCTCCGCGAGCACTTCGCCGGGGCGTACCTGCTGGCGGTCCGGGCCGCCGGGATGACTCCGCTGGAGGCGGTGCTGGCCGGGCCGGAGGGGGAGGCGGGGGCCGCCGCCTGCGGCTGGTCGCCTCCGTACCCGCCGGTCGGGCCGCTGGTGCGGCGACGGCTCTGGGCCGAGGCGGTGACCGACCGGCTGGCCGCCACCGCGTTCCGGGCGCTGGCGCCCGGCGAGGGGGCGGAACTGCTCAACCTGCTCACCGCCGCCCGGCTGCACCTCCGCAGCGGATAAATGAGGGGCGCGCGGGCCGGGTGGGCTGCCAGGATCAGCGGCGTGACGCTCCCCGCCGGCTGGGCCGCCCGCCGCCCCACCCTCGACGACGTGCCCGCGATCCTGAAGGTGGTGCACGCTGCCGACACCTTCGCGATCGGCTACCCGGACTTCGACGCCGAGGACGTCGAGTCCGCGCTGACCGCCCCCTTCGTCGACCCGGCCCGGGACTCGTGGCTGGTCACCGACCCGGACGGCGCCGCCGTCGCCTGGGCGATCCTGGCCAACCCGACCGGGGTGGGCCGCGAGTGGGTGGACGTTCTCGTGGACCCCGAGCGTGGGGCCGACCTGCGCGCCCCGCTGCTGGCGCGGCTGCTCGACAGGGTCGCCGAGCGGGCCGCAGAGCGTGGCCTGCCCGCCCTGACCGCCCGCACCGGTGCCTTCGCCCCGGAGACCCGCTGGGCGGCTGATCTGGTCGAGGCCGGCTTCATCCGGGTCAAGCGGTACATCCGGATGACCCGCTCCCTCACCGACCTGCCCGCCGAGCCGGCCCCGCCGGCCGGGGTGGCCGTCCGCCCGCTGCGCGCCGGCGACGAGGCCGACCTGCGGCTGTTCCATCGGATCTTCGACACCGCGTTCCGGGACACCCCCGACTACGAGCCGCTCGGCTTCGAGGCGTGGCAGGAGCAGCTCCCGTCGTACGGCAAGGTCTGGGACGAGTGGTTCGTCGCCGAGGTCGACGGGGCGCCGGCCGGCGCCCTCCAGTCCTCCGACCAGGCGCTGGAACACGACATGGGCTGGGTACGCACGCTGTCGGTGCTGCCCGCGTACCGGCGGCGCGGGGTGGGCGCGGCGCTGCTGCGCCGGGCCTTCGCCACGTACGCCGCGAAGGGCCGGGCGTCCGCCGGCCTCGGCGTCGACCTGGCCAACCCGACCACCCCGGTGACCCTCTACCGCTCGGTGGGGCTCAATGAGGTGCGCTGGACCGACATGTACGAGCGCACCGTCACCGCCACGGGTGTGTGACACGCGACCCGCGCTCCGGGGTCGCTGGCTGGCCGGGGCACCGGCCGGGGGAGACTGGACGCGTGGGAGAGCCTCTAGGCCGACGCGGTGCCGGTGGGGCGGGACCGCAGCTCGGTGACGTAGTCGTCCGGCGCGCCCGCCTTCTCCGCCGCGTTCGCGATCTCCGACAGATACCACGACGTCGGCAGGCCGCCCTCGTAGCCGTCGAAGACGTAGACCCACGCGGTCACGTCCCCGTCCAGCGTGGAGACGCGGACGGTGAGCTTCCGGTACGTACCGGCGGTCACGCCCTCGATCTCGTCGAGCTGCGCGGCGTCGTACGGGTGGATGTCGTAGAGCGCCACGAAGACCCGGTCACCCGGGGACTCGACCACCGTGCTGACCGAGCCCTCCCAGCCGATGACGCCCTCGCCCGCGAAGGTGAGCCGCCACCCCTCCAGCCAGCCGGTACCCACCATCGGCGAATGCGGGCAGTAGGCGCGCATGCGGGCGGGGTCCAGGTTTGAGCCGTAAGCGGCGTACAGACGCACGGCGATGACGATAGCCCGGTCGGCGGGTGGGGGAGAATACGACGGTGCGTGTCGAGCGCGATGGGGAGAAGAAAGTCACTGTGAGCACGGACGAGGGGCGAGCGCTGTGAGCCAGATCGTGATCATCGGCGGGGGGCCGGCCGGGTACGAGGCGGCGCTGGTCGCCGCCCAGCTGGACGCTGATGTCACCGTGGTCGAGGCGGAGGGGGCCGGCGGCGCCTGCGTGCTCTCCGACTGCGTCCCGTCGAAGACCTTCATCGCCAGCTCCGAGGTGGTGACCGGCTACCGGGACACCGAGGAGTTCGGGGTGCACTCGGACGGGCTGGAGGCGGTCACCGTCGACGCCCGGGCGGTGCACGAGCGGGTGAAGCGGCTCGCCCTGGCCCAGTCCGCCGACATCCACGCCAAGCTGGTCAAGGCCGGGGTGGAGTTCGTCGCCGGCACCGCCCGGCTGGGCGAGGACACGCTCGGTCACACCCACCGGGTGATCGTCACCCCGGCCGGCGGTGACGAGGAGTACTCGATCGCCGCGTCCACCGTCCTGATCGCCACCGGCGCCACGCCGCGCCAGCTCCCCACCGCCGTCCCCGACGGAAAGCGCATCCTGACCTGGCGCCAGGTGTACGACCTGCCGGAGCTGCCGGAGCACCTGATCGTGGTCGGCTCCGGCGTGACCGGCGCCGAGTTCGCCAGCGCCTACCTGGCGATGGGCGTCGAGGTCACCCTGGTCTCCAGCCGGGACCGGGTCATGCCGCACGAGGACGCCGACGCGGCGATGGCGATCGAGCGGGTGTTCCGCAACCGGGGCATGAGCATCCTCAACAACTCGCGTGCCGAGGCGGTCCGCCGGACCGGCGACGGCGTGGAGGTCGAGCTCTCCGACGGCCGCAAGGTGTCCGGCAGCCACGCGCTGATCGCGGTCGGCTCGGTGCCCAACACCGCCAACCTGGGCCTCGCCGAGTACGGCGTCGAGCTGGCCAGGGGCGGCTACGTCACCGTCGACCGGGTCTCCCGGACCAACGTGCCCGGCATCTACGCCGCCGGTGACTGCACCGGGGTGCTGCCGCTGGCCAGCGTCGCCGCCATGCAGGGCCGGATCGCCATGTGGCACGCGCTCGGCGAGGCGGTCCGCCCGCTGCGGCTGCGTACCGTCGCCGCGAACGTCTTCACCGACCCGGAGTTGGCCACCGTCGGCGTCTCGCAGAACGAGGTGGACGCCGGCAAGGTCCCGGCCCGCCAGGTGATGCTGCCGCTCGCCGGCAACGCCCGGGCGAAGATGGACGACCTCGCCGACGGCTTCGTCAAGCTCTTCTGCCGCCCGGCCAGCGGCCAGGTGATCGGCGGCGTGGTGGTGGCGCCGAAGGCCAGCGAACTGATCCTGCCGATCACCATGGCGGTGGAGAACAACCTCACCGTCAACGAGCTGGCCCAGACCATCACCATCTATCCCTCGCTGTCGGGCTCGATCACCGAGGCGGCCCGCCAGCTCATGCTGCACGAACTGGAGTGACCCGCCGCGTCCTCGGGCCGCCGGGGCGACCGGCCCGAGGACGCATCAGCGGAAGGCGGCGGCGTGGTCGGCGGCCCACTCGGCGTACGTGCGGGCGGGGTGGCCGGTCAGCCGCCGTACCGTGTCGGTGACCTGTTCGGGGCGGGCGACGAAGGCGGCCCAGCCGGCCAGCGCGGCGTCGGCGAAGGCCGGGTCGCCGAAGGCGGCGGAGAGCATCTGCCGTGCCTCGCCGACCGGCATCTCCGACCAGCGCAGCTCCCGGCCGACCGCCCGGCCGATGGCGCGTACCTGGTCCTCCTGGGTCAGCGTCGCCGGACCGCTGAGCAGGTACCGGGCGCCGGCGTGGCCGTCCGAGGTCAACGCCGCCACGGCCACCTCGGCCAGGTCCCGCTCGTGGATCAGTGACCGGGCCGCGCCCCCGTACGGCCAGCGCACCACGTCGCCGGCGCGGATCTGGTCGGCCCACATCAGCGTGTTGGCGGCGAAGCCGACCGGCCGGAGGAAGGTCCATGCCGCGCCGGACGCCTCGACCGCCCGTTCGACCTCCGCCCAGAACGACGCCGGCTGGTCAGCGGCGCCCGGGGCGGAGAGGTAGACGATCCGGGACGCGTGCTCGGCGATCGCCCGGGCGACCTCGGGGGCGGCCCGCCGGGCCACGGCCGGGTCGGTGAACGGCCAGATCAGGAAGACCGCCTCGACGCCGGTCAGGTGGGGCGTGAGCGAGGCGGGGTCGCCGAGGTCGGCGGCCACCACCTCGACCCCGGCCGGCAGGTCCGCCCGGGACGGGTCGCGGCTCACCGCCCGGACCTGTTCGCCTCGCGCGAGCAGCAGCGACACCACCTCCCGACCGACTGTGCCGGTCGCCCCCGTCACCAGGAT
This sequence comes from Micromonospora sp. NPDC047740, assembly GCF_043204735.1. Lineage (NCBI taxonomy): Bacteria > Bacillati > Actinomycetota > Actinomycetes > Micromonosporales > Micromonosporaceae > Micromonospora > Micromonospora sp. NPDC047740. Next base: position 365,019 of record NZ_JBIDCT010000003.1, read on the forward strand.
CATTTCCGCCTCCTCGTCCGACCGGCCGCCGTCGACCCGTCAATCGGACGCTAAGAGTTGAAGCTCCCTTGAGGTCAAGGGCGTGGGCGCCGCCGCCGTTTCCGGGACGGCCTCGGCGACGCGGCCGGCCGGGCGGCGGGCCAGTGCCACCGCGACCACGCTGAGCAGGGCGACCTCGGCGACGATGAGCAGACGCTCGGCGAGCCCGATCAGCATCCGCTCGCCCGGGTAGGCGGACCAGATCATCGCCCCGGCCAGCAGCAGGCTGGCCAGGGTGAGCGCCCGCAGCCAGCCAGCGGCGCGACCGCCCAGGTGCCCGGCGAGCAGCCAGCCGGCGACCGGCAGGGCGAGGAAGGCGACCACCGACGCGTACCGGTGCAGGTAGGCCGCGGTGTCCATGGGGAGGCCGGGCTCATTGGTGGGTACCACGGCGGAGGTGACCAGGCCGGCGGTCCAGGCGGCCAGCAACATCCCGGCCACCTGCGGCAGCCGACCCGGCCGGGCGGGTGGCCCGCCGCCGGTCGGCGCCCGTCCGCCACCCGCTCGCCGCGACCCGCTGGGGTCCGTCCCCGATCCGGTACGCCAGAGGGCCGGGATCAGCACCGCCGTCGCGGCGGCGAGCACCGCCATGGCCACGTCGATCGCGCCGCCCCGGTCGGAGACGGCGAAGTCGCTGACGGTCAGCGACCAGGGGCTCAGATCGTCGTTCACCTCGAGGTGACCGAGTACGGCGAGCACCGCCGCAAGGGCGATCCCGCCGAGGGCCAACAGGGCGCGTCTCCGGTTTTCGAGCATGCCCCAGCCTGTCGCCGAGGCCACCCGAAACGGATCCGGGATGGACACCCACTTCGATCCCCGGGAACTCCCCTACCGGCTGCGGCTCACGGGTCAGGCGACGTTGAGGTGGATGTTGCCGATCCGGGCGGTGAAAGGCGCTGCCCTTGAGGCGATCGACCAGGGGATGGGCAGGTCAGTCGATCCCGACCCGAACTTTGGCCTCGGCCTCCGTCCGGGTGTGGCGGGCGCTGATCGCGCTCATCGCCCAGCCGGCCGCCGCGAACCCGGCCGCCGCCACCCCGCCGATCACCACGAGCCGCCACGCCGACTCGGTCAGCGCCCGGCCGCCCAGATGCCCGACCAGGCTGCCGTACGTCGCCCAGCCCGTCGCCGCCAAGGTCTCGTAGAGCAGGAAGAGTCGGTAGGGGTAGCGGCTGCGCCCGGCCGAGAAGCAGGCGGCCATCCGGCCGCCCGGCACGAAGCGGCAGAGCAGGATCACCAGTGGTCCCGGCTCGCGCAGCCCGCGGGTGGCCCGGGCCACGGCCCGGCGGGCCCGGCTGGGCATCGCGTGTCGGGGTGCCCGGCGGTCCGGTGCGGTCCGGCCGAGCAGGTAGCAGGCGAGATCGCCGGCGATGACGCCGAGCGCGCCGACGGTGATGGTGAGCGGCAGGCTGAGCCCGCCGTACACGGTCAGCGCGCCGGTGGTGATCATGACGACCTGGGTCGGCACGACCGGCACGAAGGCGTCGGCGATCAGCAACCCCAACAGCACGGCGTACGCCCACGTCGGCGATGCGACGTCAGCGATGAGTTCGGGCAAGATCGCCACCTCGCCGGATTCCCCCGTTCGATCGCACCGAGCCTGATGGCATGTCCCGCGTCACGCCGGGGTGCCCGGACCGGTGGTGACCCGTGGCACGACAGGGCCACCCGTGGACAACGATTCGGGGCCGGCGAATGTGACGCTTCCCCGGCGTGGCGCTGGCCACCCCGGCGGGCGGCGGATCGGCGGTCACCGGCGTACCGTTGTCGGGACGCGGCCGCGTGGACGTCGGATCCCCCGTTTCCGGCGTCCGGGCCGTCGCGGGTCGCCGGCAGGTCCCGTGCCGGCGACCCGCCCCCGCTCCCCGCAGAGCTCGCGTGGCGGGGCGGCGCCGCGCCTCGCCGTCATCGCCCAGTCCGCGCGGGCGCTAAATCCGGGTGCGCGAACCGATCCGTCGCGCGTACGGTCGCCGCATGCGCAGCGCGGTGGTGACCACGACGCCGGGAATCCCCGGCGCGCCGCACTGACGTATCCGTCGACGAGGCCCCGGGGCGAACCGCCCCGGGGCCTCGCGGCGTTCCGGGCCAGCTCGCCTCCGGGTCGTACCCGATCAAGGAGGGCGACATGATCGACCACCGCAGGCTCGGCCGGGAGCTGGAGCTGTTCGTCTCCGATCCCCTGTCGGGGGCCGGGCTGCCCATCTGGCTGCCGGCCGGCGCTGCCGCCCGGCACGCCGTCGAGGAGTACGTGCGGGACCTGGAGCGCCGGGCCGGCTACCGGCACGTCTACTCCCCGCCGCTGGGCAAACGGGAGCTGTTCGAGCTGTCCGGGCATCTCGGCTACTTCGCCGACGACATGTTCCCGCCGATGCGGCTGTCCGCCGACGACGAGTTCGTGCTCCGGCCGGCGCTCTGCCCGCACCACGCGCTGGTCTTCCGGGCACGGGGTCGCTCCTACCGGGAGTTGCCGCTGCGCGTCGCCGAGCTGGGCGGGATGTACCGGGCGGAGCGCTCCGGGGTGCTCGGCGGGCTCTCCCGGGTCCGCGCCATCTCGCTCAACGACGCGCACAACTTCTGCGCCTTGGACCAGGTCGGCGACGAGGTACGCGAGATTCTGCGGCTGATCGGCGAGGCGCACGCCGCGCTCGGCGTCCGGCCGGCCGGGTTCCGGCTGTCGCTGCGCGGGCCGGGGGAGAAGTACGTCGGCGACGATGCCCAGTGGGTGCGGGCCGAGGAGCTGCTCCGCGCCGCGCTCGACGGGGTGGACTTCACCGAGGGGCCCGGCGAGGCGGCCTTCTACGGCCCGAAGATCGACATCCAGGTCGTCGACGCGGCCGGCCGGGAGTCGACCATCTCCACCATCCAGCTCGACTTCGACAAGCCGGAGCGGTTCGAGCTGTCGTACACCGACGCGGACGGCAGCCGCAAGCGGCCGGTGATGGTGCACCGGAGCCTGGTCGGCAGCATGGAACGACTCTTCGCGTACCTGATCGAGGTGCACGCCGGCGCCTTCCCGGCCTGGTACGCGCCGGTGCAACTGGTGCTGCTCCCGGTGGACGACGGCCAGGCGGACGCCGTCGGCGACCTGGCCCGGCGGGCCGAGGCGGACGGCCTCCGCGTCGAGGTCGACCACGCCGGCTCGCTGGGTGCCCGGATCCGCGACGCGGCCCGCCGGAAGGTGCCGTACCTCGGGGTGGTCGGTCCCCGGGAGGCGGCCGACGGGTCGGTGTCCCTGCGGCTGCGCGACGGCCGCGGGCTCGACCCGATGCCGGTGCCCCAAGCGCTGGGGCTGATCGGGAGGGTGGTCGCCGCCCGCTCGGCCGACCTGCTGCCCGGGGCCTGACGCCCGGCCGGCCGGCCCCCGCCTCGCGGCGGGGGCCGGACCCGGGCCGGCTGATCCGTCCACCGTCAGCTCCGGGCCGGCGCGCCGGCCGGGACCGGCCCCTCGTCATCGACCGCGGCGCCGCTGAACTGCGACCGGTACAGCCGGGCGTACGCCCCGTCGGCGGCGAGGAGTTGGTCGTGCGCGCCCTGCTCGACGATCCGGCCGTTCTCCATCATCAGGATCAGGTCCGCGTCGCGGATGGTGGAGAGCCGGTGCGCGATGACGAAGCTGGTCCGGTCCGAGCGCAGCGCCGCCATGGCCCGCTGGAGCAGCACCTCCGTCCGGGTGTCCACCGAGCTGGTCGCCTCGTCCAGGATCAGCAGCGACGGCTCGGCGAGGAACGCCCGGGCGATGGTGATGAGCTGCTTCTCACCGGCGCTGACGTTGCTGCCCTCCTCGTCGATCACGGTGTCGTACCCGTCGGGGAGGCTGCGGACGAACCGGTCCACGAAGGTGGCCCGGGCCGCCGCCAGGATCTCCTCCTCGGTGGCTTCCGGCCGCCCGTACGCGATGTTGTCCCGGATGGTGCCGCCGAAGAGCCAGGTGTCCTGGAGCACCATGCCGATCCGGCTGCGCAGCTGCTCCCGGGGCATCGCGGTGATGTCCATCCCGTCGAGGGTGATCCGGCCGGCGTCCAGCTCGTAGAACCGCATGATCAGGTTGACCAGGGTGGTCTTGCCGGCGCCGGTCGGGCCGACGATGGCCACCGTGTGACCGGGCTCGGCGACCAGCGACAGGTCGTCGATCAGCGGCTTGTCCGGGTCGTACCGGAAGGAGACGTGCTCGAACTCGACCCGGCCGGTGACCCGGGCCGGTAGGGCCCGGTCGGGGGCCTGCTCCTCGGCGTCGAGCACCTCGAAGACCCGTTCGGCGGAGGCCACTCCGGACTGGAGCAGGTTCGCCATCGAGGCGACCTGGGTGAGCGGCTGGGTGAACTGCCGCGAGTACTGGATGAACGCCTGCACGTCGCCGAGGCTCATCGACCCGGAGGCCACCCGCAGCCCGCCGACCACGGCGATCGCGACGTAGCTGAGGTTCCCGACGAACATCATCGCCGGCATGATGATCCCGGAGATGAACTGGGCCCCGAAGCTGGCTTTGAACAGCTCGTCGTTCTTGGCCTCGAAGTCGGCCTGCACCTCGCGCTGCCGGCCGAAGACCTTGACCAGCTCGTGACCGGTGTACGCCTCCTCGATCAGGCCGTTCAGCTCACCGGTGTGCCGCCACTGGGCGATGAACCTGCGCTGCGAGCGCTTGGCGATCTGCTGCGTGACAATCACCGACAGCGGCACCGCCACCAGGGCGACCAGGGCCAGCAGCGGCGAGATCCAGAACATCATCGCCAGTACGCCGACCACGGTCAGCAGTGCGCTGAGCAACTGGCTGAGCGTCTGCGACAGGGTCTGTGAGATGTTGTCGATGTCATTGGTGACCCGACTGAGCAGCTCGCCTCGGGGCTGCCGGTCGAAGTAGGGCAGCGGCAGCCGGTTGAGTTTCTCCGCCACGTCGGCGCGCAGCCGCAGCACGGTCCGCTGCACCACCCCGTTGAGCAGCCAGCCCTGCCACCACATCAGCAGGCTGGCGCCCAGGTAGAGGGCGAGCGCCAGCGTGAGCGTGCGGCCCAGCGCGGTGAAGTCGATGCCTGCCCCGGGCACCACGTCCATCCGGGCCAGCATGTCGGCGTAGTTGTCGTGGCCGGCCGCCCGGGCCGCGGCCACCGCCTGCTCCGTGGTGAGGCTGGCGGGGATCTGGCGGCCCATCACCCCGCTGAAGATCAGGTCGGTGGCGTGGCCGAGGATCTTCGGACCGACCACGCTCGCCCCGACGCTCGCCAGCGCCAGGGTGATGATCGCCGCCAGCTGCAGGCGGTGCGGCCGCAGGCGACCCAGCAGCCGCCGGGCTGAGGGCCCGAAGTTCATCGACTTCTCCGCCGGCATGGCGGCACCCATCCACGGCGGGCCGCCGCCGGGGCGCCGCCCCGCCGGGGGCAGCCGGTTCGGCGGCCCGCCGGGGCCCTTGCCGCCGGGGCCCTTCCCGCCGGGCCCGGGCCCGCCAGGGCCCATTCCGCCCGGGCCCTGCCCGTGGGGGCCATGGCCGTTGGGTCCCTGGCCATTGGGGCCCTGGCCGCCGGCGGCCGGCTTCTGCTCGGGTACGGCGGTCATGCCCTCACCTCGCTCCGCTCGGCGCCGCCATGACCGGTGGCACTGAGCTGGCTGATTCGCTCGCTGCGCTCGCTCATGCCGTCACCTCCGCCGTCTGCTGGGACGCCACGATCTCGGCGTAGGTCGGGCAGGTGTGCAGTAGTTCCTCGTGTCGTCCCATCCCGACGACGCCCCCGTCCTCGAGCACGATGATCTGATCGGCGTCGACGATCGTGGAGACCCGTTGGGCCACGATCACCACCGCCGCGTCCGCGGTGACCGGCTTCAGCGCGGCCCGCAGCCGGGCGTCGGTGCCGAGGTCGAGCGCCGAGAACGAGTCGTCGAAGAGGTAGATCTCCGGCTTGCGGACCAGCGCCCGGGCGATCGCCAGCCGCTGCCGCTGGCCGCCGGAGACGTTCGTGCCGCCCTGCGCGATCGGCGCGTCCAGCCCGCCCGGCATCTCCGCGACGAAGTCCCGGGCCTGGGCGATCTCCAGCGCCGCCCAGAGTTCGGCGTCGGTGGCGTCCGGGTTGCCGTACCGCAGGTTGCTGGCGACCGTGCCGGTGAACAGGTACGGCCGCTGCGGCACCAGTCCGATCCGGCGCCACACCTCGTCCAGTTCCATCAGCCGCACGTCCATCCCGTCGACCAGCACCGCGCCGTCGGTGGGGTCGACCAGCCGGGGGATGAGCGAGAGCAGGGTGCTCTTGCCGGCGCCGGTGGACCCGATGATGGCCGTGGTCCGGCCGGGGCTGGCCCGGAACGAGACGTCGTGCAGCACCGGCGCGCTCGCCCCCGGGTACTGGAAGCCGACCCGGCGCAGTTCCAGTTCGGCGGGCCTGGTCATCGCGAGCATCGGCTCGGCCGGCGGTGTCACCGAGGATTCGGTGTCCAGCACCTCGACGATCCGCTCGGCGCACACCGCCGCGCGCGGCACCATCATCAGCATGAAGGTGGCCATCATGACCGCCATCAGGATCTGCATGAGGTACTGCAGGAAGGCGGTCAGCGCGCCGATCTGGATCTGCCCGGCGTCGACCCGCTCCGCGCCGAACCAGAGCACCGCGACGCTGGAGACGTTCAGCACCAGCATGACCACCGGGAAGATCAGCGCCTGGAGCCGGCCGACGCGCAGGGCGGTGGCGGTGAGGTCGGCGTTCGCGGTGCCGAACCGCTTCGTCTCGTACGGCTCGCGGACGAACGCCCGGACCACCCGGATGCCGCTGATCTGCTCGCGCAGCACGCGGTTGACCGTGTCGATCCGGGTCTGCATGAGCCGGAAGCCCGGCACCATCCGCCGGATGATCAGGCCCAGCGCGATCGCCAGGACCGGCACGCAGACCAGCATCAGCCAGGAGAGCCCGACGTCCTCGCGCAGCGCCATGACCACGCCGCCGACGCTCATGATCGGCGCGGCGACCAGCATGGTGCAGCTCAGCAGCACGAGCATCTGCACCTGCTGCACGTCGTTGGTGTTCCGGGTGATCAGCGAGGGGGCGCCGAACCGGGCCACCTCGCGGGCCGAGAAGCGGTTGACGTGGCGGAAGATGCCGGCCCGGACGTCCCGGCCGAACCCCATCGCGGTCTTCGCGCCGAGATACACGGCGATGATCGAGCAGGCGATCTGAAGCAGGCTGACGAGCAGCATCCAGCCGCCCGTACGCATGATCTGGTCGGTGTCGCCCAGGGCCACGCCACGGTCGATGATGTCGGCGTTGAGGCTCGGCAGGTAGAGCGAAGCCATCGTGCCGACGAACTGGAACGCCACCACCGCGGCCAGCAACCGCCGGTACGGGCGCAGGTGCGTGCGGAGCAGGCGGATCAGCACGGATGGCTCCCCGATGGGTTCTCGGTGTTGGGTTCGCTGTCCCGGTTCAACCGGCGAAGGTCCCCATCGGACATGGTCGTGATGATTTCCGTGAGAAATTCCCGCACCACCGCCTTCTTCGCGGGGTCGGCGTCGACCGAGGTGAGCGGGCGGTCGCTGTGGATGAGGTCGATGATGGCGAGGGCCTGCTTCCGGCCCTTGTCGGTCAGGGTGAGCTGGACGCTGCGCCGGTCGTTCGGGTCCCGCTGCCGCGCGACGAAACCGTCGCGTTCGAGTGTGTCGACGATGCCGGTGAGCGTGGCCGGTCGGACGAAGCATCGTTCGGCCATTTCCCGGTGGCTGCTGTCGCCGGCTCGGAGCAGGATGAGCAGCACCCGCATGCCGGCGGAGGTGAGCCCGTGGTGCTCGGCGAGGTAGCGCCCCCAGTGCTGCTCGACCACGTGGCCGGCGATCGAGATCAGCCGGCCGAGCGGCGCGTGCTGCAGCGCGTCGGGGAAGCGGACGATCGGTCCCGTGTTCACGGGCGCTAGATTAGCCCCCGGATCGTCAGGTCCCAAACTAATTTCCCCGGGCCGGGGTGGCACTGCGCGGCCGGGTCGCCGTCCTGGCCACGGCCTCCGCCGACCCGGAGCGGGACGCGCTCGCCGCGTGGTCGATCGGGCACGGCTTCGTCACCCTCTGGCTGGCCGGCGCGCTGCCGCCCAACGCCGGCCCGGACCCGGAATCCGCCGCCCGGTCGGTGATCCGCCGCCTCTTCGAGTAACCCCACCGGAGGTGCGGCCCGCAGTCGTTGATCAAGAGGTTTGCGTCGGCCCCTGGGCTTCCGGCGACGAAACCTCTTGATCAACTGCGGATCCGAGGGGAGTTACCAGCTTGTCGGCAGCGGCATGCCCTCGGTGTAGCCGGCGGCGCTCTGCACGCCGACCAGGGCGCGCTCGTGGAACTCCTCCAGGTTGCGGGCGCCGGCGTAGGTGAAGGAGCTGCGGACTCCGGAGATGATCTCGTCGATCAGGTCCTCCACGCCCGGCCGCTCCGGGTCGAGGTACATCCGGGCCGAGGAGATGCCCTCCTCGAAGATCGCCTTCCGGGCCCGGTCGTACGCGCTGTCCTCGCCGGTCCGGGCGCTGACCGCCCGGGCCGACGCCATGCCGAAGCTCTCCTTGTAGCGCCGGCCGTCGGCTTCGGTGTAGAGGTCGCCCGGGGACTCGTAGGTGCCGGCGAACCAGGAACCGATCATCACGTTCGAGGCGCCCGCCGCCAGGGCCAGCGCCACGTCCCGCGGGTGGCGTACGCCGCCGTCGGCCCAGACGTGCCGGCCCAGCCTGCGCGCCGCCGCGGCGCAGTCGAGCACCGCCGAGAACTGCGGCCGGCCGACGCCGGTCATCATCCGGGTGGTGCACATCGCGCCCGGTCCGACGCCGACCTTCACGATGTCGGCGCCCGCCTCGATCAGGTCCCGTACGCCGTCGGCGGTGACCACGTTGCCGGCCGCGACGGGAACCGCCGGGTCGAGCTTGCGGACCGCCCGCAGCGCGGAGATCATCCGCTCCTGGTGGCCGTGCGCGGTGTCCACCACGAGGGTGTCCACCCCGGCCTCCAGCAGCGCGGCGGCCTTGCCGGTCACGTCGCCGTTGATCCCCACCGCCGCCGCGATCCGTAGCCGGCCGCGGTCGTCCACCGCCGGCTTGTAGAGCGTGGCGCGCAGCGCGCCCTGCCGGGTCAGCACGCCGACCAGCCGTCCCTCGGCGTCCACCACGGGGGCGAGCCGGCGCCGGCCCGCGGAGAGCCGGTCGAAACCGGTACGCGGGTCCGCGTCGGCCGGCACGGTGTGCAGTTCGGTCGACATCACGTGCCGGAGCTGGGCGAAGCGGTCGACGCCCACGGTGTCCGCCTCGGTGACCACGCCGACCGGGCGGCCGGCCTCGTCGACCACGATCACCGCGCCGTGCGCGCGCTTCGGCAGCAGGTGGATCGCGTCGCCGACGGTCTCGGTGGGGCCGAGGGTGATCGCCGTGTCGTGCACCAGGTGCCGTTGCTTGACCCAGGCGACGACGTTGGCCACCACCTCGATCGGGATGTCCTGGGGGATCACCGCGATGGCGCCGCGCCGGGCCACCGTCTCGGCCATCCGCCGGCCGGCGACCGCCGTCATGTTCGCCACCACCAGCGGAATGGTGGTGCCGGTGCCGTCGGCCGTGGCCAGGTCGACGTCCAGCCGGGAACCCACCTCGGAACGGTTGGGCGCCATGAAGACGTCGTTGTAGGTCAGGTCGTGCGCGGGGACCGCGCCATGAAGGAACCGCACCGGAACATCATTCCCGCCAGCACCCGTCCGTGCTCGCGATGGTCACGGAAAACACCCCCGGTCGGTTGGGTGGCGGGTCAGCCGAGCAGCAGCGCCGCGGCGATCACGGTCATCACGACGGCGACCGCGCCGTCCAGCACCCGCCAGGCGGCGGTACGCGCGAGCAGCGGCGCCAGTCGGTGCGCCGCGCCGCCGAGCGCGGTGAACCAGACCACGCTGGCCAGCGCCGCGCCGCCGCCGAACGCCCAGCGCTGCTCGTACTGCTGGGCCACGCCGCCGAGGAGCAGCACGGTGTCCAGGTAGACGTGCGGGTTGAGGTAGGTGAAGGCGAGGCAGGCCAGCACGGTCGCCCGAAGGGTGACCGGCGGGCGATCGGTGGGGGTGAGGGTGCCGGGGCGCAGCGCCCGGCGGGCGGCGAGCACGGCGTACCCGAGCAGGAAGGCGGCCCCGGTCCAGCGGATGGCGGTCAGCAGGCCCGGCCGGTCCGCCACGGCCGTGCCGAGACCGGCGATGCCCGCCGCGATGAGCAGAGCGTCCGAGGCGGCGCAGGCGACCACCACGGGAAGCACGTGCTCCCGGCGTAGCCCCTGACGGAGCACGAAGGCGTTCTGCGCGCCGATGGCGACGATCAGCGCGAGTGAGACGGAGAACCCGGCGGCGGCGGAGGGGAGCAGGTCAGGCACGGGTCCGACGCTAGAGAACGGTGCCTGTGCAGTCCAACTAATCTTTCTGATGCTTCGTAAGCTTGCCTTATGGAAGGACTCGACACCGCCCAACTCCGCACCCTGGCCGCGGTGGTCGGCGAGGGCAGCTTCGAGGGCGCGGCGCGCGTCCTGCACGTCACCCCGTCGGCGGTGAGCCAGCGGATCCGCGCGCTGGAGGAGGTCGTCGGGCAGGTGCTGGTCCGGCGCAGCCGCCCCTGTCAGGCGACCGGCGCGGGCCAACCGCTGCTCCGGCTGGCCGTCCAGTTGACCCTGCTCGAACGGGAGGCGCTCGCCGAGGCGTGCGGGGCGGTGGACGGGACGGCCGGGCCCATCCGGGTCCCGGTGGTGGTCAACGCCGACTCGCTGGCCACCTGGTTCGTGCCCGCGCTGGCCCGGGTGCCGGGCGAGCTGGCCGTCTGCTTCGACGTACGCCAGGACGACCAGGACCACACCGCCGAGCTGCTGCGCGACGGTGCGGTGCTGGCGGCGGTGACCGCCCAGCGGGAGCCGGTCCAGGGCTGCCGGGTACGCCCGCTCGGCGCGATGCGCTACCGGGCGCTCGCCGCCCCGGCGCTGGTCGCCCGCTGGTTCCCCGACGGGCTGACAGCCGAGGCATTGGCCGCGGCGCCGATGCTCGTCTTCGACCGGAAGGACCAGGTCCAGCACCGCTTCCTGCGGTCGGTGACCGGCCGGGAGCTCGACCCGCCGGTGCACCACGTGCCCTCGGTGCCCGCGTTCAGCGAGACGATCCGGCGCGGCCTCGCCTGGGGGCTGGTCCCGGAGCGGTTGGCCGAGGCGGACCTGGCCGACGGCGCCTGCGTCGACCTCGACCCGGGACGGCACGTCGACGTGCCGCTGTACTGGCAGCACTGGCGGCTGGAGTCACGCGTGCTCGGCGCGCTGACCGACGCGGTCCGCGCGGAGGCGGCCGTCGCGCTCCGCTGAGCCGGCCGGGCTGCGCGATGAGGAGGGGCCACGCGCTGAGGGCGCCCCTCCTGCCGCTCAGGCGATGGTGCAGATCGGGGCGCCGGCGGTGATGACCGCGCCCACCTCGGCGGCGAGGCCGCTGACCGTGCCCGCCTTGTGGGCGTGCAGCGGCTGCTCCATCTTCATCGCCTCCAGCACGACGACCAGGTCGCCCTCGGCAACGGTGTCCCCGTCCGCGACGGCGATCTTGACGATGGTGCCCTGCATGGGGGAGGTGAGGGTGTCGCCGCTGACCGCCGCGCCGGCCTTGGCGCCACCGCCCCGGCGGGCCGGCTTCTTGGCGGCGGGCGCGGCGGCGGCCGTACCCGCGCCGAGGCCGGCGGGGAGGCTGACTTCCAGCCGCTTGCCACCCACCTCGACCACGACGGTCTCGCGCTCGGTCGGGCCCTCGACGGTGCCGGCGGGCGCGGTGAAGGCCGGCACGGTGTTGTCGAACTCGGTCTCGATCCACCGGGTGTGGACGGTGAACGGCTCGGCGGTGAACGCCGCGTCCCGGACCACCAGGCGGTGGAAGGGCAGCGCGGTGGCCATGCCCTCGACCACCATCTCGTCCAGCGCCCGGCGGGCCCGCTCCAGCGCCTCGGTACGCGTCTCGCCCGTGATGATCACCTTGGCGAGCAGCGAGTCGAAGTTGCCGCCGATCACGTCGCCGGCCGAGATGCCGGTGTCCACCCGGACGCCCGGACCGGTCGGCAGCCGCAGCGCGGTGATGGTGCCCGGGGCGGGCAGGAAGTTGCGGCCCGGGTCCTCGCCGTTGATCCGGAACTCGATCGAGTGCCCGCGCGGGGTCGGGTCCTCGGTGAAGCGCAGCTTCTCGCCGTCGGCGATGCGGAACTGCTCGCGGACCAGGTCGATGCCGGCGGTCTCCTCGGTGACCGGGTGCTCGACCTGGAGCCGGGTGTTGACCTCCAGGAAGGAGATGGTGCCGTCGGTGCCGACCAGGTATTCCACCGTGCCGGCGCCGTGGTAGCCGGCCTCCCGGCAGATCGCCTTGGCGCTGGCGTGGATCTGGGTGCGCTGCGCCTCGGTGAGGAACGGCGCGGGGGCCTCCTCGACCAGCTTCTGGTGCCGGCGCTGCAGCGAGCAGTCCCGCGTGCCCACCACGATCACGTTGCCGTGCTGGTCGGCGAGGACCTGCGCCTCGACGTGGCGGGGCTGGTCCAGGTATCGCTCGACGAAGCACTCGCCCCGGCCGAACGCGGCGACCGCCTCGCGGGTGGCCGACTCGAACAGGTGCGGGATCTCCTCCATGGTGCGGGCCACCTTGAGGCCGCGCCCGCCGCCGCCGAAGGCCGCCTTGATGGCGACCGGCAGGCCGTGGTCGACGGCGAAGGCCATCACCTCGTCGGCGCTGCCGACCGGGTCCGGGGTGCCGGGGACCAGGGGCGCCCCGGCGCGCTGGGCGATGTGCCGGGCGGTCACCTTGTCACCGAGGTCGCGGATCGCCTGCGGGGTCGGCCCGATCCAGGTCAGCCCGGCGTCGATGACGGCCTGGGCGAAGTCGGCGTTCTCCGAGAGGAAGCCGTAGCCGGGGTGCACCGCGTCGGCGCCGGACCTGGCCGCCACGTCGATCAGCTTGTCGATGCGCAGGTAGCTGTCCGCCGCGGTGTCGCCGCCCAGGGCGTACGCCTCGTCGGCGAGGGTGGCGTGCAGGGCGTCCCGGTCGGAGTCCGCGTAGACGGCGACGCTCCGCAGACCGGCGTCGCGGCAGGCGCGGATGACGCGTACGGCGATCTCGCCGCGGTTGGCGATGAGTACCTTGCGCACCTTGGTGGCTCCTCCCCGGAGGTCGATGCCGGGAGTTTATCGGCCGGCCTGGCGGCCCTAACGATCGCTCAGTGTGGGATGCGGCACTGTCGCACGGCCCCTTAGTCAAATTTGCTTATTACGCTTGTCCGGTGTCGGCAACGCGGATGATGATTCTGGGTCTGGTCAGGTGGATGCAGCCGGTGCACGGCTACGACGTACGCCGTGAGCTGCTGAGCTGGAGCGCGGACAAGTGGGCCAACGTGCAACCGGGGTCGATCTATCACGCGCTGCGCAAGCTCACCGACGAGGGGCTGCTGCGCGCGGTGTCGACCGAGCAGGTCGGCGCTCGTCCGGCCCGCACCACGTACGAGGTGACGGCCAAGGGGGTGGACGAGTTCGAGAGCCTGCTGCGCGCGCAGTGGTGGCAGCTCCACGAGGTGCCGGATCCGTTCGTGGCGGCCTTCTCCTTCCTGCCGGCCATGCCGCGGGACGAGGCGGCGGCGGCGCTGCGGAACCGGGCGAACCTGATCCGGGCCGGCATCGAGTCGATGCGTGCCTCGCTGGAGTCGGACTGGGTGCGCAACTCGAAGCCGGTGCACGTCGGCTGGATGTTCGAGCTGTGGCTGGCCCGGGCCGAGGCCGACATGGCCTGGTGCGCGCGGATCGCCGAGCGGATCGAGTCAGGAGTGTCGTACCTGCCCGCTTCCATTGAGCAGGCTGCGGAGTGGTCCGAGTGGAAGGACCGGGCGGCACCTCGGGACGACGACGCGAAATAATCAACGTTGACCACGCGAGCTATATCGCGTTAGTGTCGGCGTGAACCGCGGGGAGTGGTGTGTCCTCCCTGTGGACGATCGGTGGCCGGTCACGTCCGGCCCGGACGACCAGGAGCAGAGATGATCGAGACCAGGGGGCTGCGGAAGTCGTTCCGCTCCCGCGCGGGTCGCGAGACGAAGACCGTGGACGCGGTTCGGGGCGTCAACCTCGACGTCGCCGAGGGGGAGATCTTCGGCTTCCTCGGCCCGAACGGCGCCGGCAAGACCACCACGCTGCGGATGCTCGCCACGCTCATCGAGCCCGACGGTGGCGAGGCCACCATCGCCGGGGCGGACCTGCGCAAGGATCCGGCCGAGGTGCGCCGCCGGATCGGCTACGTGGCCCAGGGCGGCAGCACCTGGGACGAGTCCACCGCCCGCGAGGAGCTGGTGCTGCATGCCCGGCTCTACGGCATCTCCAAGGCCGAGGCGCACCGCCGCGCCGCCCGCGCCCTGGACGCCTTCCAGCTCAGCGACTACGCGGACCGCAAGTGCAAGACCTACTCCGGCGGCCAGCGCCGGCGGGTCGAGATCGCGCTCGGCATCATCCACGAGCCGAAGATCGTCTTCCTGGACGAGCCGACCACCGGCCTGGACCCGCAGAGCCGGGCGCACATGTGGGACGAGATCCGCCGGCTGCGCGCCGAGGGGATGACGGTTTTCATCACCACGCACTACCTCGACGAGGCGGACGCGCTCTGCGACCGGATCGCGATCATGGACCACGGTGAGGTGGTCGCCGAGGGCACCCCGGCCGAGCTGAAGCGGGAGATCTCCGGCGAGGTGGTGCTCGTCGGCCTCGACGCCGCGGCCACCCCGCGCGCCGCCGAACTGCTCGACACCGAGGCGTACGTCAACAAGCTGGAGACCGTCGACGAGGGCGGCTTGCGTCTCTACGTCGACGAGGGGGCCACCGCCATCCCGCAGGTGTTGCGCCGCCTCGACGGCGCCGGACTGGACCTGCGCTCCATCGAGCTGCACCGCCCCAGCCTCGACGACGTCTTCCTCACCAAGACCGGCCGCTCGCTGCGCGAGTCCTGACCAACCGGAGAAGCTGTCATGAAATTCGCCCGCGACACCTGGCTGATCTTCCAGCGCCAGTTCCAGCTGCTGCTCCGCAACCCGGTCTGGCTCTTCGTCGGCGTCTTCCAGCCGGTGATGTACCTGCTGCTCTTCGCCCCGCTGCTCAAGGCGGCGCTGAACGCGCCGACCCAGGCCGCGGCGTACAAGATCTTCGTCCCCGGCCTGCTGGTGCTGCTGGCCATCTTCGGCGGCCTGTTCCAGGGCTTCGGCCTGATCGCCGAGCTGCGCGCCGGGGTCATCGAACGGTCCCGGGTCACCCCGGTCAGCCGGCTCGCCCTGCTGCTCGGCCGTTCGCTGCGGGACGTGGTCTCGCTGATCGCGCAGGCGATCATCATCACGCTGCTGGCGCTCCTGTTCGACCTGCGCGTCTTCATCGGCTACCTGCTGCTGGCGTACCTGATGCTGGCCCTGATCGCGCTGATGACCTCGGCCGTCTCCTACGGCGTCGCACTCAAGGTCAAGAGCGAGGACGCGCTCGCCCCGCTGATGAACACCGTCGCCCAGCCGGTGCTGCTGCTCTCCGGCATCCTGCTGCCGCTCGCCCTGGCCCCCGGCTGGCTCCAGGGCATCGCCAACTGGAACCCGTTCTCCTGGGCGGTCGACGGAGTCCGTGCGCTCTTCGCCGGTGACCTGAGCAACGACAAGGTCTGGCAGGGGCTGACGATCATCGCGGTGCTCGCCGTCGCCGGGGTGGTCTGGGCCGCGCGGCAGTTCGCCCGCAGCGTCCGCTGACCCGACGAGAGCTGCCTCTCACCAGAGGTGGGGCGCCGGCCCGACGCGCGTAGCGTAAGGCCAGTGCCCCACCTCAGCCGTGACAAGACGACCTGGTTGACCTATGCCCAGCTGGGGCTCTGGGGCTTCTTCCTCTACGGCTTCGGCCCGGTCGTACCGCTGCTCCGCGACGAACAGGGCACCAGCGCCGCCGTCGCCGGCCTGCACAGCACCGGCATCGCCGTCGGCGCGATCCTCGGCGGGGCCCTCTTCGCACCGGCCGCCCGCCGCCTCGGCCGCGGCCCGGCCACCTGGCTCGGCCTCGCCGGCGTGGCCGTCGGCGTCACCGCCCTCGGGCTGCTGCGCCCACTGCCCGCCACCCTCGCCGCCGTCGCGGTGATCGCGACCTTCGGCATGATGGTGATCAGTGGGGTCAGCGTGCTGCTCACCGCCCACCACGGGCCGGCCGCGTCCGCCGCGCTCACCGAGGCCAACGCCGTCGGCGCCGGCATGGGCATCCTCGCCCCGCTGGTCATCGGCGCCACCGTCAACGCCGGTCTGGGCTGGCGGCCGGTGCTGGCCGTCGAGGTCGGGCTGATCGCGCTGGTCGCCCTCGCCGCCCTGACCTTCCGGGTACGCCTGCCGAAGGGCGACCCCGCTGCCGCGGCTGCCGCCGACCCGGTCGGCGTGACCGCCCCGGCCGCCGCCGACCCGGTCATGCCCTCCTCGGCGGCCGATCCTGCGCTGGTCGCCCCGGCTCCCGCCGTACCGGACGAGCGTGCCGCTGGCCGGGCGGCGCACCGGCTGCCCCGGGCGTACTGGATCGCCTGGGTGCTCATGTCGGTCACCGGCTCGATCGAGGTGTGCCTGTCGCTCTGGACCGCCGACGTGCTGCGTACCCACGCCGGGCTCGGCGCCGGCGGCGCCTCGGCGGCCGTCGCCGCGATCGTCTGCGGGATGTTCGTCGGCCGAGTGGTCGGCGGCCGGTTCGCGCTGCGCTGGCCGCCGGTGCCGCTGCTGCTCGCCGCGCTGACCATCTCCCTGGTCGGGTTCCTCGTCTTCTGGTCCGCCCCGGTCGGCTGGCTGGCGGTCACCGGCCTGGTCGTGCTCGGGCTGGGCAACGCCCTGCACTACCCGCTGGCGCTCTCCATCGCCCTCGCCGCCGCCGGGCCGGGCGCGGACAAGGCGGCCGGCTGGTCGTCGTACTCGATGGGGGTGGGCTTCGGGATCGCGCCGGTCGCCCTCGGCTGGGTGGCCGACGGCATCGGACCGCACCTGGCCTTCCTGCTGCTGCCCGGCTTCATCGCCGCCGCCGTGCTGCTCACCCTGCGGCTCGGCCGGGCGCTGCGCGCCCCGGCCGCCACCCCCCAGCCGCTCGCCGCCTGACCGCCCCTCGTCGGCGTCGGCCCCCGTCGCCCTCGCTGCCGCCGGCCCAGTTCGCCGATATGGCGGTATCGCGGGCCGGCGGACACCGCGACTTCGCCGACCTCGCGTGCGCCGGCCCACGTCGCCGAGGTGGCGGTATCGCGGGGCGATGCACCACGGGAGCCGTCCAGTTCGCCGAGGTGGCGCTTTCCGGTGGGGCGGGACACCGCCAGCTCGGCGATCCGGCGGGTCGCGTCTCAGCGCACGCGGGCGAGGCTGACCCCGTCGGCGATGGGCAACATGACCACCTCGACGCGGACGTCGGCCAGAATCTCGTCGTTGAACGCGGCGATGGCCCGGTCGTCGGCATTCTCCGGGGCGAGCACCCGGCCACCGCGCAGGGTGTTGTCCACCGCGATGACCCCGCCCGGCCGCATCCGGGGCACCAGCTCGTCCCAGTACACCGGGTAGCCGACCTTGTCCGCGTCGATGAACGCGAGGTCGAGATGCCGCTCCTGCGGCAACTCCCGCAGCCGGTCCGCGGCCGGGCCGATCCGCAGGTCGATCCGGTCCTGCACACCGGCCCGCGCCCAGTACCGCCGGGCGATGCCGGTGTACTCCTCGGAGATGTCGAAGCAGGTCAGCCGGCCGCCGTCGGCGAGCCCGCGGGCGATCGCCAGCGCGGACAGCCCGGTGAACGTGCCCACCTCCACGGCCCGCCGCACGTCGAGCAGTCGGGTCAGGAAGGTCAGGAACGCGGCCTGCTCCGGCGCGACCTGCATGCCGGCCTGCTCCGGCAGGGCAGCCCGGGTCTCCTCGGTCAGTTCACGGACGATCTCGTCCGGCGCCGACCCGTGCGCGACGAGGTACGCGTGCAGTTCCGGAGTGAGCGGCAGCGGTTTGGTGGTCATGACCGGACGTTAACCGAGATGCTCGATCTCCTGGCCGCCAGGCGCCACCTTCGTCCACAGGTCGGTGACACTCAGCTCCAGTTCGCCGAGCAGACTGCGCAGCAGCGGCAGGCTCAACCCCACCACCGTGCCCGGGTCGCCCTCGATGCCGGTCAGGAACGCGCCGCCCAGCCCGTCGATGGTGAACGCCCCGGCCACCGCCAGCGGCTCGCCCGTCGCCACGTACGCGGCGATCTCCTCGTCGCTGATGTCCGCGAAATGCACTGTGGTCGACGCGACCGCCTCCGCCCGCGACTCGTGGCGCACGTCGATCAGGCAGTGCCCGGTGTGCAGTACCCCGCTACGCCCGCGCATCCGCTCCCAGCGGCGGGTGGCGTCCGCCGCGTCCGCCGGCTTGCCCAGAATCTCCCCGTCGAACGACAGCACCGAGTCGCAGCCGAGCACCAGCGTCCGCTCATCCGGCGTGACGCGCAGCCGACCCCGCACCGCCTGCGCCTTCAGCCGGGCCAACTCCAGGCACAACTCCTCCGCCCGGTCGCTGACCACCTGTGACTCGTCGACGCCGCTGACCAGCACGTCGGGTTCGATCCCGGCAGCCTGGAGCAGCTTGCGGCGGGCAGGGCTCTGCGAGGCGAGTACGAGGCGCAGTGGCATGGAGGTCGACACGTGAGCGACGCTACCGGCTGATCCGCGGCGGCGGGTCGTCGGCACGTCGACGCCGCCGCCACACGAGATAACCACCCCCCGCCGCCAGCAGGACGCCCAGCGTCGCCAAGCCACGCGCGGTCGCACCGCCGTCCCCGCCCTCATCCTCCGGCGCCGCCCTGGTCGGAACGGGCGCGGTCGCCGCCGTCGACCCGAAACCCACCGGGGGTACGTCCGCCGTGAGCGCCGCGACCAGGTCGATGACGCCGTAGCCGCACTCGTCGTCCCGGCCGGGCGGCCCCTTGTCGATCGCGGTGGCGGTCAGCCGGTGCGCGACCTCCTCAGCGGGGAGGTTGGGGTACTTGGACCGGATGAGCGCAGCGGCCCCGGCAACGATCGCTGTCGCATCAGAAGTGCCAGTCCCCACGCGATACGTGCCGTTGATGCTGGTGCTGTAGATATCGACAGCCGGCGCCACCACTTGGATCTCGGGGCCGGTAAGGGAGACGGCTGCGTGTGATCCATCCTTGTTGACCCCGCCCACGGCAATGACTCCGTCCTCAGAGGCCGGATACCCAACGAAGGCATCCTGGGGGCGATTACCGGCTGAGGCGACTACTACAACGTCCGCCATGATTGCCGCATTGACTGCCTTTATAAGTCTTTGGCTAGCGCCACCAACGCTTGAAATGCTGATGACTTTGGCTCCATGTGAGATCGCATATTTGATGCCGTCTGCAAGCACATCTGATTCGCCGTTTCCGTTAGCGGGCGTAACAATGATGGGCATGACATGGGCCTGGGGGGCGATGCCAAGGGCGCCCCGGTTGCCCTGGCCGCCTTTTGCTGCGATCAGCCCTGCCATGCCCGTCCCATGACCGTTAAGGTCGTCCTGGCCGTTGCCGTTTCCTCCTGCAACAAGATCGATGCCTCGTAGCAGATTAGGGGCCAAATCAGGATGAGCGTCGACACCTGTGTCCAGAACCGCTACGACAACGCCTTCGCCCTGGCTCAGGCGGTGAGCTTCTGCCGTACGCAGGAACTGCAAATGCCACTGGTTGCTGCGAATTCGATCGTTGGCCGACTCCCTGCCCATAGCAGTGGCAGGAGGAGGGGGCAGAAGTAGTGCTGCTATTGCGATGACAAGCGGCAGCCTCCGGTCTTTTCTCACCTGTCGAAGCCAATTGCGGGGCCAGGATCAATTGGCCCCTCCTCCTTAGGTGGCCGCATTATGGGATCAACGCCTTGGTCGGTTTCCCATGGATTGTGTGGATCCCAACCGCGGCCATTGTTGTGATCCGGCTCGCGGCGGCTAGTTTTTCCCGACGGGTAGTGGTCACCGGGAAAGGCGCCTACTGGTGGCGCTGGGTTGGCGCTGCCAAGTTGGGATGCGCGAGCGCCGCCTGGGCGGGATCCTGCTCCCCCAGTTGGTGAGGTGCCCGCAGATCCTCCGCCGATCACACCTCCCACCGGATTTACGCGTCGAGGGGATACGGGACTTCCCGGTTGGCCAGCAATTGGTCCGCGGGCGTTTCCGATGAGGCCACTGGGTGGGATTGAGGGGTGGTGAGAGGGCGAGCTGCTTGGTAGGGCCTTAGCGGCAGGTGGGTTGAGCCGGCCGGTATCCCTAGACCCTCCGCCGAGGGGATTCGTCGTGCTGCCTCGTCGCCCCGGCGCCGCAACTGGCGGCAGCGTTGGCGGTTGTCCGGGACCCAGGGAGGGAGACGCTGGAGGGATTGGCGACGTCAGACCAGAACTCCCGCCGCCAGGGCTCGGTGCCAGTCCTGATGCGACGCCTCCCAATACAGGTCCAGTTCCCAAGATAGGGCCGACGCTTGGCGTACTAGGTACTGGAATTGGTTTTGGGGGTCCTGCGGTGGCGGCGACAGGCAATTCGGTCGGCGGTCCGGTGGGCACCGGCACGACTGGGGGAATGATCGGGAAAGAACCTGCAGAGCCCCCGGGGGCATCGGTGTGCGCAGAATTGCGGATTGGTCGAGGTGGTGGCGGGGGTTGGCGGAGCATTACTTGGGCTTGTTGGAGTTCGCCGCTCAACCCCGTCATCAACCCCCGCGCCTGCACGTTCAGCCGTTCCAGGTCCGCGTCCGTCACCGGCGGCTGCTGTGGCAGGCGGCTGCCGGCTACGGCCTTCGGGTCGGCGAGCGTCGCCTCGTACGCCTGCTTCTGCTGGAGCTTGGCCGCGTACTCGTCGTAGAGCGGCTTGAGTTCGGCCCGGGTGCTGCCGATGGCGCGGGTGGCGGCGGCGAGCGCGTCGTAGTTCGCGGCGGCGGCGTCGTGGGTGCGCTGCACCTTGTCGATGAGCTGGTCCAGCTCGCCGAGGTACGCGCGCGCGGCGGCGTTGGTGTCCGGCGGCCATGCCTCGGCGAGGCCGCGACGGTATTCCTGCAACCGCCCGAGGTGGGCCAGGGCGAGGTCGCAGACCTTGCGCCAACCGGCGACCTGCTTCCACTGCCCGCTGGTGTCCTGGTCCTGTAGGCAGGCCCACATGCTGAGCACGTCCATCAGGTGCCAGTCGGTGAGCCCGGAGGTACGCCCGCCGCCCCGTTCGATCACGGCAGCACCACCGGCCGGTCGTCATCGGCCGTGGGGTCGGTGAGCGTCGGCAGTGGGCGGCTCCCGCCGCCGGCGGAGCGGGCGAGGGCCTCCTGCACGTCCGCGACCCGAGCGGACGAGAACGCGTCGGAGTCGGAGTACCTGGTGGCGATCAGGTGTGCGGCGCCGGCCAGGTGGCCAGTGGCGGGCACCATGCCCCAGATCACTTCGGCGGTCGCCGTCTGCGTCTCGTGGTGCGCCTGGAGGAACTGCACCAGCTCGATGAAGGCGTCGGCGGGGTTGGGGACGGCCGCCTTCATGTCGTCGGCAATGTACGACAGGTGTGGGGCGTAGTTGCGGACGACCTCGTCCTGGAGACAGTCGGCGAACTCGCGCATCTGCCGGATGTCCGCCTCGATGCCGCCGTAGCCACGCAACCAACCCGCTGGCTGGCTCTCCTCGGGGATCATCGACCCTCCCTGCCTGTCACCGCACCGTCTCCGTGAGTGAGGTTAATGGCTCACCACGGATCTCGGCAGTCCCGCCCGCCTGGTCGTACCCGGGGAAGGGTCAGCGGGGGAGGCCGGAGGCGCGCCACGCGCCCGGGCCCGCGACGAGCGCGGCGCCCGCCGGACGGGCGCTGCGCGTCCACTGCGACACGGCGGCCGGGGCGGGGGTGGCAGCCGGCCGGGTCCGGACCACGAGCGCCCCGACCAGGGCGGCCAGCTCCTCGGCGGTGGGCACCCCGCGGACGATCCGGAACAGCGGCTCATCGGCAGACATGGCCCAAGGGTACGCGTCGAGAACTTGACCTTCGCCGCACAGTGGCGTGCCGGCGGTGTGACCGTCGGAGCAGCCGGGTACCGTCTCAGCGATGTCTGACGCGCTTCCCCAACTCGTTGCTGACCGGTATCGGCTCATCTCGCCGCTCGGCCAGGGCGGCATGGGTCGGGTGTGGAAGGCGCGTGACGAGGTGCTGCACCGGGACGTGGCCATCAAGGAGCTCGTCCCGCCACCGAGCCTCACCCCAGAGGAGCGCCGCGAGATGCGGGAACGCTCGCTGCGGGAGGCGCGGGCGATCGCCCGGCTCAACAACATCAACGTGGTCCGCATCTTCGACGTGCTGCGCACCGACGGCGACCCGTGGATCGTCATGGAGTACGTGCCGTCCAGGTCGTTGCAGGACACCATCGCCGAGGACGGTCCGGTGTCCACGGCCAAGGCCGTCCAGATCGGCCTCGGGGTGCTGGGCGCGCTGAAGGCCGCGCACAAGGCCGGCATCATGCACCGCGACGTCAAGCCGGGCAACGTGCTGCTCGGCAACGATGGCCGGGTGGTGCTCACCGACTTCGGCCTGGCCACGATCCCCGGGGACCCGAACGTGACCCGCACCGGCATGGTGCTCGGTTCGCCCGCGTACATCGCGCCGGAGCGGGCGCGGGACGGCACCGCGGGGCCGGAGGCCGACCTCTGGTCGCTGGGCGCGACCCTCTACGCGGCGGTCGAGGGCAAGTCGCCGTACGCCCGGCCGTCGGCGATCGCCACCCTGGCCGCACTCGCCACCGAGCCGTTGCCGCCGCCGAAGAACGCCGGGCCGCTCAAGCCGGTCCTGCAGGGCCTGCTGCGCAAGGACCCGGCCGAGCGGATCACCGCCGAGGTGGCGGAGCGCCTGCTCCGCAAGGCTGCCGGGCGGCGCGCGAAGAGCATCTCGCTGCTGGACGGCGTACGCCGGCCCGGGCCGAACGGTCCGCGCGAGCCGCGCCCGCCGCTGGTCCCGGGGCCGCGTCCGGTCGACGGCCGCGCCGAACGGTCGTCCACCCCGACCCCGCGCAAGCCCAACCTGGGCCCGGCCGCTGCCGCGGGCGCGGCCGCCGCCACCGCGAAGGTTTCCGGCGGCGCGGAGGCGGCCACCGCGAAGCTGACCCCGCCGGTCGCCGAGCCGACCGCGAAGCTCGATCCCACGCCGGGGCCCGCCCTCGACGAGACGAGGGTGGACGGACCGGATCCGGCCGCCGGCGAGACCCGGGTGGACGGAACCGATCCGGCCCTCGACGAGACGCAGGTGGACGGCGAGCCTGTCGCCGACGACCGGGCGGAGCCGCCGGCCCCGCCGAAGAATCCGACCTCGGTCCTGGCGGCGCCGGTGAGTCCGGCGCCGTCGACCGGCCGGGCCGCGGTCGTCCCGGGTACGAAGCCGGAGCGCAACCGCCGCAACCTGCTGATCGGTGCACTGGTCGCGGTGCTGCTGATCGGCCTCGCGGTGGCCGTGCCACTGCTCAACAGCGGTGACGACGGCGGTGACGGTGGCCAGCCGAGCGCCGCCACCTCGGCAGCCGCACTGCCGCCCCCGACCAGCACCGGGCCGACCTCGGCCGCCCCGAGCAGCGCCACGCCCAGCCCGACCCCGTCGACGACTCCCTCGGCCTCCGCCGGCACCCTGCCCGCCGGCTGGCGTTTCTACACCGGCCCGAACGGCTTCCAGGTGGCGCTACCGGCCGGTTGGCGGAGCAGCCCCGGTAAGAACTCGGTGACGTTCTCCGACCCCACTGATGGGCGACGGCTGTTCATGCAGTGGACCGACTCGCCGAAGAAGGACGCGTACACCGACTGGAAGAAGCAGGAACCCGCCCGGCACAACTACGTCAGCAACTACAAGTACCTGGATATCACTCGTTGCGACTACTACGTGACCTGTGCCGACTGGGACTGGTTGGAGACCCGGAACGGGACCCGGTACCACGTCCGCAACCGGGGTGTGGCCACCTCCAGCAACCGGGGCTACGCCCTCCGCTGGGAGGTGCCGGAGAAGGACTGGGCGGCCAACCTGGCCAACTGGGACGTGATCACCAAGAACTTCAAGCCGGACCGCTGAGCCGGGGAAGTTCCAGGGCCGGCTCATTCGCATGGCCTTCCGTCGTACGGGGTAGTGGAAGTTGCGACGACGGAAGGAGGTACGACATGGGTTACCGACACAGGGACACCGGGCCCCGGCTGGCACTGTGGATGCTGGTCGCGCTCGGGGACATCGTCCTGCTGCTGGTGAGCGCCGGCCTTGCCGCGCCGGTCGCGGTGCTCGCGGTCGTGGCTCTCGTCGTCGCGGGGGTGGTGACCTGGCGGCTGGCCCGGCGTACCACCCTGGCCGGGCGGGATGTGCTTCCCGTGCCGGCCGGCACGCGACGCCGGGCCTGACCGGGCGCCACAGACGACATCGGCGGCAGCCGGACGGGCTGTCACGTGACAGCCGGTCCCGCTGCCGCCGACCTGTTCGTGAGGGCCGTCAGGTGTTGTTGGCCAGCGCGATCAGGCGGGTCCGGTCACCGTTCCAGTAGTTGCGGTCCACGTTGCCGCTGATCCCGGAGACGCTGCCGGTGCTGGTGTACTGCCAGAAGCTCCAGAACGGGGCGCCGGCCGGCAGGGTGCCGGGCGTGCTCGCCCAGCGGGCCAGCCAGAGCGGGTGGTTGGCCCACGGTCCCGTCCAGCTGCCGGTGCACTGGTTCCACCAGCTCGTGGTCGTGTAGATGACCGCGTACCGGCTGGTCCGGGACTTGTAGGTGTTGAGGAAGTCCTGGATCCAGTTGCGCATGCCAGTGGTGCTCAGGCCGTAGCAGTAGCCGCCGCTGTACGGGTTGGCCTCCATGTCGAGCGCGGCGGGCAGGGTGCGGCTGTCAGCCGACCAGGCGCCGCCGTTGCTGGCCAGGAAGTTGGCCTGGGTGGCCCCGGAGGAGATGTTAGGCCGGGCGAAGTGGTACGCCCCGCGGATCACGCCCGCGTTGTACGCGCCGACGTAGTTGGCGCCGAACCTCGGGTCCTTGTAGGTGGTGCCCTCGGTGGCCTTGATGAAGGCGAACTGGATGCCGGCGTTCCGGACACTGGTCCAGTTGATGCTGCCTTGGTAGTTCGAGACGTCGATGCCGGGGGTGGTGGCGGCCGTTGCCGGTCCGGCGGTGGCGACGAGGGCCGCCATCGCGGTGGCGGCGACGGTGAGGCCGGCGGCGAGCAACCGGCGTACGGAGAGCCTGCTACGAGCCATTGATCCCTCCAGAGATGGACGTTGACTTATATCCATACTTGGAGGTAAGTGCCTGGCATCGCAAGAGGACTTAAAGAAATTTTCATTGACGGTCATCATCGCTTCGCTGGCCGGTCAGGGCCGGTCAGCGCAGTGTGGCAGGGTCCAGTGCCCAGCGGAACGGCTCGGTGAGCGCGAGCGTCTCGCCAACCTTGGCCACCTGGTCCTCCACGTAGTGGCCGTTGTCGAGCCGGTACAGCCGCAGCGCGTGGCTCTCGCCGTCCTGCTCCACGAGCAGGTACCAGGGAATCCGGGCGATGGCGTAGAGCTGCATCTTGACCAGGCGGTCGGCGGCGGCGTTCCCGGGCGAGACGATCTCGCAGACCAGCCTGACCTCGCCTGCCTCGACGACCGTGCCCTCGTCGTCGGTGTCCGCCACGACGAGGTCCGGAATGACGATCCGATCGGCCCTGAGCCGGACATTCACGGCCTCGAAGACCAACAGCCCGTCCGGCGCGACCGCCGACTCAGCCGAGTTGGCGAGGCGACGCGAAACGGTCTGGTGCCGCTTGCTCGGGGCAGGGCTTACGATCAGGCTCCCGTCGAGCAGTTCGATCCGGTTACGGCTCTCGCCCATGGCGAAGTAGTCGGCCTCCGTCCAGAGGCCGACATGCTGGTCAAAGGGCTCAAGGGGGGCCGCGCTCACCGCGTTCGCCTCCCGTTCCGTTCGCCACCCGGTCAGTCTCACACGATACGAGGCCGCGCCCGCCGACCGGCACAGCTCGGGCCGGTAGGCTGCCCGCCCATGCCCCTCATCGACGGCCTCACCACCCTCTGGGACAAGCTGTTGAGCGCGCAGCCCGAACCGCCGCCCCTGCTCGTGCTGGTCACCGCCGCCGTCGCGCTGGCGGTGGTCGCCACCCGGGTGCCCTGGCGGATCGCCCGCAACGCGGTGACCATCGCGCACGAGGGCGGCCACGCGCTGACCGCGCTGCTGACCGGTCGGAAGCTGCGCGGCATCCGGCTGCACTCGGACACCTCCGGCCTCACCCTCTCCGCCGGCCGCCCCACCGGGCCGGGCATGATCTTCACCCTGCTCTCCGGGTACGTCGCCCCGTCGCTGGTCGGCCTCGCCGGGGCGTGGCTGCTCGCCGGCAACCGGATCACCCTGCTGCTCTGGGTCGCGGTGGTGCTGCTGCTGGCCATGCTGGTGATGATCCGCAACGTCTTCGGCGTGCTGTCGCTGCTGGCCACCGGCGGAGTGGTGCTGGCGGTGTCCTGGTACGCGTCGCCGCAGGTGCAGGCGGCCTTCGCCTGGGCGTCGGTCTGGTTCCTGCTCCTCGGCGGCGTACGACCGGTGGTCGAGCTGCAACGGCTGCGCAGCCGGGGGCGGATGCCCGAGTCCGACGCCGACCAGCTCGCCCGGCTCACCCCGTTCCCGGCGCTGTTCTGGGTGACGGTCTTCGCCCTGGTCAACCTGGCCGTCCTGGTCGGCGGCGCGCTGCTGCTCGCCGGTCCGATCCTCACCGACGCGGGCGTCACCCGGTAGCGACGCCGGGCCGTTGGCCACGCGACGGCGGGACGTCGACGGCGCGGACACCGGCCAGCGCTGGCTGGCCCACCTCGCCACGGCAGGGTGACCCGGGAGGCAGAATCAGACCGTGCGATACGTGATCATCGGAGCGGGCGCGGTCGGCGGCACCATCGGCGTACGGCTGGGCGAGGCCGGCCGCGACGTGACGCTGGTGGCCCGCGGCGCGCACCTGGACGCGATCCGGGAGCGGGGGCTGGTCCTGCGGACGCCGGACGGTACGGTGACCAGCCGGCTGCCCGCCGTGGCCGGGCCGGCCGATCGGCCGCTGCCGGCCGACACCGTGCTGGTGCTCACGGTCAAGTCGCAGGACACCGAGGCGGCGCTGGCGACCTGGGTGGACACCCCGGTCGAGGGCGGCGGCACGGCGGGAGAACGGCTGCCGATCGTCCTCGCCCAGAACGGCGTCGCCAACGAGCGGGCCGCCCTGCGCCTCTTCGCCCGGGTGCACCCGGTCTGCGTCTGGCTGCCCGCCACCCACCTGGAACCAGGTGTGGTGGTCGCCAACGGGCACCCGCACCCGGGGATGCTGCACCTGGGCCGATACCCGTCCGGATCGGACGACACCAGCCGGGCGGTGGCCGCCGACCTGGCCGCTGCCGGGTTCGTCGCGCCGGTTCGTGACGACGTGATGCGCTGGAAGTACGGCAAGCTGCTCGGCAACCTCGGCAACGGCCTCCAGGCGCTGCTCGGCTCGGACATCCCCGAGCCGCTCGCCGCCCGGGTACGCGCCGAGGGCGAGGCCACGCTCGCCGCCGCCGGCATCGCGCACACCACCCCGGCGGAGGAGGCCGCGGAGCGGGGCGACCGGGTGCGGCACCGGCCCGTCGACGGTGCGGAGCGGGCCGGCGGCTCCACCTGGCAGAGCCTGGCCCGGGGCGCGGGCTCGGCCGAGGCCGACCAGCTCAATGGGGAGATCGTGCTGCTCGGCCGGCTGCACGGCGTGCCGACCCCGGCGAACGCGGCGGCCCAGGCCGCAGTCCGCCGGGCCGCCCGCGAGCGCATCCCGGCCGGCGGCTTCCCGCTCACCGAGCTGGAGAAAATGGTCGGCTGACCGGGCAACCGCACCGCCGATCCCAGGCGTCTCACCTGCGACCGCCACGGGGGAGGTAGCAGCGTGCCGGACGTCGACGGGTTCGACGAGTTCTACCGCGGCAGCCGGCAACGGCTGCTCGGCTTCGTCTACGTGCTCACCGGCAACCTTGCCGAGGCCCAGGATGCCGTGCAGGAGGCGTACATCCGGGCCTGGCAGCGCTGGTCGACGGTGAGCGGGTACGACGACCCGGAGGCGTGGGTGCGGGTGGTGGCCAGCCGGATCGCGGTGAGCCGGTGGCGCAGCCTGCGCAGCCGCGCCCGGGCGTACCTGCGGCACGGGGCGGAGGAGAGCGTCGCGCCGCCCAGCGCCGACACCGTCGAGGTGGTGGCCGCGCTGCGTCAGCTGCCCGAGGAGCAGCGCACGGCCATCGCGCTCTACTACCTGCTCGGCATGCCGGTCGCCGAGGTCGCCCGGGAGACGGCGGCTCCGGTCGGCACGGTGAAGGCGCGACTCTCCCGGGGGCGCGCCGCGCTCGCCGGGCTGCTCGCCGTCGTGGATGTGGAGGAGGCCGCCGATGCGTGACGACGACCTGGCATTCGTCGAACTGGTGCAGCGCGAGTTGGGGGACGTCCGCTGGCCCGAGCCGATCGAGATCCGGGCCCGGGCCCGGCGCCGCAGCCGGCGTACGGCGGTGGCGGCCCTGGCCGTGCTCACGGTCGCCTCGGCCGCCGCGGTCGTGGTGGCGGCCCGCCCCGACCCGGCCGAGCCGCCGTCCATCGTTGCCGGGCCGCCGCCCGCGTCCGGTCCGTGGTCCGCTCCACCGGCGACCGGAGAGCCCGAACCGACCCCACCACGGCGTTCGCCGATGGCCTCGCCCGCCGCCGAGGTCCCGCTGGACGTGCTGCTGCAACCCACCGACGTCAAGGCGAAGACCGAGGCCCCGTTGACCGAGGCGGGTCTCGGCGAGGGGGTTCAGCTGGATGCGATGCTGCTGTACTGCCGCAAGCTGCAGGGGCAGCCGGCCGACTGGGAGCCGTCCCGCTACTCCCGCTCGCTGACCCTGCTGCGGAACCGGCCGGGCGAGGCCGAGCAGCCACCGAGTGACGTCCTGCTCAACCAGGACGTCTACCGCGTCGCGCCGGACGTGGCCCAACGGATCTTCGCCGAGATGGCCGAGGTGCTCGCGCCCTGCCGCCAGTGGCGGTCCAGCGGTCCGATCCTGTGGCAGGGAAAGACGATCAGCGCGCAGGCCGTGCACTCCTGGGAGGAGGTCGACCGGAACTTCGCCGGCGACGAATCGGTGCTGCTGCGGCACACGGTGACCCAGGCCCGGAACCTGGACACCGGAAAGCCGCTGGGCGAGGTGTCCGAGCCCGACAGCACCGCAGTCGTCCGGGTCGGCGACCTGATCTCGGTCATCAGGGTTGGCGGTGCCGGCGCCGAATCCGAGCTGCGCCGCCTGGCCGGGGTCGCCGCGGACCGGATGTGCGCCGCCGCCAACCCCCGCTGCTGACCACCTCAAGATCCGCGCGACTCCGGGGAAACCCCGTGCCCAAGCGGGTGGGAGCTGACTTTCCCGAAGTCGCGGACCAGGCGGAGCGTCAAAGCGGGATGTTGCCGTGCTTCTTGGGGGGCAGGGTCTCGCGCTTGGTCCGGAGCACCCGCAGGGCCCGGACGATCTGGGTCCGGGTCTCGTGCGGCGGGATCACGCTGTCGACGTACCCGCGTTCTGCCGCGATGTACGGGTTGGCCAGGGTGTCCTCGTACTCGGCGATCTTCTCGGCCCGGACGGCCGCCGGGTCGTCGGCCTTCGCCAGGTCCTGCCGGTAGAGGATGTTCACCGCGCCCTGCGCGCCCATCACCGCGATCTGCGCGGTGGGCCAGGCGAAGTTCAGGTCGGCGCCGAGGTGCTTGGAGCCCATGACGTCGTACGCGCCGCCGTACGCCTTGCGGGTGATCACGGTGACCTTCGGGACGGTGGCCTCGGCGTACGCGTAGATGAGCTTTGCGCCGCGGCGGATGATGCCGTCCCACTCCTGCCCGGTGCCGGGGAGGAAGCCGGGCACGTCCACGAAGGTCAGTACCGGGATGTTGAACGCGTCGCAGGTCCGCACGAACCGGGCGGCCTTCTCCGACGCGGCGATGTCCAGCGTGCCGGCGAACTGCATCGGCTGGTTGGCGACCACGCCGACCGGGCGTCCCTCGACCCGACCGAAGCCGACCACGATGTTCTGCGCGTAGAGGGGCTGGACCTCCAGGAACTCGCCGTCGTCGAGGACGTGCTCGAGGACCCGGTGCATGTCGTACGGCTGGTTGGCCGAGTCCGGGATCAGCGTGTCCAGCTCCCGGTCGGAGTCGGTGACGTCGAGGTCGGCCGGGGACTCGAAGACCGGCGGCTCGTCCAGGTTGTTCGACGGCAGGTACGACAGCAGCGCCTTGACGTACTCGATCGCGTCCTCCTCGTCGGTGCCGAGGTAGTGCGCGTTGCCGCTGCGGGCGTTGTGGGTCCGGGCGCCGCCCAGCTCCTCCATCCCGACGTCTTCGCCGGTGACCGTCTTGATCACGTCGGGCCCGGTGATGAACATGTGGGAGGTCTGGTCGACCATCACGGTGAAGTCGGTGACTGCCGGCGAGTAGACCGCGCCGCCGGCGCACGGGCCCATGATCAGGGAGATCTGCGGGATGACGCCGCTGGCCCGGACGTTGCGGAAGAAGATCTCGCCGTAGAGACCGAGCGAGGCGACGCCCTCCTGGATCCGCGCGCCGCCGGAGTCGTTGATCCCGACGACCGGGCAGCCGATCTTCATGGCCAGGTCCATCACCTTGACGATCTTCTCGCCGAAGACCTCGCCGAGGGAGCCGCCGAAGACCGTGAAGTCCTGGGCGAAGACGCAGACCTGCCGGCCGTCCACGGTGCCGTAGCCGGTCACCACACCGTCGCCGTACGGCCGGGTCTTCTCCAGCCCGAAGTTGGTGGAGCGGTGCCGGGCGAACTCGTCCAGCTCGACGAAGGAGCCCTCGTCGAGCAGCATCTCGATCCGCTCCCGGGCGGTCTTCTTGCCCCGCGCGTGCTGCTTCTCGACCGCGCGCGCCGATCCGGCGTGCACCGCCTCGTCGACCCGGCGTTCCAGGTCCGCCAGCTTGCCGGCGGTGGTGTGGATGTTGATCCCGGTCTCGGTAGTCACCCAGGGAATATAACGATGGTTCAGGTGGGCGCGGCTGTGCAGTGCGCCTCACCGCCTTCCGGGCGACCGCCCGCTGCGCGGGCCGTAGGCTGGCGGGATGCCCAGCTCGCCGTACACCAATCTGGACCGCCCGCCGCTGTCGGCGGCCCGGCTGCGGCGCGCGCTCGTCGCCCCGCACGGGCCGTGGCGCCGGCTGGAGCTGCGCGCGGAGACCGGCTCCACCAACGCCGACGCGGTCGAGGCCGCGCGGGCCGGCGAGCCGGAGGGGCTGGTGGTGGTGGCGGAGCGGCAGAGCGCCGGCCGCGGCCGGCGCGGCCGGGTCTGGCAGTCGCCGCCGCGGGCCGGCATCGCGACCAGCGTCCTGCTCCGGCCTGGCGAGGCCGTCCCGGAGCGCGACTGGTCGCCTGTGCCATCCCTGCGGTACGGCTGGCTGCCGCTGCTTGCCGGGGTCGCGCTGGTCGAGGCGGTGGCCCGGCTGGCCGAGCTGGACGCCCGCCTGAAATGGCCCAACGACCTTCTCGTCAACGGCGCCAAGTGCGCGGGCGTGCTGGCCGAGGCGGTGCCGGGCGACGCGCCGGACCAGCCGCCGGCGATCGTGGTGGGCATCGGGCTCAACGTGACGCTGCGCGCCGACGAGCTGCCGGAGAACCCGACCGGGCTGCCCGCCACCTCGCTCCAGCTCGCCGGGGCCGCCGCCACCGACCGGGACCCGCTGCTGCGCGCCCTGCTCCGCTCCCTCTCCGACTGGTACGACCGCTGGCGCGCGGCTGGCGGCGACGCGGTCGCCAGCGGCCTGCGGGATGCCTACCTGGCCGGCTGCGCCACGGTCGGCCGCCAGGTCCGGGTGCTGCTCCCCGACGGCCGGGAGGTGCACGGCACCGCCACCGGGGTGGACCCGGACGGCCAACTGCTGGTCGACGGCCCGGCCGGGGAGCTCCGCCTCGCCGCCGGCGACGTGCTGCACGTGCGCTGAGCGGAAGGGCCCTTGCTGCCGCCTCCGGTATAGGAAGGGACCCCTCCCAACACCCGCCGCGCGGCTGATCCCGTGGACGAGCGTCGACCGGTTACGGTCAGCGCGTCCTGTTCTGCGAGGAGGTTCCCGTGGCGTTCCCCGAAGACGTGCTCACCGAGGACGAGCACGTCGTGCTGCACCTGCACCCGCACTGGAAGGCCCTGATCCGGCCGGTCCTGGTGCTGGTGCTCGCCATCGCGGCGGTGGTCGCGGGCTGGGTCCTGCTGCCCGAGGGCGACGGCGGCATGATCGCGCTCTACGTGATCGCCGCCCTCGGCCTGGTGCTGGTGCTCTGGCTGGGCCTGTGGCCGTTCCTGCTCTGGCGCACCACGCACTACCTTTTCACCAACGAGCGGGTGCTGCTGCAGGAGGGGGTTTTCTCCCGTAACCGGCGGGACCTGCCGCTGACCCGGATCAACGACCACTCGATGCACCAGCGTTTCGTGGAGCGGCTGCTCGGCTGCGGCACCCTCACCATCGAGTCGGCTGGTGAGCGCGGCCAGTCGGTGCTCGCTGACGTGCCGCACGTCGACAAGGTGCAGACCAAGCTCTACGAGCTGGTCGAGGCCCACCACGACAAGCACTCCCTGGGTGACGGCGAGATGCGCGAGATCCTGGCCGACATGCGCGAGGGCAAGTCCCTCCGCGACCCGTCCGCCTGACCCTCGCCCTGTTGACCAAGAAGTTTGCGCCGGATCCATCGGTGGTCCGGCGCAAACTTTTTGATCGACTCTGCTCGCGGTGCCCGCGGCCGGATCAGCGGCGGGGGCGGCGGGGGGTGGGCTGGAGTTCGGCGGCGAGTTCGGCGTCCAGGTCGGCACCGAGGACCCGCCCGAGGCCGGCATCCGCCGCGGCGGGCCGGCTCTGGGTCGGCGCGTAGTCCGGCCGGTGGTCGGCCGCCCGGGCAGCCCGCGGGGCCGGCCGGGGCTCGGTCTCCTCCAGCTCGCTGACCGACTCGGCCAGCTCTGCCACCGGGTCCATCTCGCCCACGTTGTCCCATTCGTCGCGCGGGATGCTGTGCCAGTTCTCCTTCGCGTGCTGCGGAGCCGGCTGGAAGACGAACGTCCGGTACGACCAGAAGCGGAACATGGTGGCGAGCAGGACACCGCCGGTCTTCGCGATGTTCAGCATGAGCAGGCTGGTCACGCCGAAGCCGTACTTCGCGGCCGCCAGTACGCCGAGTTCGATGAGCAGTCCGGTGGCGTTGAACAGGAAGAACAGGACGTATTCGCGGCGCAGGGCCGACTTCGGTCGATCCCGGTACGTCCAGTGCCGGTTCATCAGATACGACGTGATCGTCGCGACGATGGTGGCCACCACCGTCGCCTTGAGCTGGCCATCGCGGAAAACCGTGAGTGCCAGCGCGTTGAACACCGCGTAATTGATGACGGTGTTGATGCCGCCGACGATGCCGAATTTGAGCGCCTCGTGGATGAACTTCCGCCAGCGCTCGGGCAGCAGACGGACTCCAGGCATGCGAAACACCTTAGGGCAGCGGGCAGGGCCGGCTCGGCCCGGCGGGACGGGATGGGCGCTGGGTCACGCCCCTGACTCTCGGTCGTGGCTCGTTGCCGGAACGGGAGGAGTTCCCGCTTCCACGAAAACGAACCGCCGGTACGACCAGAATCGGAACAGCGTCCCGAGGCCGGTGCCGACGATGAAGCTGGCGATGTTGTCGGCCAGTGGAGTCTGGAACACGTGGGGCCAGAGGGCACCCAGCCCGTAGCGACTGATCGCGAGGCAGCCCACGGCGATGCCGAGGCCGACGCCGTTGAAGAAGAAGAACAGCGCGTACTCCCGGGCCGGGTGGTTGCGCTGGCGGTGCCGCCAGGTCCAGAACCGGTTACCGAGGAACGCCATGGTCGCGGCCACCACGGTGGAGATGGTCTTCGCCATCACCGGCGGCTCGTGCTGGACGCTGGCCAGGTAGTTGAAGAGCGCGAAGTCGACGAGGAAGGCGAGCCCGCCCACCGTGGCGAATTTGCTCAGCTCACGGACGAGGTGACCGAAACGGTCGATCAGTGCCCCGAGCAGACCTCGACGGGTCTGCGGAGCCCCCGGCTGGTCTCCGGTCATCGTCGCGGCCACCCGCCGAGAGTACCGGTTGGGCGTACCTGGACGGGGTAGCAACGGCGAGCGGGCGGCACCCGGGTCAGGCGTGCCGCCAAGGGCCGGGAGGTCCGCCTGCGGGACGTTGTGGTCACGCCGCCCCGCCTCCCCGCCCGTTCCCGCCTTTGTGAACGGAGCGTAACTGGCTGTCGCCGAATTGTGGACGGGATCACGGAAGTCACGGTTGGTGGGGTGGAAGGCCGCGACGGGTCGCTCCGCCGACGTCCGGCGAAGGTTCTTCACAAGATTTGCGTGAAACTGCGCGCGAAAGCGGGTATCAGATCGCGATGCCGCAGCGTGGCCGTACCTTGTGCAGTTCTTCACAACAAGTCCCACTGACTCGCGACGCAGGCCGGTTTACGCTGAGGCCAATCCCAGGTTTCCACGAAGGCGACGCGCCAGCGCGCCAGAACTCGTGCATCCAATACATCGGTCAGCGTCGACCACAAGGAGATGTGACATGGTTGCTCCGGCTACTGTTCGGGGTATCGATCAGGCCCCGACGTCCCACCCCAAACTGCTTGCCTGGGTACGTGAGGTCGCGGAACTGACCACGCCCGATCGGGTGGTCTGGGTGGACGGGTCCGATGAGGAGTGGCGCCGCCTCACCGACGAACTCGTCGAGAACGGCACCCTGATCCGGCTGAACCCCGAGAAGAAGCCCAACTCGTTCTACGCGCGGACGGACCCGACGGACGTCGCGCGGGTCGAGGAGCGCACCTTCATCTGCTCGGTTGACGAGGCGGACGCCGGCCCCACCAACAACTGGATGGCGCCGTCCGAGATGAAGCGCACCATGACCGAGCTTTACCGCGGTTCGATGCGCGGCCGGACGATGTACATCATCCCGTTCGTGATGGGTCCGGTCGAGGCGAAGAACCCCATGTTCGGCGTCGAGATCACCGACAGCGGGTACGTGGTCGCCTCGATGCGGATCATGACGCGGATGGGCGCCAAGGTCCTGGAGGCGATGGGCGACGACGCCGACTTCGTGCACGCGCTGCACTCCATCGGCGCCCCGCTCGCCCCCGGCCAGCAGGACGTGCCGTGGCCGTGCAACGACACGAAGTACATCTCGCACTTCCCGGAGACCCGGGAGATCTGGTCCTTCGGCTCCGGCTACGGCGGCAACTCGCTGCTCGGCAAGAAGTGCTACTCGCTGCGGATCGCCAGCGTGATGGGCCGGGACGAGGGCTGGCTCGCCGAGCACATGCTGATCCTCAAGATCACCTCGCCGGAGGGGCGGGTCTACCACGTCGCCGGTGCGTTCCCGTCGGCGTGCGGCAAGACCAACCTCGCCATGCTGGAGCCGACCATCCCGGGCTGGAAGGTCGAGACCATCGGCGACGACATCGCCTGGATGCGGTTCGGCCCGGACGGCCGCCTCTACGCGATCAACCCGGAGTTTGGCCTCTTCGGCGTCGCGCCCGGCACCGACTGGAAGACCAACGCCAACGCGATGCGGACGCTGGACCGCGGCAACTCGGTCTTCACCAACGTGGCCCTCACCGACGACGGCGACATCTGGTGGGAGGGCATGGGTGAGCCGCCGGCGCACCTGATCGACTGGAAGGGCAACGACTGGACGCCGGAGAGCGGTGAGCTCTCCTCGCACGCCAACAGCCGGTTCTGCACCCCGATCGCGCAGTGTCCGATCCTGGCCGAGGACTACTACGACCCGAACGGGGTGCCGATCGACGCCATCCTGTTCGGCGGCCGGCGCCGGGACACCGTCCCGCTGGTCACCGAGGCCCGCGACTGGGTGCACGGTGTCTACATGGGCGCCACGCTCTCCTCGGAGACCACCGCGGCGGCCTCCGGCGCGGTCGGTGTGGTCCGCCGCGACCCGATGGCCATGCTGCCGTTCATCGGCTACAACGCCGGTGACTACTTCCGGCACTGGATCGAGATGGGCAAGGGCGTCGACGGCGACGAGGCGAAGCTGCCCAAGATCTACTACGTCAACTGGTTCCGCAAGGACCCGGAGGGCAACTTCCTCTGGCCGGGCTTCGGCGAGAACTCCCGGGTGCTCAAGTGGATCATCGAGCGGATCGAGGGCCGCGCCGAGGCGGTCGAGACCCCGATCGGCATGGTCCCGGCCCTGGACGCGCTCGACGTCGAGGGTCTGGACATGACCCCGGAGGACGTCCGGATCGCCATGAAGGTCGACCCGGAGGAGTGGCGCAACGAGCTGCCGCTGGTCACCGAGTGGTTCGAGAAGTTCGGGGACAAGCTCCCCGGTGTCCTCTGGGCCGAACTGGACGCGCTGCGCGCCCGGCTCGACGCGGAGCAGCCGCAGCGATAGGTGTGCCGGTTGCCCGCACCGGGCAACATCGGATGCCATGAGGACGGCCGCCGAGACCATCGAGGTCCGGCGGCCGTCCGCCGTCCGGGCGCTGACCCTGCTGCTCGGCGTCACGGCGGCGGCCACCGTCGTGGTCGAGCTGCTCAACTGGTGGTACGCCCCGGGGCAGGAGTTCGGGCTCGCCGTACGGACCGGCTGGGCGATGCTCCGCTCGCTGGGTTTCCTGGTGCTGATCGGGCACGTGAACCGGGGCCGTGCCGTGGCGAAGCCGCTGGGGCTGATCCTCGCGGTGACCACGGTCTTCGCGGTGGGGCGGCTGGTCGTCCCCCGGGTGGGGGTGCCGCCGCTGCCCGGCCTGCTCGGCTTCGGGCTGCTCACCGGCCTCTGCGTGGCGGTGGTCGGGCTGCTCTACCGGTCGGACGTGGTCGGCGGCCACCTGGTCCGGCACCGCAAGGGCCTGGTCATCTCCGGGGGCCGGCTCTCCTGGCGGGAGGTCGCGCCGAAGCGTCCGGCGGTGACCGGGTGGCTGCTCACCGCCCGGGCCGCCGCGTTCACGTACAGCCCGCTGGTGCTGGTCCCGGCGCTGGTCGCGGGCGGGTCCATCCTGGACGGCCGGCTCAGCTCCGTACCCGCGGTGCTGTTCTGGTTCGCGGCCGGCATCGCGGTCAGCTACCTGGTGCTCTTCTGCATCGCGTTCCTGCTGCGCGGCCGGAGCTGGGCCCGGAAGCTGCTGGTCGCGATCACCCTCGGCACGCTCGCCGTCGACCTGCCGCTCTGCTGGTGGCTCCTCGGCCTGGACGGCCTCGTCCGCGACGGCGCCCCCCTCCTGGCCGCCGCCGCCCTGGCCCTCTACTCCCTCCACCGCGCGACGCAAAGTTCTTGATCAACGCCGACGGGGGTCCCGGCGGGGGGAGGATGGGTGGGTGGGTGCGGAGTGGGACGTGATCGTGGTGGGGGCGGGGCCAGCGGGGTCGGCCGCGGCGCTCTCCGCGCGGCGGGCCGGGGCCGCCCGGGTGCTGCTGCTGGACCGTTACGACTTCCCCCGCGACAAGGCGTGCGGCGACGGCATCGCGGCGCACGCGCTGGACGTCCTCGCCGAGCTGGGCGTGACCGGGGCGGTCGACGGGTACGCCCCGCTGCCCGTGCTACGTCTCGTCGGCCCGGGCGGCGGCACGGTGGCGCGGGAGCTGCCCCGGCCCGCGTACACGGTGCCCCGGGCGGTGTTCGACGCGCGGCTGGTGGCCGCGGCGGTCGCGGCCGGGGCGGAGCTGCGCCGGCACGCCGTACGCCGGGTCGACCTGCGCGCCGACCGGGTGGTGCTCGACGGCGAGTTGGCCGGGCGGGCCGTGGTGGGGGCGGACGGCGCCGGCTCGGTGCTCCGCCGGGCGCTCGGCCACCCGGTGAACCCGGACCGCCACCTCGCGCTCGCCATCCGCGGCTACGCCCCGGCGCTGCCCGGGCCGCCCGAGCAGCTCATCGTCACCTCGGCCCCGCGCTGGCCGGCGTACGCCTGGTCCTTTCCGATCGGCGACGGCCGGGCGAACATCGGGTACGGCGAGGTGCTGCGCGGCGAGCCGTTGACCCGGACGCACCTGCTGGACCGCCTGGCCGCCCTGCTGCCCGGCACCGACCCGGCCACGGTCACCGAGTTGCGGGCCCATCACCTGCCGCTCTCCACGCACCGGCCGGCGCCGGGGCGGGGTCGGGTGGTGCTGGCCGGCGACGCGCTCTCGCTGATCAATCCGTTCACCGGCGAGGGCATCTTCTACGCGCTGCGCTCCGGCGCGCTGGCCGGCGCGGCGGCGGCCGGCAGCCCGGCGCAGGCGGCCCGCCGGTACGCCGACGCCCTCCGCGGGCGGCTCGGCACGCACCTGCGGCACAGCTCGGTGGCGGCCTGGCTGGCCCGACGGCGCCAGGTGGTGGACGCGGCGGTCGGCGCGGCCCGGCGGGACGGCCGGGTCTACCGGACCGTGGTGGAGCTGGGACTGGGTGACGGACGTCTCGACGCCCGCACCCTGGCCATGATCGGCATCGGTCTC
Organism: Micromonospora sp. NPDC047740; assembly: GCF_043204735.1. Lineage (NCBI taxonomy): Bacteria > Bacillati > Actinomycetota > Actinomycetes > Micromonosporales > Micromonosporaceae > Micromonospora > Micromonospora sp. NPDC047740. The sequence continues at coordinate 403,526 of NZ_JBIDCT010000003.1, forward strand.
ACCCGTACGACGACTTCAGCTCGGCGCGTCTAAAGCGCCGCGCCGCGACCTGAAGCCGTCGCGAGACCAGCCACCGCGACACTGATCTTCAACCTGGGTCGCTACCCTGCAAGGTGATGACTCTGCGGAAACTCCTCTACTCCGTGTACGAGCGCCGGCTGACGGCGAGGCTCGCGGGCAAGCCGGTGCCCCGGCACGTCGGCGTGATGTGCGACGGCAACCGCAGATGGGCCCGGGAGATGGGCTTCGTCGATCCGAACGACGGCCACCGGATGGGCGCGGAGCGGATCAAGGAGCTGCTGCGCTGGTGCGACGCGGCCGGCGTCGGGCACGTGACCCTCTGGCTGCTCTCCACCGACAATCTCTCCCGACCGGCCGCCGAGCTGGATCCGCTGCTCCAGATCATCGAGGATCTCACCACCGAGCTGGCCGAGGAGGGCAACCCCTGGCGGCTGCGCATGGTGGGCGCCCTCGACGTGCTGCCCGCGCACCACGCCGCCGCGCTCAAGGCCGCCGCGGAGCGCACCCGGGACCGCAGCGGCGGGGCGCAGGTCAACATCGCGGTCGGGTACGGCGGGCGGCGCGAGATCGCGGACGCGGTCCGCTCGCTGCTGCTGGAGCACGCGGCCAACGGCGGGACCATCGAGGAGCTGGCCGGCTCGATCGACGTCGACCTGATCTCCGAGCACCTCTACACCAAGGGCCTGCCGGACCCGGATCTGATCATCCGGACCAGCGGTGAGCAGCGTCTGTCCGGCTTCATGCTCTGGCAGTCGGCCCACTCGGAGTTCTACTTCTGCGAGCTCAACTGGCCCGACTTCCGTCGGGTCGACTTCCTTCGGGCCCTGCGCTCGTACGCCACCCGCCAGCGCCGCTACGGCGTCTGATCGCGGCTCGATCGCCCGGCCACCGGCCCGTGGCGCGGTCAGCGCAGCCGGGACAGGGCCGTGCTGAGGAAGTCGGCGAGGACGGCGGGCGACTCCAGGGTGAGGTCGGCGGCGTCGGCGACCTCGTGCCCGGTCTCCGGGTTGGCGACGGCCACGCAGACGCCGATGAAGTCCGGGTCGGCGGCGGCGCGGGCGCGCAGCGCGGCGAACGCCTTGAGGTCGGAGACGTCGTCACCGAAGTACCAGGCGCCGGCGGTGTCCCGGACCACCTCACCGATGACCATGCCCTTGTCCCGGTCGACCGGGGGCTTCAGCTCCAGCACCATGCGTCCGGCCTGGCAGCGCAGGCCCAGTCGCTCGGCCCGGGCCCGGCCCCATTCCTGGACCAGGTCGCCGAGCTGCGGGGCGGTGCGCCAGTGCAGGGCGACCGAGAGCCGCTTGAACTCCACGAGGGCGCCGGGCGGCAGTTCCGCGCGCGCCTGCTCGGCCAGTTCCGCCATGGTCGGCACCCAGGGCAGGGCGGCCGGCTCGGTCACGGTCTCCCCGCCGGAGTGGCTGTGCTCCAGCCCGTAGAGCCCGTAGAGGTCGATGCCGTCGAGGCCGCCGAGCTGGTCGCGGAGGAACTCCACCGGGCGCGCGGAGACGATGGCGATCCGGCGTACGTGCGGGGCGAGCGCCTCCAGGGCGGCGAGCACCTTCGGCGCGGGCCGCACGGCGGTGGGGTCGTCGTCGACCGGCGCCAGGGTGCCGTCGAAGTCGAAGAAGAACACCACGTCGCCGGCACGGGTGGCGGTGGCCCGCCAGGCGTGCTCCACGTCCAACGGGGTCTTCGGCTGCTGGTTGCCCAGGTTCAACGGCGGCACGCGCGACAGCGTACCCCGGTCACGGCGGCATATTCGTGGCCGAGACGTGACGTTCGGGCGACGTGGATCAGCGTTCGGCGGCTCCCCGTCCCCGGCGCCCGAACGGCACCACGGCCGCCTCCGGGCCGTGGCTCAGCAGGTAGCCCTCCACGAAGCCGGTGTTCCGGTCGCCGGTGTGCGCCTCGATCTCGTTGAGCCGCGCCACCAGGAACTCGGTCAGCGCGCTGACCCGGTCGTTGAGCCGGTCGTGCAGCTCGGCGAGGACGGCGAGGACCACCGCGGTGCCGGCCGTGGTGAGCGCGAAGAGGTTGACGATCAGGGGAAGCTCCCCGCCGTTCAGTACGCCCACCACCACGTTGCCGGTCACGCACGATGTCACCGACACCACCGCGACCACGACTGCCAACCATTTCAGGGTCATGGACAGACCCCTCCTTCTGTCCCGCAGGGCTGGGTTCGGCCTTGTCCCGTCCCCCCGCCGACGACGAGCCCCAGCAGTACGAATAGGGACGCTAGCGTGCCCGTTCCGTCCCCGGAGCGAAACGAACGGGTCTGACCTTCGGTTCTTTCGCCATCTGAGGAACTACCCGGCTTGTTTACCGCTATTTCGGAGATTGACGGGGAGAGTTGGCCGATAAGCGAGGTAGCGAATCGTTTCTCGAATATGGAATTTCTCCGCGTCCGACACGTTCGGGTCGACCAGTCGGCGGAGCAGTGCCTCGACGTCGGGGTCCATCGGCGGCGGGGTGGCGGCGGCGCGCGGGGTGGTGGCGCGGTCCCAGCCCAGGGCGGTGAAGGCGGCTGCCGGGTTGAGGCCCAGGCCCTCGCAGAAGGCGACCACCCGTTCCGCCTCGGGGTCGCTGGCCCAGTCCCCGCGTACCCACCGGTTGATGGTCTGCCGGGAGACCCCGGTGCGCCGGGAGACCTCGGTGCCGCTCCAGGCCCGCATGGCCCGCGCGTCGTCCAGCGCGCGGCGGACGAAGGTGGCGAAGGCGATCTTCCGGGCGTTGGCGGTCTCGGTCACTCCGTGACGGTACGACCCGTCGGCCTCGCGGGCGCGTCCCGGCGCGCTGCTGTCACGCTGACGTGACGAGGTTCTCGGATTTCCGGTAAACGATCCAGTGCTGCTCCTGAGGGGTGTCACCCGGGCAGAATAGAAGGACCCCAGGACGGCGGTAAACAGACGAAAAGCTGATACTGTCACGCTCATGAGACAACTTACGGTGTGTCACGTGCCTGAGACGATTAGTGCTCACATGCGTCACTCCGCGGGTGACGAGGGGGTGTCGTGACCGAGCTCGCGACCCGTGCCCAGGCCTTCGGCCTGATCGCGGACGGCGTGGCCGCCGGGCTGAGCGCGCCGTGGCGCCTCTACCTCGCCCGGGGCTGCCGGTACCTCTCGCTCAGTGTCGGTGACCGGGACGAGTGGAACGCCTGGCGGATCCACCTCGGCTGTCCGGAGTTGAGCGTCCGGGTCTACGACGCCGGCGGGGAGATCCGGCGCTCGTCGGTGGCCGAGGTGATCCTGGACGGCTGCCGGATCAGCGTCGAGCTGGTCGAGGAGGTCAGCACCGCCGACCTGGAACGGCTGCTGGTCGTCGACCCCGAGGTCGAGCCGGAGGAGCGATGACCCGGCGGGCCGACCTGGAGCGGCAACTCCCACTCGACGCGTCTGGCGCCGCGCCCCGAGTTGTCGACCCGACCTCTTCGGGAGCGACCGGATGAGCCCGTTCCTCGCCGTCGTGCTCGTACTCGTGCTCGGGTCGACCTGCTACGCGGCGGGTCGGCTGCACGGCCAGCTCAGCTACCGGATCGGCTACCGGTTCGGCTACCGGCAGGGATACTTCGACGGCGACCGGGGCGCCTGGCACCGGCGGCGCCGCGACGCGCAGGCCGCGATCGCCCCGGCACTGGCCGGTCCGGCGCCGGCGTCGGTGACCGCCCCGGCCACCCGCGCCGCGGCCCCGTTCGCCGGCACGGTCGCCCCCGCCGCGGTCACCGCGCGGGCGACCTCCGGCCCGGCCCTTCGGGCCACCGCGACCGCCCAGCTCGGCGGGCTCGCCACCCGGCAGGGCACCACGTACACCGGGTCCTCGTTCAGCGCCTCCGTCGCCGGCGGGCGGCCGACCGGGACCCTCGTCCGCCGGCAGGGCTGAGCCCGCCCCAGAGCACGGTGTGTCGTCCGCGGCGGACGCGCACCGTCGGGGCCACGTCAGACCGGTGACGGTGGCTCCGCCGGCCGGGATGCGCGCAGGGGGCATGCATCCCGGCCGGTTCCGCCGTGCGCCGTTCATCTCCCGGTCAGGTGAGATCCATCCGCACCACTAGCCGACGGGCTCAGGTGCCATTAGCGTCTAAGCATGGCGCGGGGTTTTCCCGGGCCAGCCGGAGAGCCCGGACCTGCGACCTCGCGCACGGGGCCCGCATCCGACCCCGTGTCCACCGGGCACCGGACGAGGCGGAACACGGGTGGCCGGGTGCCCATCCGCGGAGCAGGCCTGTGACGACTCGCCGTACCCCCGCCGGTGCCGACCAGACCCCGGCCGCGACTGCCACCACCCGCCGGACCACCCGCAGCCGCCGTGCGGCGGCAGCCGCGCCGGCCGGCACCGAGGAGCCCCGACCAGCCGGTCCGGCCTTCGTCCTGGACACCTCGGTCCTCCTCTCCGATCCCGCGGCGTTCCACCGCTTCGCCGAGCACGAGGTGGTGCTGCCGCTGGTGGTCATCTCCGAGTTGGAGGGCAAGCGGCACCACCCCGAGCTGGGCTGGTTCGCCCGCCGGTCGCTGCGCATGCTGGACGAGTTGCGGGTGCAGCACGGCCGGCTGGACCGGCCGGTGCCCGCCAACGACCAGGGCGGCACCCTCCGGGTGGAGCTGAACCACACCGACGACGGAGTGCTGCCGCCCGGCTTCCGGAACGAGTCGAACGATGCCCGGATCCTCTCCGTGGCGCTCAACCTCGCCGCCGAGGGGCGGGAGGTTACCCTGGTCAGCAAGGACATGCCGCTGCGGGTGAAGGCGGCCTCGGTCGGGCTGCGGGCCGACGAGTACCGGCACGGCCAGGCCAGCGACCCGACCTGGACCGGGATGGCTGAGCTGGACCTGGCCGAGGAGGAGATCGCCCGGCTGTACGCGGGGGAGACGCTGGACGTCGACGCGGCCGGCGATCTGCCCTGCCACACCGGGCTGGTGCTGCACTCGACGCGCGGCTCGGCGCTCGGCCGAGTGCTGCCCGACAAGACTGTCCGGCTGGTCCGCGGCGACCGGGAGGCGTTCGGCGTGCACGGCCGCTCGGCGGAGCAGCGGATCGCGCTCGACCTGCTGCTGGACGAGTCGATCGGCATCGTCTCGCTGGGTGGCCGGGCCGGCACCGGCAAGTCCGCGCTGGCGCTCTGCGCCGGCCTGGAGGCGGTGATGGAGCGCCGCCGGCACAAGAAGGTGATCGTCTTCCGTCCGCTCTACGCGGTCGGCGGCCAGGAGCTCGGATATCTGCCCGGCTCGGAGTCGGAGAAGATGTCGCCCTGGGCGCAGGCGGTCTTCGACACGCTCGGCGCGGTGGTGCACGAGAACGTGCTTGAGGAGGTCACCTCGCGGGGTTTGCTGGAGGTGCTGCCGCTGACCCACATCCGTGGTCGCAGCCTGCATGACGCTTTCGTCATCGTGGACGAGGCGCAGTCGCTGGAGCGGGGCGTGCTGCTCACCGTGCTGTCCCGGATCGGTCAGGGGTCTCGGGTGGTGCTCACTCACGACGTGGCCCAGCGGGACAACCTCCGGGTGGGCCGGCATGACGGGGTGACCGCGGTGATCGAGGCGTTGAAGGGTCATCCCCTCTTCGCACACGTCACCCTCAGCCGTTCGGAGCGTTCTCCAATCGCCGCGATGGTCACCGATCTGTTGGAGGACATCCCGCTCTGAGGCCGATCAGCCGGCATCTTTGTCCCTGTTTGATGGCCTTCACAATGTGGTGCAGGTCACAATTGGCCGGCTTCATTTCCCATCAGCCTCACCGTGCGCAATGGTGTCCAACGAGCGCTCACGCACCAGGAAGATCGTCGAGCATCGTTCGCCACGGACGGCGGAGAGCCACGAACGCCGGTGCGTCGGCTGCGACCGCGGGTCGGGGCGCTCGCGACGCCGGCGCGGCCCACCGACGGCCACGCGTCGCGTCGCGTCCTTGCCCCCGACGAAGGGACACTTCGTGAGTCGGCTGTGGAGCCGGTTCGGTGCCCGTACGGCCGCTGTCGCGCTGCTCTCCGTGGGCGTTGCCGGCGGCTTCTATCTGGGCGAAGACCGACAGGTCCAGCAAGAGGGCCTGACTGCGCAGGCCGGCCTGGAGGTCGACCAGGCGGAGTACGCGTACCAGCGCGAGCGGCAGGCGGACCACCGCCTGGAGTCGGCCCGGCAGCGGGCCGCCGAGTACCAGGCGAAGCTGCGGGCGGCGGCGGCCGCCAAGGAGGCCGCCCAGCGGGCCCGGGAGGCCGAGGCGGCCGCCGCGTCCCGGAAGAAGGCACGCGAGGCGGCGGCCGCCACCAAGCCGTACGACGGGCCGATCCCGGCCTCCTGCGAGGAGTACAGCGGCAACCGGGCCATCGGTTGCGCCATCATGCTGCAGGAGGGCTTCGGCATCGACCAGTTCCCGTGCCTGGACAAACTCTGGACCAAGGAGAGCGGCTGGAACCACAAGGCCTACAACGAGGGGTCCGGCGCGTACGGGATCCCGCAGGCCCTGCCCGGCAGCAAGATGGGCTCGGTCGCGGCCGACTGGAAGACCAACCCGGCCACCCAGATCAAGTGGGGCCTCGGCTACATCGAGGGCCGGTACAACAACCCGTGCGGTGCCTGGCAGCACTCGCAGAGCAAGGGCTGGTACTGATCGGACGGTGACGACGGCGGGGTGGGCGGGGATCCGCCCACCCCGCCGTCGTCATGTCGGGGCGTGCCGGGGCGCCCGGGTGGCGGCCGGCCGGGATTGCTGATAGCTGTTGGTACGTGACCTGGCGCGATGGCTCGACGAGCGACGATCCCCGACGGTTCGGCACCGAGGCGTTCTACGCCGCCCTGGGCCGGGCCTTCGTCGCCATGTGCGCGGTCGTGCCGGTGCTGTTCCTCATCGAGGCGCTCGACGTCGGCCTGCACGCCAACCTCGACGTCACCGCCGGGATCATCCCGCACCGGATCCAGGGGCTCGACGGGGTGTTCTTCTCGCCATTCCTGCACGCCGACTTCAACCACCTCTACAGCAACAGCATCCCGCTGATCCTGCTCGGCACCTTCGTGCTGGCCGCCGGCACCCGCCGGTTCCTCTGGTCCACTCTGGTGATCATCCTGGTCAGCGGCCTGGGCGTGTGGTTCACCGGCTCCCCGAACTCGGTGGTGGTCGGCGCGAGCGGGGTGATCTTTGGCTATCTCGGCATCCTGCTGACCCGCGGCGTCGTCGAGCGGAGCTGGTGGAACCTCGCGGTGGTGCTGCTGGTCGGCCTGCTCTACGGCTGGCAGTTGCTCGGCATCCTCCCCACCGACGAGCTCATCTCCTGGCAGGGGCACCTGTTCGGGCTGCTCGGCGGGGTCGCGGCGGCGATCCTGTTCCGCCGCCGCCGGGCTGATGGACCGGCGGGGGCACGCAGTGAGTCGCCCACGCTGACTCTGCCCTGACCGAGCATCGAGCCGTTGGCGTCAGGTGCTTGCCCGGAGGCACCGGCCCGCCTACCGTCGGGACCAGCACGCGTTGATCCGTGAGCGGGAAGTGACGGTGCGCCATGCGCGAGGTCGATGTCGCCGTGATCGGCGCCGGTCCGGCCGGGCTCTTCGCCGCCTACTACGCCGGGTTCCGCGGGCTCTCCGTGGCGGTGGTCGACGCGCTGCCCGAGCCGGGTGGGCAGGTGACCGCCATGTACCCGGAGAAGCTCATCCTCGACGTCGCCGGGTTCCCCGCCATCAAAGGGCGGGAGCTGGTGGCGAACCTGGTCGCCCAGGCCGCGCCGTTCCATCCCGAATACCTGCTCGGCGCGCGGGCGGAGAAGCTGTCGTACCTCGACGGACGGCCGGTGCTCGGCCTGGCCGGCGGTGAGCAGTTGCGCTGCGGCGCGGTGATGGTGACCGGCGGACTGGGCAGTTTCACGCCCCGGCCGCTGCCGGTGGCCGACAGCTTCCTGGGCGGCGGGATCGTCTACTTCGTACCGCAGCCGGTCGAGCTGGCCGGCCGGGACGTGGTCATCGTGGGCGGCGGCGACTCGGCCTTCGACTGGGCGGTGACGCTTGAGCCGATCGCCCGCTCGGTGACGCTGGTGCACCGGCGGGAGAAGTTCCGCGCCCACGCGTCGACCGTCGCCCGGGTGCGGTCGCTGCCCGTCCGGCTGGTGGTCAACGCCGAGGTGACCCGGTTGCACGGCGAGGATCAGGTGACCGGCGTGGAAATCACCGTACGTGGCGGCGGGGTGGAGACCCTGCCGGTGGACACCCTGGTCGCCGCCCTCGGCTTCACCGCCGACCTGGGCCCGCTCGCCGAGTGGGGGCTGCGGCTGGACCGGCGGCACATCCTGGTGGACAGCGCGATGGCCACCAACCTGCCGCGGGTCTTCGCGGCCGGGGACATCACCGAGTACCCGGGCAAGGTCCGGCTGATCGCCACCGGCTTCGGCGAGGCGGCCACGGCGGTGAACAACGCCGCGGTGGTCATCGACCCGACGGCCCACCTGTTTCCCGGGCACTCCTCCGACGGCACCTGACCGCCGACGTTCCGCACGTTGCCGAGGTGAGGGCGGGTCACGCAGCGGGCAGGCCGATGAGGTCGGCCATCAGGGCGGTCTGGTGGTCGAAGTACTCGTCGCGGTGCGGGATGACCCCGTTCAGCCGCCCGAACAGTTCGAAGCTGATCAGCCCGAAGAGCTGGGTCCAGCCGGCCAGGCCGCGGGCCAGCAGCGCCTCCGGCAGGCCGGGGGAGAAGCCGGCGGCGAGCTCGGCGAGGTCGGCGCGGACCGGCTCGGGCAGCTCCTCGTCGGGCGGGCTGAGCCGGCCGGCGGCTAGGCCGTCGCGGAGGATGCCGACCAGGGTCAGCGGGGGCCGCGCCGCCGGTGCGACGGTGTCCTTCGGGGCCGCGTACCCGGGGACCGGGCTGCCGTAGAGCAGCGCGTATTCGGCGGGGTGGGCCAGCGCCCAGGCCCGGGCGGCCTCGCACGCGGCGTGCCAGCGTCCGCGTAGGTCGGCCCGGTCGACGGCGGCGTCGGCCGCTTCCACCGCCTCGCCGAGGGCGTCGTACGCCTCGAGGATCAGCGCGGTGAGCAGGTCGTCCCGGCTGGGGAAGTAGCGGTAGATCGCCGAGGAGACCATGCCCATGTCGCGGGCCACCGCGCGCAGGGAGAGGTTCGCGCCGTCGGTGGCGAGATGGCGGCGGGCCACCGCCTTGATCTCGTCGATCATGCCGGCACGGACCCGGGCGCGGAGCGTGTGAGCCACCATGCCCCCCACTCTGCCACGGCCGAGAGCGCTAATCAAAACCAAGAGCAGTGCTCTTGACAGTGAGCGGCCTGCGGTCCATGCTGGGGAGGTCGTAGGGAGAGCACCGCTCTCGGATTGGATCCATGCTTCGAAGGGTGGCCACCATGGCCCTGCACGTGATCGTCGGCGCCGGACCCGTCGGCACCGCCACCGCCCACCTCCTCGCCGAGCGGGGCGACCGGGTGCGGGTGGTGACCCGCCGCGGCACCGGACCCGAGCACCCGGCGGTCGAGCGGGTCGCCGCCGACGCCGCCGACCCCGCCCGGCTGACCGCGCTGACCGAGGGCGCGGTCGCGCTGCACAACTGTGCCAACCCGGCGTACCACCGGTGGCCGGTGGACTGGCCGCCGCTGGCCGCCGCGCTGCTCACCGCCGCCGAGCGGACCGGCGCGGTGCTCGCCACCGTCGGCAACCTCTACGGGTACGGCCCGGTCGACGGCCCGATGACCGAGGCGACCCCGCCGGCCGCGACCGGCACCAAGGGGCGGGTGCGAAACCGGATGTGGGCCGACGCGCTCGCCGCGCACCGGGCCGGCCGGGCCCGGGTCACCGAGGTGCGCGGCTCCGACTACTTCGGCGTCGGCGGCACCTCGCTGGCGATGATGGTGCTGCCCCGGGTGCTCGCCGGCCGGCGGGTCTTCCTGCCGGTGGACTGGGACGCCCCGCACACCTGGACGTACATCCCGGACGTCGCCCGTACCCTGGTCGCCGCCGCGACCGACGAGCGGGCCTGGGGGCGGGCCTGGCACGTGCCCAGCGGGCCGGCCGTACCGATGCGGGACCTGGCCGTCCGCGCGGCGGCCCTGACCGGCGCGCCGGCGGCGAAGCTGACCCGGATGCCCTATCCGGTGCTCTGGCTCGGCGGCCTCGCCAACCCGATGGCCCGCGAGCTGCGGGAGACCGCCTACCAGTTCGACCGGCCGTACCTGATGGACTCGTCAGCCGCCACCGCCACCCTGGGCATCGAGCCGACCCCGCTGGACCAGGCGATCAAGGAGACGGTGGCGGGGCTGCGCGGCTGACCGTCAGCTTCAGCGGCGGTCCGAGCGCGGCGACGAGGACCGCGACCAGGGTCAGCACCGCGCCCAGCAGGGTGGCCGGCCCGGGGTGCGAGGCCGCCGTCGGCAGCGCCACGTCCAGCAGGACCGCGCCGACGATCTGCCCGGCGATGGTGGCCAGGCCGAGCAGCAGCACCCCGGTGAAACGGACGATGGCGGCGGCCAGCGCGATGAACACGATGCCGATCGGGCCACCCAGATAGAGCCAGGGCTCGCTGGGCAGGGCGCCGCCCGGGCGGCCCCGGACCGCCACCTCCACGGCGAAGGTGGCGAGCAGCGCGACGGTGCCGACGGCGAAGTTGACCAGGGTGGCGGCCAGGGCACTGCCGACGGCTCCCCGGACCCGGCCGTTCACCGCCTGCTGCCAGGCGATGCCCACCCCGGCCGCCAGCGGCAGCAGGGCCAGCGCCAGGGCGCGCGGGTCGCCGAGCCGGTCGCTCACCGCCAGCAGCACGGCCAGCACGGTGAGCACCGCGCCGACCAGCCGGTTCGGGGTGACCGGCTGGCGGCCGGTCGGGCCGATGCCGGCCCGGTCCACCAGCAGGCTGCTGCCGGACTGCCCGGCCACCACGGCGACGGTGAACACGGCCACGCCGAGCGTGCCGATGGTCAGCCCCTGGGTGGCCACCAGAAACGCGCCGCACACCCCGCCGAGGCACTGCCACGGCCGCAGGGAGCCCTCGCGCAGCGCCGCCCGGAGGGCGGCCAGGCCCCGCCGGCCGCCCGGGGTGCCGGGGACCAGCACCAGCAGCACGAGCAGGCCGAGGCCGAACGAGACCACCGCGGCGGCGATCCCGTCGGCCAGGCGTACGCCCAACTCGCCGTTGATCCGGGACTGGACGGCCACCGCGACCCCCGAGGCGGTGGCCAGCCCGACGCCGGCGATCCGCCGCGCGGCCGACAGCGTGGGGGGCGCCGCCGTGCCGGTCGCGGTCACTCCTGCTCGGCCAGGGGTCGTCCGTCGAAGTCGACTGCCGAGTAGAGGGCAAGCTTCTCCAGCCGGTGGTACGAGTCGATCACCCGGATCGTGCCGCTCTTGGAGCGCATCACGATCGACTGCGTGTACGCCCCGCCGGCCCGGTAGCGCACGCCACGCAGCAGGTCGCCGGAGGTCACACCGGTGGCCACGAAGAAGCAGTTGTCCCCGGTGACCAGGTCGTCGGTGAACAGCACCCGGTCCAGGTCGTGCCCGGCGGCGAGCGCCTTCTCCCGCTCCTCGGCGTCCTTCGGCCAGAGCTTGGCCTGCATCATGCCGCCCATGCACTTGAGCGCGCAGGCCGCGGTGATGCCCTCCGGGGTGCCGCCGATGCCCATCAGCACGTCGACGTCCGACTCGCCACGGGCGGCGGCGATGGCACCCGCGATGTCGCCGTCGGAGATGAACCGGATGCCCGCCCCGGTACGCCGGATCTGCTTCACCAGGTCGTCGTGGCGGGACCGGTCCAGCACGCAGACCGTCACCTCGGCGACGTCGGTGCCCTTGACCTTGGCGATCCGGCGGATGTTCTCGGCCGCCCCGGCGTTGATGTCGACCACGTCGGCGTACATCGGGCCGACGGCGAGCTTCTCCATGTAGAAGACGGCGCTCGGGTCGAACATCGCGCCACGCTCGGCGACCGCGAGCACCGCGAGGGCGTTCGGCATGCCCTTGCTCATCAGGGTGGTGCCGTCGATCGGATCGACCGCCACGTCGACCTCGGGGCCGGTTCCGTCACCGACCTCCTCGCCGTTGAAGAGCATCGGGGCGTTGTCCTTCTCGCCCTCGCCGATCACCACGACCCCGCGCATCGGGATCGAGTTGATCAGCTTGCGCATGGCGTCGACGGCTGCCCCGTCGCCGCCCTCCTTGTCGCCCCGGCCGACCCAGCGGCCGGCCGCCATCGCCGCGGCCTCGGTGACCCGGACCAGGTCGAGGGCGAGGTTGCGGTCGAGGTTCTGCGGGGTCCGCGTCCTGGTGGTTGTCATCACGGCTTCCTCCTCGCGACGTTGCGGGGTGGGACCGGCACGCTGCGGCCATCGCCGCCGCCGGCTTTGTCGCTGATCCTCACACGATGACAGGTCGCGCGCCGGGTCGGGGCGGAGGAGGCCAGGATCACGTCACCCGGACGGCTGCGAGAATGGGCGGGTGGAAGCCGCACACCCTGCCGATCGCGTACCGACCGACGCCACCCCGCCGGACGGCCAGCCACCCGTCCGGTCGACCGCCGGGCCGATCCCTCCAACGGCCGGCGAGCCCGCCCTCGTGGAGTCGTCGGGCGGGGTCGCGCCGCTGGCCGACGCGGGCGACCACGCCGCGCCGCCCGCGCGGAAGGACCGGGCGCGCTCCGAGCGGTCGCCGCGGGACATGGCGCTCTCGCTGCTGGTGCTGCTGGTCCCGATCGCACTGCTGCTCGCCTTCTACCGAGGCGTCCTGGGTGGGGACGAGCCGGCCACGGTCGATCCGGCACCCGCCATCGAGCAGGCCCGGTCGGCGGGCGCGTTTCCGGTCAGCCCGCCGGAGGGGCTGAGCTCCGGCTGGCGTACGGTCAGCGCGCGCTACCAGGCCGAGGCGGGCGGCGGGACGCTGCGGATCGGCTACCTGACCCCGGAGGGGCGCGGCGCGCAGCTCGTGGAGAGCAACGTGGCCGCCGACAAGCTGCTCCCCGCCGAGCTGAAAGGTGGCCAGCCGCAGGGGCCGGCCGACCTGGCCGACGGTAGCTGGCAGCGGTACACCGCTCGGGGCAACGAGCAGGCCCTCGTCCTGCTGGAACCGAACCGGACGGTGATCGTCGTGGGCGACGCCCGGGACAACGAGCTCCGCCAGCTCGCCACCGCCGTGCGCTGATCCGCCCGTTTCCGGTGCCCCCAAGCGCCGGGGCCGGTCCGCTAGGCTGCCCGGGCCGGACAAACTGGCACGCATCACGCGTCCGTACCAAACACCGGAAAGAGAACAACGTGAACATTCGACGGTGGAGCGTCGGCGTCCTCGCCGCCGCCCTGTTCGTCCCTGCTCTGGCCGCCTGCAAGTCCGAGGCCGGCTCGCCGAGCGCCGACAGCAAGTCCGCCGCCGCCCAGGGGATTCCGGCGGACCCGAAGGAGGCGCTCGCCGCCGCCACCAAGGAGATCCAGAAGGGCAACTTCACCTTCGGCATCAAGGGTGGTGAGTTCAACGGCAGCGGGACCGTACACATGCCGTCCAAGAGCGCCGAGATGAAGCTGGAGAGCGGGCAGACGGCCAACGACGACCTCGCGATGTCGATGCACCTCGTGTTCATCGACGCGGACAGCTGGGTCAAGCTCGAGCTCGCCGGGGCGATGGCCGACGCCGTCCCCGGCTTCAAGGCGATGAAGGGCAAGTACCAGCACCTGGACCGCAGCAAGATCAAGGACGCCAAGGAGCTGAACTTCGACTTCACCGACGTCGACCCGGCGGGCACCGACAAGATGATCAAGGCGATCACCGACGTGAAGCAGACCGGCGAGGGCACGTACGCGGGCACGATCGACGCCACCAAGGCGAGCGACTCCGACCTGCTCGACGCCGAGACCGTCAAGGCGCTCGGCGCCCAGGCCAGCGCCGTGCCGTTCACCGCGAAGCTCGACGCGCAGGGCCGGCTGACCGAGTTCGCCGTCCAGGTGCCCGCCGCCAGCGGCGCCGAGGCGCAGGCCGTGACCGTCACGTACGCCGACTACGGCAGCGCCGCCGCCGTTAAGGCGCCCCCGGCCGGCCAGGTCGTCGAGGCGTCCGACCAGCTGTACCAGATGTTCCAGAGCTGATCAGGGTGCGGGTGGGGGCGGCGTAGGTCGTCCCCACCCGACGCGGGGTCGTCCGCCCGGAACGGACAGGGATTGCCGAAGGCCGCTTCCGGGAACAGATGAGGGCACGAGCCCGCCGGGGCGCGACGCCGGCCGGACGGGCTCGTGCGCCGCAGCCGGCGTCAGGGCAGCGGCGCCCCGCCTCCGGCACCTCCGTGGGCCGGACGACCCACCTGGAGAGTTCTCATGAAGATTCGACGCTTCAGCACGGCGGCCTTCGCCGCGGCACTGCTCAGCCCCGCCCTGGCCGCCTGCAACGACAACGGGACCGGCACCGCGGGGGCCACCGCGTCCCCGAGCGTCTCCGGCAGCGTCGCGCCGAGCGCTACGTCGGGCGACGCCAAGCAGGCCCTGCTCAACTCCACGAACGCGATCCGCGACGGCAACTTCCGGTTCAGCATGTCCGGCGCCGGCTCCACCGCCGAGGGGCAGGTGCACGAACCGAGCCAGAGCGCGGAGATGCGGATGACGATCGGTGACCCGACGTCCGACCTGATGATGAAGCTGGACCTGATCCACTACAAGCCGGACAGCTGGGTGAAGCTGGAGCTGGGCGGCAAGGCCGCGAGCAGTGTGCCCGGCGTGCAGAAGCTCAACCTCGGCAAGTACCAGCACCTCGACCAGACCCGGATCAAGGGCAATCGGGCCTTGGGCTTCGATTTCGACAAGCTCGACCCGGCCGGCAGCGCCGTGCTGACCCAGGGCATCACCGAGGTCCGCCAGACCGGCGAGGGCACGTACGCGGGCACCGTCGACGTGTCCAAGGCGGCCGAGGCGGGCTCGCCCGACCCGGCGGTGATCACCGCGCTCGGGGCGCAGGCACAGTCGGTGCCGTTCACCGCCAAGGTCGACCCGCAGGGGCGGCTCAGTGAACTGGTCATGCAGATTCCCGCCGCCGGCCAGAGCGCCGCGCAGGACATCAAGATCGCCTACACCGACTACGGCAACGCCAGCGCGGCGCAGAAGCCCCCGGCCGACCAGGTCGTCGAGGCGCCGCCGGAGTTCTACAACCTGTTCAAGTGAGCACGACGACGTCGACGGGGCGGCCCCGGCCGCCCCGTCGGTCGTCCACCCAGGTCACTCCTCGGCGCGCTGCCGGGCGGCGTCGATGCGGGCCCGCGCCCCGTCCAGCCAGCGCTGGCAGGTCTCGGCGAGCTGCTCGCCGCGCTCCCAGAGCGCCAGCGACTCCTCCAGCGAGGTGCCGCCGGCCTCCAGCCGCTCCACCACGCCGGCCAGTTCGGCACGGGCCTGCTCGTAGCTGAGCCGCTCGTCCTTCTTCGCGTCAGTCATCGGCTCCCATCCCAACACATCGCTCAGCCGGCCACGGTCGCGGTGAGCTCACCCTCGGCGAGGCGGACCCGCAGTGGGTCACCCTTGGCCACCTCGGACGCGGCGCGCAGCACGTGGCCGTCGGCGCGCTGGACGATCGCGTACCCCCGGTCGAGGGTCGCCGCGGGAGAGAGCGCGCGCAGCCGGGCCAGGGTGTGGCGCAGGTCGTCGGCGGCACCGCCGAGCCGGTGCTCCAGGCAGCGCCCGGCCCGGTCGCGCAGCGCGGCGACGTCGGCGGCCCGCTGGTCAACCATCACCTGCGGGCGGGCCAGCACCGGGCGGGAGCGCAGCAGGTCGAGGCGGTGCTGCTCCCGGTCGACCAGGTTGCGGACCGCCCGTTCCAGCCGGGACCGGGCCTGGCCGATGAGGCGTACCTCCTCGGTGAGGTCGGGGACGATCCGCTTCGCCGCGTCCGTCGGCGTCGAGGCGCGGACGTCGGCGACGTAGTCCAGCAGCGGCGCGTCCGTCTCGTGGCCGATTGCGCTGACCACCGGGGTACGGCAGGCGAAGACCGCCCGGCAGAGCGCCTCGTCGGAGAAGGGCAGCAGGTCCTCGATGCTGCCGCCGCCCCGGGCGATGACGATCACGTCGATGCTCGGATCCGTGTCGAGCACCTTGAGCGCGTCGACGATCTGCGGCACCGCGCTCGGCCCCTGCACCGCGACGTTGACCGTGCGGAACTCCACCGCCGGCCAGCGCCGCCGGGCGTTGGTCAGCACGTCCCGCTCGGCGGCCGAGGCGCGGCCGGTGATCAGGCCGATCCGGCCGGGCAGGAACGGCGGCCGGCGCTTGCGGGCCCGGTCGAAGAGCCCCTCCGCGGCCAGCAGCTTCTTGAGCTTCTCCAGCCGCGCCAGCAGCTCGCCGAGCCCGACCTGGCGGATCTCGTCGGCGCGCAGGCTGAGCGTGCCCCGGGCGGCGTAGAACTCGGGCTTGGCGTGCAGCACCACCCGGGCGCCCTCGCGCAGCTCCGGCGCACCCGCGTCGAGCACGTCCCGGTTGGTGGTCACGGTCAGGCTGAGGTCGGCCGAGGGATCACGCAGGGTGAGGAAGACGGTGGTCGCGCCGGGCCGGCGGCTGATCTGCGCGACCTGCCCGTCCACCCAGACCCAGCCCAGCCGGGCGATCCAGGCGCCGATCTTCTGGCTGACCACCCGGACCGGCCACGGCTCCTCGGACGTGCTCCGCCCCGCCTCCGCGCCGCCCCGCCCCGCCTCGCTACCCCGCCCCACCTCGCTCACCCGCCCACCCTACGGCCCGGGGCCGACACCACCCGCGTCGATCATGAGGTTGACGGCGATGTCGATCTCCGCTGCCGCCGCCAACCTCATGATCGACGGTTCAGGCGAGGGCGGGCCAGGGTCACGCGGTCGCGGTCGGGGGAAAATCGGGCACGTACGATGGTTGGGTGACTGAGGCTGAGGCGACTCCCCGGACCGGCAAGCGCGTGCTCCTGGCCAAGCCCCGCGGCTACTGCGCGGGCGTGGATCGGGCGGTGCAGACCGTCGAGGAGGCGCTGCGGCTCTACGGCGCCCCGATCTACGTCCGCAAGCAGATCGTGCACAACAAGCACGTCGTGCAGACGCTGGAGGCCCAGGGGGCGATCTTCGTGGAGGAGAACGAGGAGGTGCCGGAGGGCGCCACCGTCATCTTCTCCGCGCACGGCGTGGCCCCCGAGGTGTACGAGCAGGCGAAGGCGCGCTCGCTCAAGGCGATCGACGCGACCTGCCCGCTGGTCACCAAGGTGCACCAGGAGGCGCGGCGGTTCGCGGCCGAGGACTACGACATCCTGCTGATCGGCCACGAGGGGCACGAGGAGGTCGTCGGCACCGCCGGTGAGGCTCCCGCGCACATCCAGCTGGTGGACGGGCCGGACGGCGTTGACAAGGTCACCGTGCGCGACCCCAGCAAGGTCGTCTGGCTCTCCCAGACCACCCTCTCCGTGGACGAGACGCTGGAGACCGTCGCCCGGCTCAAGCAGAAGCTGCCGCTGCTCCAGTCGCCACCGAGCGACGACATCTGCTACGCCACCTCCAACCGGCAGCACGTGGTGAAGGAGATCGCCCCCGACTGCGACGTGGTGATCGTGGTGGGCTCGCGCAACTCCTCCAACTCGGTCCGCCTGGTCGAGGTGGCCCTGGACGCCGGCGCCCGGGCCGGGCACCTGGTCGACTTCGCCCACGAGATCGACGACGCCTGGCTCGCCGGCGCCCGTACGGTCGGCGTCACCTCCGGCGCCAGCGTGCCGGACGAGCTGGTCCAGCAGGTGCTCGCGCACCTGGCCGAGCGGGGCTTCACCGACGTCGAGGAGGTCACCACCGCCAACGAGCGGCTGATCTTCTCGCTGCCGCAGGAGCTCAAGCGGGACCTGAAGGCCGCCGCGGCCGCCCGCGGCTGATCCGCCGGAACGGATCGGCGGCCCGGTACGTCCAACCGCCCATGAACACTCCTCGGACGGCGATCGTCGCCCTGCTCGCCTGCGTCGCCCTGGGCGCGTGCGCCAGCCCGGGCGCCGACCCCGCCAGCCCCGGCCCGACGGGAGCCGCCCCGGTGACCAGCACGCCCAGCCCCGACCCCAGCGTCAGCCCGACCGACCCGACAGCTCCCACGAAGGGTGGGCCGTCGAGCGGCGCCACCACCACGCTCACCGGCACGCTGCAGGCCGGGGTGGAGCCAGGCTGCCTGCTGCTCGACGGCAACCTGCTGGTCGGCGGCCCGCGCGACGTGCTGAAGGCGGGTGCCCGGGTGACCGTCACCGGCCATTCCCAGCCCAACCTGATGACCACCTGCCAGCAGGGCACACCGTTCGTCGTGGAAACCGCCAAACCCGCCTGACCACCCCGGACCGTTCGGTCCCGCCGGGCGCCTTGTCGGGCCGTCGATAATGAGGTTGGCGAGGTGATATGTCGGCTTTGCTGCGGCCAGCCTCATGATCACCCGGGGTGGGGCGGGGCGGGAGGGATGTAGGAACGGAGGAGCCCCGCTCCCTTGGTGGGGGCGGGGCTCCTCGGGTTCAGCGGGAGGTCAGTTGACCGCGCCGACGGACACCGAGCCGCGGCCGACGACCGCGCCCTCGGTGGTGGTGATGGCCACGTCACCGTAGAGCTCCCGGCCGGCGGCGGGGGCCGCCAGGGCGGTCACCGTGCCGGTCAGGGTGGCGGTGGCGCCGTTGTCCAGGGCTAGCGAGGTGGCCGGAGCCGACACCGAGCCCAGCGACGCGGACGCGAACGAGTCGCGGTAGTCGTAGGCGGTGCTGCTGCCCGGCCCGGTGACGGCGTACCCGTCGACGACCACCCGGTAGGTGCCGGCCACTGGGTTCGTGATGGTGACCGCCTCCTCCGAGCTGCCGCCGGCCGAACGGCCGACCTGGGTGGCGCCCCGGAAGACGAACAGGTCGAGGTCGGCGCTCGGGTTGGCCGGGTTGCCGATCCGAACGGTGAACGACGTGGCGCCCGCCGGCACCTCGACGGTGTATTCCTGGGTCGCCCCCTCGGCGATGGTCGGCCGCTCGGCGTGCACGCTGGCGAGCGGGCCGCCGACGCCGGTCACCTGGACCGGGCCGAAGGCGTTGGTCAGGCCCCAGCTCACGTTGGCCGGGGTGCCGGCGGTGACCGACGGCAGCTCGACGACGGCCGGCTCGACCTTGACGCCCTGCACCCGCGCCTGGAGCTGGAACGGGTTGTCCAGCGTCGGCGAGGTACGCCGGGCCTCCACCTCGATCTCCCAGACACCCGGGATCGGGTTCTGGTAGTCCCGCTCCTGCGGCTTGCAGACGGCGGCGTCGGAGAAGTTGGTGTAGCAGGCCGTGCTCGCGGTGCTCTCCACCGGCACGCCGTACGGGTTGATGGCGATGAACCGGGTCTGGGAGCCGGTGGCGATGCCGGAGAGGTTCACCTGCAGCGCGCCGGCACCCGGCGGAACCGTCACGAAGTACGACGTGAAGCTGTTGCGCTCCACCGAGCCCTCGGTGGTGTACGAGTACGCCGGGGCGCTGACCGTGTTCGAGGCGACCACGACGGTGGAGACCTCGAAGTCGACCACCGGGGTGGCCGGGTCGTCAACGGTCATGATGGCGCCGTGCGCGCCGGCGGTCATCGGCTTGGCCTTGACCTTGACGGTGACGGTCTTGTTCAGCGGCAGCAGCACGACAGCCGGCGCCGAGAAGGTGCCGTCGTTGCCCCGGAAGCCGATGAGGTGGGCGACGGTGCGGTTCGGGCCGCTGGTCCGGGTGAGCTTGACCTCGTAGTCACGGCTTTCCTTGACCTTCTGGCCGCCCCGGTCGGCGGCGCAGCGGTTGTGGATGCCGGCGCCGACGTTCGGGTTCGGCTCGAAGATGCCGAGGCTCTCGTTGTACTTCGTCAGGTTCGCCGACAGCTCGGTGCAGACCGCCGCCTGGGAGGTGTAGGTCCGGGTCTCCACGCCGTCGGCCAGCAGCTTCCACGCGCCCGGCACGTTGAACATGCCGTAGCCCTGCGCGTACGTCGGGACGTCGGCGATCGGCTGGGCGGAGGTGTAGACGGCCCGGCGCAGCGCGGCCGGGGTGACCGCCTTGCCGGTGGCCTTGGCGGCGGAGAGCAGCAGCGCGGCGGCGCCGGTGGCCTGCGGGGAGGCCATCGAGGTGCCGTTCAGCATCTGGTAGCCCGGGGGCAGTGGGTAGCCGGCCTCGGCGACGGGAACGCCGGGCTGCCACGTCGGCGCGGTCGAGATGGCCGAGCCGGGGGCGGCGATGTTCGGCTTGAACGCGCCGTCCTCACGCGGACCGCGCGAGGAGAAGTTGAACAGTGCGTTGTCCTTGCGGACCACCGAGCCGTAGTTGGCCAGCCAGGTGTCCTTGCTGATGTTGGCGGCGACGCTGACCACGTTGCTGGCCACCGACGGGTCGCCGACGGTGTTCAGGCCCGGGCCGGAGTTGCCGGCCGAGATGAACATCTGGACACCGTAGGTGGTGATCAGGGTGTTGTAGAGCTGGGCGCGGGCGTTGGCGCCGTCGTTCAGCGCCGGCAGGCCGCCGATCGACATGTTGATCACGTCGACCTTGCGGTTGACCACCAGATCGACCATGCCGGTGGTGAGCGCCGCGTAGGTGCAGCCGCCGCCCCAGGAGCAGGCCCGGGCGGAGACCAGCTTGGCACCGGGCGCCGCGCCGTTGAACGCGCTGTTGCCGAGCATGCCGTTGGCGGCGGTGATGCCGGCGACGTGCGTGCCGTGGGTGCTCTCGATGATGCCGATGTTGACGTAGTCGACCAGGCCGGGGCCGCCGACCGGAGTGGTGTCGACGTTGCGGCGGTACTCGACGACGAACGGCATCTGCTCCCGCACCGCGGTGGCCGGGTTGTCCGTGCCGAAGTGACCGACCTGGAACTTCTCCTTGTACGGCCGCATCACCTCGTCATCGGTGAAGTCGAAGTTCTGGTTGACATCGACCACGATGTCGCCGTTGACGGGGTTGTAGAGGATGCCCCAGACGTCCGTGGTGTCCTTGTCGCGGTTGACGTCACCGGCCGGGTCGCTGCCGATGGTGGTGGACTCGCGGAAGGTGTTGAACTTGTACGTGCCGGCCGGCGCCTTCCAGGTGCCGAGGGAGTTGGTGAACGACGGGCCGGTCACGTCCGTGATCATCGGCCGCCAGGTCGCGTCCTCGAGCGGGTCGGTCGCGGTGACCCAGTCGACGATCTTGCGCTCGCCGGTGGTGGTCTGCTGCAGCGCCGGCTGGTCGAGGTCGATACCGGAGTCCATGATGCCGATGGTGACGCCGCGGCCGTCCCAGGTCGGGTGTGCGGCCTTGAAGGCCTCCGCGCCGGTCTCGTTGGTCGGCATGTACGGGTTGACGGCACCGGTGTCCGCACCCGGACCGGCCAGGGTCTCGCCCTGCTTGGCGACCTTCGCGCCGGCCGGGGCGGCCTCGGGGGTCGGGTCGGGGAGCTTGATGGTCTCGTCGAGGTCGACGGCGGCGACGCCCGGCAGCGTCGCGGCCTTGAGGACCTTCGACGTCGGCACCTTGGCCAGCACGTAGCCGACCTCGTCGTAGCGCTGGCTGACCGCGGCACCGAGGCTCTTGAGGCCGTCGGTGACCTTCTTCGCCGAGCCCTTCTTGGTGGCGATGATCAGCGTGACGGTGGGGGCGTGCTTCGCCTCGGCCTCGGTGAGCAGCTTGGCGTCGTGCGCTCCGAGCGTCTCAACAGCGGTCGGCTGGGCGGTGTCAGGGGCGGTGGCGGGGGCTGCGCTCGCGGTGGCGGCGCCGCCCCCGACCGTCATCGCGCCGGCCGCCAGGACCGAGGCGAAAAGCGCGGCGGAGGTACGCCGGCTCCGGTTGCGGGGTTGGCTCACGTTCTCTTCCTCCAGAGAACAGGGGCCCTTCAGGGAACAGGGCACACGTGACGGTGATCCTTCGGTGTACGCCGTGCGGTGTCACTAGCGCGAGGAGGGTTGTGACCAGTCCGTGATGCGGATTGGCCGTCATCGCCACGAGAACGTGCTAATCGTCGATATCTGTCGGCCGTTGCGCCGATGTGGACGGTGTCTCGACGCCGTTCGACAGCAGCTCCGGCGCCTGCGGCTGGCGCGGTGCCACCTCGACCTGAGCCGGAGCGCTCAACTCCTGGTCCGAGACGCCCAGTTCGGCCAGCTTGCGGGCGCTGACCAGCACCCGTGCCTCCAGCGAGCCCACCGCCCGGTTGTACGCGGTCACCGCCCCGCCCAGCGACGCACCCAGCTTGCCGACATGGTCGCCCAGGGTGGACAGCCGCCCGTACAGCTCGCGGGCCAGCAGGTGCACCGTGGCCGCGTTGCGGGCCAGCGCCTCCTGCCGCCACGAGTACGCCACCGTGCGCAGCAGCGCCACCAGGGTGGCCGGCGTGGCCAGCACGACGTTGCGGGCGAACGCGTGCTCCAACAGGGCCGGGTCGCGCTGCAACGCCACGTCGAGGAACGGGTCCGCCGGCACGAAGAGCACCACGAACTCGGGCGACGGGTCGAACGCGGCCCAGTAGGACTTGGCGGCCAGCGCGTCCACGTGCGCCCGGAGGTGCCGGGCGTGCGCGTCGAGGTGGGTGTCCCGCCCCCGCTCGTCGCGCGCCTCCATGGCGGTCAGGTACGCGTCGAAGGGCGCCTTGGCGTCGACCACCACCGTCCGGCCGCCGTGCAGCCGGACCACCAGGTCGGGGCGTACCCCCTGATGGTCGGTGGCACCGGTGACCTGCTCGGAGAAGTCGCAGTGCTCCAGCATCCCGGCCGCCTCGACGATCCGGCGGAGCTGGTGCTCGCCCCACCGGCCGCGGACCTGCGGGGCGCGCAGCGCCGCGACGAGCTGCTTGGTCTCGGTGCGCAGCTCCCCGGAGACCGTGCTCATCGCCCGCACCTGCTCGCGCAGCTCCGCGTACGCGTCGACCCGGTCGCGTTCCAGCTCGGTGACCCGCTGCTCGTAGCGCCGGAGGGTGTCGTGCAGCGGGGCCACCGCGCGCGCCACGGCCTCCTGCGACTGGGCGGTCGCCTCGTAGCTGAGCGCCCGCATCGACTGCTCCAGCCGTCCCTCGCCCTCCCGGGTGGCGGCGAGGGTCGCCTCCAGCCGGGCGATCTGGGTCGCCGAGCGGGCCCGGGCGGCCAGCCAGCCCACCGCGCCGCCCGCGGCGAGACAGATGATCACCACGGCCAGCGTTGCGATGCTCGTCACCCTCCGAAGCTTGCCAAACAGATACGACGTGACCCCCGTGGGTACCGTCGAGTCATGAAGGTTGGGCTGTGGTTCGTCCTGCTGCTGATGCTCGGGGGTGCCTACGTGTTCTGGCGGTGGGGTAGCAGGTCCCGCGAGGCCACCGAGCTGGCCGACGCGCGGGCCGAGGCGCAGCGCTGGTACGAGCGGCTCGGTGGGCAGCTCATGAACCTGCACGGCGACGCCCCGGCGGTACGCCAGGCGCTGGCCGACGCGGGCGAGCGGTACAACGCGGCCGGCTCACAGCTGGAGCAGGCGCGTACGCCGCGCCAGTTCGCGCTGGCCCGGGAGACCGCGCTGGAGGGGTTGGCGTACATCCGGGCGGCCCGGACCGCGCTGGGCATCGACCCGGGGCCGGACCTGCCGCCGCTGGCCGCCGCCCGGGGCGCCGGGATGCTCACCAAGGAGCGCGAGGTCAACGTCCAGGGGCAGACCTACCGGGCCGGGCCGCAGCCGGGCAGCGGCACGCCCTACTACTACCCCGGCGGCCACTGGCAGGGCCGGCGGGTGCCCGCCGGCTGGTACTCGACGCCCTGGTGGAAGACCGCGCTCGGCACCGGCGCCGGGGTGCTCGGCGGCCTGCTGATCGCCGACGCGCTCTTCTCGCCCGCCTTCGCCGACCCGGGCTACGGCTACGAGGCCGGCTACCAGGAGGGCTTCCAGGACGGGGTCGGCGACGGCCAGGACTACGGCGACCAGTTCGCCGGCGACCAGGGCGGCAACGACTTCGGCGGCGACCAGTTCGCCGGCGGCCAGGGCGGCGGCGACTTCCCCGGCTACGGGGGCGGCGACTTCGGCGGAGGCGACTTCGGCGGCGGGGACTTCGGCGGCGGCGACTGGTGACCCCGCCAGGCCCCGCGGACCGCTAGCCGGTGCCCGCCACCTCCCCGATCTGGCGCGGTTGACGCGGCGCGGATGCCACCATCTCGCCGATCGGGCGCGGCGGCGAGCACCGGCCCCGCCACCCCGGCGATCTGGCGCGGCGGCGAGCACCGGTCCCGCCGCCTCGCCGATCTGGCGCGGCGGTGAGTGGCGGGGCCGGCCGTCAGCCGGTGTTGCGCATGCCGGCGGCGATGCCGTTGACCGTGGTGAGCAGCGCCCGCTCCAGCGCCGTACCGTCGTTGGGGGCCCGGCGGCCGCCGGGCGCGGTCGCCACCGCGCGGCCCGCCGCGCCGGAATCCCGGTACTGGCGCAGCAGCGCCACCTGGAGGTGGTGCAGCGGCTCCAGGTAGGTGTCCCGCACCGCCAGGGTCCGCTGGAGGACGGGCGAGTTGTCCAGCAGGGCCGGCGAGGCGGTGACCGCCAGCACCTCCTGCTTGGTCAGCTCGTACTCCTGCTCGATCTTGTCGAAGATCGGGTGCAGCTTCTTCGGGACCAGGGTCTCCACGTAGCGGCGGGCGATGGTGAGGTCGGTCTTGGTCAGCATCATCTCCACGTTCGACAGGAACGTGCGGAAGAAGTGCCAGTTCCGGTGCATCTCGGCGAGCACGTCGTCCAGGCCGGCGGCGCGCGCGGCGGCCAGCCCGGACCCGACGCCGAACCAGCCGGGGACGATCTGCCGGGTCTGGGTCCAGCCGAACACCCACGGGATGGCCCGCAGGCCGGCCAGGCCGGCACCGGTGTTCGGCCGCTTCGCCGGCCGGGAGCCGATGTTCAACTGGCCCAGCAGCTCGGTCGGGGTGGAGGCCCAGAAGTACGCGGGCAGGTCCGGGTCCTCGACCAGGGACCGGTACGACCGGAACGCCGCCTCGGAGACCACGTCCATGGTGGCGTCCCAGCGTTCCAGCATCTCGGCCGGCTGCCGGGGCGCGGTGTGCAGCAGCGTCGCCTGGAGCACCGCGGCCACGGTCAGCTCCAGGTTCTCCCGGGCCAGGGCGGGCAGCGTGTACTTGTCGGAGATGACCTCGCCCTGCTCGGTCACCTTGATCGCGCCGTCGAGCGTGCCGTACGGCTGGGCCAGGATGGCGTCGTGGGTGGGGCCGCCGCCCCGGCCGACCGTGCCGCCCCGGCCGTGGAAGAGCCGCAGGTGTACGCCGTGCCGGGCGGCCACGTCGCGCAGCGCGCGCTGGGCCCGGTGGATGGACCACTGGCTGGTGGTGATGCCGGCCTCCTTGTTGGAGTCGGAGTAGCCCAGCATCACCTCCTGCACGTCGCCCCGGGCCGCGACGAGCGCCCGGTACGCCGGCAGCGACAGCAGCTCGTCCAGCAGTTCGCCGCCGGCGTTCAGCTCGCCCGGGGTCTCCAGCAGCGGCACGAAGCCGATCCGGGCCCGGCCGCTGTGCACGTCGATCAGGCCGGCCTCGCGGGCCAGCACCACCGCGGCGAGCACGTCGTCCACGCCGAGGGTCATCGAGATGATGTACGACTCGATCACCTCGGTGCCGAACCGGTCCTGGGCCTCGCGGATCGCCCCGAACACGTCGAATGTCTTCCGCGCGGTCTCGGTGAGCGGCGTGTCCAGGGTGGAGAGCGGCCGGCGGCCGGTCAGCTCGTCGGCGAGCAGCTTGGTGCGCTCCAGCCGGCTCAGCGACGGGTAGTCGGACACCTCGCCGACCGCCCCGTAGAGCTGGGCCAGGACGGCGTGGTGCGCCTCGGCGTGCTCGCGGACGTCCATGGTCGCCAGGTGCAGCCCGAACGCGGAGACCGTACGGATCGTCGAGGCGAGCCGGCCCACGGCGGTGAGCTGCCCGGAGTTGCGGGCCAGCGAGGCACGCAGCAACTCCAGGTCGGTGATCAGCTCGGCGGACCCGCGGTAGTCCCGCCCCGGCACGTGCGGGGTGCCGTTGCGCAGCCGCTCCCGGGTGTTGGTCAGCTTCGCCTTCACGCACCGCGCCTTGAGGCGGTAGGGCTCCTCGGCGTTGACCCGGCGGAACCGGGGCGCCACCTCGGGCAGCGCGTCCAGATCAGCGGCGAGGCTGGCGGAGAGGTCGAGGGAGACCGCGCGCAGCCGGCGGGAGACGGAGACCTCGCTGATGAGCTCGTCCATCGCCTTCTCGGTGGCCTCGATGCCGTGCTCGTGCTGGATCTGCAGCACCTCGCGGGTGACCGTCGGGGTGACGAAGGGGTTGCCGTCCCGGTCGCCGCCGATCCAGGTGCCGAAGGTCAGCGGGCGGGCGGTCGGTGACGTCTCCACGCCCAGGGTGCGGAGCGTATCGGCGAGGTCGTCGAGGACCTGCGGGGCGGCCTCGGCGTGCAGATCACGCAGGTAGTAGATGGCGTTGCGGGCCTCGTCGGTCGGGTCGGGCCGGTCCAGCCGCAGCTCGTCGGTCTGCCACATCAGGTCCAGCAGTTCGGCCAGGCGCCGGTTGGCCGGGCCCTCGTCGCTGGCCCCGTAGAGGATGGCGTTGGCGGTCTCGGCGTCCAACTCGTCGGCGATGGCGCGCAGCTTGGACAGGATCGACCGGCGGGCCGCCTCGGTCGGGTGGGCGGTGAAGACCGGGCGTACCGCCAGCCGGCGGGCCACCGAGGCGATCTCCTCGGCCGGGACCCCGCGCTCGGCGATCATCTTGGCCGCCTGGTCCAGCCAGCCGCCGTGCATGGCCCGGCGCCGGCGCAGGTCGCGGGCCCGGTGCACCTGCTCGGTGATGTTGGCCAGGTGGAAGTAGGTGGAGAAGGCGCGGGCCAGCTTCGTGCCGGTGGTGACGTCGAGGCCGGCGAGGCGCTGCGCGGCGGCGGGGGCGTCGGAGCGGACCTGGGCGCGGATCTCCTCGACCAGGTCGAGCAGCGGCCGGCCCTCCTGGCGGGCGAGGGTCTGCCCGAGCAGGGTGCCGAGGCGGCGGATGTCGGCCCGGAGAGCGGCGTCGGGCCCGTCGTGGTCGTGCTGGTCGGTCACGGTGCGCTCCTTACGCGAGTACGAAGGACAGCGCTGTCCGACTCCCTGGATCGTATCCGTGTGCGCCCCGGTGTCAGGAGGGGGACGGGGTGATGATCTGCACTCCGGGACGGATCGACGGGCTCAGCCATCGGTGGCCGGTCTCCCGGGTGCGGCCGGGCGGGCCCGCGCGGCGCGGACGGCGCGCCGGTGCGCCCGGAAGATGGTCGCGGTGACCAGCCCGAGGATCCCGAGCAGGACCCAGAGCGCCAGCCCCACCAGCGGCCAGCGCCCGGCCCGCCAGTCGAAGTAGACCGCCGACTTGAGCAGGTCGGTGGCCAGCCCGGTGACGTTCCACCGGTGCATCCCGCGCAGGAAGGTCGGCAGGAACTCCGGGGCGTAGATGCCGCCCGAGCCAGGATTGCCGAGCACCACCAGCAGTAGGATCACCAGGCCGGTACCGAGCAGTCCCAGCCACCCCTGCACCGCCGCGGCGACCATGCCGGCGGCGAACACGGTGAGCGCGCCGACCAGGAAGACCGCCAGGACCTGGTGGGCCCAGATGCCCATCACCGGCCCGACCAGCACCGCGCCGATGATGCCGAGCAGCACGGAGTGCACCGCGAGGGTGGCGATCCGCAGGCCGGCGCGGCGCAGGCTGCGGGGCGCGGTGCCGAGCGAGATACCCAGGGCGGTGGACGCCAGGTAGCCGCCGAGCACCAGGCCGACCGCGAGGTAGAACGGCACCAGCCCACGCGGGTCGTCGGCGGAGACGGGCACCTCGTCGGTGACCTGGAGCGGCAGGTTGGCCTGCCCGGCGGCCTGGGTGAGCACCTTGCTGACCAGGTCGGTGGCGGTGGGCGCGCCGGCGCTGGCGGTGGACAGGGTCAGGCCACCACCCGGGTCGGTGTGCAGCACCGCGTAGACCTCGCGGGACCGCAGCGCGTCGAGGGCCCGGTCCTGGTCGTCGTACTGGACGGGTTTGATGGTGTCGGTCCGGCTGCGGACGGCGGCCAGCACCGCTTGGGCGCGCTGGTCGCTGCGGGCCACCCCGACCGGCACGTCGCGTGGGGTCGGCTTGTGCAGCGCTCCGACGTACGCCGCGATGAACGCGGTGGCCAGGGCGAGCGTGCCGACCAGCAGCGCCGCCGCGCGCGGCAGCCAGTCGCGTACCGGAAGCTCCGGCCCCTGATCGCCCACGTGGCCAGCCTAGGGCGGCGCTTCGCCCGGGTTGTGCGGTTTGGCCGCCCTGTCCGGCGGCCCTGGGGGCGACGGCGTGCCGCCGCCGGCCGGACGGACGCCCGGACAACCCGCTGGCCCCGGCCGATAGCGTCGGGGGCATGACGTCGTTGCGATACCCCGCCAAGCCGAAGCCGGGCGACCGGGTCGCCGTGGTCTCCCCGTCCGCCGGGCTGCCGGGCCTCTTCCCCCACGTGTACGAGCTGGGGCTGCGCCGGCTGCGCGAGGAGTTCGGGCTGGAGCCGGTGGAGTATCCGACGACCCGGCAGCTGGGCGCCGACCCGCGAGACCGGGCGCGGGACCTGACCGCCGCCTTCGCCGACCCGACGATCACCGCCGTGCTCGCCACCGTCGGCGGGGACGATCTGATCACCGTCACGCCCCACCTGGACGACGCGGTGCTGCGGGCCAACCCGAAGCCGTACTACGGCTACTCGGACAACACCAACGTCCTCAACCACCTCTACCGGCTGGGGATGGTGGCCTACCACGGCGGATCCGTCCTGGTGCACCTCGGCCGGCCGGGCAAGCCGCACCCGCTGACCTTCGACTCGCTGCGCGCCGCCCTGTTCACCTCCGGCTGGTACGAGCTGATCCCGGCCGCCGAGTGGGGCGACCAGCCGAACGACTGGCGGGACCCGTCCACCCTGGCGTACGAGCCGGTGATGTTCCCCGGCGCCGGGTGGCGCTGGCAAGGGCCGGCGACCGTCGTGCAGGGCCGCACCTGGGGCGGCAACCTGGAGATCCTGCACTGGCTGCTGGCCATCGACCGGGTCGGTGCGGTGGCGGACCACGCGGGTGAGGTGCTGATCATCGAGACGTCGGAGGAGTTGCCCTCGGCCACCGAGGTGTTCCGGATCCTGCGCAACATGGGCGAGCGGGGGCTGCTCGCAGGCTTTCCGGCGGTGCTGGTGGGCCGCGCCAAGGCGTGGGAGTTCGACAAGCCGCACACGGTGGAGCAGCGGCGGGAGTGGGGCGAGGCGCAGCGGGAGGCGATTACCCGGGCGCTGGCGGACTACGCCGAGGATCCGGTGGTGGTCTTCGACGTCGATCTCGGGCACACCGATCCGCAGCTGATCATCCCGTACGGCGGGGAGGTCCGGATCGACGCGGTCGAGCACCGCATCTCGGTGCGCTACTGATGGGCAACTCCTGGGCGTATCCCGTCCTGCGAACCGGTGACGTGGGACGGGCGCTGGACAGCGTCGGGCGGCTGCTGGACCTCGTCGACCTGCCGAGCACCGAGGTGGAGATATGGGCGCGAACTGGGCGGCACTCGGGTCTGCCGCGCGACCTCGACGCGTACGACCACCTGCTGGACGCCGACGGCGAGGACTTCATGTTCGTGGACCAGTCCAGCCAGCGGGAGACTGGCCCGCAAGATCCTGCCGACCACCGGTCGATGTCACAGTGGAGGCGCGCGGGCTGGGCCCCATGGAGGGGCGGTTTGAAGAGACCATCAGGGTTGACCAGGGGTACGTGCTGTGGCAGCCCGGATGCTGGCCGGAGGTGCCCAGCCTCGGCCTAGGTCGGGAGTTCAAGTACGCGCACGTGCAGTTGGTCTTCAACGCCTCAGATATCTGGGCCACCGAGCCGTCCGCGGGGCACAGCGTCTTCGTGCACGTCCGCCACCGAGAGTTGGAGCGCGCGGAGTGGTTGGCGCGGCAGGCAGGGCTGAGCGTGATTGGCCCCGGTGGACTGGGTCGCTGATCCGGGCTACCGAGAGGCCGGATGGCGGACGAAGACGCCCTCACCCTGCCGGCCTTCGATCAGCCCCTCCGCTTTGAGGATGAGCAGCGCGGTCCGGACCGAGCCGTAGGAGACGCCGTACATCTCGATCAGCCCTTGGGTCGTGGGTAGCTGATCGCCGGATTTGAGTTTGCCGGTGCGGATCTGATCGCGGATGGCGGACGCCACCTGCTCGTACTTGGGTGTGCTCACGGTGTCTCCCTGGCTCGCAAGGCCAAGTAGATCACCAGAAATCGACAGCGTCTATAACGTCGACACTGTCGACAATGTCGATTAGCAGCTATAGACTCGGCTCGCTTGCCCTGGCTCGCAACCGGGTGGGCATCACATGTAGGGCGGCCCGGGGTGGAGGTGGCACTCCGCTCCCCGGGCCTTGACCGGGAAGGACCCCGGCCCGTGAGTAACCTACCGAACTCCGTCCATCCGCCTTGGTGCCTGCGCGGCCCTGACTGTGCTGGCGGTAACGACCTACACCTGTCTCGCCTCGTCGGCACGGCGGTCCGCGGCGACGAAGTGATCCAGATGCGACTCGGCCTCTGGCGAATGGAGGTCGGCCCCACACCGTCTGGCGGGCTGTTGCTTGAACTCTCCGCAGGTTCTGAGGTCGAACGCTGGCCGATCGACCTGGCTCAGTCCCGGGCGCTGGCCCATCTCTCCGGACGCCTGCTCCGCCGGCTCCTTCCGACCGCGTCCCGGGTCGCCTAGCCTTCACGCTGGCGAAATCCACTCCATGTCGGCGACGTGGCGGTATCCGTGTGCGGTGGATACCGCCACGTGGGCGATCTCGTGTGGATCTTGACTCGGCCCGCGGACGCGGGCGAGGTCAGGCGTCGACGATGGCGAAGGCGCGGACCGGGAAGGTGCCCATGCCGGCCACCCGCGGCGGCGTGGCGGTGAACCGGAACCCCTCCGGAGGCAGGGCCGCCAGGCCGGTCAGGTGCTCCACGATCGGGATGCCGGCGGCGAGCAGGGCGCTGTGCGCGGGGCGCTCGCCGGCCGCCGCCGGGGTCATGTCGTCGATGTTGATCGAGTCGATGCCGACCAGGGTCGCGCCCGCGTCGACCAGCCAGTCGGCACCGTCCCGGGTCAGGTAGGGCGCGTCGGGGCCGGCGTAGCGGTCGGTGCCGAAGTGCGTGTCCCATCCGGTGTGCAGCAGCACCGCCCGCCCCGCCACGTCGTACGGGGCCAGCATCAGCCGGTCCACGGACCGGGTGCCGGGCGGTACCCGGACCACGATCCCGGGCAGGTCGGCGAGGCGGTCGAGCGGGGTTCCGGCCAGGTCGGCCCCGTCCGCCCAACGGTGGGCGGGCGTGTCGAGGTAGGTGCCGGTGTTGGCGATCATGTCGATCCGGGCGACGTGGAACTCGACGCCCGGGGCGTAGTTCGCCCGGGACGCCTCCCGGGTGAGCCAGTCGGTGATCTGCGGTGCCGGCCAGCCGGGCAGGGTGATCATCCCGTCGGTGATCACGTGGCTCAGCTCGACAAGTCGCCGGCTGCCGTCGCCGGCCGGAACGGCGACCGCCCGGCCGCCCTTGTGCGGTTCCTCGACCACCGTCCTGTTGGTGATCCGCACCTCGCCCACCATGAGCAGGCCGAGGTGCCGGACGAGGAGCGAGCCCAGCGTCGCGTCGTCTATCTCCGGGCCGGGGACGTCCAACCGGAACCCCTCGGTCCGCAACCCGCCGCCGTTGGCGAAGACGACCTCCGCGTCGAAGATCGCCCGGTACTCAGCTGCCATGCCGCCACCGCACCACGCCATCCTGCCCGTGGTCAAGATCCTTCCCGGGCACCCGCCAGCACCGCCCCCGCCACGGGAGCGCCCCTATTTCCGGGAACTAGTGCGGATCTTGGGCTCCGCGGTGCGGGGGTGCGCGGGCCCCGGGGCGCAGATCTTGAGCGGGGCCGGGTGGGCGTGCGGATCTTGGGCTGCGTGGTGCGGGGGTGCGCGTGCCCGGGACGCGGACCTTGGGCGGGGCGGGTGGGCGTGGGACCTTGGGACGCGGGCGCGGGCGCGGGCGGGGTGCGGGGACGGCTGGGGCCCGGAATGTCCGGGGAGGGGGATAGTCTCGAACGGTGCACCCCCCGTCCGGCTGGACGCGGGGTCGTCGTCGTGCGTCGACCTCCTGGAAGTGATCACAGATGCTCACCGGACTCTTCTCCGCCGCCCTGGCCGACCCGGGGCTGGCCCGGGCGCGTGACCTGGCGCGCTCCGGTGCCGCGCAGGTCGACGGCCTCGACCTCACCGCCCCGGCCGCGCTGCGTCCGTTCGCGGTGGCGGCCGTCGCCGCGGACGAGCCGGTGGGCGGCGCCGGGCGGCCGGTGCTCGCCGTCACCGCCACCACGCGGGAGGCCGAGGACCTGGCGTCCGCGCTGGGCAGCCTGCTGCCGCCGGAGCAGGTGGCGATCTTCCCGTCCTGGGAGACGCTGCCACACGAGCGGCTCTCGCCCCGCTCCGACACTGTCGGGCGGCGGTTGGCCGTGCTGCGCCGGCTGGCGCACCCCGAGTCGGCCGACGCGCACGGGCGGACGGGCCCGCTGCGGGTGGTGGTGGCGCCCGTCCGGTCGCTGCTGCAGCCGCAGCTCAAGGGGCTCGGCGACCTGGAGCCGGTGCAGCTGACCGCCGGTGACGAGGCGGACCTGGAGGAGGTCGCCCGCCGGCTCACCGACATGGCGTACGCCCGGGTCGACCTGGTGACCAAGCGGGGCGAGTTCGCCGTCCGGGGCGGCATTCTGGACGTCTTCCCGCCCACCGGCGAGCACCCGTCCCGGGTCGAGTTCTGGGGCGACGAGGTCGAGGAGATTCGCACCTTCGCGGTCGCCGACCAGCGGACCATCGAGCAGGTCCCGCAGCTCTGGGCGCCGCCGTGCCGGGAGCTGCTGCTCACCCCGGCGGTGCGCCAGCGGGCCGCCGCGCTGGCCGAGGAGCACCCCGAGCTGGCCGAGATCCTCGACAAGCTGGCCGAGGGCATCCCGGTCGAGGGGATGGAGTCGCTCGCCCCGGCGCTGATCGGCGCCGGCTCGATGGAGCTGCTGCTGGACTGCATGCCGGCCGGCACCCACGTGCTGCTCTGCGACCCGGAGCGGATCCGCACCCGGGCGCACGACCTGGTGCGTACCTCCGATGAGTTCCTCCAGGCGAGCTGGGCCGCGGCCGCCGTCGGGGGGCAGGCCCCGGTCGACCTCGGCGCCGCCGCCTTCCGGACCCTGGCCGACGTACGCACGGCCGCCCGCGCCCTGCGCCAGCCCTGGTGGACCCTCGCGCCGTTCGGGCTGGTGGAGGCGGAGGCCGCGCCAGCCCGGCAGCCCTGGGAGGACGAGCCCACCGAGGTCGACGTGACTCCCGACGACGCGATCGCGGTGATCCTGGCCGCCCAGCCGGCGCCGCTCTACCACGGCGAGACCGCCCGGGTGGTCGACGACCTCAAGCGCTGGGCCGGCGAAGGCTGGTCGATCGCGCTGGTCTTCGAGGGGCACGGCCCCGCCCAGCGGGCCGTCGAGGTGCTCCGCGACGCCGGGCTCGGCGCCCGGCTCACCGAGGAGGTGCCCGCCGCGCCCGCTCCCGGTGAGGTGCTGGTCTCCTGCGGCTGCCTGACCGCCGGCTTCGTCGACGAGGCGTCCCGGTTCGTGCTGCTCACCGGCAACGACGTGACCGGCGGCCGGGGCGCCTCCACCCGGGACATGCGCAAACTGCCCAGCCGACGGCGCAACACGATCGACCCGCTGGAGCTCAAGGCCGGCGACCACGTGGTGCACGAGCAGCACGGCATCGGCCGGTACGTGGAGCTGGTGCAGCGCACGGTCAACGGCGCCTCCCGGGAATACCTGGTCATCGAGTACGCCCCGAGCAAGCGGGGCCAGCCGGGCGACCGGCTCTTCGTCCCCACCGACCAGCTCGACCAGCTCTCCCGGTACGTCGGCGGCGAGCAGCCCACCCTGCACAAGATGGGCGGCTCGGACTGGCAGAAGTCGAAGGCGCGCGCCCGCAAGGCGGTCCGCGAGATCGCCGCCCAGCTCATCCAGCTCTACGCCGCCCGCAAGGCGTCCAAGGGGCACGCGTTCGGCACCGACACCCCGTGGCAGCGGGAACTGGAGGACGCCTTCCCCTGGCAGGAGACGCCGGACCAGCTCGCGGCGATCGAGGAGGTCAAGCGGGACATGGAGCAGACGGTCCCGATGGACCGCCTGATCTGCGGCGACGTCGGGTACGGCAAGACCGAGATCGCGGTCCGCGCGGCGTTCAAGGCGGTGCAGGACGGCAAGCAGGTGGCCGTGCTGGTGCCCACCACCCTGCTCGTGCAGCAGCACTACAACACGTTCGCCGAGCGGATGAGCCAGTTCCCGATCACCATCCGGCAGCTGTCCCGGTTCCAGACGCCGAAGGAGGCCGAGCAGACCCTGGCGATGGTTGCCGACGGCACCGCCGACATCGTCATCGGCACCCACCGGCTGCTCCAGGCGGCCACCCGGTTCAAGCAGCTCGGCCTGGTCATCATCGACGAGGAGCAGCGCTTCGGCGTCGAGCACAAGGAGCACCTGAAGACCCTGCGCGCCTCGGTCGACGTGCTGGCCATGTCGGCCACCCCGATCCCGCGCACGCTGGAGATGGCGATCACCGGCATCCGGGAGATGTCCACCATCGCCACCCCACCGGAGGAGCGGCACCCGGTGCTCACCGCCGTCGGGGCGTACGACGAGCGGCAGGTGGCCGCCGCTGTGCACCGCGAGCTGCTCCGCGACGGTCAGGTGTTCTACCTGCACAACCGGGTCGAGTCGATCGAGCGGGCGGCCCGCCGGATCCGCGAGCTGGTGCCCGAGGCCCGGGTCGCGGTGGCGCACGGGCAGATGAGCGAGGAAGCGCTCGAGAAGGTGATGGTCGGCTTCTGGGAGAAGGAGTTCGACGTCCTGGTCTGCACCACGATCGTGGAGTCCGGCATCGACATCCCGAACGCCAACACGCTGATCGTGGAGCGTGCCGACCTGCTCGGCCTGGCCCAGCTGCACCAGATCCGGGGCCGGGTCGGCCGCGGTCGGGAACGGGCGTACGCGTACTTCCTCTACCCCGCGGACCGGCCGCTGACCGAGAACGCGCACGAGCGGCTGGCCACCATCGCCCAGCACACCGAGCTGGGCGCCGGCATGTACGTGGCGATGAAGGACCTGGAGATCCGGGGCGCCGGCAACCTGCTCGGCGGCGAGCAGTCCGGCCACATCGAGGGCGTCGGCTTCGACCTGTACGTCCGGATGGTCGGCGAGGCGGTCTCCGCCTTCAAGGGCGAGCACGCGGAGGAGGAGACCGAGGTCAAGGTGGACCTGCCGGTCGACGCGCACCTGCCGCACGACTACGTCGGGGTGGAGCGGCTGCGCCTGGAGATGTACCGCAAGCTCGCCGAGGCCCGCGACGAGGAGCGGCTGCGCGAGGTGGTTGCCGAGATGACCGACCGCTACGGCGAGCCGCCCGCGCCGGTGCAGAACCTGGTCGCGGTGGCCCGGTTCCGGCTGCTGGCCCGGCAGTACGGCCTGGCCGACGTCTCGATGCAGGGCAAGCACATCCGGTTCAGCCCACTGCCGCTGCCCGACTCGAAGCAGCTGCGGCTCAAGCGCTACCACCCGGATTCGGTCTACAAGCAGGCGCTCGACCAGGTCAGCGTGCCCCGGCCGAGCACCCGCCGGGTCGGCGGCGAGCCGCTGCGCGACCAGGCGCTGCTGGAGTGGTGCGCTCAGCTTCTCAGGGACGTGCTGGGCGAGCCGGTCGCGGCGCAGCCGGCCGCAGCGGCGGCCCGGTGAGCGCGGCGGGCGGGGGACAGCCGGTCGGAGCGGCGGCGCGGTGAGCCCCGGCGGGGTGGGCGGCGTCACAGCTGCGTGGCGGGCATGAGAGAGTGGCCGTCATGCGTGCTCGCCGTCTTGTCGCCGCCGCCAGTGTGGCGGTGGGTCTCGTCGCCCTCGCCGGTTGCCGTTCCGAGCCGGGAGTCGCCGCCTACGTCGGTGACCACCGCATTACCGAGGATGCGGTGACCCGCCTGCTCGACGAGTTGCGGGCCGAGGCGCCCACGCCGAGCGCGGAGCCGAGCGCCGGCCCGGAGCAGGCCGCGCCGGCCGAGGTGCGGATGCCGTCCCGCACCCAGGTGGTCAGCAACCTGGTGCTGCTCGACGTGTGCCAGCGGCTCGCCGACGACAAGGGCTACCAGCCGCCGCAGCAGCCGGTCACCGCGAGCCAGATCGCCCCGCAGCTCGGCGTCCCCGCCGACACCGCGTACGCCGAGCGCGTGGCCGACCTGACCAACTGCATGAACAGCCTGCCCGTCCCCGAACCGGTCGCGCCGACCGAGCAGGACCTCGCCGAGGTGGTCGCCGCCGGCAAGGCGGCCGGGGTGATCCCGGCCGAGGTGACGGTCCAGCAGGCCGCCGCCCAGCTCGACGGCGACCAGCTGCGCGGGGCGCTGGGCAGCAAGAAGGTGCTGGCCGACGCGATCACCGGGTACGAGGTCAGTGTCAGCCCCCGGTACCGCCCGCTGGAGATCCCGCTGCTCAGCTTCGCCGCCGGGCAGGCCGCGGTGAGCGTGCCGCTGGGCGAGCCCGGTTCCGACTCGGTGACCGACGTCTCCAAGCCCGAGCCGGCGGTCACCGAGTCGACCGGCACGGTCGCACCCTGAGCATGCCCGCCCGGATCGTCCTGCTGGTCACCTCGCCCCGGCTGCCGGCCGGTCTGCTGACCGCGTCCGCCTGGGACGTCGTACGCTCCGCGCCGGTGCTGGCCGGCGTGGAGAGCGAGCTGACCAGGGCGGTCGGGGCGGCGGGCGCCGAGGTCACGGTCGTGACCGAGGGCGCCACCCAGGCTCTGCTCGAGGCGGTGGCGGAGCACGGCACCGCGGTCTGGCTTGCCGGGCCGACCGGCGACGAGGCGCTGGCCCGGGAGCTGGGGCTGCGGCTGGCCCGGGAGCCGGGCCTGGCCGAGCTGGAGCTGATGTACGGGTCCTGGGATCCGCCGGGCGCCCGGCTGCTCGACGCGGTCGAGGTGATGGACCGGCTCGCCTCCCCGGGCGGTGACCCGTGGAAGCGGGCGCAGACCCACCGCAGCCTCGCCGGCTTCCTGCTCGAGGAGTGCTACGAGGCGTACGACGCGATCAGCGCCGACGACACCGACGCGCTCCGCGAGGAGTTGGGCGACGTGCTGCTCCAGGTGCTGCTGCACGCCCGGCTCGCCGAGGAACTGCCGGAGGGGAAGCGCTGGACGGTCGACGACGTGGCCGGCGGCCTGGTCGACAAGATGGTCCGGCGCAACCCGCACGTCTTCTCCGGCGAGCAGGCCGGCTCGATCGAGGAGATCGAGGCGGCCTGGGAACGGATCAAGCGGGCCGAGAAGGCGCGCGCGTCGGTGCTGGACGGCATCGCGCTGAGCCAGCCGGCGCTCGCCCTGGCCGCGAAGATCCTGGACCGGGCCGGCCGGATCGGTCTCGCCGTGCCTCCGCCGCTCGCCGAGTCCCAGGTGGACCCCGAGGCGCGCCTCGGCGCCAGCCTCCTGGCCACGGTCGCCGCCGCGAGACAGGCGGCCATCGACCCCGAGGCCGCTCTCCGCCGCACCACCCTGGCGTACGCCGACGCCGTCCGCGCCGCCGAGTCCGCCCAGCCCGAGTCGAGTTGATCAAGAGGTTTGCGCCGGAGCGAGCGCTCCGACAGACGCAAACCTCTTGATCAACGAGAACGTCGGCGGACATCGGTAGGGTCGTCGGTATGGAAGCGTTTGTGCCGCTGGCGGAGCGGATCGTCGAGGCGTTGCTGGAGAGCCGGCCGGGGCTGGCCACGTCGGCCGGTGACCACCGCTACGACGACCGGCTGCCCGACCTCTCCGCCGACGCCCGAGCCGCCGACCAGGCGATGCTCCGCGACGCGGCCGACGCGCTCTCCGAGCTGGACCCGGACTCGCTGGACGTCGAGGAGCGGGTCGACCACGCGCTGCTCAGCAGCCTGGTCGACCGGGAGCTGTTCGAGGCGACAGAGATCCGCGGGTACGAGTGGGACCCGCTGCGGCACAACCCGGGTCCGCTGCTGCACGCCCTGCTGGCCCGCCCGTTCGCCTCCGCCGAGGAGCGGCTGACCTCGTTGGCCGGGCGGCTCGCGGCCGTACCCGACGCCCTGGCCACCGCGCGCGCGACGCTGCGCGACATGCCGCGGATCCACGCCGAGACGGCGGTCGGTCAGTTCACCGGCACGGCGGCGCTGATCCGCGACGAGCTGCCGGGGTTGCTGGCCGAGGCCCCGGCGATGTACGGCCGGGTGGAGCCGGCGGCCACCGCGGCGATCGCCGCGCTGGAGGAGTTCGTGGCCTGGCTGCGGATGGGCCTCGCCGCCGACGCGGGCCCGGATCGGGACCCGCGGCTGGGCCGACGGCGCTGGGAGGCCCGGCTCTGGCACACCCTCGACACCGAGCTGAGCGCCGCCGAGGTGCAGCGCCGCGCCTGGGACAACCTGGACCGGGTCACCGCGGAGATCCGCGAGGCGGCCGTCGAGCTGGTCGGTGGCCCGGCCGACGACGAGACGGTACGCCGGGCCCTGGACCTGCTCGCCGCCGAGCACCCCGACGACGCCACCATCGTGGACCTGGCCTCGGTCACGCTGGACGAGGCGACCGACTTCGTCCGCGCGCACGACCTGGTCACCCTGGTCAACGACCCGTGTGTGATCCAGGAGATGCCGGAGTTCGCCCGGGGCGTGGCGGTGGCCTACTGCGACTCGCCGGGCCCGCTGGAGACGGCGAACGTGCCGACGTTCTACTGCATCGCGCCCACCCCGGCGGACTGGTCGGCGCAGCGGGTCGAGTCGTTCTACCGCGAATACAACGACCACATGATCCGCAATCTGACCGTGCACGAGGCGATGCCCGGGCACTTCCTCCAGCTCG
The DNA here is from genome assembly GCF_043204735.1 of Micromonospora sp. NPDC047740. Taxonomy (NCBI): domain Bacteria; kingdom Bacillati; phylum Actinomycetota; class Actinomycetes; order Micromonosporales; family Micromonosporaceae; genus Micromonospora; species Micromonospora sp. NPDC047740. The sequence continues at coordinate 442,353 of NZ_JBIDCT010000003.1, forward strand.
CCCACGCCCGCCGCTACGCCGGTCCGACCCGCGTCCGGCCGCTCACCGAGTCGGGGGTGTTCGTCGAGGGCTGGGCGGTCTACACCGAGGAGCTGATGACCGGCCTGGGGTTCGGTGGGCTGCCGGTCCGCCTCCAGCAGCTCAAGATGCAGCTCCGGATGACCATCAACGCGCTGCTCGACCAGCTCGTGCACTGCGACGACCTGCCCGAGGCGGAGGCGATGGCGCTGATGACCGGGCGCGGCTTCCAGGAGGAGGGCGAGGCGGCCGGCAAGTGGCGGCGGGCGCTGCTCACCTCCACCCAGCTCTCGACCTACTTCGTCGGCTACAGCGAGCTGGCCGACATCGCCCGCTCCCGCCCGGAGGGGGTGTCGGTCCGCGAGTGGCACGACGCGATGCTCGCGCACGACTGCCCGCCACCGCGGCACCTGCGTACCCTGCTGGGGATCTGACCGGCCGGGCGCGCGGGTTCAGGGCCGAGGGCGAGCGGCGGCCGCGTCGATCAGCCAGCGCGAGAGGGAGTACGCCGGCGGCAGCTCCGCCGGCAGCGCGTCCACCGGGAACCAGCGGGCCTCGGTCAGCTCCTTCGCGTCGACCATCGGCTCGGCGTCCGGGTCGGTCACCGGGGCCGTGAAGCCGGCGAGCAGGGTGCCCGGCCCGGACATCGCCCAGGGCTGGCTGTCGACGTAGGACGGTCGCCCGATGCTGAGCCCGACCTCCTCGCCGACCTCCCGGTGCACGGCCGCCTCCAGCGACTCGCCCGCCTCCACGAAGCCGGCCACCAGCGCCCACAGCTCCGTCGGCCCGTACGCGTGCCGCACCAGCAGCAGCTCGTCGGGGCCGCCGGCCCGCCCGGGACGGGTGATCGCCACGAGCACCGCGACGGAGAGCGGCACGAACACCGTCAGGTCGCAGCCGGGGCAGCGGCGGGCGGTCTCGCCCGGCACGTCGGCCAGTTCCGTCCGGCACGCCCCGCACCACCGGTGCGTACGCCGCCAGGTGATCACGGCGAGGGCCCGCCCGGCCAGGGTGGCCAGCGGTTCCGGCAGTTCGGCGGCAATGCCCCGCCAGCCGCGCCAGCGGCCGGGCAGTGCCTCGGCGTCGGCCACCTCGGCCGCCCAGGCCGGCACGCCGTCCAGCGTCCCCACCGGCACCCAGTCGAGGCCGGTGGGCAGGTCACCGATTCGGAGGAACCCGTCCGGCCCGGCCAGCAGCCGGCATCCGGCCACCGGCAACGCCAGGTCGCCGGGCATCGGGGGTCGGGCGCGGTCGGCGCCCGGGACGAATCCACCCCCGCCCGCCCCGGCCCAGGGGGTCAGCGCGTCGGCGGCGGGTGCCGCGTCGCCGGAAGCCGCAGGGGCGCCGGTCCCGGCCGGCACCTCGGTTCCGACCCGGGATCCGGTCGCGGCAGCGGCTTCTTCGGGCCGCCCGGTCACGAGGTCTCGGGGCGGCGGCGGTCCACCACGCCCGCGCCGGCCGGCACGTCGAAGCTGGCCGCCTCGACGGTGTCGGTGTAACGGCTCAGCGTGATCTCCGCCGGCTTGCCGTCGAGGGCGCCGGTGAAGCTGGCGAGCACCCCCTCGGTGGTGACGCAGGCGGTGAAGCGCTGGCCGGCGCGGGTGACGTCGACGCAGGTGGCGTGGCGGCCGGCCAGGGTGGTGTCGCTCTGCTCGATGGTCGCCTGGGTGTCCAGGGCCGCGTCGGTGAGCAGCCGGATCACTGCTGGCGGGGTGACCTGGCCGTGCTGGCGGGCCTCGGTGTAGACGATCACCGACGGCTTGCCGGCGGTCAGCACCGGGGGCGACACCTCGCAGGAGGTACGCCTGCCGGCGGTCGCGCAGCGGGTCACCGCCTCCTGAGTCACCGTGATCTTGCCGTCCGGCCAGGTGTACGCCGAGCGGAGCGGCTTCACGGTCTGGGCGATCGAGGCGGTGCGGCCGCCCGGGAGTTGGTAGTCGGCCGCCCAGGTCTGCTCCAGGGCCCGGTCCATCCGGGCGGCCAGGTCGTTGACCAGGTCGGCCCGCCCGAGCGCGACCCCGGCGTCGTCGAAGGTCTGACAGCCGGTGACCGTGAGCGACGCGATGATCGAGGCGGCGAGCGCGCGAAGAGTCGTCGAGGCGGCGGGCATGGCGCCCAGCCTTGTCGATCGGGGCAACCTCTCGCAAACCCGTTGCCGGTTGACGCCCGGGATTTCGGGAATGTCCGTCGTGGCGGGACCGCGGGGGCCGTCACTGAGCGTTGCGGCCCGCCGGGCCGCGGCGTGCGTACCTCGGGGGCCCGATACGCTGCGTTCAACACCTGCCTCAGCCGCACCGTCGCGGCCCATACCGGACCGGAACACACATACGAGGAGCGACTCAGTGGCAACCATCGAGGGAATCGTCGCCCGGGAGATCCTGGACTCGCGGGGCAACCCGACGGTCGAGGTCGAGGTCGGGCTCGACGACGGCACGATCGCCCGCGCCGCGGTGCCGTCCGGCGCCTCCACCGGCGCCTTCGAGGCGATCGAGCTGCGCGACGGTGACAAGGACCGCTACCTGGGCAAGGGTGTCGAGAAGGCGGTCACCAACATCGAGGACAAGATCGTCGACGAGCTGATCGGGTACGAGGCCAGCGAGCAGCGGCTGATCGACCAGAAGATGCTCGACCTCGACGGCACCGACAACAAGGCCGAGCTGGGCGCGAACGCGATCCTCGGCGTCTCCCTGGCCGTGGCCAAGGCCGCCGCGGGCAGCGCCGAGCTGAGCCTCTTCCGCTACCTGGGCGGGCCGAACGCGCACCTGCTGCCGGTGCCGATGATGAACATCCTCAACGGCGGCGCGCACGCCGACTCGAACGTGGACATCCAGGAGTTCATGATCGCGCCGATCGGCGCGCCCACCTTCCGCGACGCGTTGCGCTCCGGCGCCGAGGTCTACCACGCGCTGAAGTCGGTGCTGAAGAAGAAGGACCTGTCGACCGGCCTCGGCGACGAGGGCGGCTTCGCCCCGAACCTGCCGACCAACGCCGCCGCGCTGGACCTGATCGCCGAGGCGGTGGAGAAGGCCGGCTACCGGCTCGGCACCGACATCGTCTTCGCCCTCGACGTGGCCGCCACCGAGTTCTTCGACAACGGCACCTACACGTTCGAGGGGGCCAGCAAGACCGCCGAGGAGATGAGCAACTACTACACCAAGCTCGCCGGCGACTACCCGATCGTGTCCATCGAGGACCCGCTGTCCGAGGACGACTGGAGCGGCTGGGCCACCCTGACCGCGGCGCTCGGCGACCGGATCCAGATCGTCGGCGACGACCTCTTCGTCACCAACCCGCAGCGGATCGCCCGGGGCATCACCGAGAAGGCCGCCAACGCGGTGCTGGTGAAGGTCAACCAGATCGGCTCGCTCACCGAGACCCTGGACGCGGTGAACCTGGCCCACCGGGCCGGCTTCGCCTGCATGATGAGCCACCGCTCGGGCGAGACCGAGGACACCACCATCGCCGACCTGGCGGTCGCCACCGGCTGCGGCCAGATCAAGACCGGCGCCCCGGCCCGGTCCGACCGGGTCGCCAAGTACAACCAGCTCCTGCGGATCGAGGAGGAGCTGGCCGACGCGGCGCGGTACGCCGGCGTCGGCGCGTTCCCGCGCTACCGTTCGGCCTGAGCGGAGAGCTCCGGGGGAGGGGTGTGACGATGCAGCAGCGCCGCACACCGGGTGGCCAACGTCCCGCCCGTCGGCCGGGTCAGATCGGCCGGCCGGGCGGTGCCCGGACCCGGTCGTCGGCCCGCGAGGGCGGCGTCCGCGCCGAGCCGCGGGCCGCCGGTCGGTCGTCCGGAGGCGTCCGCGGCACTGATGGCGTACGCTCCGCGAGCCGTCCCGCGGCGGCCCGGCGTACGGCCGCCGGGGGCACCGTCAAGCGGCTCACCGCACCCCAACCCCGGCGCTTCACCGGGCGCGCCACCGTGCTCTTCGCGGTGCTGATCGCGCTCGCCCTGGCGTACACCTATCCGGTCCGGGTCTACCTTGACCAGCAGGCCGACATCGAGCGGATGGAGGCGTCCCAGGTCGACCAGCGGAAGCGGATCGAGGACCTCACCGCTGAGGCGGCCAAGTGGAAGGACCCGGCGTACATCGAGACGCAGGCCCGGGAGCGCTTCTTCATGGGCCGGCCGGGGGAGACCCTGCTGGTGGTGCTCTCCGACCCGGAGGGGGCCGCCCGGGACGCCGGCAAGGGCGCGAAGCCGGGGCCGCCGAAGCAGCCCGACGCCTGGTACGACACCCTGTGGTCCAGCGTGCAGGCGGCCAACGCCGAGCGCCCGGACAACTAGGCACCACCCCGAAAGGCGACACCGTGAGCGTCGTACCACCGCAGGAACCGGCGGCGGATTCCGTACCCCCGGCCGAGCGGCAACCGGCCACCGAGGCCGACCTGGCCGCGGTGGCCGCGCAGCTCGGACGCCCGCCCCGCGGCACCCGGGCGGTGGCCCACCGCTGCCCGTGCGGCCTGCCCGACGTGGTCGAGACGACGCCACGGCTGGCCGACGGCACCCCGTTCCCGACGCTGTTCTACCTGACCTGCCCCCGGGCGACGGCGGCGTGCAGCCGGCTGGAGTCGGCCGGGCTGATGAAGGAGATGGCCGAGCGGCTGGCCGCCGACCCGGAGTTGGCCGCCCGCTACCGGGCCGCGCACGAGGACTACCTGGCCCGCCGGGAGGCGATCGGCCAGGTGCCGGAGATCGCCGGCATCTCGGCCGGCGGCATGCCCGGCCGGGTGAAGTGCCTGCATGTCCACCTCGGGCACGCGCTCGCGGCCGGGCCGGGGGTCAACCCGTTCGGCGACGAGACCCTCGCCCTGGTGGAGCAGTGGTGGGCGGCTGGTCCGTGCGTGGACGTCCCGGCGGCGGAGTGAGATGACGGCCGCCGACGAGATCGTGGTCCGCCGGGCCCGCACCGCAGACATACGCGGCATCCGGCGACTCGTCGACACCTACACCGACGACCGGCGGCTGCTCAGCAAGGCCACCGTCACCCTCTACGAGGACGTGCAGGAGTTCCGGGTGGCGGCCACCCCGGACGGCACGGTGGTCGGCTGCGGCGCCCTGCACGTGATGTGGGAGGACCTGGCCGAGATCCGGACGGTGGCGGTCGACCCGACCTGCCGGGGCCGCAAGATCGGGCACCGGATCGTCGGCGAGCTGATCGACGCCGCCCGGGAGCTGGGGGTGGCCCGGATCTTCGTGCTGACCTTCGAGACCCGGTTCTTCGGTTCGTTCGGCTTCCAGGAGATCGACGGAGCGCCGGTGCCGCAGCCCGTCTACGAGCAACTGCTCCGCTCCTACGACGAGGGCGTGGCCGAGTTCCTCGACCTGGAACGGGTCAAGCCGAACACCCTCGGCAACACCCGCATGCTGCTGCGCCTGTGACGACGGCGTGACCGGTCGGGGCACCGGCTGCCGTAGGGTTGCTGCCGTGACGACGCGCGTGGCCGCCATCGACTGCGGGACCAACTCGATCCGACTGCTGGTCGCCGACCTGCCCGACCGGGAGGCCGGCCCGCAGGCGCCGCTGGTGGACCTGTGCCGCCGGATGGAGATCGTCCGGCTGGGCCAGGGCGTCGACCGGACCGGCCGGCTCGCGCCGGAGGCGATCGAGCGGACCCGGGTGGCGCTCGCCGACTACGCGGCCGAGATCGAGAAGTTCGGCGCGGAGCGGGTCCGGATGTGCGCCACCTCGGCGACCCGGGACGCCAGCAACGCCGCCGACTTCCGGGCGATGGTCGAGCAGACCCTCGGCGTGCCGCCCGAGGTGGTCACCGGCGACGAGGAGGCCCGGCTCTCCTTCACCGGCGCGGTGCGCGGGCTGCCCGCCGACGCCCGGCCGCCGTACCTGGTCGTCGACATCGGCGGCGGATCGACCGAGTTCGTGGTCGGCACCCGCGAGGGCCGGGTGGAGGCGGCCGTCTCGATGGACATCGGCTGCGTCCGGATGACCGAGCGCCACCTGCACGGCGACCCGCCGAGCCTCGACGAGATCGCGGCCGCGCAGGCCGACATCGCCGTGGCGGTGGACCGCGCGCTGGCGGTGGTGCCGGGGCGCGAGGCCGCCACGCTGGTCGGGCTCGCCGGGTCGGTCACCACCGTCGTCGCCATCGCCCAGGGGCTCCAGGCGTACGAGCCGGAGCGCATCCACCACGCCCGGGTGTCGTACGACCAGGTCGCCGAGGTCACCGCCGACCTGCTGGCGAAGAGCAGCGCGCAGCGGCTGGCCATCCCGGTGATGCACCCCGGCCGCGCCGACGTGATCGGCGCGGGCGCCCTGGTGCTCCGGGTCATCATGGAGCGCGCCGGCATGTCGTCCGTCGTCGCCTCCGAGCACGACATCCTCGACGGCATCGCCTGGAGCCTGCAGTAGCAGGTTGGACCAACCGGGTTCGATGAACCGGTTTCCACCCCGATGCATTGAATCGGAAGAATGTCATGGCGGTCGATGGAGCAGGAGAGCCCCTGCTACTGTCTCGCGGAGATGCTCATCGATGCATCATTACGGGGAGGAGTGTGGATGTCGAAGCGTGTTGTTCGGCGAGCGGTTGCGGCGGTTCTGCTGGTGGTGACCAGCGGTTCGGTCCAGTTGGTGGGCTCCGGCCCGGCGTCCGCCGCGACGCCGACCTGCGTGAAGTCTGTTACCTATCAGGGAGCCCTGGTGCCCGCCGCATCGACCAACTCGGTCGACTGCAACATGGTGCGCGGGAACGTCAGTGACGGGGTGGCCCGGCTGCAGGACACGATGAACGACTGCTACCCGGGCACGCTCAGGGCGGTCGGCGTCTACCCGCTGACGGTCGACGGCAACTTCGGCGGCAACACGCAGAAGGCGCTGATCGAGGTGCAGAAGGTCGCCCGCACCTCGGCGGACGGGGTCTACGGGCCGAACACCCGGAAGGCGATGCTGCACGTCGACCCCGACTACGGGGACCCCTGCCGCCGCGTCAGCTGAGTCCCTGCCGGACCGGCGGCCCGCGCCGGGACAAGGCGACGTGGGCCGGCAGAAGTGGGTCAGGACAAGCTGACCCACTTCTGCCGGGTGGCGATGCGCGCGGTATCGGTGTCCCCAAAATGCGGCATCACAAGATCTGCCGGTTCACCTCGACGGCTGGCGCGGCCAGTCCGACGATCGTCCGGGCCGGTCCCCGGCACCGCCCGACAGCGAGCCAGCCCAGTCCGAAGCGCCGGTCCCGTCCGAACGACCGGCCCCGCTCGAACTGCCGGCCCGTACCAGTTCCGGCTCGGGGGTCCTGCTCGGCGTGCCCAGGCCGAGACCGTCCACGCCCAGTGGGCGGTCCTTCTGCGTCGCGGGCGAGAGGATCTCGTCCGGCTGCAGCGCGCCAGGTCCGTCGGCTTCGGGTTGCGGCCACCGTTGCCAGCGGCGGACGCTCACGACCGCGACGAGCAACAGCGAGCCCACAAGCAGGGTGGTCCCGGTCCGGACGGGGGCTGCCAGATCGACCTGGTAGCCGGCCAGAGTCGGTTCGTGGTCGAGGAGTTTCATCAGCGAGGCCGGGCTGACCAGCAGGCCCAGGTAACTGGCCGAGTAGAACAATCCGGTCAGCGTCGCGCCCAGCGGGGAGATCCGGAGTGTGGCGACGAGCCCGAGCAGGATCCCAGCCGCCGCCAGCACGAGCGCGGGCCGGACGAGATCACCGCCGTCCAGTGCGCCGCCGTTCTGTGCGTCTGCGAACGCCTGCGCCGACCGGTCCTGCCCAAGGGCGAAGAGGATCCAGGCCGACGGGCCCACGATGGCTGCGGCGATCACGGTTCCGATGTGTCGCATCGGGGCAAGGTACCGACCATCCTCGTGAATCAGCAGGCACGTAAGGAGAACTTAAGTGCCAGCACAGCACGTATCCGGTTTTGGCGGGCAGGCCGTCACATCGCGGATTCCCTGAGTGACGCAGCGCGGCCTGGCTTTATCTGATGACCCGTCGGGCCCATCAAGCCGAACATTCGACGTCCACGCCCAGTGTGTCGCCGCTTGCGCCGAGATCGTCTATCCGATTACTGACGGCTTGCGCTCCGCCGCTTCTTGGTCGGCGGCCCGTATGGCGCGGTCATCAACGTGTCGACCGTTGAACGGGGCAGATCAAGCGATGGCGGCGATGTCCCCGTCGTCGAAGTAGATGGCCTGGTGGAGCTTGCCCCCCAGAGCGGCGGCGAACCGGGCGACGACCTCCTGGCCGGAGATCTGGCCTTGCTCGATCTGCGAGACTCGGCCCTTGGTGACACCCATCCGGTCCGCGACCTGCTGCTGCGTCAGCCCGCGCGCACGTCGCACTTCCGCCAGTCGGTGCCCGATGACCTCGGCAAGGAGCTCCTGCTTGCCTGCCTCGACGGCCTCCTCTCCACCGGCACGCGTGACGTGCTCGGCGCGGATGTCCTGCCACCGCGAGTAGTCGCTCATGCTTCCCCCTCCTGTCGTGCTCGTTCCTTGAGGTAGAGCTCATAGCGGTGTTCGGCGAGCGGGATGGCGTCGCGGTACCACACGTTCCACTGCCCTGACTTGTCCCCGGCAACCAGCAGGATGCTCGATCGCCAGGGGTCGAACGCAAAGAGAATACGTACGCTGCCAGGCCGCAGTTCCTTCAAGTTCGCCATCGATGAACCGTGAATGGTGTCGATGAGTGGCCGCCCGAGCCCGGGTCCGTGTTCCGCCAGAAGATCGATCGCATGCACAACCCGGCGATAGGTGTTGCCTTCGAGGGTCTCGATCCATTGCCGCACCTCGTTGACGAGGTACACGTCCCACTCGCCCGCCCCCATGCAACGAGTATAGCAATCGCTATACCTAGGTTGGGCCTGTTGTTCCATGTGTGCCTGGTCAGGCATGTTCGGTGGCGAGGCGGGCGTCGAAGCCGAACAGCGCCTGTTCGGGCGCGGCGGCGGTTACCCCTGGAAGGAGGCATGACTGCTTTACGACATGGCTCCAACCCATGACGCGGAGAGAGAACTACTGTTTTCTTGACGGTACTGTGCAATCCACAGTACCGTGCAACGCGTGGATACGACGCAGCTCCTCAAGGGCGTGCTCGACCTGGCCGTTCTCGCCGTGCTCAAGGACGAGGACGGCTACGGTTACGACATCCTCCGCCGGCTGCGCGAGGCCGGCCTGGAGGAGGTCGGCGACGCCTCCGTCTACGGCACCCTGCGCCGGCTCTTCGCCGCCGGCCTGCTGACCGCGTACGTGGTGCCGAGCGAGTCCGGCCCGCACCGCAAGTACTACGCCCTCAACGCCGCCGGCCGGGATCAGCTCACCCGCTCCGGCAAGACCTGGCGCTCCTTCGCCACCACCATGGACGCACTGCTCGACGATCGGGGGATGGCGGCATGACCGTCACTGGGCAGGAGATCGCGGACTACGTCGAGCGGGTGCGGGCCGCCCTGGCCGACCTGCCGCCCGCCGTCCGCGACGAGTTGACCGAGGACCTGGCGGAACACCTCACCGAGGTCGCCGCGGAGGCCGACGGCACGCTGGTCGACCGGCTGGGCGCGCCGGAGGCGTACGCGGCCGAGCTGCGAGCTGCCGCCGGCGCGGACGGGGACGGCGGGCAGGCGTCCGCGGACCGCCGGTTCGCCGCCGCCCGCGCCCGGATCTCCGCCGGGCTGCGCGGCCTCGACACCCGACTCGGCCCCCTCCTCGGGTACGCCACGGCGAGTGAGTTCCTCCGCCCGCTGCGCCCGGCGTGGTGGCTGGTCCGCGGGTGGCTGGCTGCGCTGCTGATCTCCGCCGCGCTCGGCGAGCCGTCCGGGTTGCTGCCCCGGCTCAGCGGCAGCGTGCTGGCCGGCCTGTTCCTGCTCGCCGGCACGGTGCTCGCCTCGATCTGGCTGGGCCGCCACTCCGTCGGCTTCCGGGGCTGGCCGCGGCGGCTGCTGCGGCTCGGTACGGCCGCCCTGCTGCTCTTCGCTTTCGCCGCGCTGCTCAACGTGGACCAGCACGCCCGCTCGGACGACTTCGGGCCCTACGCGGGGGTTTCGGTCGGCAACCCGTACGACTCGATTGAGGACGTCTTCGTCTACGACGAGGAGGGGCGCCTGGTGCGGAACGCCCGGCTCTTCGACCAGAACGGCGTGCCGATCCGGCTCGGCTACCCCACCTGCGTCGACAGCGGCCAGTACCCGCCGCGCAACGTCTATCCGTACTGCCCGGACCGGGCCCCCTTCGCGCCCCGGCCGGCCGCCCCGGCCCCGACGGCGTCGCCTGCGACTCCGGCCCCGACGGTGTCGCCCGAGCCGACCGGCAGCCCCACGGCGTCCACCACGCCGACGGACACGCCGACCGCCGCCCCGCCGTCCGGGGCGCCGGAGCCGGCCGACCCGGGGCCGGTCCCGACCCGCTGACTCCTCGCCGCGGGGCGCTCGTCGACCGACGGGCGCCCCGCTTCGTGTCCATGATGGACCGATTGGCAGGGGAGGGGCAGTGCCGTCCGGTCCCGGTCGCTACGGTGTCGTCTGCTCGTCGACTCCCGTGAAAGGACCCCCGTGTCAGAGCAGGCCACCCTCTCCTCCGCCGAGCCCGCAACCGACGGGACCCCGCCGTCGGAACCAGCCGGCGATCCGGCCGCCCCGTCCCGTCTCGGCGCCGTGCTGGGCGTGGTCGTGCTGCTCCTCGGCGTCGCCACCGCCCTGCTGGTGGGTTTTCTGATCAAGGTGGGCCCGAGTGGCGACCTGCGCGACGTCTTCGGGAGCGGTGACGGCACCGCCGAGGCGAGGATCGGTGACTGCGTGGCCGACCTGCCCACCGTCGCCGGCGTCGAGGCGAAGGCGGCCGACGATGCGCGGGTGGTCCGCTGCGACTCGGCCGCCGCGGCGTACGCGGTGGTCGGCCGGGTGCAGGACCCGGCGGCGGCCCGTACCCGCTCGGCGGCGGCGTGCGAGCCGTACTTCCGGCCGGGCGACGACGGGTACGTCCTGTACCGCGTCGGCGACGACGGCGACGGCTACCTGCTCTGTCTGGTCCGCCAGGCGAACGGGAGGTGAATGCCACTCTGCCGGCGTCTTCCCCGGGCTGCCGGGAGCGTGGCACGCTACCGGCACGTAACACCCACTGGGCGACCAGCCAACGATGACTGACCGCTAGGAGGACGGGCCAATGGGCGAGATGGTGAGCTTCACCGGCAACGGGGGGACGAGCGAGGGGTATCTCGCGATACCCTCCGACGGTGCGGCCAGCCCGGCGGTCATCGTCATCCAGGACTGGTGGGGTCTGGTGCCCCACGTGCGGGCGGTGGTGGACCGCTTCGCCGAGGCCGGCTTCGTCGCCCTCGCGCCGGACTTCCGCCACGGCGGCCCGGCCAGCAAGCCGAGTGAGCCGCGGCTGATGCTGAACAGCGCGCAGATGGACGAGGCGGCCACCGACATCGCCGCCGCGGCGGACTATCTCTCCGGCCGCTCGGAGGTGGCCGGCGGGATCGGCTGCGCCGGGTTCTGCGCCGGCGCCAGCCTGGCCCTCTGGTCGGGGACCTTCTCCGACCGGATCGTCGCCACCGCCGGCTTCTACCCGCGCCTGCCCTGGGACGGCATGCGCACCGACTGGGCCGACTACGCGGGCAAGGCCGCGCTCATCCACTGCTCGGAGGCGGACGGCCTCTCCGCCGCCGACGGGGTGCAGAGCGTACGCCGGGCCATCGAGGCGGCCGGCGGGGCCTGCCAGACCTACGACTACCCGGGCACCTCGCACGCGTTCTTCAACGAGGACCGGCCGGAGCACTTCGACCAGCGCGCCGCCGCCACCGCCTGGGCCCGCACCCTTGAGCTTTTCCGGGCCAGGCTTGGCTGAACCGCGTACCCCCGCCGAGGTGGTCGCCCGCGCCGCGCGGGCGACCGATCTGACCGACCTCGACGCCGAGGTCAGCAACTGCTTCGCGTGCCCCCGGCTGGTCGCCTGGCGGAAGGAGGTGGCCCGGACGAAACGGGCGGCCTTCCGCGACCAGGAGTACTGGGGCCGCCCGGTGCCCGGCTTCGGCGCGCCCGACGCGCGGATCGCCATCCTCGGCCTGGCACCGGCCGCGCACGGCGGCAACCGCACCGGCCGGATCTTCACCGGCGACCGCTCCGGCGACGTGCTGTTCGCCGCGCTGTACCGGGCCGGGCTGGCCAACCAGCCGACCAGCGTCGCCGCCGACGACGGCCTGGCCCTGCGCGACACCCGGATCTTCGCCGCGGTCCGCTGCGCGCCGCCGGACAACAAACCCACCCCGACCGAACGCGACACCTGTGCGCCGTGGCTGCACCGGGAGGTGGCGCTGCTCCGGCCCACGCTGCGTGTCGTGGTCGCGCTGGGCGCGTTCGCCTGGGCCGCATGGTGGCCGGTCCTGCGCGACGTGTACGGGCAGCGCCCGCCCACTCCGCGCCCGGCGTTCGGTCATGGGGCACACTGGTCCGGCACGTCCGTACCGGCGCTGCTCGGCTGCTACCACGTCAGCCAGCAGAACACCTTCACCGGGCGGCTGACACCAGCGATGTTGGACGACGTGTTCGCCCGGGCGAAGCGGTTGGCCGGGGTGGACGACTGAGGATTGCGTAGGGCGGTGGGATGGACCTCGGCGTGCTGCGCAGGTGGTGGCCGGTCGTCGCGGTGACCCTGCTGCTCGCCGTCGCCGCGCTCGCCGCCGGGCACTCCGCGATCGGCGCCAGCCGGATCCCGCCCGCCGTGGACAACATCCCCTACGTGCCGGACTATCCGACCGCCGAGCCCGTACCCTCGATCCCGGTCGAGCCGCGGGACGCGGGCGAGGCCACCTCGGTCGAGATTCCCCAGTGGATCATCACTGCCTTCCTCGTCGTGCTCGGCACGGCTGCGCTGGCCGTCGCCGGGTACGTCGTCTGGACGCTGATCAGCGGGGCGCTGCGGCGGACCACCCGGGCCATCCCGACGCAGCGGGCCCGGCGGACCGCCGACGGCACCGCCCGGGAGGTGGTGGCCGCCCTGGACGCCGGTCTGGTGGAGTTGGACGACCGGTCCACCGATCCCCGGACGGCGGTGATCGCCTGCTGGGTCCGACTGGAGGAGGCGGCCGAGGAGGCCGGGGTGCCCCGGCTGGCCGGGGACACGGCCACCGATCTGGTCACCCGGCTGCTGCGCGGTGACCCGGCGGCCGGCGTCCCGGCGATCGCCAGCGCCGGTGTGCTGGACGGCTTCGCGCACGTCTACCGGGAGGCCCGGTACGCCACCCACGCGGTCGACGAGCAGATGCGCGACCAGGCCCGGGCCGCGCTGCGCCGGCTGCGCGCCGAGTTGACCACCGCAGCCGTCGCCGATTCCGGGGAGGCGACGGCATGAGCGAGCGGAGTGAGCGAATCGGTCAGCTCGGTGCGGTGGTGCCTCAGGCCGTTGCCGACCGGAGGGAGGCGACGGCATGAGCACCAGTATCGATGACCTGCTGTCGTTCGACGAGGAACCGGCCGGGGAGGCGCGGGACGCGCGGGGCGGGTGGCTGCGTGGGCTGCTGCGTACCCTCGTGGTCACCGCGGCGATCGTGGTGGTGGTCGTGGCCGGCCTGCGCGCGATCGGTCTCCAGGCGTCACTCTGGATCATCGTGGCCGGGGTGCTCGCGGTGCTCGCCGTACGGCGGGTCACCGCTGCCCTGTCGCCCCCGCCGCCGCCGAGGGCCGGTGGCCGGGCCCCGGTCGGCGAGGAGCCGGGCACCTGGAACTGGGGGGCCCGGGACGCACTGCGTAGCGCGATCAACGGCTGGCAGGTGCCGCTGGACTGGTCCACCAGCCGGCCCGAGCGGTTCACCAACGTGATCCTGCCCCGGATCGGTGAGTTGGCCGACGAGCGGCTGCGCCAGAAGCATGGCGTCACCCGCGAGTCCGACCCGGCCCGGGCCCGCGCCCTGCTGGGCGAGCCACTGTGGACCTTCCTCGCCACGCCCGCCCGCCGCACCCCGTCGCCGCGCAACCTCGCGGCGATCGTCGCCGAACTGGAGAAGCTGTGATGAACGACGTGGACCGGAGCATGCCCCCCGCCGAGGTGGGCCGGCTGGCCCGGGAGGTGCTGGACGCGGTCGGCACGGTCGTGGTCGGCAAGCGGGAGCCGCTGGAGCTGGTCCTCGCCGGCATCCTGGCCGGCGGACACGTGCTGCTGGAGGACCTGCCCGGCCTGGGCAAGACGCTGACGGCGCGTTCGTTCGCGCAGGCCCTCGGGCTGGACTTCCGCCGCCTTCAGTTCACGCCCGACCTGCTGCCCGCCGATGTCACCGGCTCCTTCCTCTACGACCAGCGCAGCGGCGACTTCTCGTTCCGGGCCGGACCGGTCTTCACCAACCTGCTCCTCGCCGACGAGATCAACCGCACCCCGCCGAAGACCCAGTCGGCACTGCTGGAGGCGATGCAGGAGAAGCAGGTCTCCGTCGAGGGCGTCACCTACCGGCTGGACGAGCCGTTCCACGTGCTCGCCACCGCCAACCCGATCGAGTACGAGGGGACGTACCCGCTGCCCGAGGCGCAGCTCGACCGGTTCCTGCTCCGGGTGTCGTTCGGCTACCCGAACCACGAGGAGGAGTGGGACGTGCTGCGCCGACGGATCGCCCGCCGGCGGGAGGAGGCCGAGATCAAGCCCGTGGTGGACGCCACCACCCTGCGGGCCATGCAGGCGGCGCTGGAGGACGTGGTCGTCGAGGACTCCGTCGGCCGGTACATCGTGGCGCTGACCGCGGCCACCCGGGAGCACCCCTCGGCGCTGGTCGGCGCCTCGCCACGCGGCTCGCTGGCGCTGCTGCTGCTGTCCCGCGTCCGGGCGGTGCTCGCCAACCGCGACTACGTGGTGCCGGAGGACGTCAAGGCGGTGGCGGTGCCCGCGCTGGCCCACCGGATCACGCTGCGCCCGGAGATGTGGCTGCGCCGGGTCGACCCGTCCTTCGTCGTCGGTGAGGTGCTGGAGGCCACGCCCGCCCCGGCCAGCGGCGCCCTGCCCAGCTACGCAGCCGGGCCCGCCGGGCACTGATGGCCGACCGCCAGGAGCCGGCGAGCTGGGCGCCCACCTGGGCGCTCGGCCGGGCCGTGCTGCTCACCGGGCTGCTGCTCGTCGCGGCCGTGCTGCTCGGCCGGATCGACCTGGTCGTCCTGGCCACGCCGTTCGCCCTGGGCACCGCGTACGGGCTGCGCCGCCGGCCCGGCACGCTGCCCGAGCTGGAGATCGGCACCGGGGACGCGCATCTGGTCGAGGGCTCGCCGATGGCCGCCACGGTCGCCGTCGCGAACCCGGACACCGTCTCGTACGACATGGCGGTGGTCCGCACCCGGATGTCCCGCTGGCTGCGGGTGGAGCAGGTCGGCTTCGGCGGATCCGGGGTGGACGTGAGCCGTTCCGGTGGCGCCGACCGCCCCTTCGTCACCTCGGTGCCCCGCGGCACTGCGGTCGACCTGGCGCTTTCCGGGACGGCGCTGCGCTGGGGCCGGCACCCGATCGGTCCGGCCGGGGTGCGGGTCGCCGTCGCCGACGGGCTGCTGGTCTCCCGGGCGGTCATCGCCGACCCGGTCCGGATGCGGGTCTACCCGATGACTGAGCCGTTTGAGGCAGTGGAGGCGATGCCCCGGGCCGCCGGGCTGGTCGGCGCGCACCACTCCCGGCGGCCGGGGGAGGGCGGTGAGCTGGCCGGCGTACGGGTCTTCGCCCCCGGGGACCGGCTGCGCCGGATCGACTGGCGGGTGTCGCTGCGGGCCCGCCAGCTGCACGTGGCGGCCACCCTGTCCGACCGGGACGCCGAGGTGGTGGTGCTGCTCGACGTGCTCGCCGAGGCGGGCCGGTCCGGCGGCGTACGCGGCGCGGCGTCCGTGATGGACACCACGGTCCGGGCTGCCGCCGCGATCGCCGAGCACTACCTGCACCGGGGCGACCGGGTGGCGCTGCTGGAGTACGGCCCGGCCGCCCGCCGGCTCCGCCCGGCCACCGGCCGCCGGCAATACCTGACCGTGCTGGAGTGGCTGCTCGACGTGCGGGCCGAGAACTCGCCCCACGAGCCGTACGACCAGGTCTTCGGCCCGCAGCTGCTCTCCTCGGACGCGTTGCTCGTCGTGCTCACCCCGCTGCTCGACGAGCGCTCGGCCCAGATGCTGGCCCGGATGGCCCGGGGCGGGCGGTTCGTGGTGGCGGTGGACACCCTGCCGGCCGACCTGCCGGTGCCGAAGGGCCAGGGCTGGGCCGAGATCGCCTACCGGCTGTGGCGGCTGGACCGGGACACGATGATCGGCCAGCTCCGCGAGCACGGCGTGCCGGTGGTCCGCTGGGCCGGCGCGGGCAGCCTCGATCAGGTGCTGCGCGACGTGGCCCGCCTGGCCACCGTCCCGCGGGTGGGTGGCCGGTGAGGCGGCGTCCCGCCGTCGCGCACGGAGGTGGGAAGCGATGAACGACCTTCTCGACGGACTGCACGAGCGGGTCCGCGCGCTGCGCTACAAGGTCAGCCGGATCGGTGTCACGCCGTTGCTGGTCCGCGGCGGCGTCTTCGTCACCGTGCTGGTCGGCTTCCTGGTCGCGTACCCGGTGCAGGCGTTCACCCCGCGGTCGGTGCTGGCCCTGACGGTGGTGGCGGTGCTGCCGGCGGTCGGGCCGCGCCGGATCTGGCCGACCTTCGCGGCACTGGTCACGGTCGGTGGTTGGCTGCTCGCCACCCTCGGATACGACCGGCCGCCGGAGTTGTGGCGGCTGCTCGCCGTGGCGGCCCTGCTCTACCTCGGGCACACGCTTTGCGCGCTGGCCGCACTGCTGCCGTTCGATGCGGTGGTCGATCCGGACCTGGTCCTGCGGTGGCTGACCCGCGCCGGCGGAGTGGTGCTGGCGAGCGGGGTGCTCGGCATCGTGCTGGCCTGGCTCGGCGGGGTCGGTGGGAGCCGTGGTTTCCAGGCGGCCACGGTGGCCGGGCTGCTGGTCGCGGTGGGTCTCACCGCGCTGCTCAGCTTTCTCCTGCGTCGCAGATAGCGGGACATCGCGGGACGTTGTGCAGGTCACAGGGGTTGTGCTCCGTCACAACGGGGGGTCTCGAACGGGATTAGTCGAGCCGCCGGGGGAAAGATAGATGACGTGAATCCGAAGCGGATCCTTGTCGTGGGTGCCGGGCACGTGGGCCTGTACGCCGCTCTGCGCCTGTCCAAGAAGCTGAGCTCCCGTGAGGCCGAGGTCATCGTCGTCGACCCGCAGCCGCACATGACCTACCAGCCGTTCCTCCCGGAAGCCTCGGCGGGCAACATCTCGCCCCGGCACGCGGTGGTGCCGCTGCGACGGGAGTTGCGCCGGTGCACGGTGGTGGCGGGTGCGGTGACCCGGATCGACCACGACCGGAAGACCGCGATCGTGCAGCCGATCAGCGGCCCGACCCGGGAGATCCCGTACGACCACGTGGTGGTCGCCCCCGGCTCGGTCTCCCGCACCCTGCCGATCCCCGGCCTGCACGAGCACGGCATCGGGTTCAAGACCATCGGCGAGGCCGTCTTCCTGCGTAACCACGTGCTGGACCGGCTCGACGTCGCGGCCGTCACGACCGACCCGGAGGTCCGCCGCCGCGCGCTGACCTTCGTCTTCGTCGGCGGTGGCTACGCCGGCATCGAGGCGCTGGCCGAGATGGAGGACATGGCCCGGGACGCGCTGCGCTACTACCCGGAGCTCAAGCCGGAGGACATGCGCTGGGTCCTGGTCGAAGCCACCCAGCGGGTGCTGCCCGAGGTCGACCGGGACATGGGCGCCTACACGGTGCAGCAGCTGCTCAAGCGGAACATGGACATCCGCCTGGACACTCGGCTCGAGTCGTGTGTCGATGGCATCGTCAAGCTCTCCGACGGCGACAGCTTCCCGGCCGACACGATCGTCTGGACGGCCGGCGTCAAGCCGTCGCCCATGCTGGACGCCACCAACTTCCCGCGCGACGAGCGCCGCCGGGTCACCTGCCTGCCCACCCTGCAGATCGTCGACGGCGACCGGGTGGTCGAGGGCGCGTGGAGCGCGGGTGACTGCGCCGCGGTGCCGGACCTCACCAAGGAGCCGGGCAACTTCTGCTCACCGAGCGCCCAGCACGCCGTCCGGCAGGCCGCCCGGATGGCCGACAACATCGCGAACGTGATCCGCGGGCGCGAGCCGGTCAACTACAAGCACAAGCACGCGGGCAGCGTGGCCAGCCTCGGCCTGCACAAGGGCGTCGCGCAGGTCTACGGCGTGAAGATGACCGGCTGGCCGGCGTGGTTCATGCACCGCACGTACCACATGTCGCGGATCCCGTCGTTCAACCGCAAGGTCCGGGTCGTGGTCGACTGGACGCTGGCGTTCTTCCTCAAGCGTGAGGTGGTTGCGCTGGGCCAGCTGCACGACCCGCGCGAGGAGTTCGCCGAGGCGTCCGCCCCGATCGGCGCCCGCCGCTGAGTTCGTCGGCAAACGGCCCTTCCCGCTCCGGGAGGGGCCGTTTGCCATACCCGCGGTCCGTCTGTGGGCGCGCTGGGCGGTGATCGCGGCCCGGCTCCGGCTGAGGGTGGTGATCGACTCCGTGTCGGGGATGTGGCGCTATCGGCGGATGCCGGTTACCGCCATTTCCGTGACCTGGAGCGGATCAATCAGGCCCTGTCCGTGGGTTGTGGTGGGCCCTGTCCGGTTTGTGTGTGGCGGGCGGCATCGTGAGGCCGGAATCTCGGGCGGCCCGGGGCCGTTGGACATGGGTGCACGGCCGAGGTAGGCGCCCCGCGAGGCGGGCTTGCTGGCCGGCCCGGGTCGGAATGTTGGTGGGCTGCCGGTCGTTGCAGATGACTCGCGATCGAGGAAGCCGCCCCCGCGTGTGGTGGGGTGGTCGGGCCCGGAATGTTGGCGGGCCGCCGGTCGTTGTACATGGTCCCGGCGCCGCGAAGAGGCGAACCCCTAGCCCCGCGAGCCGCTGG
>NZ_JBIDCT010000004.1:0-397021 GCF_043204735.1 Micromonospora sp. NPDC047740
ACCGGCCCTCACCGCCAACCCACGCCACCGGCATCCTCCCCGAGCCAACCCAAACGTGATGCGCCACAGGGTGAACACCGAAACGCTTCCCGGCCCTGGAAAGCCGAAAACGTTCCACACAGGCCAACCTATGATCACTGATCATCGATATCAAAACGGTTAGCCTGTGAGGCCGGCCACGGCCGGGACCCTCCACTACCGGAGCCCTTGTGCGGGGGCCCCGTCCTGCCTCACAGCCGGACCAGCATCTTGCCCAGGTTCTCGCCGCGCAGCATGCCGAGGAACGCCGCCGGGGCGTGCTCGATGCCGTCGACCACCGTCTCGTCGTACGCGATCTTCCCGGCGCGCAGCCAGCCGGCCGTCTCCTGGACGAACTGCTCGCGCAGGTGACCGTGGTCGCCGACCAGGAAGCCGCGCAGGGTGAGCCGCTTGCCGATCAACAGCGCCAGGTTGCGCGGCGCGGCGGGCGGCTCGGTGGCGTTGTACTGGGCGATCATGCCACAGATCGCGGCCCGGCCGTGCAGGTTCATCGCCCCGATCGCGGCCTCCAGGTGCTCGCCGCCGACGTTGTCGAAGTACACGTCGACACCGTCGGGCGCGGCGGCCCGCAGGGCGTCCCGGACCGGGCCGTCGTGGTAGTCGAAGGCGGCGTCGAAGCCGAGCGACCTGAGCCGCTCGACCTTGGCTGGCGAGCCGGCGCTGCCGACCACCCGGGCCGCGCCGCGCAGCTTGGCGATCTGGCCGACCATGCTGCCCACCGCACCGGCCGCGCCGGAGACGAAGACGGTCTCGCCGGGCTTCATGGCGGCCACGTCGAGCAGGCCGGCGTACGCGGTCAGCCCGGTCATGCCGAGCACGCCCAGGTAGGCGCTCAGCGGGGCGAGGTTCGGGTCGACCTGGCGGGCGGCCTTCGCGTCGACCAGCGCGTACTCGCGCCAACCGAGGCCGTGCAGCACGGTGTCGCCGGGGGCGAACCCGTCGGCCTCGCTGGCCACCACCTCGCCGACGGCGCCGCCGTCGAGCGGGGCGTCGAGGGCGAACGGCGGCACGTACGACTTGACGTCGTTCATCCGGCCGCGCATGTACGGGTCGACCGAGATGAACCGGTTGCGGACCACCAGCTGCCCAGGGCCCGGGGTGGGCACCTCGGTCTCCACGAGGCGGAAGTTGTCGGCGGTCGGCCAGCCCTGCGGGCGGGAGGCCAGGTGGATCTCGCGGTTGGTGCTCATGAGGAGAGGTACGCCTCCAGCTCCACCTCGACCAGCTGCTCCGGGTCGATCAGCCCGGCCACCACGACCATCGTCGCCACCGGGCGGACCGCCCCGAACACCGCGTTGTGGGCCCGGCCGACCTCGTCGGCGTGGCGTCGGTCGGTCACGTACATCCGGGTCCGGATCACGTCGGCCGGCTCGGCGCCCACCTCGGCGAGTGCGTCCAGGCCGATCCGCAGCGCCTGCGCGGTCTGGGCCGCGGCGTCCCCCACGTGCGCCACCTGCCCGTCGACCGTCGACGTGCAGCCGGCGGTGATGGCCAGGTTCCCGACCCGGACCACCCGCGAATAGCCGAACCGGGCCTCCCACGGCCCACCCGAGCCGAGGCGGGTGACGACCGGGGAGGTCACGCCGCGGCCCGCAGCGTGGTCAGCGCCTCGGCGACGGTGAACGCCCCGGCGTAGAGCGCCTTGCCGGCGATCACGCCCTCCACGCCCACCGGCTCCAGGGCGGCCAGGGCGCGCAGGTCGTCCAGGGTGGAGACGCCGCCGGAGGCGATCACCGGCGCGTCGGTGCGGGAGCAGACCTCGCGCAGTAGGTCCAGGTTCGGCCCGCGCATGGTGCCGTCCTTGGTGATGTCGGTGACCACGTACCGGGAGGCGCCGGCCTTGTCCAGCCGCTCCAGCACCTCCCACAGGTCACCGCCGTCGCGGGTCCAGCCCCGCGCGGAGAGCGTACGGCCGCGCACGTCCAGCCCGATCGCCACCCGGTCGCCGTACTCGCCGCAGATCCGGTCGCACCACTGCGGGTCCTCCAGCGCGGCGGTGCCGATGTTGACCCGGGCCGCCCCGGTGCCCAGCGCCGCCTGCAGCGACTCGTCCTCCCGGATCCCGCCGGAGAGCTCGACCTTCACATCGAGCTGCCGGACCACCTCGGCGAGCAGGTGCGCGTTGGTGCCCCGGCCGAAGGCGGCGTCCAGGTCGACCAGGTGGATCCACTCCGCACCGTCGGACTGCCAGGCGAGGGCCGCCTCCAGCGGGTCGCCGTACGCGGTCTCGCTGCCGGCGGCGCCCTGCACGAGCCGGACGGCCCGACCGTCGGCGACGTCCACAGCGGGCAACAGGGTGAGGCTCACAGCACTTCTCCTCGCATCAGGTACGACGGTCCAGGGCGATCACCACGATCGCCGGCAGCACCAGCAGCAACAACACGACCAACGCCAGCCGCAGCGCCAGGTCGTCCACGAAAGTCCAGATGCCGGCCAGCGCAACCCCGGTGAGCAGCACGATCGCCGCCCGCTCGCCCCGGGTGTGCCGCCTCAGCCGGCCGGTCCGGCCGCGCCGCAGCTGCGGCGTCAACCGGCGTACCAGGGCGCGCCGCCGCTCCCGGCGGGCCACCCGGCGGCGGCGGACGGCACGCTCGGCCTCCAGTTGCGCCTCGCGGGCTTCCCGGCGGCGGGCCCGCTCCTTGCTCACCGGTCCACCGCCGCTCGCGGCCGCGGGGCTCGCAAACCCGGCCCACTCCTCGCGCTCACAGGGTCGTGAGCCAGTTGCGCAGCAGGGTGGCGCCGGTGTCGGCCGACTTCTCCGGGTGGAACTGGGCCGCCGCCAGCGGACCCCGCTCCACAGCCGCGACGAACTCGGTCCCGTGCTCGGCGATGGTCACCGTCGCCCCGGCCGCGGCCAGCCCGGCGGTGTCCGTCACCCCGTACGAGTGGACGAAGTAGAACCGGGCGTCGGCCGGCAGGCCGGCGAAGAGCACCGACCCCGCCGGCGGGCGGACGGTGTTCCAGCCCATGTGCGGCAACCGCTCGGCAGACAGCCGGGTCACCCCGCCGGGCAGCAGCCCGAGCCCCTTGGTCACCACGCCGTGCTCGTCGCCGTGCTCGAAGAGCACCTGCATCCCTACGCAGATGCCCAGCACCGGGCGGCCGGCTGCCACCCGCTCGGCGATGACCGGGCCGGCGCCGAGCGCCTCGATCCCGGCCATACAGGCGGCGTACGCGCCGACACCCGGCACCACCAGGCCGTCCGCCTCGGCGGCGGCGGTCAGGTCGTCGGTCACGGTGACGTCCGCACCGGCCCGCTCCAGGGCGCGCTCGGCCGACCGCAGGTTGCCCGAGCCGTAGTCGAGCACCACGATCCGCTTCGCTCGCTGTCGCTCGCTCATGCGCCGTCCCCGGGTAGCAGCCAGAGCAGCCCGCCGGCGGTGGCGAGGGCGGCGAGCAGCCCGGTGATCACCACGGCGCCGCGCGGCGCGCCCTGACGGTAGAGCGACCACGTCCCGCCGACCAGCACCCCGGCCAGGATCAGCAGCAGCGTCGGCAGCGCCGCCCCCATCAGAGTGCGCCCTTCGTGCTCGGGATCGCCCCGGCGTTGCGCGGGTCGATCGCGGTGGCCTCGCGCAACGCCCGGGACACCGCCTTGAACTGGGCCTCGACCACGTGGTGGGCGTCCGGGTGGCCGCCGGGACGGGCCGCCCGCAGCACGTCCACGTGCAGGGTGATCCGGGCCGCCTGGCCGAACGACTCCCAGATGTGCCGGGTCATGCTGGTCGGGTAGACCGGGCCGATATACGGGGCGAGCGGCGGCTCGTCGTGCACCACGTACGGCCGGCCGGAGAGGTCGACCGCGGCCCGGACCAGGACCTCGTCCATCGGCACGGTGGCCGAGCCGTACCGCCGGATGCCGGCCTTGTCCCCCAACGCCTGGTCGACCGCGGCGCCCAGGGCGAGCGCGGTGTCCTCCATGGTGTGGTGGGCGTCGATCTCCAGGTCGCCGACGGTGTGCACGGTCAGGTCGAAGCCGCCGTGCCGGGCGATCTGGTGGAGCATGTGGTCGTAGAAGCCGACACCCGTCTCGATGTCGGCCTTGCCGGTGCCGTCGAGGTCGATCTCGACGAGGACCTTCGTCTCCTTGGTGATCCGCTCCACCCGGGCGGTGCGCCTCATTGCCTGCCTCTCGGTCGCGACTGCGGGGCTCTTGCGCCGCACTTCCCGCGCGCTCACGAGAGCTTCTCCATCGCGGCGAGGAAGGCGTCGGTCTCGGCGGGGGTGCCGGCGGTGACCCGCAGCCAGCCGGGCAGGCCGACGTCGCGGACCAGCACACCGGCGTCGAGCAGGGTGCGCCAGGCGGCCGCCTGGTCACCGCCCACCTCGAAGAGCACAAAGTTGGCGTCGCTGTCCGCGACCCGGTGGTCGCGGGCCCGCAGCTCGGCGACGATCCGGTCGCGCTGCTCCATGATCGCGGCGACCGTGCCGAGCAGGGCGTCGCGATGCGCCAGGGCCGCGCGGGCGGCGGCCTGGGTGAGCGCGGAGAGGTGGTACGGCAGCCGGACGAGCTGCACCGCCTGCACCACGGCCGGGTCGGCGGCCAGGTAGCCGAGCCGCCCGCCGGCGAACCCGAACGCCTTGCTCATGGTCCGGGTGACCACCAGCCGCGGGTGGTCGGGCAGCACGGCCAGCGCGCTCACCGTGCCGGGCCGGGCGAACTCGGCGTACGCCTCGTCCACGATCACCATGCCGGGCGCCGCGTCGAGCACCGCGGCGACCACGGCCGGGTCCAGCGCGGTGCCGGTCGGGTTGTTCGGCGAGCAGAGGAAGACCACGTCGGGCCGGTGCGCCCGGACCTGGGCGACCGCCTCGTCGGCGGTGAGGCCGAAGTCGACGCCGCGGGCGGCCGGGATCCAACCGGTGCCGGTGCCGAGCGCGAGCAGCGGATGCATCGAGTACGCCGGGGTGAAGCCGAGCGCGCTGCGCCCCGGGCCGCCGAACGCCTGGAGCAGCTGCTGCTGGATCTCGTTGGAGCCGTTGGCCGCCCACACCTGGTCGACGGTGAGCCCGTGGCCCAGGTACGCCGCCAGGTCGGCGCGGACCGCGACCGCGTCCCGATCCGGGTAGCGGTTGAGGTCGCGCAGCTCGGCCGCGAGGGCCTTGGCGATGGCGTCCGCCACCGGCTCGGGCACCGGGTAGGAGTTCTCGTTGGTGTTCAGCCGGACCGGTACGTCGAGCTGCGGCGCGCCGTACGGCCGCAGGCCCCGCAGGTCGTCACGGATCGGCAGATCGTCAAGCCCACTCATGCCGCTGCCTCGCTTCGCTCGGGGCCGGCCGGCGGCCGGTGCGGGCTGAGCTCGCTGCGCTCGCTCACGAGTCGTCCCCCGGGAAGCGCGCGCTGACCGCCTGGCCGTGGGCCGGCAGGTCCTCGACGGTGGCCAGGGTGACCACGTGCGGAGCCACCTCGCGCAGCGCCTCCTGGCTGTATTCCACGAGGTGGATGCCGCGCAGGAAGGACTGCACGGACAGGCCGGACGAGTGCCGGGCGCAGCCACCGGTGGGCAGCACGTGGTTGGAACCGGCGCAGTAGTCGCCGAGCGACACCGGCGACCAGGCGCCGACAAAGATCGCCCCGGCGTTGCGCACCCGCATCGCCCACTCGCGGGCCTGCGCGGTCTGGATCTCCAGGTGCTCGGCCGCGTACGCGTCGACCACCCGCAGCCCTGCCTCGAGGTCGTCGACCAGGACCACCCCGCTCTGCTCCCCGCGCAGCGCGGTGCCGATCCGCTCGGCGTGCTTGGCCGCCGGCACCTGCCGGGCCAGCTCCGCGTCGACCGCGTCGGCGAGCGCCACCGACGGCGTGACCAGCACGCTCGCCGCCAGGGGGTCGTGCTCGGCCTGGCTGATCAGGTCGGCGGCGACGTGCACCGGGTCGGCGGTGTCGTCGGCCAGGATGGCGATCTCGGTCGGGCCGGCCTCGGCGTCGATGCCGACCACGCCGCGCAGCAGCCGCTTCGCGGCGGTGACCCAGATGTTGCCCGGGCCGGTGATCATGTCAACCGGCGCGCAGCGCTCGGCGCCGTCCGGGTCGACGGTCGCGCCGTACGCGAGCATGGCCACCGCCTGGGCGCCACCGACCGCGTAGACCTCGTCGACGCCGAGCAGCGCGCAGGCCGCGAGGACCCGCTGGTCGGGCAGGCCGCCGTTGTCCTTCTGCGGCGGGCTCACCACCACCAGCGAGCGGACCCCGGCCGCCTGGGCGGGGACGACGTTCATCACCACGGTCGACGGATACATGGCCAGGCCGCCCGGGACGTACAGGCCGACCCGGTCGACCGGCACCCAGCGCTCGGTCACCGTGCCGCCCGGCACCACCTGGGTGGTGTGGTCGGCGCGGCGCTGGTCGGCGTGGACCTTGCGGGCCCGGGTGATGGACTCCAGCAGGGCGGCGCGCACCTGGGGGTCGAGTCCGGCCTCCGCCGCGCGGATCGTCTCCACCGGCACCCGCAGGCGCTCCGGGGAGATGCCGTCGAACCGAACGCTCGCCTCCCGGATCGCCGGGTACCCATGCTCCCGGACCGCCTCCACCAGGGGGCGGATCCTCTCGACGGCCACCGAGACGTCGAGCTGGGCACGGGGCAGCAGCCGGCGCGGGTCGCGCACGACGCCACGCAGGTCGATCCGGTTCAGCACCCTTGCGAGTCTAGGCCGCCGCCCCGGAGCCGACCCGCGCCGCCCGCAGGCCGGGACGGTGAGCCGGGACACGCGGGATGGTGCCCGGTCCGACTACCCTCGGACGCGTGACCGCACGGCTGCCGGTGTTCCCGCTCGGGACGGTCCTGTTCCCTGGGCTGGTCCTGCCGCTGCACATCTTCGAGGAGCGCTACCGGGCGCTGGTGCGCCACCTGGTCGGGCTGCCGGAGGGCGCGCCCCGGGAGTTCGGGGTGGTGGCGATCCAGGCCGGCTGGGAGGTCGCCGCCGGGCCGCCGGGCCGGCCGACCCTCGGCGGCGGGCAGGTCACGCTGCACGAGGTGGGCTGCACCGCGGAGCTGCGGCAGGTCACCGAGCTGGCCGACGGCGGATTCGACATCGTCACCGTGGGCCGGCGGCGGTTCCGCATCGCCGGCGTCGAGGCGGGCGCCACGCCGTACCTGACCGCCGAGGTGGAGTGGCTGCCCGAGCCGGCCGGCACCGACGAGGTAGCCGACCTGCTGGCCGCCCGGGTGATCTCGGTCTTCCGGCAGTATCTCGGGCTGATCCGGCCGGACCCGCAGGAGATCTCCGAGCAACTGCCGGAGGATCCCACCGTGCTGTCGCACCTGGTCGCCGCGACCGCCGCGCTGACCGTCGCCGACCGGCAGCGGCTGCTCGCCATCGACGACACCGCCGCCCGGCTCCGGGCCGAGCTTCAACTGCTCCACCGGGAGACGGCGCTGCTGCGCGAGGTCCGGGCGGTGCCGGTGCCGCTCAGCGAGCTGGCGGGTCCCCCGGTGCCGAACTGAGCTCCGGGCCGCCCGGCGGCCAGTCGCCGTCCAGCTCCGGCTCCGGGCGCAGCGACGGCCAGCGCGACCAGCCGGCCAGCAGGGTGTACGTCACGGCCGCGCCGAACGCGGGCAGCAGCAGGTTGCCGTACGGCACGGGCAGCAGCCCGAGCAACCAGTCGATCCCGCCGGCCCGCAGGTCGGCGGGCTTGGTGAAGACCGTCCCGTCCGGCGCGGTGGCCAGCAGCCGGTGGTAGGTGCCGAGCCCGATCCGGCGGCCGACCTGCCAGGCCACCAGTGCGGCGCCGAGGCCGCCGAGGGTCCCGGCGAGCAGGCCGACCGGGCCGCGCCGGCCGCGCAGCAGGAGCCACAGCGCGATCGCGGCGAGCACCCCGAACCCGAGCCCGAGCAGGCTGAACCAGCCGTCGGCGGCGATCGGCTGCTCCGGCTGCGGGGTGGCGTAGATGGCGCCGCCGGCGGTCTTCTGCACCGGGGTGCCGGGCGCCACCCCTGCCCAGAGCAGCCCGAGGGGCGCGCCCAGCACGGCCAGCAGGACCGCGGCGGCGAGGGTGGTCCGGACCACGTTGAGCCGGCCACCGCCGCCGGCGGCCACCGGGGTCTCCCGGGGCTCGGCACCGACCACGCCCGGATGCCCGGCGAGCGGGTCCGCGCCGGGCGCGGTCACGTCGTCGGCCGGCCGGGCCCCGTCGGACGTGTCCGCCGGCTGGTCGGTGGCCGGCTCGGGTCGGGAGGAAGGCTCCGGTCCGCCGGACGGACGTGCGGCGGCGTCGGGCGCGCCGGCATGGTCGGCGGCCCGCTCGGGATCAGGGGTGTCCGGACTCACCCGGTGATCCTCTCAGGCGGCGGGCCGGCGCGGGGCGGCGGTGGCGGTCAGCGGGCGAACGGCTCCAGCATCACCGCGACGGCCTTGAGCCACGCCTGCCGGGTCTCCGTCTGGAGCTGGTGGTAGTCGATCGAGGAGCCGGTCTCCAGCGCCGGGTCGTAGGGCACCACGGTGACCGCCCGGGTCCGGGTGGCGAAGTGCCGTTCCAGGTCGTCCTGGATCGAGGTACGCCGCGGCGTCGGGCAGGAGATCAGGGTCACCGCGTTGTCGGCCAGCTCGCCCATCCCCACCTCGTGCAGCAGGTCGAGCATCCAGTCCGCGCTGAACGCGGCGTCCTCGCGGGGGACGGTGGTCACCACGAGCTGGTCGGCGGCCTGCATGACGGTACGCCAGTTCGGGCTCTCCACGTTGTTGCCGGTGTCCACGCAGACCACCTCGTGGGTACGGCGCAGCAGCTCCAACACCCGCTTGACGGTGAACTGGTCCAGCCGCTGGGCGAACCGGGGGCTCTCCTCCCCGGCCAGCACGTCGTACGAGCCGTCGGAGGCGTGCCGCAGGTAGTCGTCGAGGTGCTCCAGCAGGGTGGCGCCCTCCAGGATCTCGATCTGGGCGAGATCGTGGATCAGGTGTCGGATGGTGCGGGCGTGTCGGGCGCTGCCGGCCCGCAGGCCGAGCGTGCCGCGCAGCTCGTTGTCGTCCCAGGCGAGGACGCCGCGGCCACGGACGCTGCCCACGGTGGCCGCGGCGAGCACGGTCGCGGTGGTCTTGTGCACCCCGCCCTTGGGGTTGGCGAAGGCGAGCACCCGGGGGCGGCCCAGCTCGCGGCGGAGCACACCGACGGCCCGCTCCACCTCGTCCTCCGGCTTCGGGGCCCGCCACTCGACCCGGGCCGGCTCGACCCGGGCCGGGTAGCCCTCGACGGGCGGCTGCGGCGCGGGAACCGGCGGGAGCGGCGCCGGCGGCTGGTGGCTCTCCGGCCGGTAGCGGCCCCGGTCCAGCAACGCGTACCGGGACTCCACCGGCGGCGGGTCGGGCCGGTAGCCGGGCTCCGGCAACCCGTACCGGGGCTCGACGGAGGCGGTGCCCCGGCCGCGCGGCTCCGGGTCTGGGTGGCCCGGCTCCGGCTCGGCGCGGTACGCCGGCTCGGCCCGCCAGGACGGCTCGGGACCGTCCGGGCGGCCCGGCTCCGGCTCGGCGCGGTACGCCGGCTCGGCCCGCCAGGACGGCTCGGGACCGTCCGGGCGGCCCGGCTCCGGCTCGGCGCGGTACGCCGGCTCGGCCCGCCAGGACGGCCCGGGACGGTGGTCGGGCTCGGCGCGGTAGGGCGGCTCGCCGCCGTACCCCGGTTCGACGCGGTGGGCCGGCTCCACCCGGTAGGTCGCCTCCACCCGGTAGGGCGGCTGCTCGGCGCCGTACGGCGGCTCGGCGGGACGACCGACGGCCGGCGCCCGGCCGGTCCAGCCGGCGCCGGCGCTGCGGCGCGGCAGCGGTTCGGCGGCGGGTGGGGGCTCCGCGGGGCGGTGGTCGGCGTCGATCTGCTCCGCGCCACGGCCGCCGTGTCGGGCCCGGTCGAGCAGCGCCCGCCACCGCGGTGCCGGCTCAGCCTGCCGACCCCAGCCGGTTTCGCTGCCGTCCAAGGCTTCGTCCTCCCCAGCCGTCGATCTCCGCCTGACAGGCTACGAACGAAACCCTATTCAAACCACACCCCCGCGCGCACATCCCCCCGGTGGCCCTCCTCACCGTCGTGCCGCGCGACGGCCGCCGGCGATCACGTCTCAGGAGGTGGGAGCGGGGTTCGGGGATCCCGGACCGGCGGCCGGGCCGCCGGAGGACGGTGCGGACCCGCGGACCGTCGGTGCGGCTTCCGACGAATCGCCCACCGCGCCGGCGCCGGGGGTCGGCTCGGCCAGCCCGGTGTCGACCGGCGGCCGGGCCACGTCCCGCTGCTCGGGCAGCGGTGGGGTGAACACCGTGCGGTCCAGCCGGCGCACCTCGGGCGCCGGGTCGACCACCCGTACGCCGGGGCGGGTGGCCAGGGCCCGCAGCGCCGCCGGGGCGTCCCGCACCACCGCGGCGTACACGCAGGCGCAGCCCGACCGGTAGCCGGCCGCCTCCTCGGCCGAGACCGCCGCCCCCGTGTCGTACACCCGACGCAGCTCGGGATCGGCGGAGGCGGCCGGGGCGGCGGCGCGCGCCCGGTAGTCGGCGGCCTCCCGGTCCTTGCGGGCGGCCACCTCGGCCATCCCGGCGACCACGTCGTCCGGTACTCGCAGCGCGGCGATCCGGACGATCTCGGTCTGCCGCCCGGGCAACGGCACCCGGGCGACCACCGCCGAGACCGGCGTCGCGCCGAGCGCGGTGGCCAGCTGCGCCGGCGTCAGGTACGCCGCGAACGAGACCAAGGCGTAGTCGCCCGGCCCGGGGTCGGCCGGCCCGAGCGCGGCCAGTTCGGCGGAGGCGGCGCGCAGATAGGCCGGGATGGCGTCGCCCTCCGCCACCCCGACCCGGGTGACCTCGCCGACCGTGCGGTCGCCCACCGGCTCGCGGCGACGGTCCCAGACGGCGGCGACCAGCACCGCCAGCGCGCAGGCCAGCGCGATCCAGGTGAGCAGGCCGGACCGCGCCGGACCGCGCCGGGGCGGATGCGGCGGCGGTACGTCGGCGGGCGGGCTGCTCGTCGGGCGGTCCATGGCGGCGGGTCAGTCGCGGAGGGTCTCCAGCGCCCGGGCCAGGTCGTCCGGGTAGTCACTGACGAAGGTGACCTCCTCGGCCGTCCGTGGGTGCAGGAAGCTCAGCGAGCGGGCGTGCAGCCACTGCCGGGTCAGCCCGAGGCGGGCCGCCAGGGTGGGGTCGGCGCCGTAGGTGAGGTCGCCCACGCAGGGGTGCCGGAGGGTGGAGAAGTGCACCCGGATCTGGTGGGTGCGCCCGGTCTCCAGCTTGACGTCGAGCAGGCTGGCGGCCGGAAACGCCTCCAGGGTGTCGTAGTGGGTGACGCTCGGCTTGCCGCCGGAGACCACCGCCCAGCGGTAGTCGTGGTGCGGGTGCCGGTCGATCGGGGCGTCGATGGTGCCGCGCAGCGGGTCCGGGTGGCCCTGCACCACGGCGTGGTAGCGCTTCTCCACCTCGCGGTACTTGAAGGCCCGCTTCAACGCGGTGTACGCCGGCTCGCTCTTGGCCACCACCATGACCCCGGTGGTGCCCACGTCGAGCCGGTGCACCACGCCCTGCCGCTCGGCGGCACCGCTGGTGGAGATCCGGTGGCCGATCGCGGCCAGCGCGCCGATGACCGTCGGCCCGGTCCAGCCGGGGCTCGGGTGGGCGGCCACGCCGACCGGCTTGTCCACCACCACGATGTCGTCGTCGGCGTGGACCACGGTCAGGCCCGGCACGGCCTGCGGCACGACGGTGGGCGGGGCGGCCGGCGCGGGCAGGGTCACCTCCAGCCAGGAGCCCGCCTTGACCTTGTGCGAGTTGGGCCGTACGGCGCCGTCGACCAGCGCGTCCCCGGCGTCGACCAGGGCCGCGGCGGCGGTCCGGGAGAGCCCGAACAGCCGGGACACGGCCTGGTCCAGCCGCAGGCCCTCGAGACCGTCCGGGACGGGCAGCGACCGGTGGTCGCCACCGGTGGCGAAGACGGAGGTCACGCCCGCTCCCGCTGCTCGCCGCCGGTGGCCGTCCCGGCGGCGTCCGCCGGCTGCGCCGACCGGGCGCCGGCCCGGCTGCCGTCCCGCTGCCGGCCGGTCAGCTCCAGCAGCACGGCCAGGATCACCCCGCAGACCAGGGAACTGTCGGCCAGGTTGAACACCGGCCAGACCTGCCCGTACGGGTCGAACAGGCTGATCATGTCGACCACGTGGCCGACGAAGTGGCCGGGGGCCCGGAAGATCCGGTCGGTCAGGTTGCCGAGCGCCCCACCGAGCACCAGCCCGAGCGAGACGGCCCAGGGCAGCGAGCGCAGTCGCAGCGCCATCCAGCCGATCCAGGCGATCACGCCGATGGTGATCAGCGGGAAGACCCAGGTGTGGTCGGAGCCGATGCTCCAGGCCGCGCCGCTGTTGCGGGTGAGGGTGAGGTAGACGGCACCGCCGAGCAGGGACACCGGCCCCCGGCCGGTCAGCTCCGAGAGGGCGAGCTGCTTGGTGGCCAGGTCGGCGAGCAGCGCGAACAGGGCGACGCCGAGGAGGATCCCGATCGCCCTGCGGCGGGACACCCCGGCGCGTGACTCAGCGGTGCCGGACCCGGCGGGCGGTGCTGCGGTCATCTGCTCCCCATCGACGCTTTCGACGGTGACCCTCACCGTCTCCGTTCCGCCGGGGAGCGGACCTCAGCGCCGCTCCTCCAGCTGCTTGCAGGTCACGCAGAGGGTGGCCGACGGGAACGCGGCGAGCCGCTCCACCGGGATCGGGTTGCCGCACCGCTCGCACCAGCCGTACCCACCCTCGTCGAGACGCTCCAGGGCGCGCTCGACCTGCGTGATCCGCTCCTTGATGCTGTTGGCGAGGGAGATCTCCTGCTCCCGCTCGAACGTCTTGGTGCCGGTGTCGGCCTGGTCGTCCCCGGCCGAGTCGGTCAGCCGATCGCGCTGCAGCTCGGTGATCTCGCTCAGCGTCTGATCGTACTCGGCGTTGAGCTCGTCCCGCCGCGCCGCCAGCGCGGCCCGGATCTTCTCGGTCTCCGCCGCGCTGCGGGTGGCCTTCGCCACCGGCTTGCGGCCGGCGGTCCTGGTGTCGGCTGGCTTCGCCATCGTCAGCTCCCTTGGCCGCGTGCCGCGGCGGTCGGCGGTGCCTGGGCAGGGGAGACCGGCGTGGGTGTCCCCCATGTGCAAAACGGGCGCACGGCGACGCGCGCTGTGCACTCCGGAGGGTGGCAAGAATACGGAACGTACAGGCGTCCGACAACGTGCCGCACCGTCGCACCGCGATTCAGCCCCGAACAGCCACCAATCGGGGCAAAAGGAACGCTAGCAGATCATCCGTCCCGGTCCTCGCCGTACTCGCCAAACCAGCGGGCCAGTCTCCCGCGACGGCTCACCGCACGCAGCCGTCGCTCCACCTCGTCGCGGACCTCGGCCGTGGCGACGATCAGCAGGCTGTCCCCGACCTTCAGCCGGGTGTCCAGGCCGGGCACGAAGCCCGCCCCGTCGCGCAGCACCAGGGTCACCGAGGCGCCCACCGGCAGCCGCAGCTCGTCCACGTGCACCCCGCCCAGCCGGGACCCCGGGGGCACCTCGACCTGGAGCAGGTCGGCTCGCATCCGTTCCAGCGGCGCGGTCTCCACGCGGATCTCGGCCGCCTCGGCCGGCGCGGTCACCCCGAGCCGGCGGGCCGCCGGGGCGAGGGTCCCGGCCTGGAGCAAGGTGAAGATCACCACCAGCACGAAGACCGCGTCGAAGAGCCTTTCCGCCCCCGGCACCCGGGCCGACAGCGGGATGGTGGCCAGCACGATGGGCACCGCGCCGCGCAGCCCGGCCCAGGACAGGAAGAGCTGCTCGCGCGGGCGGAGCCGGAACGGCAGCGCGGAGACCGCCACCGACAGCGGGCGGGCCAGGAGCAGCAGGGCCAGCCCGGTGACCACGGCCGGCAGCACCGCCGCGTCCAGCCGGCTCGGCGAGACCAGCAGGCCCAGCAGGACGAACAGGCCGATCTGCGCCAGCCAGGCCAGCCCGTCGGCGAAGCCGAGGATGGCCTGCCGGTGCGGCAGCCGGGCGTTGCCGAGCAGCACGCCGGCCACGTAGACGGCGAGGAAACCGGAGGCGTGCAGCACCGCGCCGGCCGCGTAGGCCAGCACCGTGAAGCCGACCACCGCGATCGGGTAGAGGCCGGCCGACGGGAGCGCCGCCCGGCGCAGCGCGTACCGGCCGGCGATCCCGGCGGCCACCCCGACCGCGGCGCCGACGCCCAGCTCGTACCCGACCAGGAGCACCTCGTACCACCACGGGTGGGCGGCCGTCGCCCCCCGGGAGAGCAGCAGCACCACGATCACCACGGGGGCGTCGTTCATGCCCGATTCGGCCTCCAGCGTGGCCACCAGGCGGGGCGGCAGGCGCAACCGGCGCAGGGTGGCGAAGACCGCCGCCGCGTCGGTCGAGGAGAGCACCGCCCCGTAGAGCAGGGCCAGCCGCCAGTCCAGCCCCAGCAGGAGGTGCACCACGAGCCCGACCACCAGGATGCTGACCAGCACGCCGACCGTGGAGAGCGCGGCGGCCATCCCGAGCACCGGACGCAGTGTGCTCCACCGGGCGCTCAACCCGCCCTCGGCGATGATCACGATGAGGGCACTGAACCCGAGCACCCGGGTCAGCTCGACGTCGTGGAACCGGATGCCCAGCCCGGCCTCGCCGATCGCCACGCCCAGCGCGAGGTAGACCAGCAGACTCGGCACGCCGAGCCGGGTGGAGACGCGCACCGCGCCCACGGCCACCAGCAGGACGGCCGCGCCGAGCAGCAGCGCGAGATCGAGCCCGGGGGTCATCCGCGGCCGGCCCGGACGGTCCTCACTCGGCCGATCCGTCGCGCAGCCGACGCAGCACGTCGGGCAGCCCGGCAGCCGGGCGCTCGACCAGGAAGAGCTTGTCCCGGCTGGCCGCGCCGGCGCGCAGGGAGACCGCCGCCGGCCGGACGCCGAGGGCGTCGGCCAGGGCTCGGCGGGCGGCCTCGGTCGCGCGCCCGTCCACGGCGGGGGCGTGCACGGCGATGACCAGGGCCGGCCCGTGCGGGCCGTCGAAGCGTCCGCCGACCCGGGCCCGGGCAGCGCCAGGCTTCACCCGGACGGCGACGGTGAGCGGGGCCTGCATGGTCATCCCGGCCGGGCGTCGGCGAGCAGGACGGTGGCCGGCGTGCAGCGGGCGCACGGGGTGAAGCCGAGCCCGACCGCCTCGGCGACGGGCAGCGGTTCGTCGTCCCGGCCGACCAGATGGGGGCAGCCGGGCAGGTGGAAGCGGGGGTGGGCGTCGACCACCCGAACCTCGGCGTCGAGCCGGGCCAGCCGGGCCACGTCCGCCGCCGGCAGGTCCTGCGCGGGCGGGTCACCGTCGGCGGCCGGCGAGGTGGGCACCGGGGCGTCCGGCACGACACCGGCCTCGTCGGCCGACGGCTCGCGGGGGACGGGCGGGGCGTAGGGGTCGCGCGGCGAGTATGCCGTCGGCGGCACCTCGTCCGGATCGGTCACCGGCGACTCGGGTGGTTGCCGCCACCCGGGTCCACCGGTGCCGACCGTCGACGGGATGTGCTGGACCGGAATCTCCGGCTCCCCGACCCGGGCGCCGAACGGCGGGCCGGTCCGGGTGCGGTTGCGCGGCCCGGCCACCCGGTCCGCCGTGGCCCGGGTGGCGACCGCCTGGCGGGCGCCCGCGACGAGGGCGACGGCGGCCAGCAGGCTGACCGCGATGGAGGTGATCAGCAGCGGGCTGGACCCGTTGGCCAGCCCGGCCACCAGGAGCACGACCGCGACGAGGATGAGCAGGATGCTGGCGACTATCACGGCTCACCCCCGCCGCGTCGTGTCGGTCTGCGCGGCCGGCGGCCGTCGTACGGACGGCCGCCGGCGACGGGATCAGCGGCCGGACTCGATGGAGCCCGCGCGGCTGCCGCCGTAGGAGCCGGCGAGGCCGGCGGCGGCGAGGCCGTTGCTACCCCCGCCGGAGCGGACGCTCTCGGTGCGGTTCATCTCGGCCTCCAGGCCCTGGCCGCGGCCGTCGAGGTCGCGGAGCTGGCTCTCCAGGTACGCCTTGAGGCGGGTGCGGTACTCGCGCTCGAACTGCTTGAGCTCCTCGATGTGCTTCTGCAGCGCGGTGCGCTTGGCGTCCAGGCCGCCCATGGCCTCCTGGTGCCGCTGGCGGGCGTCCCGCTCGAGGGCGTCGGCCTTGGCGCGGGCCTCGCGGGTGACCTCCTCGGCCTTGGTGCGGGCCTCGGTGAGCAGCTGGTCCGCCTCGCGCCGGGCGTCCGAGACGTGGTCGTCGGCGGTCCGCTGGGCCATCATCAGCACCCGCAGCGCCTGCTGCTCGCCGTCACCGCCGGCGGCCGGGCCACCCTGGGCACGGACCTGCTCCAGCTCGGCCTGCATGGCGCGCGCGGCCTGCTCGGCGGCCGCCTTGTCGCGCTGCACCCGGTCGAGCTGTGCCTTGACGTCGTTGAGCTCGGCTGCGAGCCGGGCGTCACCGCCGGGGCCGGCGGGGGCGCCACCGCGACCGCCGCGCTCCACCTGGGCGCGCAGCTCGTTGTTCTCCTCGATCAGACGGGCGAGCTCGCGCTCGACCTCGTCCAGGAAGGCGTCGACCTCCTCCTCGTCATAGCCCCGCTTGCCGATCGGCGGCTTTTTGAAGGCGACGTTATGGACGTCGGCCGGGGTCAGCGGCATCGAAACTCCTCGGGTCAGTTGCGGCCGCGAAAGCGCGCTGGTCAGGCGAAAGACCTGATCAGCGGATCTAACACGAACTCCATCAGCACGAACAGGATAACCAGGAGCACAAGGGAGGCCAGGTCGATGCTCACGGTACCAATTCGCAGCGGAGGGATCACACGCCTCAACGCCCGCAGAGGCGGATCAGTGACGCTCCACACCGATTCGAGTCCCGCCGACGCTCCCCGGCCTGGTTGCCAGCGGCGACCGTACGCCAGAACGGCGCCAAGGACAAATCGGGCCAACAGTACAAGCAGGAACAGAAAAAGGAGCAGATACAGCACCTGGAACAGAATCGACAACACGGCAGGCGACGTCCCTCGGTCGGGCTAGCTCAGGCTGAAAAAGCCGCCCTCAGCGATCTTGGCCTTGTCCTCCGCGGTGACCTGGACATTGGCCGGTGAGAGCAGGAACACCCGGTTGGTCACGCGCTCGATCGTACCCCGGAGCCCGAACGCGAGCCCGGCGGCGAAGTCGACCAGCCGGCGCGCGTCCGCCTCGTCCATCTCGGTGAGGTTGATGATCACCGGCACCCCGTCGCGGAAATGCTCGCCGATGGTCCGCGCCTCACGGTAGGTGGTCGGGTGCAGGGTGGTGATCTGGTAGCGCTGCTCCTCCTCGGCCGCCACCGCCCGCTCGCGGGGCTGCACCTGCGGGGCCAGGGCCAGGTTGTCCCGGGTGTGGTAGGTCAGCGCGCCGGAGCTCTCCCCGGCGCCCGAGCGGGTGATCGACCGGACGCTGGACCGGTCGGTGCGCTCCGGGCGCTCGACGTCGGCCCGGTCGGCGTCGCCGGCCCGGCTCGAGGCGCGCTCGGTCAGCCTCCCGCGGTCGCCCAGCCGGGTACGGGCCGCCGGCGGCTCCTCGGGCTCCTCGTCGTCCTCGTCGGCGAACTCCTCGGAGTACCGGCTCGACCGGTAGCGCGAGTCCCGGTAGCCACCCTTGTCGTAGCCACCGTCCTCGTAGGCCCGGTCATCGTCCTCCTCGACGAGCCCGAGCCAGACCCCCGCCTTGCGCAGTGCACCCATCCCCGCGCCCTTCCGTCTGCCGTGCGGCACGCACCCCCGTGCCGTGTCGCTTGATCACGAGTGGGACACCAC
This sequence comes from Micromonospora sp. NPDC047740, assembly GCF_043204735.1. NCBI lineage: Bacteria > Bacillati > Actinomycetota > Actinomycetes > Micromonosporales > Micromonosporaceae > Micromonospora > Micromonospora sp. NPDC047740. Next base: position 17,802 of record NZ_JBIDCT010000004.1, read on the forward strand.
AGTGCCCACCGGACCGGATCGGCAATCCCCGGACGAGCGGTTCGCGGTCCGCCCGTCACGGCCCCCGGCTACGGGAACGCCGTTCCTGAACAACACTGATGTAATTTGCTTCTTTCGCGGTCAGGCTACCGCAGCGTGGGGCGCATTCCGAGTAACGCGCTGCCGACGCGGACATGTGTCGCGCCGTACCCGATCGCGGTTTCCAGATCGCCGCTCATGCCCGCCGACAGTGCGGTCGCCTCCGGATGCCGGACGCGGAACCGCTGCGCCACCTCGGCCAGCCGGGCGAACGCCCGGTCCGGCTCCCAGCCCAGCGGGGCCACCGCCATCAGCCCGCTCAGCCGCAGCGCCCCGGCGCCGGCCACCGCCTCGGCCACCGGGCCGAGCCCCCGGTCGGGGTCCGCCGAGTCGGGCAGCGCCCCGCCCCGGGCCGGGTCGCCGTCGATGCTCACCTGCACCAGCACGTCCAGCGGCCGGTCCCGGCCGGCCGCCGCGGCGGCGTCGAGGGCGGCGGCCAGCCGCACGCTGTCGACCGACTGGACGACGTCGGCGTACCGGGCCACCGAACGGCACTTGTTGCGCTGCAGCTGGCCGATGAAGTGCCACCGCGGGGTCACCCCGGCCGCGGCCACCTCGGCGGCCTTCGGGGCCGCCTCCTGGTCGCGGTTCTCCCCCACGTCGGTCACGCCGAGCCCGGCCAGCGCCACCACGTCGCCGGCCGGGTAGGTCTTGGTCACCGCGACCAGGGTGACCTCGCCGCGGTCCCGGCCGGCGGCCGCGCAGGCGTCGGCGATACGGGCCCGGACCCGGGCGAGCCCGGCCGCGAGCTCGGCGCGCCGCTCGGGTCGCACCGTGGCTGGTGTGTCGGTCATCGGCGCCGCTCAGGACCCGTTCTTGAGGAAGTCCGGCACGTCGACGTCGTCGAACAGCACCCGGCGGGGCGACTGCTGCGGGGCCGGCATGGTGGCCGGCGGGGTCACCGGCGCGGTGGGCTGGGTCGGCTGGTTCTGGTTGGTCTTGCGGCCCTGATCGACCGCCTTGTACGCGGGCGCACCGCCGTCGAAGCCCGCCGCGATCACGGTCACCCGCACCTCGTCGCCGAGCGCGTCGTCGATGACCGCACCGAAGATGATGTTGGCGTCCGGGTGGGCCGCGTCGGTGACCAGCTGGGCAGCGTCGTTGATCTCGAACAGGCCCAGGTCGGAACCGCCGGCGATGGAGAGCAGCACGCCCCGCGCGCCGTCCATGCTCTGCTCCAGCAGCGGGCTGGAGATGGCCGCCTCGGCCGCCTCGACCGCGCGGTTCTCGCCGCGGGCGCTGCCGATGCCCATCAACGCGCTGCCGGCGCCGCTCATCACGCTCTTCACGTCGGCGAAGTCCAGGTTGATCAGACCCGGCGTGGTGATCAGGTCGGTGATGCCCTGGACACCGGAGAGCAGCACCTGGTCGGCGGTGCGGAAGGCGTCCATCATGGAAATGTTGCGGTCGCCGAGCGCGAGCAGCCGGTCGTTCGGGATGACGATGAGCGTGTCGCACTGGTTGCGCAGCTCCTCGATGCCGGCCTCGGCCTGCACCTGGCGGCGCTTGCCCTCGAACGAGAACGGCCGGGTCACCACACCGATGGTGAGCGCACCGAGCTTGCGGGCGATGTTCGCCACCACCGGCGCACCGCCGGTGCCCGTGCCACCGCCCTCGCCGCAGGTCACGAAGACCATGTCGGCGCCCTTGAGCACCTCCTCGATCTCGTCGCGGTGGTCCTCGGCGGCGTTCTTGCCGACGTCGGGGTTGGCGCCGGCGCCCAGCCCTCGGGTCAGTTCCCGGCCGACGTCGAGCTTGACGTCGGCGTCGCTCATCAGCAGCGCCTGCGCGTCGGTGTTGATCGCGATGAACTCGACGCCCTTGAGCCCAACCTCGATCATCCGGTTGACGGCGTTGACGCCGCCGCCCCCGATGCCGACGACCTTGATGACCGCCAGGTAGTTGTGCGGAGGTGTCATCTCCGGTCCTTTCCCTTCGAGATTGGCATGGGCCGACCCCACACGGCTTGGCCAGATCAGCGGCGGAGCAATGCCCGGCGCGGCGGAGGGCCGAAACCCTCACCCTCTACTAGAGGCTTAGAGCTATGTCAACCACTGATCTCTTCGGGGCAACGTAAGCGCCGCCGCGCGATGAGCCAAGGACCTTTCCGGCGTGTCGCCACCGGAGCGGGCGGCGACACACTCGCCGACGGGGCGATCAGCGCGCGGCGACCCGTTCGCTGACCGGCGGATCACCGGAAGGTGACCACGTCCGGGGCGCTGACGTCGATCGTGTCGGCCTTCCGACCGAGCAGCGCGGTGGCCACCTTGGACTTGTCCGCGCCGCGGGTCGCGTCCCCCCAGACCACCGTCCGGCCCTCATGCAGCCGCAGGGTGATCCGGGCCAGCCCGGCCACGTCCACCGAGACCAGCTCGGCGCGCAGCCGCGGGCTGAGCGCGGCCAGCACGTCCAGCCCGGCCCGGGTGCCCGGGTCGTCCGCCGCCGGCCGGCCGACCCGGATCACCGGCAGCCCGTCCGGGGCCTGGGGCAGGTCCTGGAACGGCACCCCGGCCCCGTCGATCACCGCGTACCGGTCCCCCTGCGGCACCACCGCCACCGGGGTCCGCTCCACCACCCGGACCACCAGGGTGCCCGGCCAGTCCCGTTCCACCGTGGCGCGCTCCACCGGGGCGAGGGTGCCCACCCGCCGGGCCGCCGCCGCCAGGTCCACCCGGGCCAGCGGCGTGTCGTCCGGGATCGCCACGACGTCGCGCACCTCGACCGGGGTGACCAGCTTCGCGCCGATCACCCGGACCTGCCGGACCCCAAAAAGGCCGGTGCCCAGCACGGCCCAGGCCACCAGCCCGGCGACCGCGAGCACGCCCACGGCGACCGCCCAGGGCAGCGCCGCGCGCATCCGCCGCCGCCGGGCCCGGGCCATGAACCGCCGGGTCGACGGCGGGACGGCGTCGGCACCGGCCCGGACCAACTGCCATCGGCGCACCGGGCTGCGCCGCCCGGCCCCGCCGTCCTGGCCCGGGGTCCGGCCGCGCGCCGGGCCGGGGCTCATCCGGCCGCGGCCGCCGCGCCGTCCGGACCGACGCCGGTGCCGATCGCCGCCGCGTCGCTCGCCACGCCGGTGCGGGCCAGCAGGGCGTCGAGCAGTTGGTCGCCCATCAGCGAGATCGGCGGCGCGCCCATGGTCACCACGACGTCGCCGGGGCGGGCCCGCCGGGCCACCTCGGCCGGCACGTCGTCCCAGGCCTCGACGAAGACCTTCCGGTCGGCCGGCAGCGGCACCGCCGCGAGCAGCGCGACCGAGCCCTCACCCGGCTGGCGCAGTTCGCCCGGGCCGAACACCTCCAGCAGCACCAGCTCGTCGGCGATGCCGAGGGCGGCGGCGATCTCCGCCTGGAGGTCACGCGTGCGGTAGAGCCGGTACGGCTGGAAGACCACGAGCAGTCGGCCCTCGCCGGCCACCTCGCGCAGCGTCTGCAGGGCCAGGGTCATCGATGTCGGGTGGTACGCGTACTCGTCGTAGACCAGCACGTCGTCCGCCACGCCCTTGCGCTCGAAGCGCCGCCGGACGCCGGGGAACGCGCCCAGCGCCGCCTCGGCCGCCTCGATCGGCAGCTCGAGCAGGTAGGCGGCGAGCACCGCCGAGGCGCTGTTCAGCCCCATGTGCCGCCCCGGCACCGGCAGCCGGATCTCGCCCAGCGACCGGCCGTCGATCTCGGCCAGGTAGCGCACCCCCTGAGCGGAGGACGCCATCCCGCTCAGCCGCAGGTCGGCGTCGGGCGACTCGCCGTACGTCCACACCCGACGTCCCTCGGCGCGCAGCGTCTCGGCCAGCCGCCGCCCGCCCGGGTCGTCGGCGCAGGTGATGATGAACCCCGCGGGGTCGGTGAGCCGGGCGAAGTCGGCGAACGTCGCCTCCAGGTTGGCCAGGTCGCCATACGTGTTGAGGTGGTCCGCCTCGATGTTCGTGATGATCGAGACGTACGGGCGGTAGATGAGGAACGAGCGGTCGCTCTCGTCCGCCTCGACCACGAAGTATTCACCCGTGCCGTGGTGCGCGCCGGAGCCCACCTCGGAGATCTCCCCGCCGATCACGAAGGACGGGTCGGTGCCGGCCTGCTGGAGCACCATGGTGACCATCGAGGTGGTGGTGGTCTTGCCGTGGGTGCCGGCGACCGCCACCGTCCGGCGGCCGGTCATCGCGGCCGCGAGGGCCTCGGAGCGGTGCAGCACCCGCAGCCCCCGCCGGCGCGCCTCGACCATCTCCAGGTGGTCCTGCGGGATGGCCGAGGAGTAGACCACGGTGTCCACCCCGTCGAGGTTCGCCGCCTCGTGGCTCATGTGGATGGTGCCGCCGAGCGCCCGCAGGCCGGCCAGGGACGGCCACTCCCGCAGCTCGCTGCCGGAGACCGGCAGGCCCCGGGTGAGGAACAGCCGGGCCAGGCCGCTCATGCCGACCCCGCCGACCCCGATCAGGTGGATCCGGCCCAGGTCCTCCGCGGTCATCGTGCCGGCGGGCGTGAACTGCGCGGTGTTCATGAGAGGTACCTTCCCGTCGCGGGGACGACCGTCACAATGCCGTCGTTGTTCGCGGCTGCGGGGCTCGCAAGCTCACTCCTCGCGCTCACCGAGCCACCGCCTCGTAGACGAAGTTCAGCAGGGCGACGTCGCCGTCGCGCCGGCCGTACGCGGCCGCGGCGGCACCCATCGCGGCGAGCCGCTGCGGGTCCCGGACCAGCGGGATGACCGTCCGCTCCAGCCAGCCCGGGGTCAGCTCGGCGTCGTCGACGAGCAGCCCGCCACCGGCCTCCACCACGGGCAGCGCGTTGCGCTTCTGCTCCTGGTTGCTGTGCGGGTACGGCACGTAGATGGTGGGCAGCCCGATGGCGGCCACCTCGGCACAGGTCATCGCGCCGCCCCGGGCCAGCATCAGGTCGGCGGCGGCGTAGCCCAGCTCCATCTCGGACAGGTAGGGCAGGGTCACGTACGACACCGGCAGGTCGGTCGGGACGGAGACCGGCTCGTTGCGGGCGCCGATCACGTGCAGCACCTGCACGCCGTTGCGGGCCAGCTCCTTGGCCGCGCCGGAGACCGCCAGGTTGATCGAGCGGGCGCCCTGCGAGCCGCCGGCGACGAAGAGCACCGGCAGGTCGGGACGGAGTCCGAAGTGGGCGCGGGCGGCGTTGCGCATGGCGGCCCGGTCCAGGCCGGCGATGCCGCGGCGCAGCGGCACCCCGACCACCCGGGCGTTGCGCAGCGACTCGGCCTGCGCCGGCTGGTGCGGGAAGCCCGCCGCGACGTGCTTGGTGAACTTCATCCCGAGCCGGTTGGCCACACCCGGCGGCACGTTCACCTCGTGGATGACGATCGGCAGTTCCCGGCGCCACGCGGCCAGGTAGCCGGGCACCGAGACGTACCCCCCGAAGCCGACCACGACGTCGGCCCGCACCTCGTCGATCACCTTGCCCGCCGCGCGGGCCGCCTTCCACATCCGGTCCGGGGTGCGGACCAGGCTCATGTTGACCGAGCGGGGCAACTGGTAGGCGGGGATCTGCCGCAGGTCGTAGCCGGCCGGCGGGATCAGCTCGTTCTCCAGTCCCTTGGGTGTGCCGAGGCAGGTGATCCGGACACTGGGGTCGTGTCGGCGCAGGCAGTCGGCGAAGGCGAGCAACGGGTAGATATGCCCGCCGGTGCCTCCTCCGCAGAGCACCACCGAACGCAGCGGACCCATCAGCGTCTCCTCTCGCTCGCCGTCCCGGCGCGCGTCCGGCCCCGCCGGGCGGCGCGGGCTGCGGCCTGGTCGTCCTCCCGCCGCGACCGGGACCGGGGTACGGACCCACGGTCCGCCGATGGCGTCGCCGGGCGGCGGCGCCGGCCGGGAAGCGGCGGCAACGGGGCCCAGAGTAGTCGGACCCACCGGGCCGGCGGACGGGCATGCAGGGCTCGGGCCGCGTCCGGCTCGGCCCGGGCGAAGGACGCGAGCATGCCGACCGCCGCCAGGGTGACCACCAGGGCGCTGCCGCCGTCGGAGATGAACGGCAGCGGCACGCCGGTCAGCGGCAGCAGTCCGGTGACCCCGCCGATGTTGATCACCGCCTGGCCGACCAGCCAGGCGGTGACGCCGGCCGCGGCGAGCCGACGGAACGGGTCCTCCACCCGCCGGGCGATCCGCAGCCCGGTGTACGCCAGCACGGCGAACAGCACCAGCACCACGGTGCAGCCGACCACGCCCAACTCCTCGGCGATGATCGCGAAGATGAAGTCGTTGTGCGCCTCGGGCAGCCAGGCCCACTTGAAGGTGCTCTTGCCCAGCCCGACACCGAACCAGCCGCCGTGGCCGAGCGCGTAGCGGGCCTGGACGAGCTGGTAGCAGCCCTCCAACTGCTCCTCGAAGCAGGTCTTCGGGTCGGGCGGGTCGAGAAACGAGGTGAGCCGGGTCAGCCGGTAGTTGTCGGCATCGCGCGAACCCGAGCCGGCCCCCAGGGACGCGGCGGCGACCAGCAGGCCAACGCCGAGCAGGCCGACCGCGGAGAGGGCGGCGAAGACCCGCCTCCGTACGCCGGCCGCCCAGAGCATGCCGACCACCAGGGCCAACAGGCAGAGCATGCTGCCCAGGTCGTTGTAGCCGACCAGCACGGAGAGCAGCCCGACCACCGGGAACAGCGGGGTGGCCAGCTCCTTCCACCAGCCCAGCGCGGCGCCCTTGCGGGCCAGCACGTGCGCGCCCCAGAGCACCAGCGCGAACTTGGCCACCTCGACCGGTTGCACCGAGACCGGGCCGAACCAGAGCCAGAGCAGGTTGGCCTCGAGCGGGCCGACCGACTTCACCCGGAACAGCGCCTCCAGCGCCACCAGCAGGTTGAGGATCAGCAACAGCACCACGGCCACGCCGAGGAAGGGCCGGGCGATCGCCCGGAAGGTGCGGGCGGGCAGCCGCTGGCAGGCCCAGAACGCCACGATGCCGATCACCGCGAAGACGGTCTGCCGGACCAGCGAGGCCGAGGCGTCGCCGTCCTCGGCGTAGTCCTTCACGCTGGTCGCCGAGAAGACCATGGTGAGGCCGATCAGCAGCAGCAGGCCGGCGCTGGAGAGCAGCAGATAATAGGAGGCCAACGGCCGGGCCAGCAGGCCGCGCAGCGCGGCCAGCCCGCCGGCGGCGTCCAGCCCGAGCGACGGGGCCGGCGGCTCGGCCGGCCGGGTCGCGGCCGGTGCCCGTCTGCTCTGCGTGTCGGTGGTGCCCTCGGTGTCTCGTCCCTCCCCCACCCGCCCATCATCGCGGCTCGACCCGCCCGCCCGTGGCGCAACCGCCCGGTCGGCGTGTCGGGGCGGGAGACGGCCTGCCACCGGACCGGTGGTCACCAGCGGGGACCTGCCGAAGCGGAAAGGGCCCCGGCCGTCGGCCGGGGCCCGGCACGGCTGCGCTCAGCTGACCGCGGCGAGGAACTCGCTGTAGAACAGGCCCAGCGCGATGGCCACGCCGATGCCGGCGATGATCCAGAACCGGACCACGATGTTGACCTCGCTCCAGCCGGCCAGCTCGAAGTGGTGCTGCAGCGGCGACATCCGGAACACCCGCTTGCCGGTGGTCCGGAACGAGATGATCTGGATCACCACGGACATCGTGATGATCACGAAGAGCGCGCCGATGATCGGCAGCAGCAGGATGGTCCGGGTGGACATCGCCATGCCGGCGATCAGGCCGCCCAGGCCGAGCGCCCCGGTGTCGCCCATGAAGATCCGGGCCGGCGAGGTGTTCCACCACAGGAAGCCCACACAGGCGCCGGCCGCCGCCCCGGCGATCAGGGCGATCTCCAGCGGGTCCCGGACGGTGTAGCAGTACGCCTCGGTGTAGTTCGGGTCGGCGCACCAGTGCCGGTACTGCCAGAACGCGATCAGCCCGTACGCGGCGAGCACCATCACCGAGGCGCCGGTGGCCAGGCCGTCGAGGCCGTCGGTGAGGTTCACCCCATTGGTCGCGGCCATCACCACCAGGATGATGACGATCACCGAGGCGATCTTGCCGATCTCCAGCGCCGGGATGTCCCGGATGAAGCTCAGCGTGGTGCTGCCCACCGTCTCGGCGTTGGTCCGGTTGCCGCTGACGTCGTACATGGTGCTCGGGAAGTAGAGCGCGACGACGCCGAAGATCGCCCCGACCAGGATCTGGCCGGCCAGCTTGCCGCGCTTGTTGAGGCCGCCGCTGTGCCGCTTGCGCACCTTCAGGAAGTCGTCGATGAAGCCGACCGCGCCGGAGAACACCATCAGCCCCAGCAGCACCAGCGCGGTGATGGTCGGCTCGACCTGGGCGATCTGGGCGTCCGGCAGGGTGGTCAGGGCGAGGTGGCCGGCGACGTACGCGATCACCGTGGCCAGGATGAAGACCACGCCGCCCATCGTCGGCGTGCCCTTCTTGCCCTGGTGCATTGCCGGGCCCTCGGCCCGGATCGGCTGGCCGGCCTTGAGCCGGGTGAACACCTTGATCGCGATCGGGGTGCAGAACAGCGAGATGAGGAAGGCGACCCCGATGGCGACGATGACCGCCCTCATGAGGCGGCCCCCTCGGTGGCGTCCGCGCGCAGCGCGTCGGCCACCTCCCACGTGCGGTACCGGGAGCCCTTCACCAGGACCACGTCACCCGGACGTAGCTCGCTCCGCAGCACCTCGACGGCCGCCGCCTGATCGGTGAGCAGCACCGACTCTCCTCCCCAGTTGCCTACCGCTGTCGCCCCGTGGTGGATCGGCGCCGCCGGCTCGCCCACCACGAGCAGCCGGTCGACGCCCAACTCGGCCGCGAGCCGGCCGACCTGCTGGTGTCCCTCCCGTTCGAAGTCCCCCAGCTCGGCCATGTAGCCGAGCACCGCGACAGTACGCCCCCGCCCGCCCAGGCTGGCGAGCGCCCGGAGCGCCACGCCCATCGAGGCCGGGTTGGCGTTGTACGAATCGTCGATCACCGTGACCCCGTCGGCGCGTTCGAAGACGTCCATCCGGCGGGTGGAGACCAGGCCCAGCTCACCCAGGGCGGCGGCCAGCTCGGCCAGCGGCATCCCCAGCTCGCGGGCGACCGCCGCGGCGGCCAGCGAGTTGGAGACCTGGTGCCGCCCGGTCAGCCCGAGCCGCACCGGCACGCTCCCCTCCGGGGTCACCAGCGTGTACGACGGCCGGCCCCGCCCGTCCAGCGTCACGTCCACCGCCCGCACGTCGGCCCGCTCCGACTCGCCGTACCGGACCACCCGGGCCTCGGTGCGGGCCGCCATCGCGTCGACCAGCGGGTCGTCGGCGTTCAGCACGGCCAGCCCGTCGGCGGGCAGCGCCTCGACCAGCTCTCCCTTGGCGAGGGCGATGGTCTCCACCGAGCCGAACTCGCCGATGTGCGCGACCCCGACGTTGAGCACCACGGAGATCCGCGGCGGCACCACCTCGCACAGGTAGCGCACGTGCCCCACCCCGCGGGCGCCCTTCTCCATGACCAGGTATCGGGTCTCCGGGCCGGCCTGCAGCGCCGTGTACGGGTGCCCCAGCTCGTTGTTGAACGAGCCGGGCGGCGCCACGGTCGGGCCGAGCCGGACCGCGAGCTGGGCGATCAGGTCCTTGGTGGTGGTCTTGCCGGACGACCCGGTGAGCCCGATCACGGTCAGTCCGGGCAGCCGGTCGACCACTGTGCGGGCCAACCGCCCCATCGCGTCGAGCGCGTCGGCCACCAGCACCATCGGCACGCCCGGCACCTCGCGGGTGCCGAGCACGGCCACCGCCCCGGCGTCGACCGCGGCGGCCGCGTAGTCGTGCCCGTCCACCTGCTCGCCGGGGAAGGCGACGAAGAGGCCGCCCGGGCCGACCTTGCGGGAGTCGAACTCGACCGACCCGGTGACCCGGGCGTCCGGGTCGGCGGCGACCAGCCGCCCGTCGACGGCCGCGGCCACCTCGGCCAGGGTCAGCGGGATCATGGCCGCCCCACCAGGTCGCCGAACCGGACCCGCAGCGCCTCGGCGAGCTCCACCCGGTCGTCGAACGGCAGCACCTCGCCGTTGATCTCCTGGCCGCGTTCCTGCCCCTTGCCGAGCAGGGCCACGATGTCACCCGGTTCGGCCAACCGGACCGCCTCCTCGATCGCGGCCCGCCGGCCGGGCGCCTCGATGATCCGCGCGGCGGTGTTCGCCGCGTACGCCCCGGCCAGCACCTCGGCCCGGATCGCGGCCGGCTCCTCGGTGCGCGGGTTGTCGTCGGTCACCAGCACCACGTCGGCTCCGGTCGCCGCGACCGCCCCCATCACCGGCCGCTTGCCCCGGTCCCGGTCGCCGCCGGCGCCCAGCACGCAGATCAGCCGGCCGGTGGTCAGGTCCCGCAGGGCGGTCAGCACCGCCTCGATGGCGTTGGCCTTGTGCGCGTAGTCGACCACCCCGAGCACCGGGGCGTCGCCGCTGACCAGTTCCAGCCGCCCGGGCACCCCGCCGCAGGCGGCCACCCCGCGGGCCGCCGTGGCCGGGTCGACCCCGGCGGCCACCAGGGTGGCGATGGCGAGCAGGGCGTTGGCCACGTTGTGCCGCCCGGGCAGCGAGACGCCGGTGGGCAGGGTCAGCCCGTCCGGGCCGTGCACGGTGAAGCGCTGGGCGTACCCCTCGCCGTCCACGCCGTCGGCCCACCAGGTGGCGGTCGGGTCGCCGGCCGCCGAGTAGGTCACGGTCGCCGGCTTGAGCAGCGGGCGCAGCGCCGGGTCGTCGTGGTTGAGCACCTCGACCTGGCAGCGCCCGTCGAAGAGCTTCGCCTTGGCGGCGAAGTAGTCCGCCTCGTCGGCGTGGAAGTCCAGGTGGTCGGAGCCGAAGTTGGTGTAGCCGCCGACGGTGAACCGGACCCCGCCGACCCGCCCCATGGCCAGCGCGTGGCTGGACACCTCCATGACCACCGCGTCGACCCCCCGCTCCCGGGCCACGGCGAGCATGGCGTGCAGGTCGGTCGCCTCCGGGGTGGTCCGGACGCTGTCGATCACCAGGTCGCCGAGCCTGGTCTCCACGGTGCCGACCAGGCCCGTGGTGTGCCCGGCGGCGCGCAGCCCGGACTCGATCAGGTAGCTCGTGGAGGTCTTGCCGGCGGTGCCGGTGACGCCGATCACGGTCAGGCCGGCGGTCGGATCGCCGTACACCGTGGCGGCGACCTCGCCGAGCACCGCCCGGGGATCGTCCACCACCAGCGTGGGCAGGCCCGTGTCGGCGGCCAGCGCCACCCCGGCCGGGTTGGTCAGCACGGCCACCGCGCCGGCCTCGGCCGCGGCTGCGGCGAACTCCGCGCCGTGCCGGCGGGCGCCGGGCAGGGCCGCGTACAGGTCGCCGGGGTGGACCTCCTGGCTGGCGTGGGTCACCCCGGTGACGGCCACGTCGGCGGCCTCCGGAGGCAGCTGACCCTGTCGTTCGCTCGCGGCTGCGGGGCTCGGAAGCTCGCTCCGCGCGCTCGCCCGCAACCGGGCGGCGAGGTCGCCGAGCCGGACGGGATGCACGGTACGGGGACGTGGATTGCCGGGCACGGCGTCAGACCCTACCCGGTCGTCCGGTCCCGAGCGCACAGCCGCCCCGGTGGTTCGTCGCCACTCACCGATGATGTCTCCCGGTGCCCGCTCAGCGCGGAAAGACCTCGAACTTGGGGGACTTGTTGGTCGGCGAGGCCGGCACCCGGTAGTGCGCGAGAGTGAAGCCCATCATGTCCCGGAAGGCCGGTGCGGCCACCCCGCCGACCTCCCCGCCCGGGCTCCAGACGAAGACCGCCACCACGTACCGCGGCTTCTCCGCGGGGGCCATCCCGATGAACGAGTGGACCTCGCCCGGCTGCCGTTTTCCGTCGACATACCGCAGGCCGGTGCCGGTCTTGCCGGCCACCCGATAGCCGGGGACCGCGGCGGCCAGGCCGGTGGCCGAGCCCTCCGGGCCGTCGACCGTGGTGACCGCCTCCAGCATGGTGCGCAGCGCGGCGGCGTTCTGCGGGCTGAGCACCGAGCGGGTGACCGGTTTCGGTCCCGGCGTCCGCTTCCCGTCCGGGCCGATCACGTCCTTGATCAGGTGCGGCTGGACGTACGTCCCGTCGTTGGCGATGGCGGCGTACGCGGCGGCCATCTGCAACGGCGTGGCGTCCACGCTGTGCCCGATCGGCACCGACCCGTACGCCGAACCGCTCCACTGGTCGGCGGGGAGCAACCGCCCGGAGGCCTCCCCGGGCATCCCCTCGCCGGTAGGCTGCCCCAGCCCGAACCGCTTCTGGTAGTCGATGAGCCGGTCCCGGCCCAGCTTCTCGGCGATCTCGATGGTCCCGACGTTGGACGAGAACGCCAGCATGCCGGGAATGCTCATCCGCCGCCCGTTCGCCGGGTGGGTGTCCCGGAAGGGCACCCCGCCCTTGGTGATCGTGTTCGCGACGGGAAAGACCGTGTCCTTGGTGATCACGCCCTCCTGGAGGGCGGCGCCGTAGGTGATCGCCTTGTGGATCGAGCCCGGGTCCACCACGAAGCTGGTGGCCGCGTCCGCCCGGTCGCTCGGCGAGTTGACCTTCGTCGGCTCGGTTGCGCTGTAGCCGGGGTAGCTCACCTGGGCCCGCACCTCGCCGGAGGGCACCTCGATGATCACCGCCGCGCCCACGCTGTCCCGGGTCTGGGCCATCCGGGTGGACAGGATCCGCTGGGCCTGGAACTGCAGGTCACGGTCGATCGTGGTCCCCAGCGAGCTGCCGGGCTTCGCCGGCGTGGTCTCGCTGTAGCCGCCGGGGATCGGCGCGGCCAGGGCACCCTGCCCCGCCTCGTACCGTTTCCGGCCGGGCTGTCCCCGCAGCAGGTCGTCGTACTTCGCCTCCAGTCCCTCCAGGCCGTTCATGTCCTGGCTGGTGAAGCCGATCAGGTTGGCGGCCAGATCGCCGCCGGGCACCTCGCGCTTCTCGTCCCGGTGCGTGCCGATGCCGGCCAGGTCGAGTGCCATGATCTGGTTGGCCTTGTCGATGTCGACCCCGCGGGCCAGGTACTCGAACTGGGACTTGATGGTGGTGCCGGGGAGGGTGCGCTCCTTCATCTTGTCGGCCAGTTCGGTGACCCGCATCCCGAGCAGCGGGGAGAGCAGCTTCGCGGTGGCCAACGGGTCCTTGACCTTGGTCGGGTCCACGAAGACGTAGCGCGCCTCGACGCTGTGCGCCAGCGGCTCGCCCTTCCAGTCGTAGATGGCCCCGCGCGGGGCCGGCAGCTCGACCACGGTGAGCCGGTTCGCGAGCCCGCCGTCGGCGTACGCCGGGGTGTCCACGGTCTGCAGGAAGACCAGCCGGATGCCGATGGTGGCGAAGAGCGCGAGGGCGAGCAGCGTGCCGAGCCGCAGCCGGCGGCGCGGGTCGGCCAGCTTCGGCGGCCGGCGCGGTTTGCGAGACGGCCGGCGGGCGGCGGCGGCCGGCCGGGCCGGGCGGCGCGGGGCCGGGCGGCGGCGCGGTGCCGGCGCCTCGTCGTCGTCGAAGGGCTCCCGGGCCGGACGCGCCGACACGGTCCGCACCACGCCGCTCCGGCCGCCCGCGGTGTCCCGGCGGCCGGCGCGGGTCGCCCCGGCCCGGCCGCCGTCGAGCACCTGCAGCGCCGGCCGGAACGGGTCACCGGAGCGGCTGCTGCGCGGGGTACGCCGCTGCTCGGCACCCCCGCCGGTCCGGGCGGCGCCGCCGCCCTCCCGGATGGTCCGCCCTCGGGGCGTGTACGCCCGGGCGTCGGAGATCCCGCCGACGCCCGGTTCCCCGGAGCGCGGGTCGGCGCCCCGGCCATGGGACGAACCGCGCCGGGAGCCTGTGGCGTCCCGGCGCGGTTCCTCCGATCTCGGCGGCACGGCTCAGCCTCCGTTGCCCTGCTGGCTGGTGACGGCGGGCGCACCCTGCGCCGGGTGCGGCACGCCGATCATCTGCCCGTCCGGCAGCCGGATGTACGCCGGATCGCCGGACTCCACCAGGCCGAGCTTGCGGGCGTTGGCGGTCAGGTTGCCCGGTGCCTCCTGCTCCGCGATCTCCTGCTTCAGCCGCTGCTGGTCCACGTCGAGCTTGGCCTGCTCCTGCTGAAGCTTCTCCAGCTTGAACGCGTTCTCGTTGATCTTCGTGTTGATCGCCAGGATGCCCAGCACCCCACCGACCACCAGCACCAGGATCAGCCCGACGAACGGCGCCCGCGGCACGGACACCGGCGGTGGCGGGGCGACCCGCAGCCGCGGCGACGCCGCACCGGTGTTCCGGGTCCGCTCGGCCGGCCGCAGCGCGGCAGTGCCCTCGGTGGCGAACTCGCGCGCCCCCCGGGCGCGAGTCTCCTCCCGGCGGTCGCGTCGGTCGGCCCCCGCCGTCGCGGTTCGCGTGGTGCGCTGCGCCGCGGTCCGGCCCCCCGACCGCGGTGCACGCTGCCCGACGGCGTCCCGGCCGTCGCGCGTGTTGACGTTCATGTCCCCTCCCCCTCGTCGTCCGTCCCGTTCCCGTCCCCCGGGGCCGACGGGTCCGGTACGGACCCCGGTGACCCCGTCCCCGGTTGGTGCATCGCCTTCACCCGGCGGCGGTACCGTTCGCGGTCGGTACGCCCCTGCCGGGCCGCCTCCGGGTCGAGCCGTTCCGCTGCCCGCAGCCGCACCGACGCGGCGCGCGGGTTCGCGGCGACCTCCGCCTCCCCGGGAAGCTCGGCGCCCCGGCTGAGCAGCCGGAACGTCGGGCCCGACCCGGGCAGTTCGACCGGGAGGTCGATCGGGCCCTTGCTGCGGACCCGATCGGCGAGCGCCTGCTTGGTGAGCCGGTCCTCCAGCGAGTGGTAGGACAGGACCACCATGCGGCCGCCCACGGTGAGCTTGTCGAGCGCGGCCGGCAGCGCCGCTTCCAGCGCTGCCAGTTCCCGGTTTACCTCGATCCGTAAAGCCTGAAACGTTCTCTTTGCCGGGTGTCCGCCGGTTCGTCGGGCTGGTGCCGGGATGCTCTCCCGGACCAGCTCGGCCAACCGGGCCGACGAGGTGATCCGGGCGCGCTCGCGCTCCCGGATGATCGCCGAGGCGATCTTGCCGGCGAACTTCTCCTCGCCGTACACCCGCAGCAGCCGGGCCAGCTCGGGGTGCGAGTAGGTGTTGACCACCTCCTCGGCGGTCACCCCCCGGGTCTGGTCCATCCGCATGTCCAGCGGCGCGTCCTGCGCGTACGCGAACCCGCGGTCGGGCGCGTCGAGTTGCAGGGACGAGACGCCGAGATCGAACAGGACCCCGTCGATCGCCGGGTACCCGAGCCGGTCGAGCACCTCGGGCAGCTCGTCGTAGACGGCGTGCTCCAGGTGGATCCGGTCGGCGAACCGGGCCAGTCGGACCCGCGCGTGGGCGAGGGCCTCGGTGTCCCGGTCCAGGCCGATCAGCACCGCGTTCGGGTGCGCCGCCAGCACCGCCTCGGCGTGCCCGGCCAGCCCCAGCGTGGCGTCGACGTGCACGGTCCGGCCCTTCCGGCCCAGCGCCGGGGCGAGCAGCTCGAGACACCGCTCGAGCAGCACCGGCACGTGCGTGCCGCGTAGCTCCCCCATGTCGACCCCCACTGGTTGAAACCTTCCGTCCGTATCGCGTCTGTCGTCGCCACGACGCCTCGTCATACCGCCAGATCCCCATCCGCTCCCGCCCGCCGGAGGCCGCGGCCCTCCGGTTGGATCGTGCGCCTGGCACCGGGGAAGGGGTGCCAGGAACTCGAAAGCGGCTGGAGATCTCGCAGTACGTCGGGCGTCGTCACGCCCTACAGACCGCCCGGCAGCACCCCCTCCTCGATGTCGGCGAAGTCGTCTTCGCTCTCCGTGAGGTAGGCCTCCCAGGCCGCCTTGTCCCAGATCTCCACCCGGGTGCTCGCGCCGATCACGACCAGATCCCGGTCGAGGGCGGCGTAGGACCTCAGGTGTGCGGGGATAGTGACCCGCCCCTGCTTGTCCGGCACCTCGTCGTGCGCACTGGCGAAGAAGACCCGGCTGTAGGCCCGGGCCGTCTTGCTCGTCATCGGCTGCGCGCGCAACTGGTCGGCGATTCGTTGGAACTCGGGCATCGGGAAGACGTAGAGGCAGCGCTCCTGCCCTTTTGTGATCACGACACCCCCCGCCAGTTCGTCCCGGAACTTCGCCGGCAGGATCAACCGGCCTTTGTCGTCCAGGCGCGGGGTGTGGGTGCCGAGGAACATCGGCCCAACCCCCTCGCCCTGAGCGGCGTTCGCGGCGCCGCTGACCCCCCGGGCCGGTGTGGCCCTCCCGGCCTCACCATCGCGCCCCACTCTACTCCACTTCCCTCCACCTGCAACCAGAAACGCCCGCGTGGCGCGTCGCGTTCGCGCGTAAAAGAGCACGTCAAATGGGGTGGGGCGGAGTGGAGGGCGGCGACGGCTCGCGGGGCGGGTCCGCTACCCGACATAGATCGACTCCATCCGGCCGAACGCCCGATGGCCGTCCGCCGGGTGTCCCCGGCCGAACGGATCGCCGTCGGCGGCGATCTGGCGGGCCCCGGGGTCCGGTAACCTCGCTCGGGTGACGGACGCGAAGATGCCCCTACGGGCGAAGGTGGCCAGCTCGGTGTCGCGGACCGCAGCGGCGCTGTCGCGGGCCGCTGGTCGTGGCGACGGCTCGGTGATCGGCGGCTGGATCGGCCTCAAGATCGACCCTGACCTGCTCGCGCACCTGTCGGCGGGTCGCGCCATCGCGCTGGTGTCCGGCACCAACGGCAAGACCACCACCACCCGGCTCACCGCCGCCGCCGTCGGCGTGCTCGGCCGGGTCGCCACCAACTCCTTCGGCGCCAACATGCCCACCGGCCACACCTCGGCACTGGCCAAGGCCGGCAGCACCCCGTACGCGGTGCTCGAGGTCGACGAGCACTACCTCGCCCAGGTGCTGGAGGCCACCGAGCCGCACGTGGTGGCGCTGCTGAACCTCTCCCGCGACCAGCTCGACCGGGCCAAGGAGGTCGCCATGATGGCGCAGCTCTGGCGCGCCGCGCTGGTCCGGCACCCCGACGTCCGGGTGGTCGCCAACGCCGACGACCCGATGGTGGTCTGGGCCGCCACCCCGCCGGCCGACCCGGCCCAGGGTCACATCCCGCCCAAGGTCACCTGGTTCAGCGCCGGCCAGCGCTGGCACGACGACTCGTGGGTCTGCCCCGAGTGCGGCGCCACCATCCAGCGCACAGGTGACCAGTGGTGGTGCACCGGCTGCCCGCTGCGCCGGCCCGCACCGCAGTGGACCGTCGAGGACGACGGTGTGCTCGACCCCACCGGCGCCTGGCACAAGATCCAGCTCCAGCTCCCCGGCCGGGTCAACCTGGGCAACGCGGCCACCGCCCTGGCGGTCGCCGCCGAGTTCGGCGTACGGCCGGTGGACGCGGTCTCCCGACTCGGCACGGTCACCTCGGTCGCCGGCCGCTACGCCCAGGTCGACCGGGACGGGCGCAACATCCGGCTGCTCCTGGCGAAGAACCCGGCGAGCTGGCTGGAGGCGTTCGACATGGCCGACGAGGCGCCGACCCTGCTCTCCATCAACGCGCGCGACCCCGACGGGCTGGACACCTCCTGGCTCTTCGACGTCGACTTCGCCCCGCTGCGCGGCCGGCAGGTGCTGATCACCGGCGACCGGGCGTACGACCTCGCCGTCCGGCTCGACGTCAACGGCGTGCCGTTCCAGCACGTGCGCAGCTTCGACGAGGCGGTCCGGGCGGTGCCGCCGGGCCGCCTGGAGGTCATCGCCAACTACACCGCCTTCCAGGACATCCGAGCGGAGCTGGACCGTGTCAACTGAGAGCCTGCGCATCGTCTGGATCTACCCCGACCTGCTCTCCACCTACGGGGACCGGGGCAACGCGCTGATCCTGGCCCGGCGGGCCCAGCTGCGCGGCATGCCGGTCGAGGTGCTGGAGGTCCGCTCCGACCAGCGGCTGCCCGCCACCGCCGACATCTACCTGATCGGCGGCGGCGAGGACGGCCCGCAGGCGCTGGGCGCGCAGCGGCTGATCGCCGACGGTGGCCTGCACCGGGCGGTGGCGCAGGGCTCGGTGGTGTTCGGCGTCTGCGCCGGCTACCAACTCCTCGGCACCTCTTTCTTCGCCAAGGGCGCCAAGTACGCCGGGCTGGAGCTGTTGGACATCGCCTCCGACCGGGGTCCCACCCGGGCGGTCGGCGAGCTGGCCGGCGAGGTCGACGCACGGCTGGGCATCCCGTACCTGACCGGCTTCGAGAACCACGGCGGGCGTACCCACCTGGGTCCGGGGGTGTCGCCGGTGGCCCGGGTGACCGCCGGCGTCGGCAACGACGGGGCGACCGAGGGCGCCTGGCGGGGCAAGCTGCTCGGCACCTACTCGCACGGCCCGGCCCTGGCCCGCAACCCGGCCCTGGCCGACCTGCTGCTGCGCTGGGCCACCGGCGCCCACCAGCTGCCTGCGCTCGACGACACCTGGGCCGAGCGGCTCCGGTCCGAGCGCCGCGCCGCGGTGGCCGCCGCCCGGGCATGATCCCGGCCGCCCCGGAGCTGCTCCGGCGGTCATCCGCACGGCTCGCGCGGATCCTCCGGCAGCCGTCCGCCCGCCGGTTCGGGCTGCTGCTCCTGCTGCTCGGCGGTTTCGCCGTGGCGCTGCTGGTGCTGCCCCGGCCGGCCCCGGCCGAGCTGCCCCGGCTCGCCCACTCCCTCGGCGGGTACGCCCCGGTGGCGGCGGTCCTCGGCGGCGCGCTGCTGCTGGTGGCACTGGTTCCGCGTACCTTCGTCACGCTCGCCGCGGGCGCGATCTTCGGCCCAGTGGCGGGTGCCGCGTACGCCCTCGGCGCGGCGCTGCTCGCGGCGGCGCTCGGCTTCGCGGTCGGCCGCCTGCTCGGCCGGGAGTTCGTGGCCGAGCGGGTCCGGGGGCGGCTGGCCCGGCTGGACGGCTGGTTCGCCCGGCAGAGCGTGCTCGGGGTGGTCACCGTCCGGCTACTGCCGATCGCCGGCTTCGGGCTGGTCAGCTACGGCTACGGCACCACCGGCGCGCGGGTGCTGCCGTTCCTGGCCGGCAGCGTGATCGCCGCGGTCCCCACCGCCGTCGGGTACGCGGCGATCGGTGCGGCGGTCAGCTCCCCCGGCGAGATCAACTGGTACGCCGCCGCCCCGGCCAGCCTCGGCCTGATCGCCAGCGTGGTCATCGTGCACCGCTGGTGGCGCGCCGAGCGGCGGCGCCGCGCGTCCCGAGCTGAGCCGGCGTGACCACCGACGAGCGGCTGCCGGGCGGCTTCATCGCCGAGGTGAGCCGGGTCGGCGACACCGTACGCCGCACCGCCCCGACGAACCTCGACTACGTGGCGGCCCTGCTGGGGCACCTGGCCACCGCCGCCCCGGGACTGGCGCCCCGGCATCTCGGCCTGGACGAGCGCGGGCGGCAGGTGCTGACCCACCTCGACGGGCGGGTGCCCTGGCGGGAACGCGAGGATCCGGCCTTCTTCTCCGACGTTGTGCTGACCCGCCTCGGCGGGCTGATCCGTACCCTGCACGACGCCTGCGCCGGCACGGAGCTGGCCGGTGGCGCGGAGACCGTCTGCCACCGGGACCTGTCCCCGAAGAACACCGTCTACCGGGACACCCCGGCCGGGTTGCTGCCGGTGGCCCTGCTGGACTGGGACCTGGCCGGGCCGGGCCGCCGGATCGAGGACGTCGCCTTCGCCGGCTGGCACTGGGCCGAGTTGGGCGACGGCGCGGACCCGGCGGAGCTGGGCCGCCGCTGCCGGCTGCTCTGCGACGGCTACCAGGCAGCAGGGCTGACCGTCCCGCTCCCCCGCGACGAACTGCTCGACGTCATGCTCGACCAGATCGAGGGCACCTGGCGCGGCATCGACGCCGGCGCCGACCGCGACGAGCCTGGCATGCGCCGGCTCCGCGCGGCCGGCGCCGTCGACGGGGTACGAAGCTGGCAGGAGTGGCTGCTCCGGCACCGCCCGGCGGTCGAGGCCGCACTCGGCATCCGCTGACGGACCGGCGTCCACCCGGTCGGCTCCACCCCACCCACCAGGTGGACCGGTCCCGGGGTGCCCACCCCGATTCCTCGATCGCCCTCGTTCACGGAAAGAGTGGTCATTCTCCGCGGAATGGCCACTCTTTCCGTGCAACTGCGCGACGCATCGGACGAGCGCGCGAGGCGCGCGGCGGATCAGCGGCGGGTCAGGCGACGACGGAGACCATGCGGCCCTGGACCACGATGACCTTGCGGGGTTCCTTGCCGGCCAGCGTGCCGGCCACCGCCTCCAGCGCGGCCGCCCGGACCGACTCCTCCGACGCGTCGGCGGGAACCTCGATCCGGCCCCGCACCTTGCCGTTGACCTGCACCGGGTAGGTCACCGTCGCGGCGACCAGCAGCGCCGGGTCGGCGGTCGGGAAGTCCGCGTACGCCAGGGAGGTGTCGTGGCCCAGCCGCTGCCACAGCTCCTCGGCGACGTGCGGGGCGAACGGCGCCAGCATCAGCACCAGCGGCTCGGCCACCTCGCGCGGCGTGGCGGACAGCCGGGTCAGCCCGTTGGTCAGCTCGATCAGCTTGGCGATCGCGGTGTTGAACCGCATCCCCTCCATGTCGCCGCGGACGCCGTCGACGATCCGGTGCAGCAGCCGGCGGGTCTCCTCGTCGGCCGGTGCGTCGACGACCCGCGCCGCGCCGGTCTGCTCGTCGACGATCGCCCGCCAGACCCGCTGCAGGAACCGGTACGAGCCGACCACCGCCCGGGTCTCCCAGGGCCGGGACACCTCCAGCGGGCCCATCGACATCTCGTAGACCCGGAAGGTGTCCGCGCCGTACGCGGCACACATCTCGTCCGGAGTGACCACGTTCCTCAGCGACTTGCCCATCTTGCCGTACTCGCGGTTGACCTGGACGTCGCCCAGGAAGAAGCCGCCGTCGCTCTCCACCACGTCGGCGGCGGAAACGTAGGCGCCGCGGGCGTCGGTGTAGGCGTACGCCTGGATGTAGCCCTGGTTGAACAGCTTCCGGAACGGCTCGAAGCTGGAGACGTGGCCCAGGTCGTACAGGACCTTGTGCCAGAACCGGGCGTACAGCAGGTGCAGCACGGCGTGCTCGGCGCCGCCCACGTACAGGTCGGTTCCCCCGCAGTCGCCGGCGCCGCGCGGTCCCATCCAGTACCGCTCGTTCTCCGCGTCGACGAACCGCTCGCCGTTCGTCGGGTCCAGGTAGCGCAGCTCGTACCAGCAGGAGCCGGCCCACTGCGGCATCACGTTGGTCTCCCGGGTGTAGCGCTTCGGCCCGTCGCCCAGGTCCAGCTCCACCTCCACCCAGTCGCGGCGGCGGGACAGCGGCGTCTCCGGGTTCGAGTCGGCGTCGTCCGGGTCGAACGTCTTCGGCGAGAAGTCATCCACCTCGGGCAGTTCGACCGGCAGCATCGACTCGGGCAGCGCGATCGGCGCGCCGCTGGAGTCGTACACGATCGGGAACGGCTCGCCCCAGTAGCGCTGCCGGCTGAACAGCCAGTCCCGCAGCCGCCAGGTCACCGCGCCGGTGCCGTGCCCGTTCGCCTCCAGCCAGTCGATGATCCGGGCCTTGGCGTCGGCCACCCCCAGGCCGTTCAGGTCCACGCCGCGGTCGGGCGCGGCGCTGTTGATCGCCGGGCCGTCCCCGGTGTACGCCTTGCCGGCGAAGCCCTCCGGCGGCTGCACGGTACGCACGATCGGCAGGTCGAACACCTCGGCGAAGTCCCAGTCCCGCTCGTCCTGGGCGGGCACCGCCATGATCGCGCCGGTGCCGTAGCCGGCCAGCACGTAGTCGGCGATGAAGATCGGGATGCGCCCGCCGGTCACCGGGTTGGTCGCGTACCCGCCGACGAAGACGCCGGTCTTCTCCCGGGTCTCCGCCTGCCGCTCCACGTCCGTCTTGGCCGCGGCGGCCTTCCGGTACGCCTCGACGGCCGCCCGGGGGCTGGCGTGCCCACCGGTCCAGGACTCCTTCGTCCCCTCCGGCCAGGCCGCCGGCACCAGCCCGTCGACCAGCTCGTGCTCGGGGGCCAGCACCAGGTAGGTGGCCCCGAAGACGGTGTCCGGCCGGGTCGTGAACACCCGGATGGACTCCCGGTCGGCGGGGAAGTCGATGTGCGCGCCCTGCGAGCGGCCGATCCAGTTGCGCTGCATCAGCTTGATCGGCTCCGGCCAGTCCAGCTGGTCCAGGTCGTCCAGCAGCCGGTCGCCGTACGCGGTGATCCGCATCATCCACTGCTTCAGGTTCCGCTTGAAGACGGGGAAGTTGCCCCGCTCGGAGCGGCCGTCGGCGGTGACCTCCTCGTTGGCCAGCACGGTGCCCAGCCCCGGGCACCAGTTCACCGGCGCCTCCGAGACGTACGCCAGCCGGTGGTCGTCGACGGCCTTGCGCCGCTCGGCCACGGTCAGCTCGGCCCACGGCCGGCCGTCCGGAGTGGGCCGGTTGCCCCCCTCGTACTCGGCGATCAGCTCGGCGATAGGGCGGGCCTTCCGCGCCTGGTGGTCGTACCAGGAGTTGAAGATCTGCAGGAAGATCCACTGGGTCCAGCGGTAGAAGTCGGTGTCGATGGTGGCCACCGAGCGTCGCTCGTCGTGGGCCAGCCCCAGCCGGCGCAGCTGCGCCTTGTACCGCTCGATGTTCGCCTCGGTGGTCGTCCGCGGGTGGGTGCCGGTCTGCACCGCGTACTGCTCGGCGGGCAGGCCGAACGCGTCGAAGCCCATGGCGTGCAGCACGTTGCGCCCGGCCATCCGCTGGTAGCGGGCGAAGCAGTCGGTGCCGATGTAGCCCAGCGGGTGGCCGACGTGCAGGCCGGCGCCCGACGGGTACGGGAACATGTCCAGCACGTACAGCTTCTCCGCACCCGCCCGCGGGTGGCCGGGGTCGGCCAGCGGGCCGGTCGGGTTCGGCGCGTGGAAGGTGCCGTCCCGCTCCCAGGTGTCCTGCCAGCGGTGCTCGATCTCGTCGGCCAGGGCCGCGGTGTAGCGGAACGGGGGGATGTCGGTCGCCGGTGCGGCTGCCTCACTCATGGCGTCTCCTCGGCGCGGGTCAAGTCGGGTAGTGGGAGATCTCCTGCGGGCACAAAAAAGCCCCTCGCGCAGGAGGGGCCGCCGTGCTGTCGCGCGTTCAGCGCATCAGCACGGCTGGGTAAGAAGCAGGAAGACTCCGGCCATGTCCGGCAGTGTACCCCGCCTGCCCAGCGACTATCTCGCCCGATCCACGGGGCGGGACTCGTCCCCCGGTCCGGCGAATATTTCGGGCGTAACCGACCGACCGGCTGCGGGGGTCGGCGACAACGACAAACATGGTTAGCCTGAGAGGCCAGTGAGATTTCTGCGGCAGACGTGGCTCGACGTCGCGAACCAAACGGCGGGTCCAGGTGCTCTATTCAGCGCTGCCGTTCAGGCGACGAGGAGGAGGCCCGTGACACAACAGACCTGGGACGAGGTGGGCGGTCTGCTGCCGCACGACGAGTTCCGCGCCGCCAGCGAGGCCATCGTGGCCAACATCGAGCAGGTGATCGAGGGCAAGACCGCCACGGTCCGGCTCGCCCTGGCCGTGCTGCTCGCCGAGGGTCACCTGCTGATCGAGGACGTGCCCGGCGTCGGCAAGACCAAGCTCGCCAAGGCCCTGGCCCGCTCGATCGACTGCTCGGTGCGGCGGATCCAGTTCACCCCCGACCTGCTGCCCAGCGACGTCACCGGGGTCAGCGTCTACAACCAGGAGACGCACGACTTCGAGTTCCGGCCGGGCGCGGTCTTCGCCAACCTGGTCGTCGGCGACGAGATCAACCGGGCCTCGCCGAAGACCCAGTCCGCCCTGCTGGAGTGCATGGAGGAGCGGCAGGTCACCGTCGACGGGGTCACCTATCAGCTGCAGACCCCGTTTATGGTGATCGCGACGCAGAACCCGATCGAGATGGAGGGCACGTACCCGCTGCCGGAGGCGCAGCGCGACCGGTTCACCGCCCGGATCGCGATGGGCTACCCGGACGCCGGCGCCGAACTGGCCATGCTGGACGGCCACGGGGCCACCGACCCGCTGACCGAGCTGCGCCCGGTCTCCGACGCGGCGACCGTCCGCCAGCTGATCGGCCACGTCCGGCAGGTGCACGTCGCCGACGCGGTCAAGCAGTACGCGATCGACCTGGTCACCGCCACCCGCGAGGCGCCCGACCTGCGGCTCGGCGCGTCCCCGCGGGCCACCCTGCAGCTGCTGCGCACCGCCCGCGCGGTGGCCGCCCTAGAGGGCCGGGACTACGTCCTCCCCGACGACCTGCAGGCCCTCGCGGTGCCGGTGCTGGCGCACCGGATCATCCCGACCGCGGACGCGCAGCTCGCCCGGCGCACCACCGACGCGATCGTCGCCGAGCTGGTGCACCGGCTGCCGCTGCCGAACGACCGCAAGCGCTCCCCGTACGACACCCGGCCCGGCGGCACCGGTCGCGGGCCGTACGAGCCACGGAGGCCGTGAGGTGCGCGACGGGCTGCGAGGACTGACCACCCGCGGCCGCTCGTTCCTGGCAGCCGCGGTCGCCGCCGCGATCTCCGCCGGCATCCTGGGCGAGAAGGACCTGCTCCGGGTGGCCGTCCTGCTCGCCGTCCTGCCGCTGCTCGCGGCGGCGTACGTGGGGCGCAGCCGGTACAAGCTCGCCTGCAGCCGGTCCCTCGAACCGCACCGGGTGCCGGTCGGGGCCAGCTCAAGGGTGGTGCTGCGGCTGCAGAACCTGTCCCGCCTGCCGACCGGCACCCTGCTGCTGGAGGATCGGCTGCCGTACGCGCTGGGCAGCCGGCCCCGGGTGGTGCTGGAGCGGCTCGGCGCGCACCAGGCCAGCTCGGTGGCGTACACCGTCCGGGCCGACGTGCGCGGCCGGTACGAGGTGGGCCCGCTGGTGGTCCGGCTGACCGACCCGTTCGGGCTCTGCGAGCTCAGCCGGGCCTTCCCCAGCATCGACCACCTCACCGTGATCCCGCAGGTCACTCCGCTGCCCGCGGTCCGCCTCCCCGGCGAGTACGCCGGCAGCGGCGACAGCCGGGCCCGGTCGGTCGCGGTGCACGGCGAGGACGACGCGGCCACCCGGGAGTACCGGGTGGGCGACGACCTGCGCCGGGTGCACTGGAAGTCCACCGCGCGCACCGGCGAGCTGATGGTGCGCCGGGAGGAGCAGCCCTGGGAGAGCAGGGCCACGGTGGTCCTGGACACCCGCGCCGCCGGCCACCGGGGCGACGGCCCGACGGCGAGCTTCGAGTGGACGGTCTCCGCCGCCGCCAGCATCGCCGTACACCTGCGCCAGGCCGGCTACAAGCTGCGCCTGGTCACCGGCTCCGGTGCGGACGTGGGCGCCACCGAGGCGGCCGGCGACGGCCTGCTCCTCGACCACCTCGCCGAGGTACGCCTCGACAGGCGCGGTGAGCTCACCACGCTGGTGCAGCAGGTCCGGCAGCGGGCCGACGGTGGCCTGATCATCGCGCTGTTCGGCACCCTGAGCACCGCCGAGGCGGAGCTGCTGGCCGGGCTGCGCGGCAACGGCGCGACCTGCGTCGGCTTCCTGCTAGACAGCACCACCTGGCTCAACCTGCCGGCGAAGGCCCGCAGCGAGGCGGAGCACGCGCACGGCACCGCCGCGCTCGCCCTGTTGCAGAGCGGGTGGCGGGTGATCGGCGTGGAGCACGGCAACCGGCTGCCCGTGCTCTGGCCGCAGGCGGCCCGCGGCTCGCAGGGCTTCGCGCTGCGGGCGGCGCTGGCCGAGACGGTGGCCGGAGGCGTGCGATGACCGGAAGGGTGGTCCCGTGAGGGAGCGGAGCGAGCGAACCATTTGGCTCAGCACCGGGGCGCGTCGCGCCGCCGGCGAGCGGAGCGAGGCGGTGGCGTGACCGCGCACCGCAACCTGGGCTTCGTCGCCGCCGCGGCGACGCTGCTGGCGGCCGCCCCGCTGTCGACGATCTTCCTGCGCTGGACGTGGCTGATCGAGGCGGCCATCGTGGTCGCCGTGGTGGCCGGCGCGGCCGCGCTGAGCCGGCTGGCCCGGGCACCCCTGTGGGGTCAGCTCATCGCCATGCTCGCCGGCCTCACGCTGGGCCTGACCTGGGTCTTCCCGGGCGGCACCGAGCTGCTGGCGTTCCTGCCCACCCCGGGCACCTTCGCCCACTTCGGCGACCTGCTCGGCGCGTCGATGCAGGACATGCGCACCTACAGCGTGCAGGTCGACGACGTCGACTCGCTGCTCTTCCTCGCCGTGCTCGGCGTCGGCGGCGTCGCAGTGCTGGTGGACGTGCTCTCCGTGGGGCTGCGCCGGCCGGCGCTGGCCGGGCTGCCGATGCTGGCCATCTACTCGGTGCCGGTGGCGGTCTACGTGGACGACGTGCCCGCCACCCCGTTCGTGGTGGGTGCCTGTGGCTTCCTGTGGCTGCTGGTCACCGACAACGTCGACCGGGTACGCCGGTTCGGCCGCCGGTTCACCGGGGAGGGCCGGGACGTCGACGTCTGGGAGGCCTCGCCGCTGGCCGCGGCGGGTCGCCGGCTGGCCGTGGTCGGGGTCGCCCTGGCGGTGGCGCTGCCGTTGGCCGTGCCCGGGATGACCAGCGGCCTGCTGAACGCCGCCGGCAGCGGCACGGGCGACGGCAACGGGCGCCCGGGCCAGGGCGGCAACTCCGGCCGCATCGACCTGTTCGCCGCGCTCAGCGGTCAGCTCAAACAGAGCAAGGTGACCGAGCTGGTCAAGGTCACCACCAACGAGCCCACCCCGTTCTACCTGCGCTTCGGCGTGGCCGACGACCTGCGTCCGAACGGCTTCCGGGATCGCACTCCCACCGGCCGGGGGGTGAACCAGGGCCTGACCGACCCGGCGGAGCGGGCCGGCGTCGAGCGGCAGCGCTACCGGGCCACGGTCGAGGTGTCGAAGACCCTCAACATGCCGCTGCTGCCGGTCTACGCCGAGCCGGTCAAGACCGAGGACCTCGGCCGCGGCTGGCGCTACGACCCGAACCTCCAGGTCATCTTCTCCGACCGGGAGAACTCGCGGGGCAAGCAGTACTCGTTCGACTACGTCCGCTCGACCTACAGCCCGTCGGCGCTGCGCGCGGCGCGCTCCCTGTCGACCGACGACCCGTTGCGGCGCCAGCAGACCACCACGCCGGGGGCGCCCGCGGTCGACCAGTTGGTCAGGCAGCTCGTCAAGGGCAAGCAGAACGACTACGACAAGGTCCGGGCGATCTACGACTACTTCTCGGTGGAGAACGGGTTCACCTACTCGCTCTCCACCCGGGACGGCACCAGCGGGGAGGACATCACCGACTTCCTGTCCACCAAGGCGGGCTTCTGCCAGCAGTACGCCGGCGCGATGGCGTGGCTGGTCCGGGCCGCCGGCATCCCGGCCCGGGTGGCGTTCGGCTTCACCAACGGCACCAGGTCCAGCGGCGGCACGTACGTGCTGACCAACCAGAACCTGCACGCCTGGACCGAGGTCTTCTTCGCCGGTATCGGCTGGGTGCCGTTCGACGCCACCCCGGCGGCGAGCGTCCCCGGGTCGGTCCGGTCGGCCTGGGCCCCGAACATCGAGGCACCCGAGGAGGCCACCCCGTCGACCGGGGGCGCCGCCGCCCCGGACGGGGTCGACGCCTCGGCCGGCCCGAACAGTCCCGACCGGCTTGACAAGGACGCCGACCAGGGCCTCTCGGTCGGCGACGGCGGCCCCACCCAGCAGTCGCCGGTCTGGCCGTGGTGGGTCGCCGGGGCGCTCGCCCTGCTGGCGCTGCTCGCGGTGCCGGCGCTGCGCCGCTCCGCGCTGCGTCGGCGCCGGCGGGTCCGGGCTGCGGCGCCGGCGGCCACCACGCTCGCCACCATCCCCGGCCAGCGCGGCGAGGTACGCGACATCGTGGTCGGGGTGGACGCCGACCGGGCCCGCGCGGACGCCCACGCCGCCTGGGACGAACTGCTCGACACCCTGGTGGACTTCCAGGTCCGGGTCGACCGGACGGAGACTCCCCGGGCGACCGCCGAGCGGCTGGTCCAGGAGACCCTCACCGAGGACGCCGGAGCGGTGACCGGGGTGCGACTGCTCGGCCGGGCCGAGGAGCGGGCCCGCTACGCCCGCGACCCGCTGACAGGCGAGGAGCTGCACCCGGCCCTGCGGTCGGTACGCGGGGCACTGGCCGCCCGGGCCGGCCGGCGTACCCGGATCATGGCGGCCCTGCTGCCGCCGTCGGTGCTGCTGCGCTGGCGGACCACGGTGTCGGAGCGGTCCGCCCGGCTGGTCACCGCCGGCGGGGAGGTGCGGCAGCGGCTGCTCCGGTGGAGCCCGCGCCGGCTGCTGGCGGGCCGTCCGGCCCGGTGAACCGGCACGGCGGCACGACCGCGCTGCGTCCTGGAAGTGGTGGTGTCCGGATCCACCGGATGCCACCACTTCCGCGATGCAGCGTGAGATGCTCGCCGGTGTACGGGCCCACGGCGACACGCCGTCGCGGTGGGCCCGCCGTCAGCGGTCCGAGCCGGTCAGCGGTGCCCCTCCGGGCGCTGCCGCCAGCGGTCCTCCATCCGGTCGAGGAACGAACCCCGCCGGCCGGTCCGGCCACGGGTACGCCGGCTCGTCGTGCCGCCCACCACGTGCAGGTCGGGCGACTGGGAGCGCCGGTGCGACTGCACCGCGTAGCCCAGTGAGGCCAGCATGACGACGAAGCCCGCCACGGCCAGCGGGGGCGTCTTGATCACGGCACCGTAGATCAACAGGGCCAGACCAGCGATTACCACGCCGGCAGCGACGAGCAGGCGACGCCGCGCGTGGAAACGCGGGTCGCTGGCGCGCACGGCCGAGGCGAACTTGGGGTCCTCGGCAAGCGACCGCTCGATCTGCTCGAACAGCCGCTGCTCGTGCTCCGAGAGCGGCACGGCACTCCTCCCCGGTCACGTTGGTCGGCCCGGTCGGGCCAACAGACCGTGGCAGCCAACCGGCTGCTTACCCGCAAGTCTACGAGGGGGCTCGCGCGTCGGAAAGCGGGACGACCTACGGCCGGGTCGGTTTTTCGACTCGTCGCGGATCACGCGTCCCGAGAAGACTGGCCGGACCTATGACGGACCGCCCGAATCGGGCAGCCGCCGCGTCGGCGGCCACCTCCGCCTCCCGCCAGCCGCGCTCCGGCGCGCCGAGGGTGAGCTGCTGCGGGGTCTCCGCCGCGGTGGCGAGCCCCTCCATGCGTACGCCGACCAGGCGGACCGGCTCGCCGGCGGCCAGGGCGGTCCAGAGGGCCCAGGCCGTGTCGAACATCTCCCGGGCGGTGTCGGTGGGCACGGTGAGGGTGCGGGACCGGGTGACCGTGCGGAAGTCGGCCAGCCGGACCTTGAGCGACACCGTCCGACCCACCTGGCCGGCGGCGCGCAGCCGGGCCCCGACCTTCTCGGCGAGGGCCAGCAGGGCGCGGCGGATCTCCACCGGGTCGGTGACGTCGACGTCGAAGGTGACCTCCGCGCCGATCGACTTCTCTACCTGCTCCGGGGAGACCCGGCGCGGGTCCCGACCCCAGGCCAGCTCGTGCAGGTGGGTCGCGGCCGCCTCACCGACCGCCCGCCGGAGCAGGCCGAGCGGCGCCTCGGCCAGGTCGCCCACGGTGTTCAGGCCGAGCCGGCGCAGCGTCTCGGCGGACCGTTCCCCCACTCCCCACAGCGCCCCCACCGGCAGCGGGTGCAGGAAGTCGAGCACCCGGGCGGCGGGCACCACGAGCAGCCCGTCCGGCTTGGCCCGGGTGGAGCCCAGCTTCGCCACGAACTTGCTCGGCGCCACCCCGACCGAGCAGGTCAGCCCCTGCTCCTCGGCGACCCGGCGGCGGATCAGCCGGGCGATCCCGGCCGGGGAGCCGAAGAGCCGACGGGCGCCGGCCACGTCGAGGAACGCCTCGTCCAGGGAGAGCGGCTCGACCAGCGGGGTGACGTCCCGGAAGATCTGCATCACCGCCCGGGAGGCCGGCGAGTATTGCGTGAAGTCGGGCGGCAGGTAGACCGCGTCCGGGCAGAGCGCCCGGGCCCGCGCGGTCGGCATGGCGCTGCGGACGCCGTATCGTCGGGCCTCGTAGCTGGCCGAGCTGACCACCCCGCGCGGCCCAATCCCGCCCACCACGACCGGCCGGCCGCGCAGCTCGGGCCGGCGGCGCACCTCGACGGAGGCGAAGAACGCGTCCATGTCGACGTGCAGGACGGTGCAGCCGGTGTCGTCGGCGTCCGGCCCGAAGCGCGGATCACCGCCCCGGGGCAACGACTGGCTGCGGCCCATTCCCGCACGCTAACCGCCCGGTCCGACAACCCGCCCGCCGCCCCGCCCGAGACGCGCCGCCCCGGCGGCGACGCCAGGCCCCGGCCGACCGTGCAGCTGCGCGGAGCTTGCGGGCGCAGGGGCGGTCGGGTCAGCCGCGGATGGTGAGCAGTGGGATGGTCATCTCGGCGGCGGTGTCGGCGCCGTGGTACGCCACCAGCCGCGACTCCATCGGCTTCTCCGAGCGGGTGGCGACCACGGCGTACGTGTCCCGGCAGACCACCACCACGTCGCCGATCCGCTGCAGGTGCTCCTCGGCCACCGGCCCGAACCAGCCGGTGGTCACCGCCTCGTCCCGGGTCGTCACCCACGCGGCGCCGTCCAGCACCGCCGACCAGGCGGCCACCACGTCCGCGGTGGCGCCCGGCTCGACGTGCAGGTAGCGGACCCGGGGCTCGCCGGCGACCACCCGGACCCCGGCCCGCAGCCGGGGATCGGTGTCCAGGTCGATCCGGTGGCCCGCCGGCACGTTGAGCTGCCCGTGGTCGGCGGTGACCAGCAGCGCGGCGTCCGGCGGCAGCCCGTCGACCAGCCGGACGAGCAGCCGGTCCACCTCGGCGGCGGCCAGCCGCCACGGCACGGAGTCGACGCCGCTCAGGTGTCCGTGCCGGTCCAGGTCCGGGTGGTATCCGGAGACCAGGGTCGGCCCGGTGCCGGCCGCGAGGGCGGCGAGCATCTGCCCGGCGAGCGCGTCGACGCCGGACGCCCCCCGGTAGTCGCCGCCCCGGTTCGCGGCCAGGGTCAGGCCGCTGCCGCCGTACTCGGGGCGGCTGACCACGGTCACCGCGACCCCGGCGGCGCGGGCCCGCTCGTACTGGGTGGGGACGGGCTGCCAGCGCAGCGGCTCCGGGTCGCCGGCCCACTCGATGTGGCTGAGCACCCGGTCGGTGTCCGGGACCCGGACCTTGAAGCCGAGCACCCCGTGCGCGCCGGCGGCCACGCCGGTGCCGAGGGTGACCAGGCTGGTCGGGGTGGTGGAGGGAAATCCGGAGGTGAGCGGGGTGCCGACGGTGGCGGCCAGCCCGGCCAGGGTCGGGGCGTACGGGGTGGCGGCGGGGATCTGGTACCAGCCGAGCCCGTCGACCAGCAGGACCGCGATCCGGCGTACCCCGGCCAACCGGGGCGCCAGACCGAGCAGGTCGGCCGTGCCGGGCACGCCGAGCACCGCGAGCGCGCTGGGTAGGACGTCGGCGAGGCTGCCGCCACCGTAGCGGGGCGCGACCGGGGCGAGCGGATCCACCGCCGGGCCGGTCATACCGGGCGGCGGGCGAACAGGTGCAGCTGGGCGGCGATGTCCCGGTACGGCGGCCGGGCCGCCAGGGCCCGTTCCAGCTCGACCAGGGCGGCCGGCTGACCGTCCGCCACGGCGGCGGGCAGCAGGTCGGCCAGGACGCGTACGCCGTGGATCTCCTCGACGGTGAGCCCGGCGGCGCTGAGCAGGGCGGCGGCGCCCTCGGCGTCGTACCGCCGGCGCAGGGTGTCCCGCGGGCCGGCGCTGCCGTCCGGGTCGGCGGCGAGCGCGGCGGCCACGTCGAGGTGGCCGTTCATCGCGCGGGTGAGTACGGCGGCGGCCCGCCCGGCGACCAGGACGCTGGCCGCGCCCCCGTGGCGCAGCGCGCCGACCAGGGCCGAGACCACCGACGCGGGGTCGTCGACGACCTCCAGGACGGCGTGGCAGAGCACCAGGTCCATGCTGGCCGGCTCGACCAGCCCCGCGAGCGCGTCACCGTCGCCCTGCACGGCGCGTACCCGGTCGGCGACCCCGGCCTCGGCGGCGCGGCGGGTCAGCGCGGCGAGCGCGTCGGGACTGGCATCGACCACGGTGACGTGGTGGCCCGCCTCGGCGAGCGGGACGGCGAAGCCGCCGGTCCCGCCGCCGACGTCGAGCACCGTGAGCCGCTCGCCCACGCGGCGCTGCAGCTCGGCGCGGAGCACCGCCCAGATCACGGCGGTACGGGGGGTCAGGGTTCGGGTCTGCTCCACCCCGCCGAGCCTAGTCACCCGCGCCAGCGGGGTCAGGACTCGCCGCCTCCGGCCGGGTCCTCCTCGGCGCGGGAGCGGTGGGCGTTGGCGACCGGCCCGTCCGTCACCGGGTATTCGTGCACCTCGGTGTCGTGCGCCGGGACCCAGTCCGCACCGAGCCGGGTCCGTCGGGCGTTGGCGACGCCGCGGTGGGTGTTGCTCCCCGTCATCGTTTTCCACCTTTCCCGCGTGGGCCGCTCTGCCCACGCCGGCGGACCGTATCTCCGGCCCGCCGATCCAGGAAACGGAAATGTGGCCCACGACATGCCCGCTGCCGGGCCGGTGTGGCGAAGGTCTCCACGACGTGGGCCTGGTGCCGGCCCGCCGTCGACGCCAGCTCCGGGCTCGCCCCGGCCGGCTGAGGCGAGGTCAGCGGAAGTCGCGGGAGGCCGGCGTGACCGGCGGGTCGATCGCGTCCAGCCGGTCCGCGGTGAGGCTGGTGACGCCCTCGTGCCGCTGCAACCGGCCCCGCACCACCAGCGCCCCGCTGGTGCGGGCGACCCGCCGGTAGCGCTGCCAGAGCCCCGGCGAGCAGGTGACGTTGAGCATCCCGGTCTCGTCCTCGAGGTTGAGGAAGGTGACCCCGCCCGCGGTCGCCGGCCGCTGCCGGTGGGTGACGATCCCGCCGACCCGGATCCGCTGGCCGGGCTCCACCCGGCCGAGCCGGGCGATCGGCACCGCGCCCAGGGCGTCCAGCCGGTCCCGGATGAACCGGGCCGGGTGGCTCTCCGGGGACAGGCCGGTGGCCCAGACGTCGGCGACCAGCCGGTCCACCGCCTCCATCCCGGGCAGGGTGGGCGGCGTCGCGCCGGTCACCGTGCCGGGCAGCCGGCCCGGCCGGTCCTGGGCCGCCGCGCCGGCGGCCCAGAGGGCCTGCCGCCGGGTCAGCCCGAAGCAGGCGAAGGCGTCCGCGGTGGCCAGCGCCTCCAGCTGGGCGGCGGTGAGCCCGACCCGCCGGGCCAGGTCCGGCATGTCCCGGTACGGCCCGTGGGCCGTCCGCTCCGCCTCGATCCGCTCGGCCACGTCGTCGCCGAGGGTGCGTACGCTGCTCAACCCGAGCCGGACCGCCGGGCCGCCCAGCCCCCAGGTGTGCGGCGGCTCCCCCGGCTGGCTCCCCCACCGGGTCTCCGGCGTGGACTCCAGCACCGCCTTGGCGCTGCTGGCGTTGATGTCCGGCCGGCGTACCTCGACGCCGTGCCGGCGGGCGTCGTCGACCAGGGTCTGCGGCGAGTAGAAGCCCATCGGCTGGGCGTTGAGCAGGGCGGCCAGGAACGGGCCGGGGTGGTAGCGCTTGAGCCAGGAACTGGCGTACACCAGGTAGGCGAAGCTCATCGCGTGGCTCTCCGGGAAGCCGTAGCTGGCGAAGGCGGTGAGCTTGCGGTAGACGTCGTCGGCCAGTTCGCCGGTGATGCCCCGCTCGGCCATCCCGGCGTAGAGCCGGTCGGCGATCTGCGCCATCCGCTCCACCGAGCGCTTCGCCCCCATCGCCCGGCGCAGCTGGTCGGCCCCGGCCGCGTCGAAGCCGGCCAGGTCGATGGCGAGCTGCATGAGCTGCTCCTGGAACAGTGGCACGCCGAGGGTCTTCTCCAGCGCGTTGCGCATCAGCGGGTGCGGGAACGTCACCGGCTCCTGGCCGTTCTTGCGCCGGATGTACGGGTGCACCGAGCCGCCCTGGATCGGGCCGGGCCGGATCAGCGCCACCTCCACCACCAGGTCGTAGAAGACGCGGGGCCTGAGCCGGGGCAGGGTGGCCATCTGGGCGCGGCTCTCCACCTGGAACACCCCGACCGAGTCGGCCCGGCAGAGCATGTCGTAGACCTCGGGGTCGTCCAGGGTCATGTCGCCCAGGTCCAGGCTCATCCCGATCATGTCGTAGCCGTAGTGCAGCGCGGAGAGCATGCCGAGGCCGAGCAGGTCGAACTTGACCAGCCCGACGGCGGCGCAGTCGTCCTTGTCCCACTGCAGGACGCTGCGGCCGGGCATCCGCCCCCACTCGACCGGGCAGACCTCGATCACCGGCCGGTCGCAGATCACCATGCCGCCGGAGTGGATGCCCAGGTGCCGGGGGAACCTCTGCAGCTCGTTGGCGTACGCCACCACCTGCTCGGGGATGTCCGCCACGTCCACCGTCGCCACCGAGCCCCACCGGTCGATCTGCTTGCTCCAGGCGTCCTGCTGCCCGGGCGAGAAGCCGAACGCCTTGGCCACGTCCCGCACCGCCGACCGGGGCCGGTACGAGATGACGTTGGCGACCTGAGCGGTGTACTCCCGGCCGTACCGGGCGTAGACGTGCTGGATCACCTCCTCCCGGCGGTCGGACTCGATGTCCACGTCGATGTCGGGCGGGCCGTCGCGTTCCGGGGCGAGGAAACGCTCGAAGAGCAGCCGGTGCCGCACCGCGTCCACGTTGGTGATCCGCAGCGCGTAGCAGACCGCCGAGTTGGCCGCCGAGCCCCGGCCCTGGCAGTAGATGTCCTGCTCGCGGCAGAACGTGACGATGTCGTAGACCACCAGGAAGTAGCCGGGGAAGCCGAGGTCGGAGATCATCCGCAGCTCGTGCTCCAGCTGCGCGTACGCCTCCGGGTGCGCCTCGGGCGGGCCGTAGCGTTCCCGGGCGCCGTCCATGGTCAGCCGGCGCAGCCAGCTCATCTCGGTGTGCCCGGGCGGCACCGGGTACGCCGGCAGCTTCGGCGCGACCAGTTGCAGGTCGAAGGCGAGTTCCGCGCCGAACTCGGCGGCCCGGGCCACCGCGCCCGGGTACGCGGCGAACCGCGCCGCCATCTCCGCGCCGCTGCGCAGGTGGGCGGTGCCGGCGGCGGGCAGCCAGCCGTCGATCTCGTCCAGGCTGCGCCGGGCACGCACCGCCGCCACGGTGGTGGCCAGTCGACGCCGGCCCGGGGTGGCGTAGTGCACGTTGTTCGTGGCGACCGTGGGCAGCCCCGCCGCGTCGGCCAGCTCGACCAGGGCGTCGTTGCGGTCGGCGTCGATCGGATGGCCGTGGTCGGTCAGCTCCACCGCCACCGTCTCGGCGCCGAAGAGCGCGGTGAGCCGGTCCAGCTCCCGGGCGGCGGCGTCGACGCCCTCGGTGAGCAGGGCGCCGGGCACGTGCCCCTTGCGGCAGCCGGTGAGCACCAGCACGTGGTCGTGCAGCTCCGCCGCGACCTCCTCCAGCTCGCCGTAGACCGGGCGGCCCTTCTCGCCGCCGCGGAGCTGGGCGCGGGAGATGGTGGCGGCCAGCCGGGCGTACCCCTCGTGGCCGTGGGCGAGCACCAGCAGGTGCGACCCGTGCGGGTCGGGCTCGCCGTTCTGCGGGCCGGGCAGCCCGAGGGAGAGCTCCGCGCCGAAGACCGTCGGCAGGTGCAGCGCGCGGGCCGCCTCGGCGAACCGCACCACGCCGTAGAAGCCGTCGTGGTCGGTGACGGCGAGCGCGGTGAGCCCCAGCCGGGCGGCCTCCTCGGCCAGCTCCTCGGGGTGGCTCGCGCCGTCGAGGAAGCTGAAGTTGGTGTGCGCGTGCAGCTCCGCGTAGGGCACCGGGTCGTCCGGGCGGGGCAGCTCGGGCGGCTCGTACTGCTGCCGCTTGCGGCTCCACGCCGGGGAGTCGCCGCCGTCGGCGTCGACCGCGAGCGGGTCCACCACGTGCAGGTGCCGCTCGTCCCGGGACCGCCCCTTGCCGGACCGCCCACCGCGGGGCCGGCCGGAGAGCACCTGTTCCAGCTCCGACCAGGACAGATTCGGGTTGTGGAAGCTCACCGCCCCGCCCCGGCCGCTCGACGCTCAGTCATAGATCGCCTCCACCAGCCACTGGCCGCTCTCGACCGCGAGCAGCAGGGCGGCGCCGTCGGCCAGGCAGACCTGGAACCGGGCCCGGCGCCGGGCCTCGGCCGGTGCCCACCAGCGCTCGTCCACCGGCCACGGGCCGGCCCAGCCGACGATCTCGGCCGGGCGGCCGGTGCCGACGGCCAGCCGCGCGGGCGCGGCGCTCACCGCCAGCCGGGCGCTGACCACGACCGGCTCACCGGCGGCGTCGTGCACGGTGGCCAGCAGCGGAGCCGGCAGCACCACGGCCGGCGCGGGTGGCGGCAGCCGCCCCGGCCACGGCGGGACAGGTGCCTTCCCACCCGACCGCGCGACACCACCGGCCCGCGCCGCGCCACCTGATCGCGCTGCGCGGGTCGGCTCGCCAGGAAGCCCCGGCCCGCCCGGAAACGCCGGCTCGCTCGCTGGTACGGCCGGCAGGGGCGGCTCGCCGGGGCGGGCGGGCAGTCGTTCGTCGCCCCACGGGACCAGGCGTACCTGGTCGACCGGGGAGCGTCCGCCGCCGAGCACCGGGGTGACCACCGCCTCGGGGCCGAGGATGCCCTGCACCCGGCTCAGCGCGCGGTGCGCCCGCTCCCGCTCCTCGCCGGTCTCCCCCCACAGCCCGGGTTGCAGGCCGGCCTGGGCGAGCACCCCGTCCGGCACCAGCCGCAGCCGGATGATGCCGGCGGTGGGGCGGGCCGGGCGGGCCCCGCCCCGGCCGTTGCTGCCGGAGAGCCAGCCGTCCAACTGCCAGCGCACCCGGTCGGCGATGGCCGCGGCGGTGAGCAGGCCGTCGTGCCGCCAGACCCGGTGCAGCTCCTGGCCGTGCGCGGTGACCGCCTCGATGCCGAGCCGGGTGCAGGCCAGCCCGTACGCGGCGAGCCGCTCGTGCAGCTGCTCGGCCAGCGTCCGGGCGGCGAACGCCGCGGCGTCGACCCGGTCGATCGGCTCGTCGTACTCGGCGGTGACGGTCAGGTCGGCCGGCGGCTGCCGGACCGCGAGCGGCCGGTGGTCCCGGCCGGCGGCGAGCCGGTGGGCCAGCGCCCCGTCGAAGCCGAACCGGGCCAGCACGTCACCGGCGGGCAGCGCGGCGAAGTCCCCGAGGGTACGCACCCCCAGCCGGCGCAGCAGGTCGGTCAGGGCCGGCCGGCCGAGCGCCTCGACGGGCAGGACGGCCAGGAACTCCGCGGTCCCGCCGGGCGGCACGATGCGCCCGTCCCGGGCGGCCAGCCCGGCGGCGAAGACCCCGTCGGCGACACCCACCTGGCTCTCCACCGCACAGGTCTGGGCGACGTGCTCGACGATCCGCTCGGCCGCCGCCTCCTCCCCGCCGAGGTAGCGGCTCGGCCCCCGGGCGGCCAGCGCGCAGGCGCCGGGGCGGATCACCTCGACCCCGGCGGCCACCTCCTCGACGGCGGCCACCACCGGCTCGAACGCCCGGGCGTCCCGGCCGGGATCGTGGTCGACGACGGTGAGCTGCGGGCAGCGCCCCTGCGCCTCCCGCTTGCGCAGCCCCCGGCGTACGCCCTCGGCGCGGGCCCGCTCGGAGCAGGCGACCACCCGGTTGGCGTGCAGCACCGCGACCGGGTCGGTGGCGGGCACCCCGTCGACGATCTCGGCGGCGAGGACCGGCCAGTCCGGGCACCAGAGCAGCAGGGTCCGCACTGGCGCCCCGGTCATGCGGCCACCTCGCTCCGCTCGGCGGCCGCATGAGGCTCCACTGGACTGTGCCTGATGATTCGCTCGCTGCGCTCGCTCATGCCGACCCGACCGCGGTGCGGGGCCGGGCAGCCGGGGCGGGCAACGCCACCACCCGGAGCCGGGGCGAGGTGGTGCGGGCGGCGGCACCGGCCGCCCGGGGGATGACCCGGGTCAGCTCGTCGCCGGGCAGCCAGACCTTGATCTCCTTGGGGCGGGCGGCCGCGCCCCGCCCCCGGGCCGAGACGGTCACCTCCCGGCGGCGCAGCCGCCCCCGGCCCGGGCCGAGCCCCTCCCAGACCCCGCGGACCACCTGGAGCGTGACGTCCGCGCCGTCCCACCGGCCGTAGGGGACGAGCACGCTGCCGCGTTGCCGGGCCCGGGCGGCCAGCCGGTTGGCGACGGAGGCGGAGACCGTGGCCGGCACGGCGGTGACCACCACGTCGACCCCGTCGATGAGCGCGGCGACCACGGTGGGCCACTCGGGCCCGGGGTGCGGCACCAGGGCGAGCCGATCCAGGGCGATCCCGGCCTCGGCCGCCGCGCCGGCCCCGAAGGTGGGCACGCCGACCACGGCGCACCAGGAGCCGGCCCGGGACGCCTCGGCGAGCAGGGCGAGGATCAGCGACGTCCCGCCGCTACGCCGGGGCTGCCCGACGCCGACCGCGATGGTGCTACCG
The DNA here is from genome assembly GCF_043204735.1 of Micromonospora sp. NPDC047740. NCBI lineage: Bacteria > Bacillati > Actinomycetota > Actinomycetes > Micromonosporales > Micromonosporaceae > Micromonospora > Micromonospora sp. NPDC047740. The sequence goes on from NZ_JBIDCT010000004.1 coordinate 56,285, forward strand.
CGCCGCAGCCCGCGGTTGGGCAGCAGCCCGGTCAGCTCGGGCCGGACGGGCAGCACCCGATGGCCGCTCGCCGGGTCGGGCGCGCTCGCCGGGCGCACCAACTCGGCCAGCGCGGCGGAACCGACCACCATGCGGCCCGCCATCGGACCTACCCCCTGCCGTGTGTCGCCCACGGGTACGTCCCGTGGTGGTGCTGCTGGATCTCCATGTGCGGCGGACGTCGCCGGACCGGGCACGACGACGTCCGGCCACCCGCCTCCCCGCCGGGTGGCCGGACGTCGCCGGGTCAGGCGGCGGCTGCTCCGGGTCGCGGCGTGGCGTCGGACCCGCCGAGCCGGAGCGGCCGGTGCAGACCGTCGAGCGCCGGTTGCCGGCCGAGCGCGGCCTCCACCACGGCCACGAACTCCTCGGCGGCGCGGAGCAGGTCGTCGGCCTCCCGGGCGCTGACCACCCGGGGGATGCCGGCCTCGGCGGCGGCCCGCTTGCTCGCCCCGGCGGCGAAGTAGCCGGCCCACTCGTCGAGCTCGGGGGCGACGGTGGAGAGCAGGACCCAGACGCTGGTGATCCGGTTGCGCCGGCCGGGCGCGGGGCGGGCGCGGGCGGCGAGCAGCGCGGCGGCGGCGCGCAGCGCCGCGAGGTGGGCGGCGGCGTACCGGAGGCCGTCGGGGCGGGTCCGGGCGGCCTCGGCCAGCCCGTGGCGGGCCACCGCGAGCAACTGGGCGGGGGTGCGGTGCGGCAGCACGTGCGCGGGCACCGTCGGGGCCTGGGCCGGACTGGTCGGCATGGGTCTCTCCTCCGCGTGGGCCGGGGCGGGGCGGCCGCGGGACGGATCGGATCCGCCGGCGGGACGCCCGGAGCGGGCGGTGCGGAGGAAGACGCACCAGGTGGGGGGCCGGCCGGGTGTGGACGCTTCCCCACACCACACCCGGCCGGCGTACCGGCGGGTCCGTCGCCCGCCGCCCGGGGGTCGTGGGCGGCGGGCGACGATCCTGCCTGACGGGTCCGGACTCGCGACTGTCCGGAGCCCGGTGCGGTCCGCGGAACCGCACCTCCCCGGGAGCCGGCGCCGCGAAACACCCCTCCCGGGCGTTGGAACGAGCGTACGACCGAATCGAACACTCGTTCTAACTGCCCTGACAGTACACCTCCCCTCCGACGAAAATGCAACGTGTGACGCGCCCGGGCGTGCCGATCACCCGGACCCGGCGCGTCGCCCGGGACACGCGAGAGGCGAGCCGGATTCTCAGCCGGCCCACAGCTTCGGCAAAGGGCGCGTCGAGTTCCCCGGCCCAGAGTGGGCTTCATGAACGTGAGCCGAACCGAAGAAACCCGCCGGTGACCGCCGCCGTCGCCGACCGGCGGACCGGGCGGCGTACCCTGCCGGCGGTCCCCGCCTGGTGGGCCGACGTCGCCGGCACGGCCGCGGTGCTCAGCCTGCTGGTCGTCACCGCCCTCTGGACCGCCGACCGCGGGGTGCAGGAGCTGCTGGGGGGCCTCGCCACCGGCCTCACCTCGCTCGGCCGGCTCGCCGGTCTGGTCAGCGCCGACCTGATGCTCGTCCAGGTGGTGCTGATGGCCCGGGTGCCGCTGATCGAGCGGCGCTTCGGCCAGGACCGGATCGCCCGCTGGCACCGGCTCGCCGGCTTCACCTCGTTCCACCTGCTGCTCGCCCACGTGGCGCTGACCATCCTCGGGTACGCCGGCACCGCCCGGCAGGGCGTGCTGGCCGAGACCTGGGACCTGGTCGTCACGTACCCCGGGATGCTGCTGGCCACCGCGGCGCTGGCCCTGCTGGTGCTGGTGGTGGTGACCTCGGTCCGCGCGGCCCGGCGCCGGCTGCGCTACGAGTCCTGGCACCTGCTGCACCTGTACGCGTACCTCGGCGTCGCGCTGGCGCTGCCGCACCAGCTCTGGACCGGCGCCGACTTCGTCGGCTCGGCGGCGGCCCGCGCCTACTGGTGGACGGTCTACCTGCTGGCGCTGGCCAGCGTGCTGGTCTACCGGCTCGGGCTGCCCGCCTGGCGGTCGCTGCGGCACCGGATCGAGGTGGCCGCGGTGGTGCCCGAGGCACCCGGGGTCACCTCGGTCTGGCTGCGCGGGCGCGACCTGCACCGGCTGCCCGCCCGGGCCGGGCAGTTCCTCCTCTGGCGGTTCCTGGACGGCCCCGGCTGGTCCCGGGCGCACCCGTACTCGCTGTCGGCACCGCCGAACGGGGACCTGATGCGGATCACCGTCAAGGACCTCGGCGACGACAGCGCCCGGGTGGCCGCCCTGCGCCCCGGCACGAAGGTGCTGGTCGAGGGGCCGTACGGGCGGCTGACCGGGGAGCACTGGCGCGGCGGCGGGATCACCATGCTCGGCTGCGGGGTCGGGATCACCCCGCTGCTGGCACTGCTCTGGGAGCTGCCGTACGCCCCCGGCGAGGCGGTGCTGCTCTACCGCGCGCGCACCCCGGCGGACCTGGCCTTCCGGGCCGAGCTGGACCAGCTCGCCACCGAGCGGGGGCTGGTGGTGCACCACCTGGTCGGCCCGCGGGCGGCCCGCCCGGCGTGGCTGCCCGCGTACGCCGAGGGGCTGTCCGACGCGGAGGCGCTGCGCCGGCTCTCCCCCGGCATCTCCGGTCACGACGTCTTCCTCTGCGGGCCGGACGGCTGGGTCGACGCCGCCCGCGCCGCGACCCGCGCGGCGGGGGTTCCCGACGCGCACACCCATCACGAACGGTTCGCCTGGTGACAGGCACGAAAGGAGGATCCGTGCGACGGGTCACCCTCTGGCTGCTCTCCACCGTGGCGGCCCTGGTGCTGCTGTTCAGCTACCGGACCAGCACGATGGGTCCGGGCGGGGCGAGCAGCGCGGTCGCCGGCGGCGGATCCGACGGGGTGGTGACGAACCCCGGGACCGCGACCGACGGCGCGGACGGCTCGACCGGCGCCGGCTCGTCGGGAGGCGCCTCTTCCGGCGGCACGGTCACCGGGTCGGTGGCGCAGACCCGGTGGGGGCCGGTGCAGGTCCGGATCACCGTCTCCGGCGGGAAGATCACCGACGTCACGACGGTGCAGGTGCCGGACGGCAACCGCCGGGACCAGGAGATCAACGACTACGCGGTGCCGGTCCTGCGGCAGGAGGCCCTGGCCGCGCAGAGCGCCCGGATCGACACCGTCTCCGGGGCCACCGTCACCAGCGACGGCTACCGCGAGTCCCTGCAGTCCGCGATCGACGCGGCGCACCTGAAGTGAACGGGGTGGCGACGATGAACCTGACGATGGAACTGGACCGGCGGGCCTGGGTGGTGCAGGTGATGGGGCTGCCGGTGAGCGTGCACCTGCGCGGGCCGGAGGTGCACACCGACGCGGTGGCGGCCCGGGTGGAGCGGGTCTTCGCCGAGCTGGGCGAGGTGGACGCGGTGTTCAGCACGTACCGGCCGGAGAGCGTGCTGGGCCGGCTCGGCGGCGCGCTGCCCGACCCGGCCACCGCCGAGCCGGTGGTGCGCGAGGTGGTGGAGTTCTGCGAGCTGGCCCGCGCCCGCACCGGCGGCTGGTTCGACGCCCGGCTCCTGCCGCTGCCCGGCGGCGGCACCGGCTTCGACCCGTCCGGGCTGGTCAAGGGATGGGCGGTGGAGCGCGCCGCCCGGCACCTCGCCGACCTGCCCGAGCACGACCTCTGCCTCAACGCCGGCGGGGACGTGCTGCTGCGTACCGCGCCGGGCCGGCCGGCCTGGCGGGTCGGGGTGGAGGACCCCGACCACCCCGAGCGGATGCTCGACGTGATCGAGCCGGCGGGCGGCGCCGTCGCCACTTCGGGCACCGCACGGCGCGGCGCGCACATCCTGGACCCGCGCGCCGGCCGGCCGGCCGCGGCCGTCCGGTCGGTCACCGTGGTCGGCCCCGAGCTGCTCTGGGCCGACGTGTACGCCACCGCGGCCGCCGCCCGGGGCACGGACGCACTCGACTGGCTGGCCACCCTGGACGGCTACGAGGCCCTGCTGGTGGAGGCCGCCGGTCGGGTCCGGGCCACCCCGAACTGGCCCGGCTCTCGACCGGCGGCTCCGGCCCGCGCCGGGTAGTCGGGCAGGCCGGCCTTCCCCTCCCGGCTGAACTGCGTCCGTCGGACACAGCGTACCCTAGACACAGTTTTGGGTCCGCGACAAGACCGGCCCGGAGGAGGATCATGGACCGGATGAACAGCGGGGCCGTCGACAACCGAAAGCTCTACGAACTGCTGTGGGGCCCGCGGACCCCGCCGCGCCGCGGCCCCCGCCCCACCCTCACCCTCACCGTGATCGCCCAGGCCGGCATCGCCATCGCCGATGCCGAGGGGTTGGACGGACTCACCATGCATCGGGTGGCCGAGGCGTTGGGCGTCACCAAGATGGCGCTCTACCGGTACGTGCCCGGCAAGGCCGAGCTGGTCGCCCTGATGCTGGAGGCGGCGGTGGGTGAGCCACCCCTGCCGCCCGAGGGCGCCGACTGGCGCGGCCGGCTCGACGACTGGACCCGGCAGATGCTCTGCCGGTTCCGCCGCCACCCGTGGGCCCCTGCGGCCACCTGCGGCCCCCGGCTGCACGGCCCGAACGAGCTGGCCTGGCTGGAACGCGCCGTCGCCGCCCTCACCGGCACCGGGCTGACCGGCGACGAGCAGCTCGACGTCGTGGTGCTCCTGGCCGGGTACGCCGGCAACCTGGCCCAGCACGCGTCGACCACCACCGACACGCCAAGCCAGCACAGCGAGGCCGGACTCGTCGCGCTGCTGCGCGGCCGTGCGGACCGCTTCCCGTCGCTCGACGCCGCCGTGCGCTCCGCCACCCACCAGGCCGACGGCGACCAGGCCCTCGACTTCGGGCTCGCCCGCATCCTCGACGGCATCGAGGCGCTGATCACCGCCCGCGCCGCCGGACGGATCCCACCGCGGTCATGACCCGGCCGTCCGGTTCGTCGGGACGGCGATCTCCGTGATCACCGGCGCCGGTCACGGACGTGGCGTGGCCGGGTGAACCGGGCGGCAACCGAACCGGGAGAATGAACGGCATGCAGCCACACCCGAACGTGCAGGCGGTGCAGCGGACGCTCGACGACGCGGACGCCCGCGACGGCTCCGGCGGGCCGAGCCGGGTCCGCCTGCTGCCCGAGGCGGTGCACACCGCCGCGGCGGCCGCCGAGGCGCTCGGCGTCGGCGTCGGCGCCATCGCCAACTCGCTCGTCTTCGACGCGGACGACGCGCCGCTGCTGGTGCTCACCTCGGGCGCGCACCGGGTGGACACCGCCGGGCTGGCCGCGTCCCTCGGGGTAACCCGGCTGCGCCGGGCCAGCCCGGAGTTCGTCAAGCGGCACACCGGTCAGGTGATCGGCGGGGTCGCCCCGGTCGGCCACCCCCGGCCGCTGCGCACCGTGGTCGACACCGCCCTGCGGGCGTACGACGAGGTGTGGGCGGCCGGCGGCGTGCCGCAGGCGGTCTTCCCCACCACGTACGCGGAGCTGCTGCGGATCACCTCCGGCGCCCCCGCCGAAGTGGCGTGAGCGAGCGAACCATCAAGCTCAGCAGCGAGGCGGTTCGCGCCGCCGCGGGGCGAAGCGGGGCGGTGGCGTGAGCCCGCCGGGACTCGTCACGCTGCACGTGTGGCGGATCCACCCGGCCGCGGTGCCCGGTGCGCTGCTCCGGATGGCCGTCCACCCGCCGCGACTGCGCCGGGCCCCCGGCGTCCGGTTCGCCAAGCTGCTCGGCACCGGGACCGGCACCGGCTTCGGCCCCGGCGACGCCGACCCGACCCGGTGGGCCGCGCTGGTGGCCTGGAACTCCCCGGCCGCCGCGGCCGGCTTCGACGCCTCCCCGGTGGGCCGGTCCTGGGCCCGGATCGCCCGCTCCTCGGCCCGCCTGGAGCTGCGCCCGTTGACCAGCCGGGGCGCGTGGTCCGGCCGCCGGCCGTTCGGCGAGCCGTCCGGCGGCCCGGTCACCGGGCCGGTGCTGGCGCTGACCCGGGCCCGGCTGCGGGCCCGCCGCGCGGTCACCTTCTGGCGGGCGGTCCCGCCGGTGGCCGCCGCCCTGCACGCCGCGCCCGGGCTGCTCGCCCGGTTCGGCGTCGGCGAGGCCCCGCTGGGCTGGCAGGGCACCGTGAGTGTGTGGCGCGCCCCGGCGGACCTCGTCGCGTTCGCGTACCGTCAGCCCGAGCATCGCGCCGCGATCACGCGTACCCCCGCCGAGGGCTGGTACGCGGAGGAGCTGTTCGCCCGATTCGCGGTCGACGACGTGGTCGGCGACCGGGCGGTGCTGGGGTGGGTCGCCGAGGGCGATCCGGAAACGGCGAGAGGACACGCATGAGGTTGGTGCGCTGGACGCCGGACGATCTGGTCCGGCGGCTGGACGACGTGGTGGCCGTCTACGGCGAGGCGATGGGCTACCGCGCCGACCTGCTCGAGGCCCGGCGCGGCTACATCGCCACCCACGTCCGCCGCCCTGGCTTCCGCGCCGTCGCCAGCCTCACCAGCGAGGGGCACCTGGCCGGCTTCGGGTACGGCTACCTCGGCGCCGCCGGCCAGTGGTGGCACGACCAGGTGCACCGGGCGCTGGACACCGAGGCGCGGCAGCGCTGGCTGCTCCACTGCTTCGAGGTGGTCGAGCTGCACGTCCGCCCGCCCGCGCAGGGGCACGGCCTCGGCGCCGGCCAGCTGCGCGCCCTGCTCACCATGGCGGAGGGGACGACCACCCTGCTGTCCACGCCGGAGGCCGACGAGCAGAAGTCCCGGGCCTGGCGGCTGTACCGGCGGTTCGGCTTCGTCGACATCCTGCGCAACTTCCACTTCCCGGGGGACGAGCGACCGTTCGGCGTGCTCGGCCGGGACCTGCCGCTGCCCCCGCCCGGCCCCGGCGGCGCCCCCGCCCCGGCCGGGCCGTGATCCGGGGCCGGCTGCCCTGGGCGCTGCTGGCCGGCCTGGTCCTCGCCCAGATCGGCTACCCGCTCACCGCCGGCGCCACCCGGGCCGGGCTGACCGTGGCCACCGTCGTGCTCGGATACCTGCTCTCCGTCGGGCACGCGCTGCTCACCCGCGGTACGCGTACCGCGGTCGCGCTGGTCGCGGTGGCCACCGGCGGCGGGTTCGCCGTGGAGGCGCTCGGGGTGGCCACCGGCTTCCCGTTCGGCAGCTACGACTACTCCGGCGAGCTGGGCCCGAAGCTGGCCGGGGTACCGCTGATCATCCCGCTGGCCTGGACCTGGATGGCCTGGCCGGCCTGGCTCACCGCGGTCCGGCTGACCCGGCCGGCCACCGCGGGCGGGGCGCGTTTCCGCCGCGCCGGCCGGATCACGCTCGCCGCGGTCGGGCTGGCCGCCTGGGACCTCTTCCTCGACCCGCAGATGGTGGCCGAGGGCTACTGGGTCTGGCGGGACGTCGGCCCCGCCCTGCCCGGCCTGCCCGGCGTCCCGGCCAGCAACTACCTCGGCTGGCTGCTCTTCGCGCTGCTGCTGGCGGCGACGCTGCGGCCGCTCGCCGGGCCGGCCGTCGACCGCACCGACGGGCGGGACGCGCCGATGTTCGCGCTCTACCTGTGGACGTACGCCGCCAGCGTGCTGGCGCACGCGGTCTTCCTCCGCCTGCCGGCCTCAGCGGCGTGGGGCGCGGCCGGCATGGCGGTGGCCGCCGTACCGCTGGCGGTGACGCTGCTGCGGGCCCGCCGTCGCGTCCCCGAGCGCCGGGAGGTGGACGTGGCGGCCCGCCCCGGCGCCGGCACGCCGGCATGAGCGAGCGAAGGGAGCGAATCGGCCAGCTCGCCGTGTCTCCTGGCGTCGCCGACCGTAGGGAGGGGACGGCATGACCGCCGTCGTCGCCCTGGCCGTCGCGGTCGCCGCGCTCACCGCGCACACCTGGGTCAACGCCACCCGCTGGCTGCGCCGCCCCGCCGCCGACCCGGTCGAGGTGACCGAGGCGGTGGCGGTGCTGCTGCCGCTGCGCGACGAGGCCGACCGGGTGGCGCCGTGCCTGCGCGCGCTGCTCGCCCAGCGCGGGGTGCCCCACCTGCGCATCGTGGTGCTCGACGACAACTCAGGCGACGGCACCGCCGACGTGGTCCGCGCGGTGGCCGGCGACGACCCGCGGCTCACCCTGCTCAGCGGGGCCGCCCCGCCGCCGGGCTGGCTGGGCAAGCCGCACGCCTGCTGGCAGCTCGCCACCCGGACCGGACCGGCCCCGGCCGTGCTGGCCTTCGTCGACGCCGACGTGGTGCTCACCCCGTACGCGGTCGCGGCGGCGGTGACCGAGCTGCGCGCGGCGGGCGCGACGCTGCTGTCGGCGTACCCCCGGATCGTGGTGCGGACGGCGGCCGACCGGCTGGTGCAGCCGCTGCTGCAGTGGTTGTGGCTGACCTTTCTGCCGCTGCGCGCGATGGAACGCTCGCCGCGGCCGTCGCTGGCCGCGGCGGGCGGCCAGTTCCTGGTGGTGGACCGGGCCGGCTACCTGCGGGCCGGCGGGCACGCGGCGGTCGCCGACCGGGTCCTGGAGGACATCGAGCTGGCCCGGGCGGTGAAGCGCGCGGGCGGGCGGATCGCCCTGGCCGACGGCTCCCGGCTGGCCGCCTGCCGGATGTACGAGAACTGGCCGCAGTTGCGCGACGGCTACACCAAGTCGCTCTGGGCCTCCTTCGGGCACCCCGGTGCCGCCGTGCTGGTGGTGGCGCTGCTGCTCCTGCTCTGGACCGCGCCCCCGCTGATCGCGGTGGGCACGCTGGCGGCCGGCGCGCCGGCGGTCGCCGCGCTCGCGTTCCTGGCCTACCTGCTGGGCGTCGCCGGGCGGGTGGTCACGGCCCGGGCCACCGGCGGGCGGGCCTGGCCCGACGCGCTGACACACCCCGTGTCGGTCGTGGTCCTCGGTTGGCTGACCCTACGGTCGTACCATCTGCGGAAGCGACGCCGGCTCACCTGGCGGGGTCGCCCGGTCGGCTAGGGGGGCGCGGCATGGCGCGGATCGTGGTCATCGGCGCCGGGGTCGGCGGGCTGGCCGCCGCCGCTCGGCTGGCGGTCACCGGGCACGAGGTCACCGTCTTCGAGCGCGCCGACACGGTCGGCGGCAAGCTCGGCCGGTATGTCCACGACGCCCCCGAGGGGTCGTACCGCTTCGACACCGGGCCGAGCCTGGTCACCCTGCCGCAGATCTTCCACGACCTGTTCGAGGCGACCGGCGCGAAGCTCGACGAGTACCTGGACCTGGTGCCGCTGGACCCGATCGTCCGGCACGTCTTCCCCGGCGGCGGTCCCACGCTGGACTCGTGCGCCGACCCGGCCGAGTTCGCCGCCCGGATCGGCGCGGCGTTCGGGGACCGGGCCGCCGCGGACTGGCAGCGGCTCTGGCGGCGGGCCACCCGGGTCTGGACGGCGTCGCACCGGGATGTCCTGCGCCGCACCGTCGACTCCCCCCGGGACCTGGCCGCGCTGGCCTGGCGGCTCGGCGACCTGGCCGCGATCAGCCCCGGCCGCTCCCTGCGCGGCGTCGGCCGCCGCCACCTGTCCGACCCGCGGCTGCGGATGCTGCTCGACCGCTACGCCACCTACACCGGCGCCGACCCGCGCCGCGCCCCGGCCGCGCTGGTCGCCGTCCCCTACGCCGAGCTGGCGTACGGCGGCTGGTACCTGCGCGGTGGGCTGGGCAGCCTCGCCGACGCGCTGCTGTCGCGCTGCCTGGACCTCGGGGTGGTGGTGCGGACCGGGACCGCGGTCACCCGGATCGACGCGGCCGGTGGCCGGGTGCACGGGGTACGCCTCGCCGGCGGCACCGCCGGAGTCCCCGCCGACGTGGTGGTGGCCAACGTGGACGCGCTCACCCTCTACCGGGACCTGCTGCCCACCCCGCGCCGGCTGGCCGGGCTCACCGACCGCAGCCTGGCCGGCTTCGTCCTGCTGCTCGGCGTCCGCGGCGACTCCGGGCTGGCGCACCACACCGTCTTCTTCCCCCACGACACTGACGCCGAGTTCGACGCGGTCTTCGGCGCCCCGGGGCGGGGGGTGCGGGCCCGGCCGGCCCTCGACCCGACGGTCTTCGTCACCGTGGCCGACGATCCCACCGTCCGCCCGGCCGGGCACGAGGCGTGGTTCGTGCTGGTCAACGCCGCGCGCCACGGCACCGCCGCGGGCGCGGTCGACTGGCGGCGACCGGGGCTGGCCGAGGCGTACGCCGACCGGATCCTCGACGTGCTCGCCGAGCGGGGCGTGGACGTCCGGGACCGGCTGGTGTTCCGCGAGATCCGTACGCCGGCCGACCTGGACGCGGCCACCGGCGCACCGGGCGGGGCGATCTACGGCACGGCGGGTGGCCTGCTGCGCCCGGCCAACCGGGGCCCGGCGCACGGGCTCTGGCTGGTCGGCGGCTCCAGCCACCCCGGGGGCGGGCTCCCGATGGTCACCCTGTCGGCCCAGATCGTCGCCGACGAGATCGGCCCGGCCTGGGCGTGAGGACCCCGGTCAACGGCCCGGGGTTCGGGTGGGCTGCTCGGCGGGTCGGTCGGCGTCGATCAGCGCGCGACGGACGGCGGCGAGGAGCTGCCCGAGGCCGTAGCCGGCCAGCAGCACCCAGACCGTGGTGACCATGGTGCTGGTGCCGGCGGTCACGTCGGTGTCGAGCAACCCGGTGAGCCCGGCGACCACCAGCCCGACCAGGGCCACGCACACCCGGGTGGGGCGCTCCCCCACGGTCACCACGCCGACCTCCCGCATCCCGGCGGCGATCGCCCGGGCCCGGACGTACTCGTGCAGCCAGGACAGGCCGCCGGCTGCGGCGACCAGCGCGCCCGGCGCACCGAGCAGCCAGAACGCGGTCAGCCAGGCGGCCTCACCGAGCCGGTCGGCGACCGAGTCGTAGACGTAGCCGAGCCGGGTGGTGCGGTTGGTGACCACCGCGACCGCGCCGTCGACGCTGTCCGCCACCGCGGCGAGCAGCACGAGCAGTGCGCCGAGGAACGGCCCGTCGCCCGGCCGCCCGACCAGCAGCGGCACGCCGACGCAGAGCAGCACCCCGACCACGGTCACCGGGGTCGGGCCGACCCGCAGCCGGCCCAGGATGTAACCCACGTGGTAGGAGAACCGCAGCCAGGCGCGGACCACCGGCGCGGCGGCGCGGGGGTCGAACCCGCCGTGCAGCCGCGCCCACGCGGCCGCGTACTGGTCCCAGTTCAGCTGTGTGCCCACCACGGAATCAACCGTAGAAGGGCGGTGCGGGTGGCGTGGGCCCGCTGGTCACACCCGCGCGGCGGTCTGGAGATGCTGCCAGACCTCGCGGGTGGCGGTGGACCGGTTGAGGGTGATGAAGTGGATCCCCGGCACGCCCTCGTCCAGCAGCCTCGCGCACATCTCGCTGGCCTGCTCGATGCCGAGCCGGCGGACCGCCTCCGGGTCGTCGGCCACCCGCGCGAACCGCTCCGCCAGGGCCGGCGGGAACGGCGCGCCGGAGAGCTGGACGGACCGCTCGATGGTGCCCAGCTGGGTCACCGGCATCACGCCCGCCAGGATCGGGGTGTCGCAGCCGGCGGCCGCCACCCGGTCCCGCAGCCGCAGGTAGTCGTCGGCGTCGAAGAACATCTGGGTGATGGCGAACTCGGCCCCCGCCTGGCACTTGCGGACGAAGTACCTCGTGTCGCTGGCCACGTCGGGTGAGCGCGGGTGCTTGTACGGGAAGGCGGCCACCCCGACGCTGAAGTCACCGGCGTCGCGGACCAGCCGGACCAGCTCCTCGGCGTACCGCACGCCCTCCGGGTGCCGGACCCACTCGCCGCCCGGGTTGCCCGGCGGGTCGCCCCGCACGGCCAGCACGTTGCGTACGCCGACGGAGGCCAGCCGGCCGATGACGTGCCGCAGCTCGGCGACCGAGTGGTTCACTGCGGTCAGGTGCGCCATCGGCAGCAGGGTGGTGTCGGTGGCGATCCGCTCGGTCACCGCGACCGTGGTGTCCCGGGTCGAGCCGCCCGCGCCGTAGGTGATCGAGACGAACGAGGGGCGCAGCGACTCCAGCTCACGGATGGCCTGCCAGAGCAGGCGCTCCCCCTGCGGGGTCTTGGGCGGGAAGAACTCGAACGAGAAGGTCGGCTGGCCGTCGCGGATCAGCTCCCCGATGGCCGGCTGAGGGTTCGGGAGGACCGAGGGAAGACCGAGCGCCACGTCCCGACTGTAACCGGCCCGTCCCGTCGTACCCAGGGTCTTCCCAGCCCGCGAGCGGAGCCGGGCAAAGCGTCGCACCCCGGGAGTAAAAAGGGGCAGCGCGGAGGGAGCCGGCCGGTAGCCGGTCCCCCGGGGCCCGCGCGGGGGTCAGCACGACCGGCGGCGCGCCGGGCCGGCACTGCCGGGCGTCCGCGTCGCACCGCGCCGATGCCCTCGGAGGACCGATGATCCCCATCCCGCCACCCGGCCCGCGCCTGTTCGGGCCGCTCCTGGCCGAGCTGCGGTCAGCACGCGGCTGGAGCCAGCAGCGGGTCGCCGCCGAGCTCTGCGCCGCGTCCGGCGTGCCGACCCTGACGAGACACGAGGTCTCCCGGTGGGAACGGCAGCGCCGGCTGCCCGGCGACTTCTGGCTGGGCTGGCTCGCCGTGGTCCTCGGGGTGCCGGGCGAGCTGCTCGCCGAGGCCGCTGCGCACAGCCGACGGCTCGGCGCCGTGCCGGCGGCGGTCGACCGGGCCGGTTCCCGGGCGCGGTTGGCTCTGCTCACCCTGGCGCACCACTGGGCGGCCGACCCGACCGGGGCGGCGCTGAGCGGTCCGCTCGCCGGCCACGCCCTGACCGGGCCGGCCGGCGGGGGGTCGCACCCCGACCGGGAGCCCGCCGGAGCTGCTCCGGACCTGGTGGCGGGCGAGCCGCCCCTGGCCGGGGTGACGGGCGCCGCCGGCCGGCCCGGTGCCGGGCCGGCCGGCGGCGCCCGCCGACCAGACCGGCGGGCCCGCGCCGGGCCGGGAACCGCCGTGGCTGTACTGGCTCGACGAGGCCGAGCTGGCCGCGCTGACCGGCCGCACCCTGGTCGCGCTGGGCCGTCCGGGGGCCGCCGTGCCGCTGCTCGGGCCGGCGGCGCGCGGGCGGGACCGGCCGCGCCGCGCCGCGGTCTACGGCGGCTGGCTGGCCCGGGGCTACCTCCAGCTCGGCGAGGTGGCGGGGGCGTGCGCGGTGGCCGGCGAGGCGCTGCTCGACGCCGTCCGGTCCGGTTCGCCCCGGGCGGTCGGCCAGCTCACCGAGGTACGCCGGCGGCTGGTCGCGCACCGCGACGAGCCGGCGGCCCGACGGTACGCGGGCCTGCTCGCGGCGGCCCGCCCGTACCTGCCGGTCGGTGCGGCGGGCGGGCCCGGGGCGGCGGGATCCCGTCGACCCCCGTCGAACCCCCGCCATGGCGGCACGACGCGATCGGCGGGGACCGGCTAGCGTTCACGCGTGACCCACGCTGCTCCCGTATCCCCCGTCGACCGCGCCGGCCTGCGCCAGCGGATCGACAAGGCCCTCACCGAGTTCCTCGCCGGCCAGCGCGGCTGGCTGACCGCGGTCGACGACGGCCTGGTGCCGGTCGCCGAGGCGATCGAGGCGTTCGTGCTGAGAGGCGGGAAGCGGCTGCGTCCGGCCTTCGCGTACTGGGGCTACCGGGGGGCCGGCGGGCTCGACTCCGACCAGGTGGTGGCGGCCCTGGCCGCGCTGGAGTTCGTGCAGGCCAGCGCCCTGATCCACGACGACCTGATGGACCGCTCGGACACCCGGCGCGGTGAGCCGGCCGTGCACCGGCGGTTCGCGGCCCGGCACCGGGCGGCCGGCTGGAGCGGCGACCCGGACGGCTTCGGTGACGCGGCCGCGATCCTCCTGGGCGACCTCTGCCTGGTCTGGTCGGACGAGCTGCTGCACGCCGCCGGCCTCGACCCGCGTACGGTCGCCCGGGCCCGGCCGGTCTTCGACGAGATGCGCACCGAGGTGACCGTCGGGCAGTACCTCGACGTGCTGACCCAGGCCACCGGGGACACCTCGCGGGAGCGGGCCGGCAAGGTGGCCCGCTACAAGTCGGCGAAGTACACGGTCGAGCGGCCGCTGCTGCTGGGCGCCGCGCTGGCCGACGCCCCGGCCGAGGTGCACGCGGCGTACTCGCAGTACGGGCTGCCGCTGGGCGAGGCGTTCCAGCTGCGCGACGACGTGCTGGGGGTCTTCGGGGATCCGGGGCGCACCGGCAAGCCGGCCGGCGACGACCTGCGCGAGGGCAAGCGGACGTATCTGGTGGCGGCGGCCCTGGAGGCGGTCGACGACGCGGGCCGGGAGCAGCTGCTCGGCGGGCTCGGCGATCCGGGGCTGGACGCCGCCGGGGTGACCCGGCTGCGCGAGCTGATCACGGCGAGCGGGGCGCTGGAGCGTACCGAGCGGCGGATCGCCGCGCTGACCGAGAGCGCGCTGGCCGCCCTCACCACGGTCGACCTGGACACCGAGGCCCGGCAGGCCCTGGTCGACCTGGCCATCGCCGCCACCCGCCGCACCGACTGACCCCACCCCCACCCCACCTCCGCTGATGATCATGAGGTTGGCGGCTGAGTTGATCGCAGAAACTGCCGTCAACCTCATGATCAACGGGCGGACCCGGGGGGTGGGGTGGGTGGGGTTAGAAGCCGAGGGCTTGGGCGCGGCGTTTGACCTCGCGGGCCTGGTCGCCGCCGAGGGCGGCGGCCGGCGTGCCGGGGAGGGTGGGGTCCTCCTCGTAGAGCCAGCGCAACGCCGCCTCGTCGTCGTACCCCGCGTCGGCGAGCAGGTTGAGCACGCCGGGCAGGTGCTTGAGCACGGTGCGGTTGGCCACCAGGTCGGCCGGGACGCGGCGGACGCCGTCGCGGCGGACCGCGATCAACTCCCGGTCGCGGATCAGCTGGTGCACCTTGCTGATCGACAGGTCGAGGCGCTCGGCCACGTCCGGCAGGGTCAGCCAGCCGGCCGGGTCGGTCGGTCCGGGCAGGTCGGCGCCGGCGGCGGCGGGTACGGATTCGGTCACCCGACCACCCTGCCACGTGCCGGGGCGGCCCGAGCGGCGGCACCCCCGTCCGGCGCTTCCGGACGCGGCGCGACCAGGCCGGACACGCGCGGCGGGACCATCGTCGACCCTCGGCTGTAGCATCCTGTTCAACCTTCACCCCCCTGACACATAGACTGCCTGCCGATGGACACACAGGTCGCCGACACGTTGCTGGGCTCGCTGATAGACGGGCGCTACCGCATTCGCGGTCGCGTGGCCCGTGGCGGCATGGCTACCGTGTACACCGCCACCGACGAGCGCCTGGAGCGCACCGTGGCGGTCAAGATCATTCACCCGACCCAGGCCCCCGAGGCCCGGGCCCGGATGGCCGGCTTCGTGGAGCGGTTCACCGACGAGGCGAAGACCATCGCCCGGCTCACTCACCCGAACGTGGTCGCGGTCTACGACCAGGGCACCCACGCCGGCCTCCCCTACCTGGTGATGGAGTACGTCCGGGGCCGCACCCTGCGCGACGTCCTCGCCGAGCGGCGCCGGCTCAACCCGGACGAGGCCCTGGCGATCGCCGAGCAGATGCTCGCCGCGATCGCCGCCGCGCACCGTGCCGGCCTGGTGCACCGCGACGTCAAGCCGGAGAACGTGCTGGTCGCCGAGGCGCCCACCGGCGGCACCGGCAACCTGGTGGACAGCGTGGTCAAGGTGGCCGACTTCGGGCTGGCCCGCGCGGTTGAGGCGAGCGCCGAGGAGAACGGCAACCAGCTCATGGCCACCGTGGCGTACGTGGCCCCGGAGCTGGTCACCGAGGGCCACGCAGACCCACGCACCGACGTCTACTCCGCCGGCATCGTGCTGTTCGAGATGCTCACCGGCCGGGTGCCGTACGACGGCGACCGCCCGGTGGACGTCGCCTGGCAGCACGTCGACCGGGACGTACCGCCGCCGTCGACGCTGGTCCCGAGCCTGCCGAAGGTCCTCGACGACCTGGTCGGCCGGGCCACCCGGCGCGACCCGGGCGCCCGCCCCACCGACGCCGGCGCGCTGCTGGCCGAGGTGCAGGTGGCCCGGGACGGCCTGGGCAACGCCCACACCGCGGTGCTGCGGCAGGTGAGCGACGAGAACCCGATGGCGCAGCCGACCATGGTGGTGGCGGCGGTCCGCCCGGCCGAGCGTCCCGCCTGGGCCCGACTGCCGGAGGGGGGCGGGCAGCGCCCGCACCGCCACTGGTCCGCCGACAACGACCCGGGCTCCGGGCTGGCTGGGCTGCGTACCCGGATCATGGGCTCGCCCCGGGGCCGGCTGGCGGTCGCCGCGGCGGCCGTGGTGCTCGGCCTGGTGGCCGCTCTCGGCGGCTGGTGGTTCGGGGTGGGGCGCTACACGGTCGCCCCGCAGCTGGTGAGCCTCACCAAGGCCGAGGCGGAGGCGCGGGCCGCCCGGGGCGGCTTCACCCTCGATTACGCCGACCCCCGCTACGACGAGAAGGTGCCGAAGGACAGCGTGCTGGGGCAGAACCCGGGCTCCGCGGCCCGGATCCTCAAGGGCGGCAAGATCACGCTGACTCTGTCGCTCGGTCCGGAGCAGTTGCCGGTGCCGGACGTGGTGGGCAAGGACTTCGAGCTGGCCCAGGCCGAGCTGACCGACGCCAAGCTGGTGGTGGTCAAGGGCTCCGCCCGGTACGACGACGAACTGCCCGCCGGGGTGGTGATGGCCACCGATCCGAAGGTGGGCACGGTGGTCAAGCCGGGCACGAAGGTGACGGTGGTGCTGAGCAAGGGCCGCGCCCCAGTCACCGTGCCGAACCTGGTGGGCAAGAACCTCAACGACGCCCGGGGCATCCTCGCCCAGCTCGGGCTGACCCCGGTGGAGTCGTACAAGGACTCGGACAAGCCGAAGGACGAGATCCTCGGCCAGAGTCCGGCCGACGGCACCGGGGTGGAGAAGGGCGCCCAGGTCAAGCTGGAGATCAGCAAGGGGCCGCCGCAGGTGATCGTGCCCCGGGTGATCGACCTGCCCTGCGATCAGGCCAAGCAGGTGCTGGAGAGCCAGGGCTTCCCGGCCAACATCCAGGTCAACCCCGCAGGGGTGGCCCGCTTCCAGAACCCGGGCGAGAACACGCCGGTGCCGCCGGGCACCCCGGTCACGGTGACCTGCCTGTGAGCGCGAGGAGTGAGCCGGGTTTGCGAGCCCCGCAGCCGCGAACGAAAGACGGTTCGGTGAGCGCGAGGAGTGAGCCGGGTTTGCGAGCCCCGCAGCCGCGAACGAAAGACGGTCCGGTGAGCGAGCGGAGCGAGTCGGTTTCGCGCGCCCCGCAGTCGCGGAGCGCGCGGCGGCGGGTCGGCTCGCACACCCCCACCTCCGGCGGCCTGGCGAAGGCGGCGCTGCCGTACGTCGACGCGGCCGGCGCCGAGGTGGTGCAGGTCTACGTCTCCAACTCGCGGGGCTGGGCCCTGCCGGCGGGCGACCCGGCGCAGGACGCGCTGTTCCGGGACGGTTGCGGCGAGCGGGGGGTGCCGGTCTTCATCCACGCGTCGCTCCTGGTCAACCTGGGCTCCCCCACCCCGGCCACCGTCGAACGGTCGGCCCAGACCCTGGCTCACGCGCTGCGCCGGGGCCGGGCGATCGGTGCCGAGGGCGTGGTGTTCCACGCCGGCAGCGCGGTGGACGCGGGGTACGCCGAGGCGGCGATGCGCCAGGTACGCGAGGCGCTGCTGCCGCTGCTCGACGAGGCGGCGGCAAGCGGCGGGCCGATGCTGCTGGTCGAGCCGAGCGCCGGGGGCGGCCGGTCGCTGGCCTCCCGGGTGGAGCACCTGGGCCCCTACCTGGACGCGGTGGACCGCCACCCGATGATGGGGGTCTGCTTCGACACCTGCCACGCCTGGGCCGCGGGGCACGACCTGGCCGTCGAGGGCGGGATGACCGCCACGCTGGACGCCCTGGTCGCCGCCGTGGGGGCGGATCGGCTGAAGCTGGTGCACGCGAACGACTCGAAGGATCTGTGCGGCTCGACCCGGGACCGGCACGAGAACATCGGCAAGGGCACCATCGGTGAGCCGGCGTTCGCCGAGCTGATGCGCCACCCGGCCACCGCCGGCATCCCAGTCGTGGTGGAGACTCCGACGGAGAAGCACGTCGGCCACGCCGCCGACATCGCCACCCTCACCCGCCTCCACCCCTAAACCACCCCCACTCCCTCCCCCGCGCCCCCGCTCAACCCGCGTTGATCAAGGAGTTGTGTCGGAATCCGCGCCGCCGGCGACGCAAACTCCTTGATCAACACGCTGAGGCGGGGGGTGGGGTTAGGCGCGGAGGATTTGGGTTAGGGCCTCGGCGGCGCGGTCGACGGCGGCGTCGGTGACGTCCAGGTGGGTGACCAGGCGGGCGGTACGCGGGCCGAGCACCGAGACCAGCACACCCGCCGCCCGGGCGGCGGCCGCGAGGGCCTTCGCGTCGAGCGGGTGCTTGGTCAGGTCGAGCGGGACGATGTTGGTCCGCACCGGCATGGCGAGCACGCCGTACGGGGCGACGGCCTCGGCCAGCCGGGCGGCCTTGGCGTGGTCCTCGGCGAGCCGCCCGACGTGGTAGGCCAGCGCGTACCGGCCGGCGGCGGCGAGGATGCCGACCTGCCGCATGCCGCCGCCCATCCGCTTGCGGATCCACCGGGCCCGTTCGATCTTCTCGGCGCTGCCCAGCACCAGCGAGCCGACCGGCGCGCCGAGGCCCTTGGAGAGGCAGACGGACAGGGTGTCGAAGAGGGCGCCGTACTCCGCCAGCGGCACCTCGTCGGCGACGTGCGCGTGCCAGATCCGGGCGCCGTCACAGTGCAGCGCCAGCCCGTGGTCGTCGGCCACCCGGCGCAGCTCACGCAGGGTGGCGAGGGGGATCACCCCGCCGCCGCCCCGGTTATGGGTCTGCTCGACGGCGATCGCCCGGGTCGGCACCGCGAAGTAGCCGTCGGGCCGGACCATCCCGGCCACCACGTCCGGGTCGATCTCCGCGCCGACCGCCGGCCAGGTCCGCGACGAGATTCCGCCGTACGCGGCTGCCGCGCCGATCTCGTACGTGACCACGTGCGCGTCTGCGTCGCAGAGCAGCTCCTCACCGGGCGGCACGACGAGCTGGAGCGCGATCTGGTTGGCCATCGAGCCGCTCGGGGCGAACAGTGCGGCCTCGTGCCCGAAACGGGCGGCCACCTCGGCCTCGAGCGCGGCGACGGTGGGGTCCTCGCCGTACACGTCGTCGCCGACCTCGGCGGTGGCCATCGCCTCCCGCATCCCGGCGGTGGGCCGGGTCACCGTGTCGGATCGTAGATCAACAAGCTCAGCCACAGTCATCCTTTCGGCTGCCGACCGCGGGGCTCGCAAGCCCACTCCGCGCGTCAGCCACGAAGCATCTCCGCCACCAGGAAGGCCAGCTCCAGCGACTGCTGGGTGTTCAGTCGCGGGTCGCAGGCGGTCTCGTACCGATCGGGCAGGTCGAGGTCCTCGATGCCCTGGGCGCCGCCCAGGCACTCGGTGACGTCCTCGCCGGTCAGCTCGACGTGCAGGCCGCCCGGGTGGGTTTCCAGGCTGCGGTGCACCTCGAAGTAGCCGAGCACCTCGTCGACGATCCGGTCGAAGTGCCGGGTCTTGTAGCCGTTCGAGGACTCGTGGGTGTTGCCGTGCATCGGGTCGCACTGCCAGACGACCTTGGCCCCGGCCGCGGTGACCTTGGCGACGATCGGCGGCAGGGTGTCCCGGACCCGGTGGTTGCCCATCCGGCTGATCAGGGTGAGCCGGCCGGGGATGTTGTCCGGGTTGAGCTTCTCGCAGAGCTCGATGGCCTCGTCCGGGGTGGTGGTCGGGCCCAGCTTCACGCCGATCGGGTTGGCGATCCGGGAGATGAAGTCGAGGTGCGCCCCGTCGATCTGCCGGGTCCGCTCGCCGATCCACAGGAAGTGCCCGGACAGGCCGTACGCCCGGTTGCCGGAGATCCGGGTGAGCGCCCGGTCGTACTCCAGCGCCAGGGCCTCGTGGGAGCAGTAGAGGGTGACCGTACGCAGCGCCTCGTCGTCGGTCATCCCGCAGGCCCGGATGAAGGCCAGCGCCCGGTCGATCTCCCGGGCGATCGCCTCGTAGCGCTCGCCGGCCGGCGACTGCTTGACGAAGTCCTTGTTCCAGTCGTGCACCGCGTGCAGGTCGGCGAGCCCGCCGGCCAGGTACGCCCGGAGCATGTTCATCGCGGCCGCCGAGTTGGCGTATGCCCGGATCATGCGCTGCGGGTCGGCGACCCGGGCCTCCGGCGTGGCCTCCAGCGAGTTGATCATGTCCCCGCGGTACGCCGGCAGGCCACGCGCGTCGGTCGGCAGCGACCGGGGCTTGGTGTACTGCCCGGCGACCCGGGCCACCTTGACCACCGGGAGCGACGCGCCGTATGTCAGCACGATCGCCATCTGGAGCAGGGTGCGGGCGTTGGCCAGCAGGTGGCTCTCGGTGTTGTCGGCGAAGGTCTCGGCGCAGTCACCGCCCTGGAGCAGGAACGCCTTGCCCTCGCAGACCAGCGCGAGGCGCTGCCGGAGTTGGTCGACCTCGTACGGCGCGACCACCGAGGGCACCGTGTCGAGGACCTTGCAGACCTCGGCGACCTGGGCCGGGTCCGGCCACGGCGGAGTCTGGGCCCGCGGCAGCTCCCGCCAGCGGTCCAGGCCGAGGGCCGCGTCCTCGGCGGAGTCGGCGGTCGGGCGGCTGGTCTGGAGTCCCGGGCTGCCCACCGCCGGGTGGGTCAGCTGATGCCACTCATGGCGCATGAGAGAAAGCGTACGGCGACCGCCGGGGTGACCCGCCGCCGAGGGGGACGGTTCCGGCAGTTGGGAGATCACCGCCACACTCCGGCGGGCCGCAGGTCAGCCAGGCGGGCGGGTCAGGGGGTGATCGACGGTTCCGGGGTGTGGCCGCCCGGGGCCTCGCCGGAGATGCACCAGTCCGCGCCGCTGCGGGTGACCGTGAACAGCAGCGCCCGGGTGGCCTTGCGGGAGCCGACGGCGACGGTGACGGAGGTGCTGACCTCCTGGCCGTTCGGCCCGGACCGGACGTCGGTGATGGTGGCCTGCGGCACGGTGAAGTGGTCGGCGAAGTCGCCGTTGGGACCCGTCGCGGCGGCGTCGAAGGCGGCCTGCACGGGGGCGCAGAACTGGCTGCGGCCGGCGTCGACGTCCTTGCCCGCCATCGCGTCGAGGTACGCCTGCACCCGCTCGCGGCTCTTGGCCGCCGCCTCCTCGGCCGGTGCCCGCTGCGGGCCGCCGTCGGAGGCGGCCCCGGGCCCGTCGTCCCCGCCGAGGCCGCAGCCGGTCAGGGCCAGCGGCAGGAGCGCGAGCAGCACCACCCCGGTCGCCACCCTCGGGTGCGTCAGGCCCATCGGTCCCTCCCATCGGCGCGGGCATCGGAAGATGCCGAGCGGCGAGTGTGCCACATCGACCTTCCCGCCTGTCGAACCGTCGTACGGAATGTCGGTCACGTCCCTGGCGACGCGGCGCGCGGCCGTTCCATCTTGCCTCGACCACCCCGGTCAGCCGGTCCGGCGCGCGGGCGGCTCGGCGGGGCTGGACAGCCGGGCGGGGAGGGGCCGGTAGGGCCCCTCCCCGCCGGGTGGGTGATGCGTCGGCCCTCGGCTCAGCCGAGGCCGCCCTTGATGGCGCCGATCAGCTCGCCGTTGCTGGTGTCACCGGAGAGCTCCCAGAAGAACGCGCCACCGAGGCCCTGGTTCTTCGCGTAGGTCATCTTGCCGCCGATGGTGGACGGGGTGTCGTAGCTCCACCAGTTGCTGCCGCACTTGGCGTACGCCGTGCCGCCCACGGTGCCGGTCGCCGGGCAGCTGTTCTTGAGCACCTTGTAGTCCTCGATGCCCTGCTCATAGGTGCCGGGCGCCGGGCCGGTGGCGGTGCCGCCCGGGGCGGACTGGGTCACCCCGGTCCAGCCCCGGCCGTAGAAGCCGACGCCGAGCAGCAGCTTGTCGGACGGGACCCCCTTGCCCTTGAGCTTCTGGATCGCCGCGTCCGCCCAGAAGCCCTGCTGCGGGATGCCGGCGTACGAGTAGAGCGGGGAGTGCGGGGCGGTGGGCCCCTGGGCGTTGAACGCGCCGAAGTAGTCGTAGGTCATCGGCATCAGCCAGTTGAGCTGCGGCGCGGCGCCGGCGTAGTCGGCCGCGTCGATCTTGCCGCCGCTGCTGCCGTCGGCGGTGATCGCCGCGGTGACCAGGAAGTTGGCGCCGAACTTGCTGCGCAGCGCGCTGACCACGTTCTTGAAGGCGTTCGGGCCGCTGCTGTCGCACTGCAGGCCGCAGGCGTTCGGGTACTCCCAGTCGACGTCGATGCCGTCGAAGACGTCCGCCCAGCGCGGGTCCTTGACCAGGGCGTAGCACGAGTCGGCGAACGCGGCCGGGTTCTGCGCGGCCTGGGTGAAGCCGGCCGACCAGGTCCAGCCGCCAAAGGACCAGAGCACCTTGAGGTTCGGGTACATCCGCTTCAGCTTGCGGAGCTGGTTGAAGCTGCCGCGCAGCGGCTGGTCCCAGGTGTCGGCCACGCCGTCCACGCTGTCCGCCGCGGTGTACGCCTTGTCGTAGTCGGCGTAGCTGTCGCCGATGCTGCACCGACCGCCGCTGGTGTTGCCGAACGCGTACAGGATGTGGGTCAGCTTGGCCGCCGACCCGCTGGTGTGGATGTTCTTGACGTGGTAGTTGCGGGCGTAGACGCCCCACTCGGCGAAGTAGCCGACGACCTTCTTGCCCCCGGTCGGCGGCGGGGTCGTGGGCGGCGGGGTGGTCGGTGGCGGAGTGGTCGGCGGAGCCGTGGTGGGCGGGGTGGTCGTCGGCGGGGTCGTGGTGGGCGGCGGGGTGCCGCCGGCGCAGGAGGCGCCGTTGACGGTGCAGTTGAGCGGCGCCTTGTACGCCCCGGTGCCGTTGTAGCCCCAGCTGAAGCTGGCCCCGGGTGCGAGCGGGCCGGCCCAGCTCTTCTTCACCGCGACATAGTGGTTGCCGCTGCTGGTGACGTCGGCATCCCAGAAGGTGCTGATGGTGGTGCCCGCGGGCAGGTCGAACTCGATGCGCCAGGTGTCCACGCTGGCGCTGGTGCCGTTGGTGACGGTCACCTTCGTCTCGTGACCGGTCCCCCAGTCCTGCACCTTGGCGAAGGTGGCGGTCACGCTGCCCGCGGCGGACGCGGTCGCCATCGGTACCGCCGCGACCGCCAGCGCGACCACGGCACCGGTGGCCCAGAGGGCCCGGCGGAGCGATCTCTCCATACGGCGTCTCCCTAAACAGTTAGGAAACTTTCCAGATTGATGCTGAGACGCTACTCACGCGTCATCACTTCGTCAAGATGTAGATGCATCGATTTCCTGTGCCCGCGCCAACCGGTCCCCGCGGGCGCGTAGCCTCGCCACATGACCGTTTTCGACGTGCAGATCGACGCCCTCACCGGCGGCCCCGCCGACCTCGCGCGGTATCGCGGCCGCGCGCTGCTGGTGGTCAACGTGGCCTCGCGGTGCGGCCTCACCCCGCAGTACGCCGGCCTCCAGGCCCTGGCTGACGAGTACGCCGACCGGGGCCTGACCGTGCTCGGGGTGCCCTGCAACCAGTTCGCCGGACAGGAGCCCGGCACGGCCGCGGAGATCGAGGAATTCTGCCAGGTCAACTACGGCGTGACCTTCCCGCTGACGGAGAAGGTCGACGTCAACGGGCCGGGGCGGCACCCGCTCTACGCCGAGCTGGTGTCCACGCCGGACGCCGAGGGACACACCGGCGACGTGCGGTGGAATTTCGAGAAGTTCCTGGTCGCCCCGGACGGCACGGTGGCCGGCCGGTTCGCGCCGCAGATCACCCCGGACGCCGCCGAGCTGCGGGCCGCGATCGAGAAGGTGCTGCCCGCCTGACCGCGCTCAAGATCCGCCCTGATCCCCGGAAAGAGTGGCTGTTCAACACGAAATAGCCGCTCTTCCGGGAAAGTGCAGCCAGCGAGCCCGTCCGCGATGGTTCGGACGGGCGGATCGGGTCGGCTCAGCGGCAGCGCAGCGGGCCGCGCCGACTCCACCACGGGAATCGGCGCGGCCCCGGAGGCGGTCAGCCCGCGACGGAGCGGAAGACCGGGTAGTAGCCGCCGGACTGCCCGGCAGCCGTCGGGTGGTACGAGACGGTCAGGTTGAGGTAGTTCAACGCGTGCAGCCACTTCTCGCCGTAGCTGCAGAGCTGGTGGCCGACGAAGATCGACCGGACGTCGGCGAACTTGAAGCCGGCCGAGGTGGCCGCCGTCCTGGTGATGTCGTCGAGCAGGTTGATGCCCTCGTTGATCTTCGCTCGGGAGGTCGCGCTGAGCCCGACGCAGATCGTGCCGAGCTGGTAGAAGACCGGGTAGCCGACGACCACCACCCGGGCCGAGGGCGCCCGGCTCTTGATGCCGTTGTAGACGTTGGCGAGCTTGCCGGGCAGCTCGGTCCGGGCCTTGTCCTCGGCGGCCTGCACGGCCGCCACGCACTGGCTCTCACCCTGCAGGACGCAGGTGGTCATGATGTTGGCGAAGCCGACGTCGTTGCCGCCGACGGTGACGCTGACCAGGGTGGTGGTCGAGGACAGCGCCGAGAGCTGACTGTTGATGACGTCCGTCGTGGTCGCGCCCGAGCAGGCCACCGAGCGGTACGAGGCCGGCCTGATGTTGGTGTTGTAGAGCGCGGGATAGGCGTTGGTGCTGCGCAGGCAGGACCCGCTCTCGGAGGTGTAGCTGTCGGCGCCGACGCCGGAGGCGTACGAGTCGCCGAGCGCGACGTACCGGTCGGCGGGGGCGGCCTGGGCGGGGGCGGCCAGGGCCAGGGTAAACCCGAGCGAGGACGCCAGGGCCAGGGCGAGGGTGGCAAGACGGGATCTCCGCACGTCGCACTCCTGGGGGTGGGAAGTGGTGGTGGGAGATAGATATCAATGAATCAGGTCCGGACGGAAGATCAACAATTCGCAGGGTTCGTCGATAGACCCTTATTGATACAAATCATTACCAATGCGATTCCGGTCGCTGAAGGTTTTCGCCAGGCCGAGGCGAACGCCCCCGACCGGATGCCGGGCCGCCGAATAACCGACCACCTTGGTCGGGAATGCCGGCCGCCGTCATGCGGTTGGCACCGGACATGACAACTGTGGGACTGATCGGCAGCGGCAACATCGGCGGCACGGTGGCCCGGCTGGCGGTGGCCGCCGGTCACGACGTGGTACTCAGCAACTCCCGTGGCCCGGAGACGCTCAAGGAACTGGTGGACGAGCTGGGCCCCCGGGCCCGCGCCGCCACCCCGGCCGAGGCGGCGGCGGCCGGCGACCTCGTGGTGGTCACCATCCCGCTGCGGGCCTACCGGGCGGTGCCGGCCGAGCCGCTCGCCGGCAAGATCGTCATCGACACCAACAACTACTACCCGGAGCGGGACGGGCGGTTCCCGGAGCTGGACGACGAGTCGACCACCACCAGCGAGCTGCTCCAGCGGCACCTGCCCCAGGCGCGGGTGGTCACGGGCTTCAACAACATCTACTTCAAGCACCTGCTCGCCCTGGCCCGGCCGGCCGGCGCGGCGGACCGTACCGCCCTGCCGATCGCCGGCGACGACGCGGCCGCCAAGGGCACCGTCTCGAGGTTCCTCGACTCCCTCGGCTACGACGCGGTCGACGTGGGCCCGCTCGCCGAGGGCTGGCGGTTCCAGCGCGACACCACCGCGTACGCCGCCCTCTACTCGGCCGACCCGGCCAACGACTGGGAGCGGCCGGCACCGGTCGACGCGGAGCAGCTGCGCGCCGCCCTCGCCGCCGCCCGCCGCTACGCCGACAGCTGACCGTCCCGTCCGGAGGGTGGGGAAGCCGCCCGCCCTCCGGACGCGCCGGTTGCGCCGTAGTGCCCGGGCGGTCAGACCGCCTGCGGCGGGAGCGCGAGCCGCATGGCCGGATCGCGGGTCTCCCGGAAGCCGAGCGAGCGGTAGAGCGGCCGTCCCGCCGCGGAGGCCCGCAGGTCGATCCGCCGCACGCCCCGCTCGTGGAACCAGCCCAGCAGCGCCGTCAGGCAGGCCCGGGAGTGGCCGCGCCGGCGGTGGACGGGATCGGTGCTGACGTTAAAGACGTACCCGGTCAGGCCGTTCGGGTTGTCCGGGCCGCCGAGCCGGCGCTCGATCGTGCCGACCGCGCAGGCGGCCAGCGTTCCGTCCGGCGCGTCGACCACGAAGGCCGCCATCGACGGCTCCGGCTCGGCCAGCCACTCCCGTAGCTGCGCCCGGGCGACGTCCTGCCACGGGCCCGGCGGCGGCTCCGCACCCTTCACCGCCGCGAGCATCAGGCCACGCAACCGGACCAGCTCGGCGGCGTCATCCGGCGTCGCCGGGCGTGCGTCGACCATGCACGGCACCGTACCCGGCCAGCGACGGCACGCTCCGTCCGGTCCGGGCGCGTGGCTGGCCACACCGGCCGCCCCGGCTTGGACGCGCGGTGGAACCGTCGGGACGGGCCGGTGCGGGTGGGCCGTGGAACGGGTGCCGGAGGGCGGTCAGATCGGGCGGCGGCCGGCGAAGCCGCACTCCACCCGGTGGTACCAGCGCACCTCGTCGTCCCCCTCCAGCCAGCACCAGAGCACCGCCCGGCCGCCCCGCTCGCCGGGGAAGTCCAGCAGCACCGGGGCGATCCCCTTGACCTGGATGTCGTGCTGGTGGATCTCCTCGAGGACGGCGTGCAGCCGGGCTTCGAGGGCCTTCACCTCGGCCAACCCGCCGAGCGCGCTGACCCCGTGCTCGGCCAGGTCGACCCGCAGCTCGGCGAGGTCGGCGCGGAGCCGGATCAGCTCGTCGATGCGCGGCCGCAGCGTGGCCACCAGGTGTCGCGCCTGGGCGAGAGTGAACACGGCGCCAGTATGCGGCACGAACACACCAGGGGCACCGTCAGCGACGGTTGGGGCGATCTCGCGCCGTGGCTCGTACCTGCCGCCTCAGTCGGCCTGGGCCGCCAGTTCCCGGGCGCGGTCGCGGGCCGCCTCCAGCGCCGCCAGCATGGCTGCGCGTACGCCGTGGTTCTCCAGCTCCCGGATGGCGGAGATGGTGGTGCCGGCCGGCGAGGTGACCGCCTCGCGGAGCTTGACCGGGTGCTCGCCGGAGTCGCGGAGCATCACCGCCGAGCCGATGGCGGTCTGCACGATCAGCTCGTGCGCCACCTGCCGGGGCAGGCCGAGCAGGATGCCGGCGTCGATCATGGCCTCGACCAGCAGATAGAAGTAGGCGGGACCCGAGCCTGAGAGGGCGGTCACCGCGTCCTGCTGCGACTCGGGCACCCGGATGGTCGCGCCGAGCGGCTTGAACATCTCCTCGGCGAGGGCCAGGTGCGCGCCGGTGGCGTGCGCGCCGGCGGAGATGGCGCTCATCGCCTCGTCCACCAGCGCCGGCGTGTTGGTCATCACCCGGATCACCGGGGTGCCCTCCGGCAGCCGGCGGCTGAAGAAGGTGGTGGGCAGGCCGGCGCAGAGCGAGATGACCAGCTTGTCGGCCGGCACCTTCGGGCCGATCTCGTCGAGCAGCGCCGCCGCGTCCTGCGGCTTGACCGAGATGGCGAGCACCTCCGCCTCGTCCACCGCGACGAGGTTGTCCACCACCCGTACGCCGTACCGGGCGGTCAGCTCCTCGGCGCGGCTGGGTCGCCGGGCGGTGGCGAGCAGCCGCTCGACCGGCCAGCCGGAGCGGAGCAGGCCGGAGAGCATCAGCTCGCCGATCTTGCCGGCGCCGATCACGGCGACGGTGTGCACCTCGGGTGCCATGGGCCGTACCTCTCTCGGTCGAGGCGGGGCGCGGCGGACCCCGGCCGGGTCCGCCGCGCCGCCAGCGTCGATCAGCTGCCGAAGAAGACCTCGGCCTCGGCGTACCGCTCCAACGGCACGGTCTTCAGCTCCCGGGTGGCCTCGGCCAGCGGAACGCGGACGATGTCCGTGCTCTGCATCGCGACCATCTTGCCCCAGTCGCCCTCGTGCGCCGCGTCGATCGCGTGCAGGCCGAGCCGGGTGGCGAGTACCCGGTCGAAGGCGGTCGGGGTGCCGCCGCGCTGGATGTGGCCGAGCACCACGGTGCGGGCCTCCTTGCCGGTCTTCGCCTCCAGCTGCTCGGCGAGCCACTGGCCGATGCCGCCGAGCCGGACGTGGCCGAACGAGTCCAGCTCCTGGTTGTGCAGCACCATCTGGCCCTCCAGCGGGTGCGCGCCCTCGGCGACCACGACGATCGGGGCGTACTGGTGCTGGAAGCGCTTCTCGACGTACCCGGCGACCTGGTCGACGTCGAACTGCCGCTCGGGCAGCAGGATCACGTTGGCGCCGCCGGCGAGGCCGGCGTGCAGGGCGATCCAGCCGGCGTGCCGGCCCATCACCTCGACCACCAGCGTGCGGTGGTGGCTCTCCGCGGTGGTGTGCAGCCGGTCGATCGCCTCCATGGCGATGTTGACCGCGGTGTCGAAGCCGAAGGTGTAGTCGGTGGCACCCAGGTCGTTGTCGATGGTCTTCGGCACGCCGACGACCTTGACGCCCAGCTCGTGCAGCTTGGTGGCGACGCCGAGGGTGTCCTCGCCGCCGATGGCGATCAGCGCGTCCACGCCCTGGGCGGCGAGGTTGTCCTTGATCCGCTCGACGCCGTTCTCGATCTTGAACGGGTTTGTCCGGGACGAGCCGAGGATGGTGCCGCCGCGGGGCAGGATGCCGCGGACCTCCGCGATGCCCAGCGGCCTGGACAGGCCCTCCAGCGGGCCCTTCCAGCCATCCCGGAAGCCCACGAACTCGTGACCGTAGGTGGCGACGCCCTTGCGGACCACCGCCCGAATCACCGCGTTGAGACCAGGGCAGTCGCCGCCGCCGGTGAGCACGCCGATACGCATGATCTGCTCATCCTCCTGGAGCATCAGGTGAAGCCCGGATAAGCCCCAGGATAGGTGTCAGATCAGACCATCGGCGCCGTTGCCGGCCCGGGGCGGGCCGTCAGTGCGCACTGTAGTCGGCGCGGGGGTACGGCGACACCGCGCCCCGGCCCCCTTCCGCCCGCCGGATCGGCTACCCGTCAGTAGCTGACCTGGCGCTTCTCTCCCGCGCGGCGCGGCCGTCCGGGCTGCCGATCACCGCTCGGTCATCGCCCGCCAGCGCGCCAGGTTGTGCCGGGCGTCGACCAGGGCGTCGTGCCGGTCCGCGTCGGCGTCCGGCAGCTTCGGCCGGCCCCGGTCGTCCCAGAGCTGGCGCAGTTCCTTGGTGAACCGCGGGATCTCTCGCGGCAGCGCCGGCATCGCGCCCCACAGCTGGGCCAGGACCACGTGGTCGTACGCCGCGTACCAGGCCCAGAGCTCCAGCTGCTCGCCCGGGCGGTCCCGGACCGGCGCCATCAGGAACTCGTAGAGGTCGTCCCGGATCCGCTCCCGGGACCGCCACGCGCGGTCGGCGGGCGAGGGGAGCTTGTCCAGCACGTTGCGGCGCACCCAGGGCACCGCCCGGGAGTCGTCGAACTCGGTGGAGACCGCGTAGAACTCGCGGCCGTACTCATCGACGACGCCGATCGACACCAGGTCGACGATGCGGCCGTCCTCGATGAACTCGCAGTCGTAGAAGTAGCGGTAGACCATCCCCGCCATCCTCGCCCACCGCCCCCGCCCGCCCGTCGCCGGGGCGTCCGCCGAGGTCGGCACGGTTCGGACAGACGGTTCGGGAGGGTCACGGAACTGTCTCCAGGGGTGTACAGCACGCGACCGGAGCGTCATGATCTGATGTGTACCGCTACCGGACGCCGAACCGGTTCAGATGCCTCGTACCGGGATGTCAGGGCCACCCCGGTGAGCGAGTTGTGGTCCTTGACCGGGGAGGGGTTGGGCCGTGGAGGTTCGCCTGCCGGAGCCGGGTGACGCGCTCACGGGCGTGGAGATGTTCGCCGGGCTCGAGCCGGAGGTGCGGCAGCGGGTCATCGCCGCTGCGGTGCCGCGCACCTACCGCAAGGGTCAGTTGCTCTTCGTGGAGAACGACCCGGGCGAGTCGCTGATCGTGCTGCGCCGGGGGGCGGTGGCGGTGTTCCGCACGGCACCGACGGGCGAGCGCGCGGTGCTGTCGGTGATCCGTCCGCCGGACGTGCTGGGCGAGGTCTCCCTGCTGGACGCGTCCACCCGGTCCGCGTCGGCCGAGGCGATCGAGGACTGCGCCGCGCTGGCGCTGTCCCGGCCGGCCTTCATGGAACTGGTGCACTCGAACCCGCGCATCCTCGACGCGGTGATGCGCTCGCTCGGCGGGCTGATCCGCCGGCTCACCGAGCAGAACGCCGACCACGTCTTCCTCGACCTGCCCGGCCGGGTGGCCAAGACGCTGGTCCGGCTCGCCGGCGAGAGCCAGGCGCCGATGATCACCATCGAGCTCAACCAGAGCCAGCTCGCCGAGATGGCCGGCGGCTCCCGGCAGAGCGTCAACCAGGCGATCGGCTCGTTCGCCAGCCGGGGCTGGCTGCGCACCGAGGGGCGCCGGATCGTGGTGACGGACGTGGCCGCGCTGCGCCGCCGCGCCGGGATGAACGACCGCTGACGGATACGCGCAGGGCCGGGGCGTTCTCGCCCCGGCCCTGCGGTCGTGCCGCCCGGCTCAGACGCCGGCGCTGCCCGGCCCGGCCCACTCGTTGGGCCGGCCCGGCCCGGCCCAGTCGCTGTTGTCATCGCCGCCGGAGCCCTCGATGACGATGCCCTCGGCCTGGAGGGTGGCGAGGGTGGCGGCGTCCACGTCGACGGAGTCCCCCGCCGCGTGGGCGACCCCGTCGGCGTCGGTCCAGTCGCTCTCCAGCTTCACGTACACCATGGTGTGGCCCCCTTGATCGCGGTCGTCGTCCGAGGCATGAATCTAGTCCGCGAACCGCGCCGACGGCTGTCCGGACGAGTGTCCACAAGCCAACAGCCCGGTACCTGACACCGCTACCAGCGGCGATACTCGCGATGGACGCCGCGGGGGGCGGCGCCCGGCCGGGACCGGCCGGAGGATCCACCAGTGGAGGGCGTCATCTCCGCCCAGTGTGACCGTTGTGGACGTACCGCCGCCGAAGGCGACCGCTTCTGCGGTGGCTGCGGCGCGGAGCTGGGGGCGGTCTGCCCACACTGCCTGCGCCCGCTCGCCGCCGACGTGGCCTTCTGCACCTCGTGCGGGGCAGCCCGGTCCGGCGCCAAGCAGCCCGTCGCCACGCCGCAGGAGGACCGCCGGCGGGTCAGCGTCCTGTTCGTCGACCTGATCGACTTCACCCCGTACGTCGAACGCGCCGACCCGGAACAGGTCCGCGGCATGCAGACCGGCTTCTTCTCGGCCGCGAAACGGGTGGTCGGGCAGTACGGCGGGGTGGTCGAGAAGTACATCGGGGATGCCGTGATGGCGCTCTTCGGCGCCCCAGTGGCCACCGAGACCGACGCGCTGCGCTGCGTCCGGGCCGGGCTGGAGCTGCAGCGGGTGCTCACCCGGTTCGCCCCGTCCGGCCGCGACGAGCTGCGCTTCCGGGTCGGCGTGGCGACCGGCGAGGCGCTCGTGGACGTGGCCGCCGCCCGCGACGGCGGGCAGGCGATCGTGGCCGGCGACGTGGTCAACACGGCGTCCCGGATGCAGTCGGTGGCGCCGCCCGGCGGGGTGCTGGTCTGCGGCGCGACCCACGCCCTCACCAAGGACGCCATCAGCTACGAGGAGCAGCCGCCGGTCACCCTGCGCGGCCGGTCCACCCCCACCGAGGTCTGGCTCGCCCTCGCCCCGGTACGCCGCCAGCCCACCGACCAGGAGCCGGACACCACGCCCCTGATCGACCGGGAGCACGAGCTGGGTCTGCTGGTCAACGCCCTGCACCGGTCGCTGCGGGACCGGCTCCCGCAGGTGGTGACCGTCTTCGGCCGGGCCGGCATCGGCAAGAGCCGACTGGTCCGCGAGCTCTACCGGCACGCCGGTCGGCTGGTCGACGAGCCGCTGACCTGGCGGACCGGCCGGTGCCCGCCCTTCGGGGAGAACGTCACCTTCGCCGCGCTGGCCGACGTGGTGAAGACCGAGGCCGGCATCCTCGACACCGACCCGGCGTCGACCGCGGCGCAGCGGCTCACGTCCGCGGTGACCGAGCTGGTCGGGCCGGCCGAGCGGGACCGGATCGTCGACGCGCTGCGCCCGCTGGTCGGGCTGACCGGCACCACGCTGCCCGCCGAGGAGGCCGAGTCGGCGTGGCGGCGGTTCCTGCTGGCCCTGGCCGCCCGCCGCCCCACCGTGCTGGTCTTCGAGGACCTGCACTGGGCCGACGACGCCATGCTGCGCTTCGTCGAGTTGCTCGGCGCCGCCGCCCGGGACGTGCCGCTGCTGCTGCTCTGCACCGCCCGGCCGGAGCTGGTCGACCGGGACCCGAGCTGGGCGGGGACGATCACCGGCTCGGTCACCATCACCCTGCCCCCGCTGCGGGACACCGGCATCGCCTCGCTCTACGCGCACATGTTCGGCCAGGCCGCGTTCCCCGCCGAGATGCTCACCCCGCTGGTGGAGGTCGCCGGCGGCAACCCGCTCTACGCCCACGAGTACGTGCGGATGCTCATCGAGCAGGGCGCGCTGCGCCAGTCCGGGCGCGGCTGGTCGCTGGACAAGCACCTCGACCTGCCCATGCCGGAGAGCGTCCACGCGGTCATCGCCAACCGGATCGACCTGCTCGACGCCAAGGACCGGGCGGTGCTGCTGGCCGCCTCGGTGGTGGGTGTGCAGTTCTGGCCCGGCGCGGTGGCCGCCGCGCTCGGCCAGCCGGTCGAGTCGGTGGAGCGCGCGCTGCGCCGGCTGGAGCAGCGCGACTTCGTGCACGAGCAGGGGGCGTCCACGATGGCCGGGCAGCCGGAGTTCCGGTTCCGGCACGTCCTGGTCCGGGACGTCTGCTACCAGCGGCTGCCGCGTACCGAGCGGGTGGCCCGGCACGAGCGCACCGCGGACTGGCTGGACACGCTGTCGCAGAGCCGGGACACCGACCTGGCCGAGGTGCTCGCCCACCACCGCTGGGCGGCCCACGAGATCGCCCGCACGCTCGGCATGGACACCCACCGCTACGCCGGCCCGGCGCGCGCCGCGCTGCACCGGGCCGCCCGCCGGGCGTACGCCCTGCACGGGCTGGACGCGGCGGCGGCGCACGCCGGCCGGGCGCTGGGCCTGGCCGACGACAGCGACCCGATCGGCCGGCTGCAGCTGGAGCTGCTGAGCACCGAGATCTCGTTCTACCGGGACGGCAACGCGTTCCTCTCCGGCGGCGGGCCGGAGCAGCTGCACGCGCTCGCCGACCGGCTGCTCGCGCACGGCGACCACCCCTGCGCCGCCCGGGCCTGGACCCTGCTCGGCCAGGCCGCCTGGCTGCGCGCCGACCGGACCGCCGCGGTGGCCTGCCTCAACCGCGCCGTGTCCCTGTTCGAGCCGCTGCCGGACAGCGGCCAGAAGGCGGACGCGTACGCGGAGCTGGGCCGGCTGCACATGCTCAACTACGAGCGGGACCCGGCGGTGGCCGCCGCCGAGACCGCGGCGGAGATCGGCGCGCGGCTGGGGCTGTCGGAGACCCGGACCAACGCGCGGATCACCGCGGCCACCGCCCGGTACCAGTCGGGTGACCGGTCGGGCCTGGACGAGCTGCACGTGCTCGTCGAGTACGGCCGGGCGCAGCAGCTGCTGGCGCTGCACCGGGCGGTGCAGAACCTGGCGTACGCGGTCCGCGAGGAGGGCGACTGGCTGCGCTCGGACGCGCTGCTGTCCGCCGCGCCGGCGCGTACGGCCAGCGGGCAGACGCTGACCACCAGCTACTCCGGGGAGGCGATGCGGGCGTACTTCGACGGGGACTTCGACCGGCTGCTCGCCGCCGCGGACGCCTTCGTGGACACCCCCACCGGCGGCTGGGACATGCAGGTCCGCGGCCTGCGCTCGTGCCTGCTGGTGCTGCGCGGCCGGCCGGTGCCGCCGGCGCCCCGACCGGCACCGGGCCAGCGGAACGGCGGCCCGGAGGAGCCCCTGCCCCGGCACCCGGACGACGTGGCCGCCGCGTTGGACAGCGCCCGCCGCAGCGGCTTCCACCGGCCGCGCTGGACCATGCTCGGCATGGCCGCGCTCTGCCGCGCCCTGCAGGGGCGGGCCGACGAGGCGGCGGAGCTGGTCGACGAGCTGGCCGACTCGTGGTCGGCGGTGCCCGCGCTGGCCAGCGGCGAGTGGATCGCCGCGGCGGCGTACGCGGCCACCCTGGCCGGTCGGGACGCGGCGGTGCGCGTGCGGGCGATGCTGGACCGGCTCGAACACCGGACGCCCTGGTCGGAGGCGGCGCTGCGGACGGTGACCGCGGCCCTCGCCGCGGCCGACGGCGACCACCGGCGCGCCGGCGAGCTGCACCTGGCGGGCGCGGAGATCTACGCCCGGATCCCCGACGTGACGGACCGGATGCTGGCCCTCGCCCTGGCCGTCGGCGAGCTGGACCGGGCGGGGGATCGGGCGGCGGTCACCGTGCCGCTGGCCGAGGTGAGCGCCTTCGCCCAGCGCAACGAGGCGCCGGGCCTGCTGGCGCTGGCCCGCCGCCCGGTGCCCGACGCCGGCCCGGCCGTCGCCTGCTGATCCCAGGGGCCGACTGGGGCGTCAGGCGGGGACCGGCTGGGTCTTGGCCTTCTGGGCGTAGATGTCGACGTACTCGCGGCCGGAGAGTTCCATCACCTCGTACATGATCTCGTCGGTGACCGCCCGCTCGACGAACCGGTCGCCGGACAGGCCGGCGTAGCGGGAGAAGTCCAGCGGGGCGCCGAAGCGGATCCGCACCCGCTTGATCGTGGGGATGAGCTGGCCGGGCGGCTGGATCTCGTCGGCGTTGAGCATCGCCATCGGGACCACCGGGGCACCGCTCTCCAGGGCGAGCCGGGCCACGCCGGTCTTGCCGCGGTAGAGCCGGCCGTCCGGCGAGCGGGTCCCCTCGGGATAGATGCCGGCGATCCCGCCCGCCCGTAGCACCTTGAGCTGGGTGTCCAGGGCGGCCCGGGCGGCCTGGCCGCCGGACCGGTCGACCGGGATGGTGCCGGAGCCGACGAAGAACATCTTGGTCAGCCAGCCCTTGATCCCCTTACCGGTGAAGTACTCCGCTTTGGCGATGAATGTGACTTTTCGCTTGACGATGAGCGGCGTGAAGATCGAGTCCGAGAAGGAGAGGTGGTTGCTGGCCAGGATGACCGGACCGGTCTCCGGGACGTGCTCGAGCCCCTCCACCTGCGGGCGGAAGATCAGCCTCAGCAGCGGGCCGAGGATGATGTACTTCAACAGCCAGTACAGCACCGGGGTCCTTCCAGGTGGGGGCGGCGACGCCCGACGACGGCTCCAACTCGGCTGGCGGCCACCATTCGGCCTCGGCGACGCCAGGCGGCGCACCGGAGGCGGATGACGGCCGGCCCGACGCCGCGCGGCGACCTGGAGCCGTCGAGGCCGGGGAGCCCGGAACGGGCCGCCGGGACGCGCCCGGACCGCGCCCGGGGCGCCGTCGGCGAGCGGGACTGTCCGGGAAGAGCCTACGAACCGGGAGCGGCACGCCACAACGCACTCCCGGAACAGGGTCCGGACGTGTCACGATTCAGGGCACGGCGTACGGGGCGCCGGGTCGGGACGCACCGACAGGCGGCGAGGAGGGGTGTCCGGTGTCAGCGGGTGGGCCCCGCCGGGGACGGCGGGACAACGGGCTCGACGCGGCCGAGTACGCGGTCGCGGGCGACGTCGATCCGCGCATCGGCGAACATCTGCTCGACGTGCTCGCCGCCGGCGGGATCGCCGCTTACCTGCAGCCCTCCGCCGACCTGAACCCGATCACCCGCACCACGACGGTCCCGTCCCGCCCAGTCGACCGGCTCTACGTCGACCGCTCGCACCTGACCACCGCCCGGGACTACCTCACCCAGCTCACCGACGAGGGGGACCGCGAGTCGACCCGGGACGACGAGCCGGACATCGAGGCGGAGTGGGCCAAGATCGTCGCCGGCTTCCACTCCGCCCCCACCTCCGGCAGCCACCCGTGGCCCGCCGCCGAGGACGTGGACGACGACTCCGTCGACCCGCCCGAGCCGACCGGGAGCGCCGGCGGCCGGGCGGAGGAGACCGGCGGCCCGACCGCCACCGACGTCCGGCGCCTGCCGTACGCGGCGGACGTCTCCGGGATCTCGGTGAGCCGGGGCCGGTCCGACGAGCCGTCACTGCTGGACGGCCTGGACACCTTCGGCGCCGACCTGCCCGACGACGAGGACGAGCACTACACCCCGCCACCGCCGCCCCCGCTGCCGCGCTTCTCGAAGTACGCCGTGGTCGGCGTGCTCTGCATCGTGGCCGGCTTCGTGTTCTTCCTCTCCCCCACCCTGCTCCCGGTCACCGACCCGTCCGTGGTGACGCTGCTCGGCTTCACCGGCATCCTGGCCGGCTTCGTGATGCTGATCTGGCGGCTGCGCCCCGGCGACTCCGACGAGCAGGACCCGGACGACGGCGCGGTCGTCTGATCCGCTCCGCCCCGGCCGCCGCCCGGATACCGGGACGGCCGCCGCCCCGGCGCCAGGCGCGTAACAGGGGTGTAACTTACGGTCAGTAGGAATACCCGTACGTCACTTCCCGCACCGGCTGTCCGGTTTGTTCCTCGCTCCGGTGGCCGGACCCCTGCTGAGCGGATTGCCCGAGATGCGACAGAGCCCCCTCGTGGTGGTGGCCAACCGCCTCCCCGTCGACGACAGTGTGGCGCCGGACGGCGCCTGCGAGTGGCGCCGCAGCCCCGGCGGCCTGGTGAGCGCCCTGCACCCCCTGCTCCGGCACACCCCGGCGACCTGGCTCGGCTGGGCCGGCGGCACCGGCCCGGCACCGCACCTGCCCGAGGTGGACGGCGTCCGGATGCACACCGTCCCGCTGACCGCCGACGATCTCCGCGACCACTACGAGGGCTTCGCCAACGCGACCCTCTGGCCGCTCTACCACGACGCCGTCGAGCAGCCCGAGTACCACCGCCGCTGGTGGGAGGCGTACCAGCGGGTCAACCAGCGGTTCGCCGAGGCCGCGGCCGAGGTGGCCGAGCCGGGCGGCCTGGTCTGGGTGCAGGACTACCACCTCCAGCTCGTCCCGGGGCTGCTCCGGCGGCTCCGCCCCGACCTGCGAATCGGCTTCTTCCTGCACGTGCCGTTCCCGCCGCCGGAGCTGTTCATGCAGCTCCCCCGCCGGGCCGAACTGCTGCGCGGCATGCTCGGCGCCGACCTGATCGGCTTCCAGCGGGCGCAGGCCGCGCACAACTTCGCCCAACTGGTGGCCAAGGTGCTCGAACTGCCCGCCACCGACCGGCGGGTCGACGTCGGCGACCGGACGGTCCAGGTCGGCGCCTTCCCCGTCTCCATCGACACCGCCGAGATGGCCGCGCTCGCCGCCCGGCCCGAGGTCGCCGACCGGGCCCACCGGCTGCGCACGGACCTCGGCGACCCCGAGCACGTCATCCTCAGCGTGGACCGGATGGACTACACCAAGGGCATCGAGCAGCGGCTCAAGGCGTACCGGGAGCTGCTGGCCAGCGGGGACGTCAAGGTCCGGGACACGGTGCTGGTCCAGGTCGCTGTGCCCAGCCGGGAACGCGTCGCCCAGTACCAGATCCTCCGGGACCGGGTGGAGCACCAGGTCGGCCGGATCAACGGCGAGTTCGGCCGGGTCGGCGAGCCGGCGATCCACTACCTCAGCCAGCCCTTCGACCGGACCGAACTGGTCGCCCTCTACCGGATCGCCGACGTGATGGCGGTGACCCCGCTGCGGGACGGGATGAACCTGGTCGCCAAGGAGTACGTCGCCGCCCGGGTGGACGACACCGGCGCGCTGCTGCTCAGCGAGTTCGCCGGCGCCGCCGCCGAGCTGGACCAGGCGTACCTGGTCAACCCGCACGACCTGGACGGGCTGAAGCAGGCCCTGCTCACCGCGCTGCGGGCCGGCCCGGAGGACGTCTCGGCCCGGATGCGGGCGATGCGGACGCACCTGCGGCGCAACGACATCCACGCCTGGGCGCGGTCGTACCTGAGCGCCCTGAGCGAGAGCGGCTCACTGCTGCGCCGGCTCGCCGCGGCCGACTGACCGGCGCCCGCGCTCACCCGGCGGCGGGCGCCGGGTCCTTCTCCAGCCAGTCAAGGATCGCGTCGATCGGCTCCCGCCAGCGGGCGTCCAGCATCAGATCGTGGCCCATGCCGGGAAAGAGCAGCGGGGCCGAGGCGTACCGGCGCGCGGCCCGGGTCAGCGCCGCCGCGGGCACCACCCGGTCGTCCGGGCTGCCCAGCACCAGCACCGGCGGGCGGCCCACCGCCGGCTCCGGCTGGTCGCCGGTGAGCAACTGCCACTGCGCCCGCCGGCCGGCCCGACCCAGCCGCGCGACGTACCGGCGGGCCTCGCCGTCCGGCAGCTCCCGGCTGAACAGCTGCCGGCGGCTCAGCCGCAGGCGGCCGCCGAAGACCGCCGGCAGGGTGCCCACCGGGTTACGCCGCAGCGCGGTGCCGAACGTCCCCCAGCTGCCCAGCACCGGCGCCACCAGCACCGCCGCCCGGGCCGGGTAGCGGGCCAGGGCGTGCGCCACCACCCGGGCGCCGGCCCCGTGCCCCACCAGCACCGCCTGCCGCGGCAGGCTCGCCGCCGCCTGGACCACGTCATGGGTGTACGACCGCAGCGTCGCCGCCGGCGCCGGCTCGCTGCCGCCGTGCCCGCGCAGGCTCAGCGCGTACGCCGGGAAGCCGCGGGACGCGGCGTGCGACAGCCAGTGCTCGGCGAACGCCCACGCCCCGTGCCCGAACCCGGGTACGAAGAGCAGGGGCGGCTTCCCCTCCTCCAGCTCCGGCACCACGGCCAGCACCTCACGTCGGGCCGGGCGCTCCGGGCGGGCCCACTCCCACGACCGGACGATCCGCACCCGCTCCACGCTCACGCCGCCGCCTCGCTTCGCTCCCCGGCGGCGCGAGGCGCCACGCTGCTGAACTGAATGGTTCGCTCGCTCCGCTCGCTCACGCCACCGCCTCGCTTCGCTCGCTCACTTGCCCTCCAGCTCGTCAAGGGCGCGCTGGAGCGCCCGCAGGTAGTCGGCGTGCCCGACCTCGAACCAGTGCCGGCTGCTGTCCTTGACCTTCCCCGAGTACCGCTCACCGAGGCCGGCGGCGACCTTCCGGCCGAACGCGGCGGCCCGGTCCGGCCGGGCGGTTCGCGCGGCGAGCAGCCGGGCGAAGAGCACGCTCTGCCAGTGCGCGATGGGGAACACGCCGGAATCCGGCTGCACCAGGCCGACCACGGCCAGCGTGGGGTGGCCGGCGGCGAAGGCGTTGAGCCAGAGCCGCGGCCGGCCCGACCCGTCGGCGTCGCCGAGCACCGCGCCGTCGAGGAACTCGAAGCGCGGCAGGTAGCCGGTGGCGAAGATGACCAGCTCCGGGTCGATCTCCCGCTCGTCGCTCAGCGCCACCGTGCGGTCGTGGAACCGGGTCACGTCCGGCACCGGGGTGATCGCACCGTGGCCGACGTGGTAGACCAGCTGGCTGTTGGCGATCGGGTGGGTCTCGTAGACCCGGTGGTCCGGTCTGGGCAGGCCGAACCGGGTCAGGTCACCGACGGTCAGCCGCAGCGTCCGGTGATAGAGCCACTGGCGTACCCGCAGCGGCACCCGCAGCGCGAGCAGGGTGTCGTTGACCTGATCGGCGGGGCGGCCGAAGACGTACTTCGGGGCGTACCAGTAGCCGCGGCGGGTGGAGTGCCAGCAGTGGGACGCCTGCTGGGCCGCCTCGACCGCGATGTCGCAGCCGGTGTTGCCGCCGCCCACCACCAGCACCCGCTTGCCGCGCAGCTGCGCCGGGTCCTTGTAGGACGAGGCGTGCATGACCTCGCCCCGGAACTGCTCCAGGCCCTCGTAGCGGGGCAGCTTCGGCGACCAGTTGTGCCCGTTGGCCAGCACCACGCCCGCATACCGGGAGGTGCGCTCCGGGCCGTACCCGCCGGTGCTGCGGGTGGTGACGTCCCAACGGTCCCCCTCGACCGGCTCCACCCGGACCACCTCGGTGCCGAACCAGACGTGCTGGCGCAGGTCGAAGTGGTCGGCGTAGCGCTCGAAGTAGGACAGCAGCTGGGTGTGGTGCGGGTAGTCCGGCCAGTCGTCCGGCATCGGGAAGTCGGGGAACTGGGTGAACGGCCGGGACGAGATGAGGTGGGTGCTGGCGTACACCGGGCTGCGGTCGTGCCGCCAGTTCCACGCCCCGCCGATACCGGTCTCCCGCTCATAGCAGTCGACGCCGAAGCCGTGCTCGCGGAGGTTCTTCACGGCGGTGAGGCCGCTGGCCCCGGCGCCGATGACGCAGACGGTGTCGCCCCGGTCGGAGACCGGGCGGCCGTCCTGGGTCAGGGCGACCGTCGGGTCCGGATCGGGACGGCCGAGGTCGGTGGAGGAGGGCACCGGGACAATCTCCTTTGTGCGGCACGAGGGCCGGGTCGGTGCGAAATCCTGCCGAGAATGCCCGCGCTTGTCCAGCCTGCCGGATCATCTCGGCGGGTCGCCGGCTCAGCCGGCGGGCAGCAGCAGGTCGACCAGCACCGGGAAGTGGTCGCTGGCCCGGCGGGTGCGCGGGGTGTCCACCACGTCGTAGTCCACCACGGTGATCTGCGGGTCCACGAAGAGGGCGTCGATCCGCCGCTGCGGGTTGGCACAGGGGAAGGTGTGCCGGTCCGCCCGGTCTGCGGCCAGCGCGGTGTCGGTCAGCCCCTGCGCCACCGTCCGCCACGCCGGCCCGTCCGGCTCCTCGTTGAGGTCGGCGCCGGCCACCACCGGCAGCGTCGTGGCGGCCAGCTCCCGCTTGAACGCGGCCGCCTGCGCCGGCCGCTCGGCCGGGTCGATCGAGAGGTGGGAGCCGGCCAGCAGGAACCGGCTCCCGGCCACCAGGCACTCGGCGTACGCGGCGCCGCGCAGATGCCGCCCGGGGGTCAGCGGGTAGCGCTGGCAGCGGGTGGCCACTACCCGCACCCGCAGGCTGGTCAGCAGCAGGTTGCCCAGCGACGGCAGGCCGCCGGCGGCCACGACCAGGCCGAACGAGTCGGCCAGCGAGGCGCACTTCTGCCGCCACCGGAACCGCCGCGGCCCCTCCTGGACGATCACCACGTCCGGCGCGGCCTCCCGGACCACCTCGGCCAGCGCGGCGGTGTCGTCCCGCTGGCTGTGCACGTTGTACGACACCACCCGCAGCGGTACGCCCGGGCCGGGCACCTCACAGCCGCCGGGCGAGGTCGGCGGCGCCGATGACGCCGGCGGTGTTGCCCAGCTCGGCCGGGCGGATCTCGGCCACCGGCAGCCGGCTGCGCTGGGCGAGGGCCTGGGTGTACGACCGCCGGGTCGGGCCCATCAGCAGGTCACCGGCCTCCACCACGCCGCCCCCGACGACCAGCACCTGCGGGTCGAGGATCTGCGCCATGTCGGCGAGGCTGGTGCCCAGCCAGCGGCCGACCTGGGCGAACGCCTCGGCGGACACCGGGTCGCCCCCCTGCGCGGCGGCGGTCACCATCGGCCCGGTGATCCCCTCGGCCTCGCCGCCGGCCAGCTCCAGCAGGGCGGTGGCCCGGTGCGGTTCCTGGCGGGCGGCGGCGCGGGCGAAGCGGACCAGGGCGCTGCCGCTGGCGTACTGCTCGATGCAGCCCAGCCGGCCGCAGCCGCACTGGTGGCCGTCCGGCACGGTGAGCATGTGCCCCAGCTCGGCCGCGATGCCGTTGGCGCCGCGGAGCAGCTCACCGCCGAGCACGATGCCGCCGCCGACGCCGGTGCCGATGGTGAACATGACCATCGAGTCGTCGGCGGCCCGGGCCGCGCCGTAGCGGAACTCCGCCCAGGCGGCCACGTTCCCGTCGTTCTCCACGACCACCGGCACCCCGATGGCGTTGCTGACGTACTCGCGCAGCGGCTCGTCCCGCCAGGCCAGGTTGGGGGCGAAGAGCACGGTGGACCGGGAGGCGTCGATCCAGCCGGCCGCGCCGATGCCGACCGCCTCGACCGGGTGGCCGGTGGCCAGCTCGGTGACCACCTCGATGATGGTGTCCCGGGTCTTGGCCACGTCTTCGGCGGGGGTGTCTCGTCGGGCCTGCACGAGCACCTTGCCGGTGTCGTCCACGACACCGCCGGCCACCTTCGTGCCACCGACGTCGACTCCGATGGTCAGCGTCACCGCTGCCACTCCCCTCTGCTGTGCTCCCTGACCTCGTCCGGCACGGCCGGGCAGGGTCGGGATGTCCGGTGGTCAGGCCCCGTCGCCTGGTGCCTCCTCGGCCACCTCGCCGGACGCCCGGGCGACGGGCACCACGGGACGGCCGGCCGGCGGCCGGCTCGACACCGGCACGTCCGGCCCGGCGGCGTCGGCGGGCGGCACGCTGGCACCCGGGTCGGCCAGGCCCTCCCCCCGGGTCGCGGCGGACCAGACGTCCTGCTCGGGTGCCGGCTGAGAATCATGCCCGGTACGGGTGGCCTCGCGCCAGACGTGATCTCCGGCCTGGGCACCGGCGGCCGGCTCGTCGGCCCCCGCCGGCTCGGCCGGGGCGAACGCGCGCAGCAGGCTGGCCACGCCGGCCGCCAGGTCCCCGGCGCCGGTGGCGAGGCGCTCGGCGAACTCCGGACTGGGGTCCCGCAACGCCGCGATACCCCGACAGATCGGGCAGACGCAGCATTCGGGCGACCCGGTGGCGAAACCCGCCGAGGCCGTCGGCTCGCCGGAGCCGGCACCGCCCGGGGTGTGACCGAGGACACCGGACAGAATCCCGCCGAGCGGGCCCCAGGGGCCGGCCCCCGTGGCGGCGGCCAGCCGGGCGGAGGCCAGCAGCATGGCGACGAGGCGTTCCGCCTCCTCCCGGGCCGAACCCGGATCAGTGGTGGCCATGGGTCGGCTCCTCTACCGTGACGACCGGACGCCGGTCGGGTCAGTGGGCCGCACCGAGTGCTTCTACCCGGCGCTTGAGCTGCTTCAACGCCGCATCCATGATCATTTTCTCGGCCTTGCGGCGAAACATGCCGAGCATGGCCACGGAGAGCTCCACCTCGAGGGTGTAGGTGACCGTGGTGGTCCCGTCGGGACTGCCGGTGAGGTCGTACGACCCCCGCTGGGCCTTCTGCATCTTCGAGGGCGCCACCAGGTGCCACTCGATCCGGGCGAGGTCCTCGGCGTACTCGTAGGCCAGCACGTACTCGTCGGCCATGACGCCGGCGTCGATGGTGAACCGGACCTGGCTGGCGTAACCGTCCTCGTACTCCTCGATCACCTCCGCCCGCCGGATCGCCTCGGCCCACTCCGGGTAGCTGGGGAAGTCGCAGATGACCGTCGCCACCCGGTCCGGTGGCGCGCCGATGATGATCGACTGGGTGGAGGAGTCCGCCATGGGGGGAGGCTACCCGGCGGCGGGCCCGGGCGCGGCGCTCCACCCCCGAGCCGCGGTCGCGGTCGGGCCGGGCCGGGTGTGTCCCGTCAGCCGGGCGGGCAACCTCCCCACCTCACCTTCGCGAACGGGCGGGTAGGTTTCGACAGAGCCGACACGGCCGGCCCGGGCCGTGTGAGCACGAGGGAGTGCCTGTGCGCGAGTTCTCCGTACCGCCGATCGTCACCGTCGGCGACGCGGCCAACCTGACCGACCCGGTCTGGGAAAACGCCGAGGTCGCCCCCGAGACGGTGCAGTTCGTCCGGCGTGGCGGCGGCGACGGCCGTGCCTGGACGGACGTGACCTGCCGGCAGTTCCGCGACGAGGTCGTGGCGGTGGCCCGGGGCCTGCTCGCCGCCGGCATCTCCCCCGGCGACCGGGTCGCGCTGATGAGCCGCACCCGCTATGAGTGGACCCTGCTCGACTACGCCATCTGGGCTGCCGGCGCGGTCACCGTGCCGATCTACGAGACGTCCAGCGCCGAGCAGGCGGCCTGGATCCTCGCCGACTCCGGCGCGGTCGCCGCGCTGGTGGAGACCGCCGCGCACGCCGGGCTGGTCGCCGAGATCCGCGACCGGCTGCCCGAGCTGCGCCAGATCTGGCAGATCGAGAGCGGCGCGGTGGACGAGCTGGTCGCCGCCGGCGCCTCTGTCGACCCGGCCGACGTCGAGGTACGCCGCTCGACCGTCAAGGCCGACGACATCGCCACCATCATCTACACCAGCGGCACCACCGGCCGCCCCAAGGGTTGCGTGCTGACCCACCGCAACATGTACGCCGACATCACCAACGCGGTGCCGGTGCTGCCGAACCTCTTCCGTCAGGGCGCCTCCACCCTGCTCTTCCTGCCGCTCGCGCACGCCTTCGCCCGGCTCATCCAGATCGGCGTGGTGCAGGCCCGGGCCACCATGGCGCACTGTGCGGACACCAAGAACCTGGTCGCCGAGCTCCAGGAGGTCAAGCCGACCTTCGTGCTCTCCGTGCCCCGGGTGTTCGAGAAGGTCTACAACGGCGCCCGGCAGAAGGCCGAGGCCGACGGCAAGGGGAAGATCTTCGACCGGGCCGAGAAGGTCGCCATCGCGTACAGCGAGGCGCTGGACGCCCCGGACGGGCCGGGCCTGGCGCTGCGCGCCCAGCACGTGCTCTTCGACAAGCTGGTCTACGGCAAGCTGCGGGCGGCGCTGGGCGGCCGGTGC
The DNA here is from genome assembly GCF_043204735.1 of Micromonospora sp. NPDC047740. NCBI lineage: Bacteria > Bacillati > Actinomycetota > Actinomycetes > Micromonosporales > Micromonosporaceae > Micromonospora > Micromonospora sp. NPDC047740. The sequence goes on from NZ_JBIDCT010000004.1 coordinate 100,849, forward strand.
CGGGACGCGATCTCCGGCGGCGCTCCGCTCGGCACCCGGCTCGCGCACTTCTTCCGCGGCATCGGGGTGAACATCTCCGAGGGCTACGGCCTCACCGAGACCGCCCCCGCCGCCGCCGCGAATCTGCCCAGCGCCACCCGGATCGGCACGGTGGGCCGCCCGCTGCCCGGCGTGACGATCCGGATCGAGGACGACGGCGAGATCCTGATCTCCGGCGACCTGGTCTTCCAGGGGTACTGGCACAACGAGGCGGCCACCGCCGAGGCGCTCACTTCGGACGGCTGGTTCCGCACCGGCGACCTGGGCCGGCTCGACGAGGACGGCTACCTGAGCATCACCGGCCGCAAGAAGGAGATCATCGTGACCGCCGGCGGCAAGAACGTCGCCCCGGCGGCGCTGGAGGACCAGGTCCGGGCCCACCCGCTGGTGAGCCAGTGCGTGGTGGTCGGCGACCGGCAGCCGTTCATCGGGGCGCTGGTCACCATCGACGAGGAGGCGCTGCCGAAGTGGCTGGCCGCGCGCGGCCGGCCGGAGACGACCCGCGCCGCCGACCTGCGCGACGACGAGGCGCTGCGGGCCGAGGTGCAGGGCGCGATCGACCAGGCCAACCGGTCGGTCTCCAAGGCCGAGGCGATCAAGGTGTTCCGGATCCTGCCGCACGACTTCACCGAGGACACCGGCGAGCTGACCCCCTCGCTCAAGGTGAAGCGGCAGGTCGTGCACAAGACGTACGCGGCGGAGATCGCGGATATCTACCGACGCTGACTACGATCCGTCACGTGCCCGCCTCGACACCCAGCCAGCCACCGACGCAACCCCTCGCCGCGTTCGCGCGGGCGGTCCTCCTCGCGTTGGTCGCCGGCCTGACCCTGTTCGCCACCCGGGACGTCACGCAGCTCTGGTGGATCGCCCTGCTGGGCCTGGCCGGGCTGCCCGCCGTGCTGGCCCCGCAGCATCGGCTGCTCGGACCGCTCAGCCGGTTCGCCGAGGTGGTGGTCCTCGGCCTGGCCGCCAGCAAGATCGCCGCGGACACCCACCTGGCCGGGGTGACCGGCGGGCTGGGCGCCTCGGCGGTGCTGCCGTACCTCGCCGTGCCGGTTACCGTGACGGCGCTGCGCCGCCGGTTCCGCGAGGGCGCGGCGCTGCTCGCCGTGGCGGCCGCCACCCTGCTGGTCAGCGCGGCCTTCACCGTGGTCGGCGGCGGGCGGCAGCTCGGCCAGCTCGGCTATCTCGCGGTCTGCGCGCAGTGGCTGATCCTGGCCGCGCTCGGCCTCTACACGGCCGGCACGCTCCAGCGGGTGATGCGGGTGCGCGGCGAAGGCAAGCCCCAGCCGTACGCGGAGGCGACCCGGCTGCTGACCCAGCTGCGTACGGTCGCCCGCCAGCTGCCGGGCGCCACGCTCGACCCGGGCGGCATCTCCGAGCACCTGCTGGAGGAGCTGCGGGTGGTGGCGAAGACCGACCGGGGCGCGGTGCTGTCCGCCAGCGGCGGCGGCCGGCTCGTGGTGCTCGCCCAGGTCGGCGCGGACCGGGTGGACTGGGAGACCACGCTCGACGCGGACTCGGCGATCGCCGACGCCTGGGCGAGCCAGCAGCCGCAGACCGCGGCCCGCTCGCAGGCCCGCTCGCAGCAGACCGGCGAGGTGTCGGCCCTGATCGTGCCGCTGGTCGCCGGGGTACGCACGGTCGGCCTGGTGGTCATCGAGGCGGATACCGCGCACGCGTACCCGGCGCCGGTGGTGTCCCGGGTGACCGCGCTGACCGGTCCGGCGGCGCTGCGGCTGGAGGCCGCGCTGCTCTTCGACGAGGTGCGGTCGCTGGCCACCAACGAGGAGCGGCAGCGGCTGGCCCGGGAGATCCACGACGGGGTCGCCCAGGAGCTGGTGATGGTCGGGTACGGCATCGACAACGCCCTGGCCACCGTGCACGACGACGCCGAGGAGACCGCCGACTCGCTGCGCACTCTGCGGCAGGAGGTCACCCGGGTGATCACCGAGCTGCGGCTGAGCCTGTTCGAGCTGCGCAGCGAGGTGGACCGGCACGGCGGCCTGGCCGCCGCGATCGCCGAGTACGCCCGCACCGTGGGCGCCTCCGGAGGGCTGCGGGTGCACCTGTCCCTGGACGAGTCCACCGCCCGGCTGCCCGCCGCGACCGAGGCCGAGTTGCTACGCATCGCGCAGGAGGCGGTCACCAACGCGCGCAAGCACGCCGGGGCGTCGAACCTGTGGGTCACCTGCGCGGTGGACCCCCCGTACGCCCAGATCGAAGTGTCGGATGACGGTCACGGCATCGTTGACCAGCGCCCTGACGGGCACTACGGGCTTGCGATCATGGCCGAGAGGGCGGAACGTATCCGGGGCCGGCTGGAGATCAGACCGCGGCAACCAAGCGGCACGACCGTGGCGGTGGTGATCGGCTCCTCGCCCCGGCGCGATAAGGTGCGCGGCAGCGCAGCAGCAGAAGGGGAGTAACCCGAGGATGACCACTAGCCCGACACCGGCCACCCGTACCAAGGTTCTCCTTGTCGACGATCACGACCTGATCCGCAAGGGTCTGCGGCACGCCTTCGAGCGGGACCGGCAGTTCGAGGTCGTGGGCGAGGCCGCCACGGCAGCCGAAGGGGTTCGCCAGGCCGGCGCGCTCCAGCCGGACGTGGTGATCATGGACCTGCGACTCCCCGACGGCAGCGGCCTGGAGGCCACCCGCGCCCTCCGCAAGTCCAGCGCGTCGATGGGCATCGTCGTGCTGACCATGTACGCCGGCGACGACCAACTGTTCGGCGCCCTGGAGGCGGGGGCCAGCGCCTTCGTGCCGAAGACCGCCCCGGCCGACGAGGTGGTCGCCGCCGCCCGGCACGCCGCCTCCTCGCCCAGCGCCTTCACCGCCGCCGACCTGGCCGAGGCGATGAAGCGCCGACTGGCTCCCTCCGGCCCACAGCTCTCCCCGCGGGAGGGCCAGGTGCTGCGGCTGCTGGCCGACGGCATGAGCGTGGCCGGCATCGCCAAGCAGCTGTTCGTCAGCGAGTCGACCGCCAAGACGCACATCTCGAAGCTCTACGAGAAGCTGGGCGCGGCCAATCGGGCCCAGGCGCTGATGACCGCGCTGCGGCTCGGCCTGCTGGAGGCCCCGGACGCCCCCAAGTTCTGAGGCGTCCCGACCACCTGCCGAGAGGCCCGCGTCCGTGCTCCGGACGCGGGCCTCTCGGGCATTCCGGGCAGCCGACGAACGCGTACGGTGAGGGACCGACCGCGCAGCGACGATGGTCTTTGCACCGCGTCAGTGGAGGGGCAGAATACGCGAGTGGTCCGCGCGGGGACGAGCCGCGCGTTGTTGATGCAAAAGGGGCAGGGGCATGCAGCGGCCGGACTGGGCACCCGACACGATCGACATCGAGCGCCCCAGTGTGGCCCGCATGTACGACTACTACCTCGGCGGCTCGCACAACTTCGCGGCCGACCGGGCGGCCGCCCGGGCCATGGTGGACGCGGTGCCCGAGGCCCCGCTGATGGCCCAGGCCAACCGGGCCTTCCTCCGCCGGGCGGTGCAGTTCCTGGCCGATTCCGGGATACGCCAGTTCCTCGACCTCGGTTCCGGCATCCCGACCGTGGGCAACGTGCACGAGATCGCCCAGCGGGCCGACCCGGCGTGCCGGGTGGTCTACGTCGACGTCGACCCGGTCGCGGTGGCGCACAGCCGGGAGATCCTGGCCGGCAACGACCGGGCCACGGTGATCCAGGAGGACCTGCGCCGGCCGGCCGCGATCCTCGGCCACCCCGAGGTCAACCGGCTGCTGGACTTCTCCCAGCCGGTCGCTGTGCTGGTCGTGGCGGTGCTGCACTTCATCCCGCCGGCGGACCGACCGGAGGAGATCCTGCGGACGCTGCGCACGGCGCTCGCGCCCGGCAGCCACCTGGTGCTGTCGCAGGCCAGCGACGACGGCCGTAGCGAGACGGGCGAGCGGGCCGAGGCCGAGCAGGTCTACCGCCGCACCGACAACCAGCTCTGGATCCGTAGCCGGGCCGAGCTGGTCACGCTCTTCGACGGATTCGAGCTGGTCGACCCGGGCGTGGTCTGGGTACCGCAGTGGCGTCCGGAGTCGCCGGAGCATGCGGAGGACGCCGAGCGATCAGTCTTCATCGGCGGCGTCGGGCGGCTCGGTGGGTGACGGAGCCACCGCCACGACCCGCTCCCGCCCCGGCACCTTCGCCCGGGCGTGGGCCAAGGCGGTCTCCGGCACCAGCTACCTGCCGATGACCCAGGCGCAGTTGGAGGCGCTGCTGCAACGGCTCGCCGAGCGGCTGGCCGTGGCGATCCGGTCCGAGCCGTTCGACCTGCGCATCGGTCAGCAGGTCGGCGCGGAGCTGGTGCAGGCGCACATTGCCTCCGCCGAAGGGCTGGGCCGTACCGTCGAGGTGATCCAGCTCCGCCTGGTACGCGACCTGGGTCTGGTCATCGACGACGTCGAGGACCGAATGGCGCGGCTGCTGGCCATGGTCGCCACCGGGTACGCCCGCGCCCTGCGCGACCGCACCCTGGACGAGCAGGAGTCGATCCGGCGGGCCGCGATGATGGCCCGCGCGGAGGCCGAGCGGGCGCTGCGGGAGAGCGAGGCGCGGTTCCGCTACCAGGCCACCCACGACCCGCTGACCGACCTGCCCAACCGGATCCTGTTCACCGAGCGGCTCACCGCCGCGATCGAGGCGCCCGGGCGGGGCGCCGACCGGATCGGGGTCTGCTTCCTCGACCTGGACCGCTTCAAGGTGGTCAACGACTCGCTCGGCCATCAGGTCGGCGACGCGCTGCTGTTGTCGGTGGCACAGCGGCTGCGCCGGGCGCTCGGCGAGCATCTGGTGGCCCGGCTCGGCGGCGACGAGTTCGTCATCCTGGTCGAGCGCACCGCCTGCATCGAGGACGTGGTCAAGGTGGCCGAGGCGGCCCTCGCGGCGGTGAGCGAGCCGGCCCTCGTGGAGGGGCACGAGCTGACCGTGTCGGCCAGCATCGGAATCGTGGAGCGACAGGTGGCTGGCACCACGCCGATGGAGCTGATGCGGGAAGCGGACAGCACCCTGCACTGGGCCAAGGCGGCCGGCGGCGCCCGCTGGTCGGTCTTCGACGCCGACCGCAACCGTCGGGAGCTGGCCCGGTACGCCCTCTCGGCGGCGATCCCCACCGCCCTGGACCGGGGCGAGTTCTACCTCGACTACCAGCCGCTGACCTCGCTGTGCGACGGCCGGGTGCTCGGCATGGAGGCGCTGGTCCGCTGGCGGCACCCCGAGCTGGGCGTGCTCCAGCCGGACAGCTTCATCGGGCTGGCCGAGGAGACCGGGCTGATCGTCCGGCTCGGCAGCTGGGTGCTCGCCGAGGCCTGCCGGGAGGCGGGGAGCTGGTCGGCGGGGCGGCCCGACGCGCCGTTCGTCAGCGTCAACCTGGCCGTCCGTCAGCTGCACCGACCCGGCCTGGTGCAGGAGGTGGAGGGGGTGCTCCAGCGGACCGGGCTGCCCCCGGAACGGCTTCAGCTGGAGGTCACCGAGAGCACCATGATGAGCACGGTGGCCGAGCCGGTCCGCGCCCTGCGGGTGCTCAAGGAGCTCGGGGTCCGGATCGCCATCGACGACTTCGGCACCGGCTACTGCAACCTGGCGTACCTGCGGGACCTGCCGGTCACCGAGCTGAAGGTGGCGGGCGAGTTCGTGGCCGGGCTGCGCGCGCCGGCCGACGACCCAAGCAGCCGCACGGATGAGCGGATCCTCGCTTCGCTGGTGTCGCTCGCGCACGCCCTCGGGCTGACCGTCACCGCCGAGGGCGTGGAGACCGCCGGACAGGCGGACCGGCTCCGGGCAATCGGCTGCGACGCCGGGCAGGGCTGGCACTTCGGCCGCCCCGCCCCGGCCAGCCAGGCCCTCACCCACCCGGCCTGAGCCCGCGCCCCGCGCCCCGCGCCCCGCGCCCCGCGCCCCGCGCCCCGCGCCCCGACGGACGGTAACCGCGGTCCGCCTTTGGACCTGACATCACCAACGACTCACGACGGCGGCGTTCACGACACCAACCGTGGCAGCCACCTGAGTCGTTCGTGCTATCAACTCCAAAGCGTCCGCAGGAACTGCCACCGCCAGCGACGGCGAGTACACCTAGCCCCACCTACGAACTTGATGACGCAGACGATTCAGCGCCGGACGCCGGACCGAACGACCCCCCACCCAGGCCTGAGTCGTTCACGTCATCAAGTTCGTAGCGTCCGAATGAGACATTCGGCCGCCGGGCCGCGAAGTCCGACGGGAAGGAAGGCCCAGCCGGTGGGCAGGCCCGGCCAGTGGGAAGCGCACCCGATTGAGGCACCTCCGCCGTCGGCGTACGGCCGGGCGTCGGCCTGCGCCGGTCAGCCGGCGAGGAGGGCGGTCATCCGTTCCGCCTGGGTCTCCCAGCGCCACTCCTTCTCCACCCACGCGCGGCCGGCCCCGCCGAGCTGACGGGCCAGATCCCGGTCCGCGAGCAGCGTCGCCACCCGGTCGGCAAGCTGGGCCACGTCCCGGCCGCGGACCACGTACCCGGTCTCGCCCTCCCGGACGGCGTCCGGCGCGCCGCCGGAGTCGCCGGCCACCACCGGCAGCCCGGTCGCGCTGGCCTCCAGGTAGACGATCCCCAGCCCCTCGACGTCCAGGCCGCGGTTGCGGGTCCGGCAGGGCATGGCGTACACGTCGCCGGCGGCGTAGTGGGCGGGCAACTCCGCCGACGGCACCGAGCCGGTGAAGACCACGTCGCGTTCCACCCCGGTCTGCCGGGCCAGCTTCTCCAGCGTGGCCCGGTAGGGCCCGCCACCCACGATCAGCAGCGCCGCGTCCGGCACCCGCCGACGGATCTCCGGCATCGCCCGGATGAGCATGTCCTGCCCCTTGCGCGGCACCAGCCGCGAGACACACACCACCACCGGACGGTCGGCCAGGCCCAACCGCAGCCGCACCCGTTCCCCGTCGACGGACGGGTGGTACGTCTCCACGTCGACGCCCGGCGCAAGCCGGCGCAGCTCGGTCACCCCGTCAAGCACCCGGGCCAGCCGAACCCGGGTGTATTCCCCCAGGTAGGTGGTGACGTCCACGCCCCGCCCGATCCGGCGCAGCGCGGACCGGGCGCCGGGCAGCGCGGCCCAGCCGGCCTCGTGGCCATGGGTCAGCGCCACCGCCCGCCGGATCCCGGCCCGCCGGCGCAGCCCCGCCGCGAGCAGCCCCAGCGGGGCCGCCGCGCCGAACCACACCGTGTCGCAGTCGTACGCCCGGGCCAGCCGCGCGGCGCGGCGGGCGATCAGCGGGGTGGGCAGCAGCACCTTGGTGCGTTCCCGGATCACCTCGAACGGCTGGTCGGCGTCGAACTTGGCGGCGCCCCGCCAGCTCGACGCGTAGACCACCACGGAGCCCGGGGGCTGGCGGATGGCGAGGTTGTGCACGAAGGACTGGATGCCGCCGGGCCGCGGCGGGAAGTCGTTGGTGATCAGCAAGGTCCGGCTCATCTGCCGATCTCCCTGGCGTAGGCGCGGGCGGCGGCCATCCGCTCGACCGTGGACGGGTGGGACGCCGACCAGAGGTACTCCCAGCGGGGCGGGTCGGGGTCGGCCAGGTTCACCCCGGCCAGCCGGCGCTGCATCGCCTCGAAGGTGACCGGGTCGCCGGTCAGCGCGAGCGCGTGCGCGTCGGCCCGGGCCTCCACCCGCCGCGACACCAGCGCCTGCCCCGGGGTGGCCGCCAGCCCGGCCAGCGTGATCAGCGCGATCAGCAGCGGGAACGCCCGGGGTTGGGCGACCGAGTCGACCCCGGCCAGCCGCAGCAGCGGTGGCCAGGAGCCGATCAGGTAGAGGGCCACCACCGCGGCGGCGGCGCCGAGCGCCCCGATCAGGGTGCCGACCCACACGTCCCGGTCCCGGACGTGCCCCAGCTCGTGCGCGACCACGCTGGTCACCTCCGCCGGGGTCGCCTCGCGCAGCAGGGTGTCGTAGACCACCACCCGCCGGGTCGGCCCGAGCCCCGAGACGTACGCGTTGACCGCTCGGGTCCGCCGGGAGGCGTCGGCGACCAGCACGTCGCGGACCGGCACCCCGTCCCGGGCGGCCAGGCTCATCAGCTCGGTGCGCAGCGGCCCCGGCTCCATCGGGGTGAACCGGTTGAACACCGGCTCCACCAGCACCGGCAGCACGAACGACAGCAGCACCACCAGCGCGGCGGCGCCGGCCGCGCCGAACGCCCACCACCAGCGCGGGGCGAGCCGGACGACCGTGTAGAAGCCGAGCAGGGCGAGCGCGCCGATGACCGCGCTGACCGCGTACGACTTGAGCAGGTCCACCGCCCAGCCGCCCCAGCCCTGGGTGCTCAGCCCGTAGCGGGTGAGCACGGTGTGTCGCCAGGCGGCGAAGGGCAGCGTGAGCAGGTCGGCGAGGAGCATCACGGCGAGCCCGCCGAGCACCGCCTGGGCGATCCAGTGCCCGCCAAACGGCCGGCCGGCGAGCTCCACCAGGCGACCGCCGATCGGGGTGAGCCCGAGCACCAGGGCCACCACCAGGCCGACCACGAGCGCCGACCACCCGGCGGGGCGCAGCGCGCCGTGGAACGCCCGGCCCCGGGCCACCTGCTCGACCGGCAGCGACCGCAACGCGGCCAACTGGTCGGCGCGGGGCGCCGGGGGCCGGTGCCAGGGGATCAGCAGCGCCGCGGTGACGGCCAGCACGACGGCCAGCCCGGCGAGGGTGAGAAGCGCCCAGGCGCGCGGCGTCACCGCCACACCCCGCCGTCGCGCCGTACCCGGATCATGCCGCTCCTCCCGCCGTGAGCGCTCATCCTATTGCCCGGTACGGCCGCGCCGGACCCGGCTCGATGATCCACACGAGTTCGCGGGATACGGCAGCGGGACGCACCGGGCCGGGCCGCACCGGGCGCCCGGCCATCGGGGCGGTACGCCCTGGGGATCAGGCGATCCGGCGGCGGCCCGGCCGCCGGGCGGAGCCGGCGATCTCGGCCGACAGCACCTCGATGTCGAAGCCGGCCCGGGCGAACACCTCGATCGCCCGGTGCTCGGCCGGGCCGAGGTCGGCCGCCGGCGAGCCGGTGTCGAGCAGCGCGGTCACCAGGCAGCCGGAACAGCTGGCGCCGCGGATCCCGCAGGTGTCGCAGTCGATGAGCATCAACGCCTCCAGACGCCTCGCCGGTGACGGGCGGGAGACGGGACCGTCGCCGCCCGACCACCGTCGGTCACCACGACGCTAGGCCAGGGGTATGACAGAACCGGACAACGAGGCAGCAGCCACCCCGAATCCGATCATCAGGCACCGGGGGGCGAGCCGTACCTCAGGAGCGGGCGAGCCGCCGCAGCAGCGAGTCGGCACCCAGCGGGTACGCCCCGTGTCGGCGTACCCCGTCGGCGACCTCGCGGTCGGAGGAGACCACCACCACCGGCCGGCCCGGCGGCTCGGCGCGGACCAGCCGGCGGATCAGCTCGTCCGCTGTCTCCCCCTTGCGGGAGAAGAGCACCCGCACCCCGCGCGGCGCCGGCGGCAGCCCGTGGATCCGCTCCGCGCCGTCGAAGACCACGGTGACCTCGTCGCCGGTCTGCGCGGCGATCCCGCCCAGCCCGCTGATCAACCGTTTGCGCTGCTGCTCCAGCGACATCTCGCCGAAGCCTCGCTTGGTGACGTTGTAGCCGTCCACCACGAGGTGCGCCTTGGGCAGGGCGAGCAGCTGGTCCAGCCGGGCCGGGTCGTCGGTGTCCCGGGCGCGGGCGGCCGCGCCGGCCGGGGTGACCGCCGCCTGGTCGGCGAAGGCGTCCGCGACGAAGTCGGCGGGCAGCCTGTCCACCGGGTCGAGGGCCAGCTCGCGACGCAGCCCGACGGCCGCCTGGCCGATCGTCTCCAGCAGCAGCCACAGCTTCGCGTCGTCGACCGAGCGGGCCTCCTTGGCGGTGGCCCGGGCCACCCCGGCCGCGGCCTCCGCCTCGGCCAGCCGGGCACGGGCGCGGCGCAGCTCGGCGTCGGCGTCGGCCGCCGCCCGGGCCGCCCGGCCCCGCTCGGTGGCGAGCATCTCGGTGGCCTTGCGTTCCCGGGCCTGGGTCTCCCGCAGCGCGCGGGCCAGCTGGCGGGCCTCCTCGCGGAGCTGCCCCAGCTCCTCCCGGACCCGGGCGAGCTCGTCGCGGAGCTTCTCCGCCTCCACCCGGGCCACGGCCCGGTCGTGCTCGGCGCGGGTGGCCCGCTGCTCGGCCTCCCGGACCAGCTCGGCCACCACCGCGGTGTCCGCCTCGGCGCGCACGGCGGCGCCGCTCGCCTCGATCAGCTCCCGCCATCCCCGGGGCCGGGCCAGGTAGGCCAGGGCGGCCACCTCGACCGGGTCGGCGGCGGCCGGGGCGGTCCCCTCCACCACGGCCGTGCCGAGGTCGCCGGCATCGGCCAGCACCCGTGCGGCGACCCGCTGCCGGAACAACGGGTCGGCGGTGAGCTGGGCGGCGATGGCCGGGGCACCCAGCCGGGCGCGCCGGTTGGGGGCGAACTTGGCGATCCGCCGCAGCGGGACGGGCACCTCGTCGGCGGGCAGCCCGGGCAGCACGGCGGCGGTGAGCGCCACGATCCGCTGCCGGACCGGCTCGGGCAGGCTGGGCTCCGGCTCGGGCGGGACCGCCGCACCGGCGTCGGTTCCGGCGGCGTCCGCGAGGTCCGCGGGGTCCGGGCCCGGCGCGTCCGGGTCCTCACCGGCGTCGTGCACGGCGGCCATCAGCTCCTCCTCGGAGGAGTGGTCGTCGTACGGCTCGGTGAGGGGCATGTGGCAAGTCTCCCACCGCGGACGGGCCCACCGCCCGGTGAGTGAGCCGATCTCTCATCCTAGCCCCGTGGTAACGCCTGGGACGGGAGGGACGGGAGTGTCGGACCCCGCCGCTAGCGTCCCCGGGGTGACGCGAGCGGAGTACGTCCAGGAGGCGCTCGCCGGCCTGGACCGGGCGGCGGGCTCGGGGGTCGACCCCGCGCTGCCGCTCTACGCGACCACCTTCGTGGTCGTCGACCTGGAGACCACCGGCGGCGCGCCGGACGGCGGAGGGATCACCGAGATCGGCGCGGTGAAGGTCCGTGGCGGCGAGGAGCTGGGGGTGCTCGCCACCCTGGTCAACCCGGGCGTGCCGATCCCGCCGTTCATCACCGTGCTGACCGGCATCACCCAGGCCATGCTGATCCCCGCCCCGCCGATCGAGCAGGTGCTGCCGAGCTTCCTGGAGTTCATCACCGACGCCGTGCTGGTCGCCCACAACGCTCCGTACGACGTCGGCTTCCTCAAGGCCGCCTGCGCGAAGCACGGCTACCGCTGGCCCAACCCGCGGGTGCTGGACACCGCGGCGCTGGCCCGCCGGGTGCTCAGCCGCGACGAGGTGCCCAACCGCAAGCTGGGCACGCTCGCCGCGTACTTCCGCACGGCCACCCAGCCGACGCACCGGGCGCTGGACGACGCCAAGGCCACCGTCGACGTGCTGCACGGGCTGATCGGGCGGCTCGGCGGGCACCGGGTCGACACCGTCGGCGAGGCGATCGAGTTCGCCCGGGCGGTCACCCCCACCCAGCGCCGCAAGCGGCACCTCGCCGACGGGCTGCCGAAGGTGCCCGGGGTCTACATCTTCCGGGCCGCCGACGACCGGCCGCTCTACGTCGGCACCTCCGGCGACATCGCCACCCGGGTCCGCAGCTACTTCACCGCCGCGGAGAAGCGGGCCCGGATCTCCGAGATGCTGGCCGCCGCCGAGCGGGTCCAGGCCGTCGAGTGCGCCCACTCGCTCGAGGCCGAGGTCCGCGAGCTGCGGCTGATCGCCGCCCACGCGCCGCCGTACAACCGGCGCTCCAAGTACCCCGAACGCCAGGTCTGGCTGAAGCTCACCGACGAGGCGTACCCGCGGCTGTCCATCGTGCGCGAGCTCGCCCCCACCGACACCGCCTACCTGGGCCCGTTCCGCTCGAAGCAGGCCGCCGAGCTGGCCGCCGCCGGCTTCCACGACGCCGTGCCGCTGCGCCAGTGCACGCACCGGCTCTCTCGGCGCACCACCATGCCGGCCTGCGCGCTGGCCGAGCTGGGCCGGTGTCCGGCGCCCTGCGAGCACCGGATCACCCCGGAGGAATACGACGACCGCGCCGCCGTCCCGTTCCGTACCGCCACCACCAGCGACCCGCAGGTGGTGGTGGACGCCCTGCTCGCCCGGATCGAGGTGCTCTCCCGCGCCCAGCGCTACGAGGAGGCCGCGGTGGTGCGCGGCCGGCTGGCCGCGGTGCTGCGCGCGGCGGTGCGGATGCAGCGCCTGGCCGGGCTGACCGGCATCGCCGAGCTGGCCGCCGCCCGCCCGGCCGCCCGGGGCGGTTGGGAGCTGGCCCTGGTCCGGTACGGCCGGCTGGCCGGCGCCGGCGTCTCCCCGCCCGGTGTCCATCCGCGACCGACCATCAACGCGATCCGAGCCACCGCCGAGACCGTGCTGCCCGGCCACGGCCCGGTCCCCCGGGCCTCCGCCGAGGAGAGCGAGCGCATCCTGTCCTGGTTGGAGCGACCGGAGACTCGGCTGGTGGAAATCTCGTCCGGCTGGGCGTCCCCGATCGCAGGCGCGGGCCGGTTCCGGGACCTGCTGACCAAGGCGGAGAACGGAGCGTCCCACCAACTCTCAACCGAACGCTCATGACCAACTGTCCGATCGGACTACGTCGACTCCCTTAGGCTGTTAGAGAAGTGCAGTCCTGCCCGTTTCGCGGGCCTGCTCCCGGTCGCCGCTCCCGACGGCCGGGGGCCGGGGTGAGGAGGTGTCCCAGGTGGACGTCGACGCCGGACACGGCGCCGCCCTGGGCGGCGCGCTTCCGACCCAGCCCGGGGAGCTGCCGCTGACCCGCCGGCTGCGCTCCCTGCTCACCTGGCCCACCACCGACCACGACCCGGTCAACGCGCTGGTCCGCGCCCACCGTGGCAGCCACGCCAACGCCGATGCCTCGGTGCTCCGGCGGGCCTACACCATCGCCGAGAACATGCACCGCGGCCAGTTCCGCAAGAGCGGCGAGCCCTACATCACCCATCCGCTGGCGGTCGCCCAGATCTGCGCGAACCTCGGCATGGACACCATCACCCTGGTCGCCGCGCTGCTGCACGACACCGTGGAGGACACCCGCTACACCCTCCAGGCGCTGCAGGAGGACTTCGGCCGCGAGGTGGCCCACCTGGTCGACGGGGTGACCAAGTTCGACAAGGCGTTCTACGGCAAGGCCGCCGAGGCGGAGACGGTCCGCAAGATGATCGTCGCGGCCGGCAAGGACGTCCGGGTGCTGATCATCAAGCTGGCCGACCGGCTGCACAACATGCGCACCCTCGGCGTACGCTCCGCCGCCTCCCGGGAACGTATCGCCCGCAAGACCCAGGAGGTGCTCGTCCCGCTTTGCGACCGGCTGGGCATCCAGACCCTCAAACGCGAGCTGGACGACGTGGTGCTGCTGCATCTCCAGCCGGAGGAGCACGCCCGGATCGCCCGGCACGTGCACGACCGGCCGGGCTGGGACGCGTACCTCGACGACGTGGTGGCGAAGACCCGGGCCGCGTTGCGCCGCAGCCGGGTCGACGCGGAGGTCTCCCCCCGCCCCCGGCACCTCTACTCGATCTGGAAGGACACCGTGGCGGGCGGCCACACCGCCCCCTACGACCTGCCCCGCATCGCCATCGTGGTGGACGGCCCGGCCACCGACTGCTACGCGGCGCTCGGTGCGGTGCACGGGCTCTGGCGGCCGGTGCCGGGCCGTTTCAAGGACTTCATCGCCTCCCCCAAGAACAACCTCTACCGCTCGCTGCACACCAGCGTCTGCGGCCCGCAGGACCGGACGGTGGAGGTGCTGATCCGCACCGAGGAGATGCACCGTTCCGCCGAGTACGGCGTGGCCGCCCACTACCGCTTCCCCCGCGCCGCCGGGCGTGCCGCCGACCGGGCGGCCGAGTTGGCCTGGCTGCGCCGGGTGCTCGACTGGGAGCAGGAGACGGTGGACCCGACGCAGTTCATGGAGTCGCTGCGCTGCGACCTGGCGGAGGCGCAGGTCCAGGTGGTCGCCGACGGGCGGCAGATCGTCCTGCCGGCCGGCGCCACCCCGGTCGACCTCGCCTACGAGCTAGGCCGGGAGCGGGGCGACCACTGCCTGGCCGCGCGGATCAACGGGCGGCTGGCCCCGCTCTCCTCCGAACTGGAGGAGGGCGACGTCGTGGAGATCTTCACCGAGAGCGACGCGGAGAGCGGCTTCGAGGCCGACGCGGCGCCGCGCGGACCGCGCCGGGAGTGGCTGCGTTTCGTGAAGTCGCCGCACGCGCAGATGCAGATCAACCGCTGGTTCGCCGAGCACACCGAGCCGGGCATCTCGATCGCCGACAAGGTACGCCTCGGCCGGGCCAGCATCGGCCTGGCGCTGCGCAAGCACAACCGGGGCCTGGCCAGCGACCTGCCGCTGCTGCGGCTCTCCGAGGAGCTGGGCTACCCCGACCTGGAGACCCTGCTGGTGGCGGTCTTCGACCGGGCCGTCGAGCCGGACACGGTGGTCCAGCAGCTGATCGATCTCGTCGACCATCGGCAGTAGGTGAACGCCGCTCATCCGGCGGGGCCGTCCGGCCACTAGCCTGAAGGCATGATCCCCCGCGCGCGTGCCACCGGACGGGCCATCGGCTACCAGATCTTCTACCGGCTCCCCGTCCCGCTGCGGCGTCGCCTGGTGCGGCTCGCCGTGCCGAAGTACGTCGTCGGCGCGGTCACCCTGGTCCGGGACGCCGAGGCCGAGGGCCCGGGGCGGATCCTGCTGCTGCGCCAACCGCCCGGCTACAGCTGGACCCTCCCGGCCGGCCTGCTGCAACGTGGCGAGGCGCCGGTGGTCGGCGCGGCCCGTGAGCTGTACGAGGAGTCGGGCGTCCGGCTCTCCCCCGACCGGCTCCGCCCGGCCGTGCCCAACGCCGTGGTGCACGCCAAGGGCTGGGTGGACGTGGTCTTCGAGGCCGAGGTGCCGGCCTCGACCACGGCACTGACGGTGGACGGGGCCGAGGTCTTCGAGGCGGCCTGGCACCCGCTGGACGACCTGCCGCGGCTGAGCCGCGCGACCGCCAACCTGCTCGCCCACTACGGCATCGGCCCGCGCGCCGGCGAGGTCCCGCCGGCGGCGCCACCGGCCCCGTGACCGACCTCGGCCCGCGTCCCGGCCCGGCCGGCACCGGGCGTCCCACCGGTCCGACCGGCGCCGGCTGGCGGGCGGCGGTGGACGTCTGCGCCGTGGTGCTCGCCGCGGGCGAGGGCACCCGGCTGCGCCCGCTCACCGGGCGGCTGCCCAAGGCGCTCTGCCCGGTCGGCAACGTACCGCTGCTGGACCGGGCCCTCGATCGGCTGGCCGGACTCGGCCTGGCCGGTCCGCAGCGCGTCGCGGTGAACGCCTGCTACCTGGGCGACCAGGTGGTCGCGCACGCGGGCGGACGGGCCCACCTGTCGGTCGAGCCGGGCGACCCGCTCGGCACCGCGGGCGGGCTGGGCAACCTGCGGGACTGGATCGCCGGCCGGGGCGTGCTGGTCGGCAACGCCGACGCGTACCTGGCTGATCCGGATGCCCCACCGGGGCCAGACGTGGCGGCGCTGCTGGACGGCTGGGACGGGCGGAGCGTACGCCTGCTCGGCCAGCCCGCCGCCGACCCGGCGGCCCCCGGCACCTTCAGCGGCCACGTGTTCGTCGGGTTCTCGCTACTGCCCTGGCGGCTGGTCCGCGACCTGCCGGCGGCCTTCGGGGACCTGGTCCGGTCGGTGTGGCGGCCGGCGGAGGCGGCCGGCGCGCTGACCGTGGTGCCTTACCGGGGCACCTTCTACGACACCGGCACCCCCGCCGACTACCTGGCGGCGAACCTGCATGCGGCCGGCGCCGGCAGCCTGGTCGATCCGACCGCCACGGTCACCGGGCGGTTGGCGCGGTCGGTGGTCGGGGCGGGTGCGGTGGTCCGGGGTGCGGCCACCCGGGTGGTGGTCTGGCCCGGGGCGACGGTCGGCCCGGAGGAGCGCCTCACCGACGCGATCCGGGCCGGCACCGACCTGACCGTCCCGGCCGGATCCCCGAGCCGGGGGAGGCCTGACCGGGCTAACCTCTAGCATGGGCCACGACGCCGACGAACGGAGAAATGTCCCGTGATCACCGCGATCGTGCTGATCGACTGCGCCACCGACTCCATCCCCGAGGTGGCCGAGACCCTGGCCAACCTCCCCGGCGTCAGCGAGGTCTACTCGGTGGCCGGCCACGTCGACCTGATCGCCATGGTCCGGGTCCGCGAGTTCGAGCAGATCGCCCAGGTCATCGCGGGCAGCATCTCCAAGGTCCCCGGCGTGATCAACACTGAGTCGCACATCGCGTTCCGGGCCTACTCGCAGCACGACCTGGAGGAGGCGTTCGCGATCGGGCTGGCCGGCGCGGACTAGCCCGACACGCCGGATGGCCGGCCCACCCCGGAGGGGCGGACCGGCCACCGTCGGCCGTACGGCGTCAGCTGGTGCTCGGCGCCGGGGTCTCCGTGGTACCCGGGGCCGGGGTCTCGGTGCTGGTGCCGCCCGGAGCCGGGGACTCGGTACCGCCCGGAGCCGGCGACTCGGTGCCGCCCGGACCCGTGGTGGCGCTGCCGCCCGGGCTGGGCGTGCCGCTGCTGGCGCTGGTCTGCGGCACCGGGACGCCCAGGGTCTGGGCCAGGGCCGTCAGCGCGTCGAGGTGCGCCTGGAGCACCGGCAGCGCGTCCTGGGCCACGGTGATCACCGACTGCTCGGAGCCCTGCGAGATCTCGGTCTGGGTCGCCTGGATGGCCTGGACGTGGCCGGCCAGCTCGGCGGTCACCCACGCCTTGTCGAACGCGGCGCCGCTGAGGGTGTTCAGGTGGTCGAGGACCTTCTGCTGGTCGGCGGTCGGGTTGTTCGGCAGCTGGACGTTCAGCTGCTGCGCGGTGGACTTCACCGTCTGGTCCAGCTGGGTGTGGTCCGTCACGAACTGCTTGCCCAGGTCCTTCACCTGCGCGTTCTGGCCCTTCTGCTGGGCCAGGTTGCCCGAGGTGATCTCGAACAGGTTGACCTGGTGCAGCGCCTGCAGGTACTGGGTGTCCTGCGTCGACGGCTGTGCCGCGGCCTGCGCCGCCGCGGCGGGCGCCACCCCGACCACCACCATGGCGGCGAGCAGTCCGAGGCGTTTGATACCCAACATGTTTCCCCCCCTTTTTCGTTGGACCGCACGGATACCCGGCTGACCGGGGTTATTCCTGCGATTCCACCCGTCCGTGTCGGGGGGTGGCGGGCCGCCGGAGCGGGAGCGTCCGGCCCGCGGCGGGCGGGACGGGACACCCGGCCCGGAAACGGCCGTGGCGCCCGCCGGGGATTCCGGGGGCGCCACGGTCAGTCGTGCGCGAGCGGGTCAGCGGCGGCTCTCGCCGCTGGTGATCTCCTCCCGCTCCGGTCGGGTCTCGACCGGCGGGTGCCCGGGCGACACCGGCGCCTCGGCCGGCTTCTCGATCGGGTAGAAGAAGCCCCGGATCGCCGGGCCCAGGGCACCGAGCCGGTTCATCTTCTTCGGGACCACCCAGCCGACGTAGTCCAGCGCGCCGTGCCCGTCGTGGTCGGCCTCGCTGAGCGGCTGGTGGACCTCGACGAACCGGCCGTCGGGCAGCCGCTTGATGATGCCGGTCTCCACACCGTGGGCCAGCACCTCCCGGTCGTGCTGCTGGAGACCCAGGCAGATCCGGTAGGTGAAGTAGTACGCCAGCGGCGGGAGGATCAGCAGGCCGATCCGGCCCGCCCAGGTCATCGCGTTCAAGCTGATGTGGAACTTGTCGGCGATGACGTCGTTGCCGCCGGAGAGGGTCAGCACGATGAAGAAGGCCACGGCCATCGCGCCCGCCGCGGTCCGGGCCGGCACGTCCCGGGGCCGCTGGAGCAGGTTGTGGTGGCGGTAGTCCTTGAGGCGGCGGGCCTCCAGGAACGGGTACAACAGCGACAGGCCGACCAGGATGCCGGGCAGGACGACCGTCGGCCAGAACAGCGGCGGGATGACGTAGCCGTCGCCGATCGGGATGTTGATCTCCCAGGCCGGCATCAGTCGAGTCGAGCCGTCGAGGAACATGACGTACCAGTCGGGCTGGCTGGCCGCCGACACCACCCACGCCTCGTACGGGCCGAAGTACCAGATCGGGTTGATCTGGAACAGGCCACCCATCAGCGCGATCACGCCGAAGACGACCATGAAGAAGCCGCCCTGCTTGAGCGCGTAGCGGGGGAACATCCGCTCGCCGACCACGTTCTCGTTGGTCCGGCCGGGACCGGGCCACTGGGTGTGCTTCTGCTTGAAGACCAGGCCCAGGTGGACGCTGATCAGGGCGACCAGCAGACCCGGGATGAGCAGCACGTGGGCGATGAAGAACCGGCTGATGATGATGGTGCCGGGGAACTCCCCGCCGAAGATGGACGAGGTGACCCAGGAGCCGATCACCGGAATCGACAGCATGATGCCGGAGGCGATTCGCAGACCGGTGCCGGAGAGGCCGTCGTCCGGCAGCGAGTAGCCGGTGAAGCCGGCCAGGAAGCCGACCCAGAACAGCAACGAGCCGATGATCCAGTTCGTCTCACGCGGCTTGCGGAACGCGCCGGTGAAGAAGACCCGGAGCATGTGCACCACGATCGAGGCCATGAACAGCAGGGCCGCCCAGTGGTGCATCTGCCGCATGATCAGACCGCCCCTGACGTCGAACGACAGGTTCAGGCTGGAGGCGTAGGCGGCCGACATCGGGGTGCCCCGCAGCGGGGCGTAGCTGCCGTTGTAGATGACCTCGGTCATCGCCGGCTCGAAGAAGAAGGTCAGGAAGACGCCGGTCAGGATCAGGACGATGAACGAGAAGAGCGCGATCTCGCCCAGCAGGAACGACCAGTGGTCCGGGAAGACCTTGTTCAGCAGCTTCCGCAGCGGGGTGGCCGCCTGGAAGCGGTCGTCCAGTGCGCCCGCGCTCCTGGCCGGCACCGCGGCTACGTCAAACTTTCGGCGCTTCATGGCCGCTCCCAGAAGTCGGGACCGATGGTCTCGGTGTAGTCGGACCTCGCCACGAAGAAGCCCTCCTCATCCACCTCGATCGGCAGCTGCGGCAGCCGCCGGCTCGCCGGGCCGAAGACCGGCTTGGCGTTGTCGGTGATGAGGAACTGCGACTGGTGGCACGGGCAGAGCAGCCGGTTGGTCTGCTGCTCGTAGAGGCTGGCCGGGCAACCGGCGTGCGTGCAGATCTTGGAGTATGCCGCGAAGTTGCCCCACATGTAGTCGCCGTGGCCGATCCGGGCGTTGGCTTCGCGCGACTTCTGCGCGTCCTCCTCACGCAGGTGGATCAGCAGGGTCGGCGAGTCGGCGTGCTTGTTGCTCACGCCGCCGTTGATGCCCGGGAAGACGGTGAGCTGGCCGCCGACGCTGACGTCCGCCGGGCGGAGCGGCCGGCCGTCCTCGCGGACCAGCCGGATCTTCTTCCCGTTCTCCGGCTTGAAGCCGGTGGTGAACATCTGGTTGTTCTTGTGCGGGTCGGAGATCAGGCCGCCGACCAGCGGCGCCGCGACGACCGCGCCGACCGGCACCAGGCCGGCGAGCAGCGAGACGCCGAGCAGCGGCCGACGCCGGACGCCCATCTCGTCGGCCAGGAAGAGCATGGTCTCGCCGGTGATCTTACGATCGTCCGGGGAACTCGGCTGGTCGTGCCGGTCCTGGATCGAGACCTCCTTGGGCAGCAGCTTCTTGCCCCAGGTGAGGATGCCGAAGCCGATGCCGAGGAGCGCGATGCCGAGGCTCAGGCCGAGCAGCGGGGTGAAGTACTTGTCGCCGCCGCGGCCCGGCGCCCACTCCCACGGCCACCAGATGTAGATGATCAGGAACGCGGTCGCGGCCGCACCGGTCAGCAGGAACATCAGGGCGACCGTGCGGGTCAGCCGGCGCTCCGCCTTGCTGCCCGGAACCACCTGCGGCTCGTAGTGGACGATCTCGATGTCGTCCCGCCGCGCGCCCTCCTGCACCACCTCGAACCGGGAGAGCCGGGGGTCGTGCACGTCGAGCGGCTCCCGGCCCGCCGGGGCCTGGTGCTCGGTGTGGGTGCTCATGCCGTCACCTCGCTACGGGTGGCGCCGGGGGTCGACGCCACAGCACTGAAACGAATGATCCGCTCGGTCACGACTTGCCCGCAATCCACAGGCTCGTGAAGACCAGCGCGACGATGCCGACCAGGAAGGCCGCCAGACCCTCGGTCGACGGGCCGTACCGGCCCAGGTTGAAACCGCCCTGGTCCTGGGTGTCCTTCAGGTTCTCCTGGATGTAGGCGATGATGTCCGCCTTCTCCTGCGGAGAGATCTGGTTGTCGCCGAACACCGGCATGTTCTGCGGGCCGCTCAGCATGGCGGCGTAGATCTGCCGGTCGGTGGCCGGGTACAGGCTCGGCGCGTACTTGCCCGAGGAGAGGGCACCGCCGCCGGCGCTGAACGCGTGGCACTGCGAGCAGTTGATCCGGAACAGCTCACCACCGGTGGCGAGGTCGGCACCCTCGCGCAGGTTGCCGTGGGGGACCTGCGGGCCGCCGCCCAGCTCCTGGATGTACTGGCCGAGCTGGCGCACCTGCTCGTCAGTGAACTGAGGCTTCTTGCGGGGGGCCTGGGCCTCCTGCCGAGCCATCGGCATCCGACCGCTGCTGACCTGGAACTCCACCGAGGCCGACCCGACGCCGATCAGGCTCGGACCGCGTCCCGCGACGCCCTGGGCGTTGCGACCGTGACAGGTCACACAGCTCACGTCGAACAGCGCCTTGCCCTCGTTGGCGGCGGCGCTCAGGGGCGGGTTTTCCTGCGCCTGCACGCCCGGGGCGAAGAGGGTGTAGGCACCGCCGGCCAGCATCAGCGCGGCGGCCAGCCGGACCGCGGCACCCAGCCGGCGGCGGCCCCTGCTGCGCGCTACGGGCCGCCCGCGCAGCCGCGCGAGCAGACCGCGTCGGCGGTCGTTGTCAGAAGTCATGACCTGTGTCCTTAACCGGTTGGACCTTGTCTCAGGGGACGAAGCAGCGGCGCGATACGTGACGCGCCAAGATCACTGGAGCCAGTAGATCATGGCGTAGAGCCCGATCCACACGACGTCGACGAAGTGCCAGTAGTACGACACGACGATGGCCGACGTGGCCTGGGCCGGGGTGAACCGGCCCATGGTGGTGCGGATCATGAAGATGATGAAGGCGATCAGACCGCCGGTCACGTGCAGACCGTGGAAGCCGGTGGTCAGGTAGAACATCGACCCGTAACCGTCTCCGTTGATCTTCACGCCCTCGTGCACCAGGGTCCGGTACTCGTTCGCCTGGCCGAGCACGAAGATCAGGCCCATCACGAAGGTGATCGTGAACCACCGCCGCAGGGCGTGGACGTCACCCTTCTCGGCGGCGAAGACACCGAGCTGGCAGGTCACCGAGGACAGCACCAGGATCACCGTGAAGGTGGTCGCGTAGGGGATGTTCAGAACCTCGGTGTGCTTCTCCCACTGCTCCGGCGCCGCCGCGCGGATCGAGAAGTACATCGCGAACAACGCCGCGAAGAACATGAGTTCACTGGAGAGCCACACGATCGTCCCGACGCTGACCATGTTGGGGCGCGTCAGGGAGTGGATCCGGCTCTTGTCAATGGCTGGGGCCGCAGTCACGCGGTCATTATTGCCCTTGACCGGGACCGACGATCAGCGGGGTGGCAATCCCGTGCCATCAGTGGCCCGATCGGGGACGTCCGCTTCGCCTGACCTACCCTGAAAAGCGTGCTGCACGTCGATCCGATCTTCGCCGCCACCTCGGCCGCTCCGTCGACCCTGGCCGCCGGGGGCGAGGGCGTCCCGCCGCCCTTCACCATCGCCCGGGTGTTCACCGAGACCCGGCTGGACAACTGGCTCGCCGTCGGGCTGGTGCTGGCCGCCGGCCTCTACCTCTACGGCGTGTACCGGCTGCGGCTGCGCGGCGACCACTGGCCGGTCCTGCGCACGGTCTGCTTCCTCGGCCCGGGCCTGGGCGGCATCGCGGCGGTGACGGTCAGCGGGCTGGGAGCGTACGACACCACCCTGCTGTCGGTGCACATGGTGCAGCACATGGTGCTGTCCATGGTCGCGCCGATCTTCCTGGCGCTGGGCGCCCCGGTGACGCTCGCCCTGCGTACCCTGCCGCTGCGCCCGCGGAAGCGGCTGCTGGCGGTCGTGCACAGCCGGATCGCGCGGATCTACACCTTCCCGCTGGTGGCGTTCGCCATCTTCGTGGTGAACCCGTTCGTGCTCTACTTCACCAACCTGTACGAGTACACCCTGCAGCACGGGTGGGCGCACGAGCTGGTCCACGCGCACTTCATCGCCACCGGGTGCGTGTTCTTCTGGCCGTTGCTCGGCCTCGACCCGCTGCCCGGCCGCTGGCCGCACCCGGCCCGCGCGCTGCTGATGGTGCTCTCCGTGCCGTTCCACACCGTGCTCGGGCTCACCATCATGCAGAGCACCACGCTGCTCGGCGGCGACTGGTACCCGTCGCTGCACCTGACCTGGTCGGACCCGGCGAACGACCAGGTGGTCGCCGGCGGGGTGCTGTGGGCCGGCGGCGAGTTCGTCAGCGTCACCATGCTGGCCGTGCTGGTCGTCCAGTGGATCAAGCACTCCGAGCGCGAGGCCCGCCGGCTGGACCGCGAGCTGGACCGCCAGGAGGCCCGCGAGCGCGCCGCCGAGGCCACCGCCTGAGCTGCCCCGGCGGCAAATCCAGCTCGGCGCGTCTGACGCCGTGCCGCCACCTGGAGCCGTCGGGCGGCACGCCAGGGCGGGCCGACCGGCCGAATGTGATGCCCGCTACGATCAGCGGGCAGCTACAGAGGTGGGAGCTAGTCAGCCAATGAGTGAGCGCAGCGAGCGAATCAACAGGCTCAGTGCGACGGTGCCTCATGACGGCACGAAGCGAAGCGGAGTGCCGGCATGAGCGATCGTCTTTACACCGTCCTGCTCTACAGCGACGACCCGAAGGTCCGCGACCGGATGCGACTCGCCGTCGGCACCCGGCCCGCGCCCGGCCTCGAGATCGAGTTCGTGGAGGCCGCCGACTACGCCGGGTGCGTCCGGCTGGTCGACGACTACGAGATCGACCTGCTCCTGCTGGACGGTGAGGCCAGCCCGGGCGGCGGCCTCGGCATCGCCCGCCAGATCAAGGACGACCGGGACGACGCCCCGCCGACCTGCGTGGTGCTGGCCCGCGCCGCCGACCGCTGGCTGGCCGCGTACGCCGAGGTCGACGCCACGCTGACCCACCCGCTCGACCCGGTGACCACCGGCACCACCGTCGCCGAGCTGCTGCGGCGTACGCACGCCGCGGCCTGAGCGACCCCTTCGGCGCCACGGCAACGAGGCCGTGGCGCCGTTCCACCCCCGCTCTCACCCGACACGGGAGGGCCGCCATGGGCGACCGGACCTGGCCGCTGCTGCTCAACGCGCTGCTGCGCGGCGAGGAGCTCTCCACCGCCGACACCGCCTGGGCGATGGACGAGATCATGACCGGCTCGGCCAGTTCGGCGCAGGTGGCCGGCTTCGTGGTGGCGCTGCGCGCCAAGGGTGAGACCCCCGCCGAGCTGGCCGGCCTGGTGCAGGCGATGCTCGGCCGATCGGTGCAGGTCGAGCTCCCCGAGGAGATCCGGGCCACCGCGCTGGACGTGGTCGGCACCGGCGGCGACCTCGCCCACACGGTGAACATCTCCACGATGACCGCGCTGGTGGTGGCCGGGGCCGGCGTCCGCGTGGTGAAGCACGGCAACCGCGCCGCCTCCTCCTCGTGCGGCACCGCCGACCTGCTGGAATACCTGGGTGTCCCGCTGGACCTGGCCCCCGAGCAGGTGGCCCGGTGCGTCACCGAGGCCGGCATCGGCTTCTGCTTCGCGGGCCGCTTCCACCCGGGGATGCGCCACGCCGGCCCGGTACGCCGGGAGATCGGCGTGCCGACCGCGTTCAACTTCCTCGGCCCGCTGACCAACCCGGCCCGTCCCCGGGCCGGCGCGGTCGGCTGCTTCGACCTGCGGATGGCGCCGGTGATGGCGGCCGTCTTCGCGGCCCGGGGCGACTCGGTGGTGGTGATGCGCGGCGAGGACGGGCTGGACGAGTTCACCACCGCCGCGCCGACCCGGGTCTGGGCGGCCCAGCAGGGCACCGTCAGGGAGGCGCTGCTGGACGCGGCGGAGCTGGGGGTACCCCGGTCCACCCTGGCCGACCTGCGGGGCGGGGACGCCGCGTACAACGCCGGGGTGGCCCGGCGGCTGCTGGCCGGCGAGACCGGCCCGGTCCGGGACGCGGTGCTGGTGAACGCCGCGGTCGCGCTGGCCACCCAGGGCCCGCTCGACGGTGACCTGCACGAGGCGCTGCGGGCCGGCCTGGCCCGGGCAGCGGAGTCCATCGACTCGGGTGCCGCCGCCGGCGTACTGGACCGCTGGCTCGAGGTGGCCCGCTCGCTCTGACGCCCGGCCCCGGGCGCTGTCACACCCCGCTGGTACGCCTGAAGGCGTCCCGGGACGGCAGGCCCGGGCCCACGCCCGGAAGTGTCAGACCGGCGTGCCAAACTACACGGGAGTAATTTTCCGTTTTCCGCCAATGCGGGCACCGCCCCACAGCGGGCAGCGCCCCGCGGCGGGCACCGGATAGGAGAGGAGACGCCCGTGTCGGACCGCGAGTTCCACTGCGACACCTGCGAGGGCGTTGCGTTGTTCGAGGCCCCGCCCTGCGTCGACGGTCACGGCGCCGACTGCCCCGACGACTGTTCCGAGTCGCGGCGGGGCGTCAGACACGCCGAGCCGAAGTGGTCGGAGCTGGTCTGCACCGGCTGTGGCGCGGCCCAGCTGATCGCCACCTTCGCCTTCCACGCGCCGCGCCTGGAGCAGCGTCGCCGCGGCACCCGCCCGGTGCACCGCCGCGCCGCCTGACCCAGCGACCGCTCCCCCGCCGCCGCGCCGCCTGACCCAGCGGCCACTCCCCGGCCGCCGGATCGCCGACGTGGGGTGATTCCGGGTAACCCGACACCGCCAGGTCGCCGAAGCGGAGTCGATCAAGCAGCGAGACCCGGGCTCGGCGCCCGGGGCGGGACCCGCCCGCACACCTGGACCCATGCGTCGAGGCCCGCGTCCCGTTGGGACGCGGGCCTCGGGACGAGCCGCTAACTCAGTGCTCGGCGGTCCGGCGGGTGCCGGAGTAGTACTCGAAGAGCAGGCCGCAGGCGGCGAAGATCACCGCGACCAGACCCACGCCGAGCAGCCACATCTGCCAGTAGACCAGCCCCAGGCCGGCGATCGACGCGGCCAGGGCCAGGCCGAACGGCCAGTAGCTGCCGGGGCTGAAGAAGCCGACCTCGCCCGCGCCGTCGGCCACCTCGGCGTCCGGCCGGTCCTCGGGGCGCAGGTCGATCCGGCGGGAGACGAACCAGAAGAAGCCACCGCACATCGAGCAGAGCAGGAAGGACAGCACCAGCGCCACCGTGCCGACCCACTCGACCCGGCCGCCCTCGCCGTACGTCCAGGCGGCGTAGAGGATGCTGACGCCGAGGAGGAACGTCGCGACGGTCAGGAAGATCTTCCACTCGGTCTTCATGCCGGCCTCCTCAGCTGCCCGCGCCGGCGTTGGCGCCGCTCGGGTTGAAGTTGTTCTTGTCGCGCCGGGTGTCGAACGGCTTGGTCGTCTCGGCGGTCGGCTTCTCGCCGATGGCCGTGAGCGCCTCCTGGGTCGACTTGCCGGCCTTCTTGGCCGCCAGGAACTGCTCGTACTTCGCTGGCGAGACGACCCGCAGCTCGAAGTTCATGAAGGCGTGGTAGGTGCCGCACAGCTCGGCGCAGCGGCCCACGTACGCGCCCTCCTGGTCGAGGCTGGTGACCTCGAAGACGTTCCGGATGCTGCCCGGGAAGACGTCCCGCTTGAACAGCAGCTCCGGCACCCAGAACGAGTGCACGACGTCGCGGCTCTGCTCCTCGAACCGGATCGACTTGCCGGTCGGCAGCACCAGGATCGGGATGACCTCGCTGGTGCCGAGGACCGAGGCGACCGTGTTGGCGTCGCGGCCCTGGCCGTCGCGGTAGTTGAACTGCCAGTTCCACTTGAAGGCGACGACCTCGACCGTGACGTCCGGGTTCTTCGTCGTCTTGTCCACGCCGGTCTGCACGATCGCCGTGTAGTAGAAGAGCACCGAGACGATCAGGATCGGCGCGATCGTGTAGAGGAACTCCATCGGCATGTTGTAGCGGGTCTGCACCGGCAGCGTGTTGCCCCGCTTCCGGTAGCGGATCACGCACCAGAAGATCAGGCCCCAGACGAAGATGCCGACCGCCAGGGCCGCGATGCAGGACGCAATCCACAGGTCGTACATCCGGTGCGACTCCGGCGTGATGCCGCCCTGCGGCCAGCCGAAGCCGGCAAACGTCTTGCCGACGTCGCAGCCGGTGAGCAGCATCAGCAGCGCAGCTCCGCCGAGACCGAGCCCGGCGAGCCGACCAGCACCACGCCGCCGGTGCCCACCGGCTCCCGGGGAAGCGCTGTGCCGTACGGCCGACGACCGTACCTCCGAACTCCTTGCGACCACCTGGTCCTGCCTCCCTAGCGCGCCGCGGTGGGGGTTTCTCTCCGTACCGACGGCAAAGGCGTCACCGACGGTCGCAGATTACTCGACCATGAGGGGCCTGACCGTGTTGGGGTCACTGTCCGCCCCCATCGGGGGTGCCGCGGGCGGGCGACGCGATAGCGTCGGCAGTCGTGAGCGAGCGAACCATCAGGCTCAGTGGCGCGGCGCCGCGCGCCGCCGCGGAGCGGAGCGAGGCGGTGGCGTGAACCCGTCCCCGGTCTACCTGGACGCGGCCACCGCGGCCCCGCTGCACCCGGTCGCGCGGCAGGCGTTGCTGGCCGCGCTGGACGACGGCTGGGCCGACCCCGGCCGGCTCTACACCCAGGCCCGCCGGGCCCGCCAGCTCCTCGACGCCGCCCGCGAGGCCGCCGCGCAGACCCTCGGCGTTCGCGCCGACGAGCTCTCCTTCACCCCCAGCGGTACGAGCGCCGCGCACGCGGCCGTGCTGGGCGGGCTGGCCGGGCGGCGCCGGGTCGGGGCGACCCTGGTGCACTCCGCGATCGAACACTCGGCGGTGCTGCACGCCGCGGAGCGCCACGTGGCGGCCGGCGGCGACGCGGTGCCCGTGGCGGTGGACCGGCTCGGCCGGCTGGACCTGGACGCCTGGACGGCGGCGGTGGCCGCGCCGGGGGTGGCCCTCGCGGCGCTGATCGCGGCCAGCCACGAGGTGGGCACCGTGCAGCCGGTGCCGGCGGCGGCCGAGGCGTGCGCCCAGGCCGGGGTGCCCTTGTACGTCGACGCGGCGCAACTGGTCGGTCGGGCGCCGCTGCCGGCCGGCTGGTCGGTGCTGAGCGCCAGCGCGCACAAGTGGGGCGGGCCACCCGGCGTCGGGCTGCTGGTGGTCCGCAAGGGCACCCGGTGGGAGTCGCCGTTCCCGGCCGACGAGCGGGAGTCGGGGCGTACCCCGGGGGTGTTGAACCTGCCCGCGGTGGTGGCGGCGGCGGCGAGCCTGCGCGCGGCGGCGGCGGAGGCGGCGGCCGAGACGGCCCGGCTGGCGCCGCTGGTGGACCGGATCCGGGCCCGGGTGGCGGCCGAGGTGCCGGACGTGGAGGTGGTCGGCGACCCGGTGGACCGGCTCCCCCACCTGGTCACGTTCTCCTGTCTCTACGTGGACGGCGAGGCGCTGCTGCACGCGCTGGACCGGCGGGGCTTCGCGGTCTCCTCCGGCTCCTCGTGCACCTCGTCGACGCTGCGGCCGTCGCACGTGCTGGAGGCGATGGGGGTGCTGTCGCACGGCAACGTCCGGGTGTCGCTGCACCGGGACACCACGGCGGCGGACGTGGACCGCTTCCTCGCCGAGCTGCCCGGGATCGTCGCCGACCTGCGCGCCGAGGCGGGGGTCACCGGCCTGTGAGCGAGCGGAGCGAGCGAACCATCAGGTTCAGTAGCGTGGCGCCTCGCGCCGCCGCGAAGCGGAGCGTGGCGGTGTGAGCGAACCGGACGAGGTGCTCGACTGCCGGGGGCAGCGCTGCCCGCTGCCCGTGATCAACCTGGCCCGCCGGCTGCCCGAGCTGCCGGTCGGCGCGGTGGTCCGGGTGCTCGCCGACGACCCGGCCGCCGCCGTCGACATCCCCGCCTGGTGCCGGATGCGCGACCAGGAGTTCCTGGCCGCCCACCCCGATCCCCCCGCCTACGACGTCCGCCGCACCCACTGACCCGGCCGGCCCACCCCGGTGGTCAAGAGGTTTGCGTCACGCGCCCGGGCCGGTGGGCCGGAGGTCACGGCAGCAGGTACGGCCGGACGTCCTCGGCGGCCGCGTCCCCGTAGGACTCGGCGAGCCGCTTGACGAACAGGTCCCGGCGGACCTCGTACTCCTGGCCGCCGAAGTTCTCCAGCACGAGGGTGGCGAGCAGGCAGCCCACCTGGGCGGCCCGCTCCAGGTTGACGCCCCAGTCGAGGGCGGCGAAGAAGCCGGCCCGGAAGCCGTCGCCGACGCCGGTCGGGTCGACCGCCTGCATCTCCCGGGCAATCGGCACGTGGATGGTGCCGATGTCCCGGCCGGCGATCTCCACGCCCTGCTTGCCCAGCGTGGTGACCCGCACCCGCACCCGGTCCAGCAGCTGCGCGTCGGTCAGCCCGGCCTTGCTCTGCAGCAGCGACTTCTCGTACTCGTTGGTCATCAGGTAGTCGGCGCCGTCGACCAGGCCGAGCACGTCGCCGCCGTCCATCCGGGCGAGCTGCTGCGACGGGTCGGCCACGAAGGCGTACCCCCGCTCGCGGCACTCGGTCGAGTGGCGGATCATCGCGGCCGGGTCGTTGGCGCTGACCAGCACCAGGTCCAGGCCGCCGAGGCGGTCGGCCACCGGGGCCAGCTCGATGTTGCGGGCCTCGCTCATCGCGCCGGCGTAGAACGAGGCGATCTGGCACATGTCGGTGTCGGTGGTGCAGACGAACCGGGCGGTGTGCGCCACCTCGCTGACGTGCACCGAGTCGCAGTCCACGCCGTGCCGTTCGAGCCAGGAGCGGTAGTCGGCGAAGTCCGCGCCGACCGCGCCGAGCAGCACCGGACGCAGGCCGAGCTGGGCCATGCCGAAGGCGATGTTGGCGGCGGTGCCTCCGCGCCGGAGCACCAGCTCGTCGACGAGGAAGGACAGCGACACCTTGTCCAACTGGTCGGCGATGAGCTGGTCGGCGAACCGGCCGGGGAAGCTCATCAGGTGGTCGGTCGCGATCGAGCCGGTCACGGCGATCTTCATGTCAACCCTCGCGGTCGGGAGCACGGCGCGGGTCAGCCTACCGGTCACTCAGCCCGGGCGGACCGGGGTCGGTCGACAACCGGCCATACTCCGCACGTACGAAGGTCACCGCGTGGACACCTGCCGGAGGCGGAGACAGCACGGCGGGACCACCCGGTGAGGGGCGGTCCCGCCGTGTCCGTATGTCAGCCGTCGCGGCCCGTCCGGGCCGGCCGGCGTCGACTCAGCTGAACGAGTCGCCGCAGGCGCAGGAGTTGCCGGCGTTGGGGTTGTCGATGGTGAAGCCCTGGGCGTCGATCCGGTCGGCGAAGTCGATGGTCGCGCCGGCCAGGTAGGGGGCGCTCATCCGGTCGACGACGACCTCGACACCGTCGAAGTCGGTGACGATGTCACCGTCGAGCGACCGCTCGTCGAAGAAGAGCTGGTACCGCAGGCCGGAGCAGCCGCCCGGCTGCACCGCGACCCGGAGCCGCAGGTCGTCGCGGCCTTCCTGCTCGATCAGGGCCTTGACCTTCTGCGCCGCGACGTCGGTGAGGACGACGGTGCTGGGGGCCTTGGCCTCGGTCGACTCGGTCTGCGCTGGCGTGGTCACGTGGAAATCTCCCTGCGCGTGTGGGTCCGGACGCACTGGCCAACATCTCCCGTCGCCCAGGCATTCCCGGTGTGGTCCAGATCCGATCGTACGCCGCCCCGCCGCGCGCC
The DNA here is from genome assembly GCF_043204735.1 of Micromonospora sp. NPDC047740. NCBI lineage: Bacteria > Bacillati > Actinomycetota > Actinomycetes > Micromonosporales > Micromonosporaceae > Micromonospora > Micromonospora sp. NPDC047740. The sequence continues at coordinate 130,911 of NZ_JBIDCT010000004.1, forward strand.
ACCCCCGGTGGCGTGATCCGCGGCGGGTGAGCCGCGCCGCAGGCCAGGCAGCGGTCAGCGGCTCCACTGCCGGGCCAGGCGGGCGCCGAGCGTACGCAGCCCCTCGGCGGGCCGGTCCAGCGCCGCCGCCGCTCCGCCGCGCTCGTCGCCGCCGAAGTGCTCCACCAGGCTGTACGCCTCGGTCACGCCCGCCGCGGCGGCCTCCCGCCGCCCGGTGCTCACCCGGCCGGCCAGCACCACGCAGGGCACCCCGCGGTCCCGGGCCGCCCCGGCCACCCCGGCGACCACCTTGCCGCGCAGCGACTGGTGGTCGAAGGAGCCCTCCCCCGTGATCACCAGGTCGGCGGCGTCCAGCGCCGCGTCCAGCCCGATGGCCCGGCTGACCAGCCCGATGCCGGACTCGCACCGGCCGCCGAGGGCGAGCACCGCCGCGCCGAGCCCGCCGGCCGCCCCGGCGCCGGGCCGTGCGGCGAACCCGGGCGGGCAGTCGGGCAGCTCGCGTTCCAGCACCTCGGTCCAGCGCTCCAGAGCGCCGTCGAGCAGCAGGACATCCTCCCGCGTGGCGCCCTTCTGCGGGCCGTAGACGTTGCTGGCGCCGTGCAGCCCGAGCAGCGGGTTGTCGACGTCGGTGGCGGCGATCAGGGTGGCGCCGCGGACCCGGGGCGCGCCGTCCAGCGCGGCCACCGCGGCCAGCGCCGCTCCGCCGTACGGCAGCGCCCGGCCCGCCTCGTCCAGCGCGGTGACGCCGAGCGGGATGAGCATCCCGGCGCCCCCGTCGTTGGTGGCGGAGCCACCCAGCCCGATCACCAGGGTCCGCGCCCCCGCCTCGACCGCTGCGGCCACCAGCAGCCCCAGCCCGTACGAGGTGGTGGCCTTCGGGTCCCGCTCGGCGGCCGACAGCAGGTGCAGCCCGCATGCCTGGGCACTCTCCAGGTAGGCGGTGCCGTCGTCGGTGAGCAGGATCTCACCGGCGGCGGGGCGGCCGAGCGGGTCGACGGTCGGGACCGGCAGCCGCCGCCCGCCGAGCGCCTCGGCGAGGACGGCGACGAACCCGGGCCCGCCGTCGGCGAGCGGCCGGAGCAGCAGCTCGTCCCCGGGGGCCACGGTCCGCCAGCCCTCGGCCACCGCGGCGGCCACCTCCTGAGCCGGCAGCGTGCCGGCGAACTTGTCCGGACAGAGCAGCACGCGCATGCCGAGCAGTGTGGCAGGCCACACCGACGGTGGTCGTACGCCGGGCGCGCTGTGGGACCATGGGGGACGTGACTTCGACCTGGGTTGAGCCCTCCAACACCGCCACCGCGCTGCTGCTCCTCGGCCGCGGCAGCGACCCCGCCACCGAACGCGGCGTGGAGTGTCCGGGTGACCTCCCCGCGCCGAGCGACCCGGACCTGGTGGCCCGGGCGGCGGCCGCCAAGGCCGCGCTGGGCACGAAGGTCTTCGTGCTGGGCCACCACTATCAGCGCGACGAGGTGATCCAGTTCGCCGACGTGACCGGCGACTCGTTCAAGCTGGCCCGGGAGGCGGCGGCCCGCCCCGACGCGGAGTACATCGTCTTCTGCGGCGTGCACTTCATGGCGGAGAGCGCGGACATCCTCACCTCGGACAGCCAGCAGGTGATCCTGCCCGACCTCGCCGCCGGCTGCTCGATGGCCGACATGGCGGTGCTGTCACAGGTCGAGACCGCCTGGGACGTGCTGACCGAGCTGGGGGTGGCGAAGGACACCGTCCCGGTGACCTACATGAACTCCTCGGCGGACATCAAGGGCTTCGTCGGCCGGCACGGCGGCGTGGTCTGCACCTCGTCGAACGCGAAGCGGGCGCTGGACTGGGCGTACCAGCAGGGGTCGAAGGTGCTCTTCCTGCCCGACCAGCACCTCGGCCGCAACACCGCCGTGCTGGAGATGGGCTACTCGCTGGACGACTGCGTCCTCTACGACCCGCACAAGCCGAACGGTGGGCTGACCCCGGAGCAGCTCCGCGACGCGAAGATGATCCTGTGGCGCGGGCACTGCTCGGTGCACGGCCGGTTCACGCTGGACAGCGTCAACGACGTCCGGGAGCGGGTGCCGGGGGTCAACGTGCTGGTCCACCCGGAGTGCCGGCACGAGGTGGTGACCGCCGCCGACCACGTGGGCTCGACCGAGTACATCATCAAGACCATCGAGGCGGCTCCGGCCGGCTCGGCGTGGGCGGTCGGCACCGAGCTGAATCTGGTCCGCCGGCTGGCGCTGGCCCACCCGGACAAGCAGATCATGTTCCTGGACCGGGCGGTCTGCTACTGCTCGACGATGAACCGGATCGATCTGCCGCACCTGGTGTGGGCCCTGGAGGAGCTGGTGGCCGGCCGGGTCGTCAACCAGATCACCGTCGACCCGGACACCGCGCGACACGCCCGGGCGGCGCTCGACCAGATGCTCGCGCTCCCCGGCGCTTGATCACCCTCGGTCACATCACTGGTACGGAAACGCACCGGACACCCCGGTTCGTGCCCTCGCTGGTGATGTGACCGATTCCATTCTCGTCACGGAGGGCTATGCTGCCGGGGCGACGAAAGACGCGGGTCGTTTTCCTGCGGCCCCATTGTGGGTAGCGATGCACATCGTGAGCCCGATCATCTGCACGGAAGTACCAACGCGCTGGAGGTTGCGTTGACCGACGACGTCCTGGTCGTACACGGAGGCACTCCGCTCGAAGGGCGGATCCGCGTGCGCGGCGCGAAGAATCTCGTGTCCAAGGCGATGGTCGCCGCCCTCCTGGGTGACACCCCCAGCCGGCTGTTCGACGTGCCGCGGATCCGGGACGTCGAGGTGGTCCGCGGGCTGCTCGGCCTGCACGGGGTCAAGGTCAGTGACGGCGAGGAGGACGGCGAGCTCATCTTCGACCCGTCCAACGTCGAGAGCGCCAGCACCGACCAGATCAACGTGCACGCCGGCTCCAGCCGGATCCCGATCCTGTTCTGCGGCCCGCTGCTGCACCGGCTCGGCCACGCCTTCATCCCGGACCTGGGCGGCTGCCACATCGGGCCGCGCCCGATCGACTTCCACCTGCAGGCCCTGCGCGAGTTCGGCGCGACCGTCGACAAGCGGCCGGAGGGGCTGCACCTGTCCGCCCCGAACGGGCTGCACGGCACGAAGTTCGCCCTGCCGTACCCGAGCGTCGGCGCCACGGAGCAGGTGCTGCTCACCGCGGTGATGGCCGAGGGCGTCACCGAGCTGCGCAACGCCGCCGTCGAGCCGGAGATCATCGACTTGATCTGCGTGCTGCAGAAGATGGGCGCGATCATCAAGGTGCACACCGACCGGGTGATCGAGATCCAGGGCGTACCGAAGCTGCACGGCTACAACCACCGGCCGATCCCCGACCGGATCGAGGCGGCGAGCTGGGCGGCGGCCGCGCTGGCCACCCGCGGCCACGTCGAGGTGCTGGGCGCCCAGCAGGCCGACATGATGACCTTCCTGAACATCTTCCGCTCGGTCGGCGGCGAGTACGAGGTGACCGACCTCCGACCGCCGCGGGCCGACCGGCCGGGCCAGGAGGGCGGCATCCGGTTCTGGCACCCGGGTGGCGAGCTGAAGTCGGTCGCCCTCGAGACCGACGTGCACCCCGGCTTCATGACCGACTGGCAGCAGCCGCTCGTGGTCGCGCTGACCCAGGCCCGGGGGCTGTCGATCGTCCACGAGACGGTGTACGAGCAGCGGCTCGGCTACACCACGGCACTCAACTCGATGGGCGCCAACATCCAGGTCTACCGGGACTGCCTGGGCGGCACCCCGTGCCGCTTCGGCCGCCGCAACTTCAAGCACTCCGCGGTGATCGCCGGCCCGAGCAAGCTGCACGCGGCCGATCTGGTCATCCCGGACCTGCGGGCCGGTTTCAGTCACCTGATCGCGGCGCTGGCCGCCGAGGGCACCTCCCGGGTGTACGGCGTCGACCTGATCAACCGGGGCTACGAGGACTTCGAAGCCAAGCTGGCCAACCTCGGCGCACACGCAGAGCGTCCGTAACATCACACCGCGCTTTCCGCGCCCGGTGCACCCGCGATGTGCACCGGGCGCGGCTGTTTGGCTACCCTTCACGACGTGCCGTCGCTGTTTCGTCGTAAGCCCGCCGACCTCGTCGAGGAATCCGTCACCACGGTGACGACCGACGAGGCGTCCGCCGCTGCCCCGTCCCGGGGCCACACCCCGAGCAAGAAGGAACTGGGCGTGGTGACGCCCAAGCGGCCCACCGCCGGCCGCCGGCCGGGCGCGCCGAGCAAGCCGCTGACCAAGGAGGAGGCGCGGGAGCAGCGCCGGGCGGCCCGCGCCGAGGCGGCGGCCGAGTTCCGCCGCGAGGGCGGCCCGCGCGACCGGGGCCCGGAGCGGCTGCTGGCCCGCAACGTGGTGGACTCCCGGCGTACCGTCGGCACCTGGTTCTTCGGCGGCGCGCTGATCGTGCTGCTCGGCTCCAACCAGGCCATGCCGCCGATCGTGCGGCTGATCTCCAACCTGCTGTGGGGTGCGCTGGCACTCGGCGTGGTGATCGACTCGATCCTGATCTCCCGCAAGATCAAGAAGCTGGTCCGCGAGCGCTACCCGAAGAGCACCGAGAAGCTCGGCTCGCTCTACTTCTACGCGATCATGCGGTCGATCACGTTCCGCAAGATGCGCGCCCCGGCGCCGCAGGTGAACGTCGGCGACAAGATCTGAGCTGTTCCGGCCCGGACGCGGCCCCTTCCCGCCCCGCGGGGAGGGGCCGCGTCATGCCACCCCGAGCAGGCGCAGCAGCGCGGTGGTGCCGGCCGCCGCGACCACGACCAGCACGAAGGGCGCCCGTCGCCAGGCGAGCAGCAGCCCGACCAGCACCCCCGCAGGCCGGGCGTAGCCGGCGAAGCGGCCGGCCTCGGTCAGTGCCGCGGTCGCGGCGAGGGCGGCCAGCAGGGCGGCGGCAGCCACCGGCAACAGGTGCCGGGCCCACTCGGGCAACTCCAGCCGGTCGCGGAGCAGCACCCCGGCGACCCGGAAGCCGTACGTGCCGACGGCCAGGGCGAGGATCACGGCGATCAGCACGACGCCTCCCCGGCCCGGACCACCGGCCCGGCATGGTGGGCGGGGTCCGGTGCGGCCCCGTCCGGGCCGGGCGAGCCGTGCTGCTCCGGGCCGGCCACGGCCGTCCCGCCGGGCACCTGGTCGGCGCTGCGCGCGCCCCGGCCACGGAGTGCGGGCACGATCAGGGCAGCGAGCGCGAGCAGCACCGGCACCCCGGCCGGCAGCACCGGGGTGGCCAGCACCGCCAGCCCGGCGCCGGCCAGCGCGACCCGGCGGGTGTCCCGGTCGCGCAGGCTCGGCAGCAGCAGGGCGGCCAGCCCGGCCGGGAAGGCGGCGTCGAGCCCCAGGGCAGCCGGGTCGCCCACCGCGCCGCCAGCGAGCACGCCGAGCACGGTGCCGGCGTTCCAGGCCAGGAAGAGCAGCGCCCCAGCGAGCCAGAACGCTCGACGGCGCCCGGGACCGGCCGGTCGGGCCAGGGCGAAGGCGGTCGCCTCGTCGGTCATCAGGTGGCTGCCGAGCAGCCGCTGCCAGCGCCGTCGCCCGAGGGCGCCGCCGAGAGCCAGGCCGAACGGCAGGTGCCGGGCGTTGAGCAGGAGACCGGCGAGAACCGCGGCGACCGGACTGCCGGCGGCGACCAGACCCACCGCCATGAACTGCGCGCCGCCGGCGTAGAGGAACACGGACATGGCGAGGGTCGCCCAGACCGGGAGGCCGGCGGCCACCGCCACGGCGCCGAACGAGGCGCCCACGGCGAGCATGGCCGCGCCGATGGCGGCGACGTCGCGGAGCACCGCCCGATCGGCCGTTCGATATGCCGTACGCATGTCCATTATCCTGAACACGACAGCACGCGTTCGTCAAACCGAACAAACCGACCTCTGGAGCGAACAATGGCCGTCGACCCCGCTCCCCCGCTGGCCACCATCGCGGCCGCGCTGCGCCGCGAGCGCGACCGGGCCGGGATCTCGCTGACCGAGCTCGCCCGCCGGGCCGGCATCGCCAAGTCCACCCTGTCCCAGTTGGAGTCCGGGGTCGGCAACCCGAGCGTCGAGACGCTGTGGGCGCTGGGGGTGGCGCTGGGCGTGCCGTTCAGCCGGCTGGTCGAGCCACCCACGGCCGCCGTCCGGGTGGTCCGCGCCGGCGAGGGCCCGCGGATCCGCTCCGAGCACGCCGACTTCAGCGCCACACTGCTCGCCGCCGGAGCGCCGCACGCCCGCCGCGACGTCTACGTGATGGAGCTGGAGCCGGGTGCGGTGCGGGTGGCCGAGTCGCACACCCCGCGCAGCGTCGAGCATGTCGTGGTCGCCGCCGGGCGGATGCGCCTCGGCCCCGAGTCCGACCTGGTCGAGTTGGGTCCGGGCGACTACGCCACGTTCCCCGGTGACACGCCGCACCGGTACGAGGCCCTGGTCCCGGGCACTTTCGCGGTGCTGGTGATGGAGCACCCGTGAGCCGGCGACGGCCCGGCCGGCACGACCCGGCCCACCGACGCCGGCCACCGGGCCGGGGCGCCCGACGAGCGGCTCCGGGGGCGCCGGCTGACGTGCGGCGCCTGGGGCGCCGGCTGACGTGCGGCGCCGGTCGCGCACCGACCGCGATCACGTCGAGTGACAGCAGGCCGGCCCCGCAACCTCCACCCACCCCGCCTTTGCTCTGCAGCCACGCACGCAGCGGTCACGCACGGTTCTCGGATGCGTATATGGCTGCAGAGCAAAGGCGGGCGACGGAGGGGTCTGCTGAGGCCCCTGCTTCACGGCTTTCCGCTGGTCATCCAGCTGAGGCGGCAGCAGCCTCGCGCGGGGGCCGCCGCTATCGCCGTCACGCCGCGTGACATCAGGCCTCCGACGGCGCCTGTCACCCGCAGTTGTCGAATCACACCAGGCGCGCACCTGCCGGCGCGCCGGCAGGCCCTTGCGGCTCGGTCACCCATGCTCACCGACCTCGGCCGGAGCGCGGTAGAGCCGGGCGACGACCTCCTCGATGTCCGGCTCGACGATCGCGATGTCCCGCAACGCGGCCAGGTCGGCCAGCCCGGCCACCACCTCGGCGACGGTCGCCGACTCCAGCACGAAGACCAGCCGGTGCCCGTCCGCCTCCACCCGCTGCAACGGGGCACCGGGCAGTGCCGGCGGCTCGGGCAGCGCGGTATCCAGCTCGGCGACGACCATCCGGCGGGAGCCGTACCGGCTGTGTAGGGCGGCGATCGAGCCGTCGTGCACCACCCGGCCGTGGTCGATCACCACCAGGCGCCGGCAGAGCCGCTCGATGTCGGCCAGATCGTGGGTGGTGAGCACCAGCGTGGTGTCGCCCGCCCGGCCCAGCTCGGCCAGGAAACCGCGGACCGCCTGCTTGCTCACCACGTCCAGCCCGATGGTCGGCTCGTCGAGGAAGAGCACCTCCGGGCCGTGCAGCAGCGCGGCGGTCAGCTCGCCACGCATCCGCTGGCCGAGGGAGAGCTGCCGGACCGGGGTGTCCAGGAACTCGTCGAGGTCGAGCAGGCTCCGGCACCGGGCCAGCCGGGCCGCATGCTCGCCCGCGGGCACCCGGTAGACGTGCCGGAGCAGCTCGAACGAATCGCGCAGCGGCAGGTCCCACCAGAGCTGCGAGCGCTGGCCGAAGACCACGCCGATGCGCAGCGCCAGCCGGGTACGCTCGGCCACCGGGCGCAGCCCGCACACCCGGGCCTGTCCCGCCGACGGCATCAACACGCCGGTGAGCATCTTCAGCGTGGTCGACTTCCCGGCGCCGTTCGGGCCGATGTAGCCGAGCATCTCGCCGCGCTCGACCCGCAGGTCGACCCCGTCGACCGCGGTGACCGTCCGCTTCTCCCGGCGCAGCCGGCCCGCCTTGACCCGGACCGTGAACTCCTTGCGCAGCCCGCGCATCTCGATGACGCTCAAGATCCCGTACTCCGGTAGTGACGGATCCCGACCCGCCAGGCCAGGGTGGCGATCGCCGCGGCGACCACCGCGACGCCCGGCGCCACCCAGCCGACCCAGCCGGGCAGGCCGAGCGGGTCGGCCCGGCCGAGCAGCGCCAGCGCCGGGTGGTAGCTGACGAAGGCGAACCCCATCCCGTACGCGAAGAGCGCCCGGAACCAGCTGCCGTAGACGGTGACCGGGTACGAGGTGAAGTCACGCCCGCCATAGGTGACCGAGTTGGCCAGCTCGCCGGAGTCGATCCAGTAGAACGACACGGTGGCCGTGGTGACGAAGACCGAACCGAAGAAGACCACCGCGGCGAGCGGGGCGACCACCGCCAGCGCCACCCGCCCCGGCGTCCACTGGATGCCGGCCGAGGCGAGCGCCACCACCAGCACGGCCAGCCCGAAGACCGCCCGGGACACCTTGCGCAGCGGCAGGTCCATCAGCAGCAACTGGGGCAGCGCGGCCAGTGGGCGGACCAGCACGGCGTCGAAGAGGCCGGTGCGGACGTACCGGGGCAGCCGCTCGATGTTGCCGACCAGCAGGTCCGCGGTGGCGAACGCGAACGACGACAGGCCGACGATCACCAGCGTCTCGCGGAGCGTGAAGCCGCCGAGCTCGCGGGTGACCCCGAACAGCACCAGCACGGTGACCACGTCGAACACCGTGGCCCCGACGTTGCCGACCAGGTCCACCACGAACGACGCCCGGTACGCGGCCTGCGACCGGGCCTGCGCGCCGAGCAGCGCCCGGTACGCGGCCAGCCCGGGCGGTCGCCGGTCCGCACCGCCCGGCCACACCGGTCCACTCTCCACGGTTGACCGGCCCGGGCCGGTCAGCGTCCCCGGCTCAGCCACCCCGCACCGCCTGCCGCGGTTCAGCCACCCTGCACCACCAGGCGGCGCTCGGCTCGGCGCTGCACCAGGCGGCACAGGGCGAGCAGCGCCACGGCCCAGCCGAGCTGCACCCCGACCAGGCCGAACTGCATCGCTGCCGGGTCCCGTTCGACCAGCACGTCGAGCGGGATCTGGAGCAGGCTCGGGAACGGAGTCCCGTACCGCAGCCCGGCCTCCAGCCAGCCGGGCAGGAAGCCCAGCGGGAAGTAGAGGCCGGCGAGCACGCCGGAGCAGAGCGTCCACAGGATCAGCGGACCCCGGACGTCCTGCAACCAGTACGCGGTGGCGTTGACCAGGTATCGGCAGCCGAAGCAGACCACCACGGCGAGCAGCACGGAGAGCGCGAAGAGCGGCAGAGTGGCCCAGCGGCGGGGCAGGTACACGTCGAAGAAGAGCAGGCCGACCAGCACCGGCGGCACCAGCCGGGACAGCGAGGCGAACCCGGCGCGGCCCAGGTCGGTGGCGAAGTAGCTGGTCACGGGGTGGATCGGGCGGAGCAGGTCGGCGGCGATCTCGCCGGTCCGGATCCGGTCGGCCAGCTCGGTCCAACCCCAGATCGCGACCACCGCCAGCAGCCCCTGCCCGACCCAGACGAAGGTGGCGAGCTGGGCGCGGTCGTAGCCGGCGACCCGGCCCGCCGCGCCGGCGGCCGCGACGAAGATGTAATAGCGCAGGAAGCCGAAAACGCTGTTGGTGACCACTCCCGCCACGGCGGCCTGGCGGTAGGTGGCGTGACGCCGAAACCCAGATCCCACTATGGCGCCGAATGTCCGAAACCATCGGGTAACGTTTGAGTCCGTGGGCGGTGCCACAGTGGCGGTGACAGAGCCCACGCCGCTACCCTCCTTCCGCAGCCACGACGTGCCGGACCGGGCGACTCTACCGGCGCGCCGGGGCCCCGGCGCGACAATTTCCAACGAGGTGACATCGCCGTGAGCGAGCGACGCGAGCCGGCCCGGGGGCCGCGCCGCGCCGGCGGCGACGGGACCTGCCGATGAGCGGCTGGGACCAGTGGCGCGAGCCGGCCGAACCGTCCTGGGCCGCCGAACCCACCCACGAGTGGCGTCCACAGTTTCCGGGCCAGCGCTACCCCGGTGACATCGGCATCGAGTACCTGACCTCACCCGCGCCGCGCGGCCGGGCCGTCGTCGGCCGGGCCGAGGTGCACCCCGTCAGCCCCGGGCCAGCCGAGGACTCGTACCCGGTCAGCCCGGCGGGCCCGGACGGCCGGCGCGGCGCGTACCCGGTGAGCCCAGCGGGCCCGGACGAGCGCCGCGGCGGCCACCCGGTGAGCCCGGCAGGCCCGGACGAGCGGCGCGGTGGCTTCCCGGGACCGCGCGGTTCGGGCGAGCGGCACGGGCACCCGGAGGGCCGCGGCGCGGAGGAGCCGCACCCGGACGGGCGGCGGGCGTGGGCGGACCGGCGCGCCCCCGGCGACGGACCCCGGCGCGGCCCGGTACCGCACCCCGGCGACCGGTACGACCCGCACGAGCGGATCCCGGAGCGCGCCGCGGGCCGGCCCGACGACCGGTACGACCCGCACGAGCGGATCCCGGAGCGCGCCGCGGGCCGGCCCGACGACCGGTACGACCAGCGCTGGGTGCACCCCGAGCCGGGACGGCGGACGCCGGACGCGCAGCGGCCGGTCTCCCCCGCGCCCGAGCCCGGCTGGCTCCCGGAACCCGGCGAGCTCCCGCCCCGTCCCCAGCCGCGACCGCCCTGGTCTGAACCGCGCCGGGGCCCGGCCGACGGGCGACCCAACGGCACCCCGCCCAGCCCAATGGACCGGCGGCAGCCGGGGTACGACGGCCCGGCCGACCAGCGGCGCCCGGCATCCGACGGCCCGGTCGACCGGCGGGAGCGCGGCTTCGAGCGCCCCACCGACCGGCGCGACCCGAGCTTCGGGCCCCACACCGACCGACGCGGCCCCGCCTTCGGGCCGCCGGCGGACCGGCCCGACCCGGGCTTCGACGGTCCGCCCCGCCGCGAACGGGACCCCGGCTTCGACGGGCCACGCCGCCAGCCCGACCCGCGCCGGGAGGCCGCCGCGCGGGCCGAGACGTACCGGGACGCGCCGGACGGCCCGCGCCGACCGGTGGATCCGTACCGGCCGGAGCCCGGCCGGTACGACGAACCGCAGCCCGCCGCTTTCGGACCGGGCGACCGGTGGGACGGCCGGCGCCCCCCGAGCGACCCCGCGCGCCCACGGACCGAGGAGCCGTCGGCCGGCGAGCGCCGGCCCCGGACCGAGCCGGCCGCGTACCGGCCCGACGAGCGACACCGCCCGCCGGCCGTCCCCGACCGCCCCCGCCCGGACGGGCCGCCGCCGCGCCCCGGCGACGAGGCCCGGTACGACGCCCGCCGTCCCGACCCGGCCGCGCACCGTCCGCACCCCGAGCCGGTCGGCCCGCGGGCCGAGGACGGGCCGGCGTTCCGCCCGGAGCCGCGGCAGGGCCGCCCGGCCGAGCCCGGTCCGGCACGCCTCGGCGACGGCTGGCGTCCGTCGGCACCCGCCCAGCCCCGGCCGGTCTCCGGCGTGCCCGCGCACCCGGCCCCACCGCCCCCGGCCGCCACGCCGGCCACCGCCGCGACCCCTCCCACCGAGGCTCCGGTCTCCAGCCCGCCCGTCGGCACTCCCGCCGCCGGACCGGCTGCTCCGACCGAGGCCAGGAGCGCGGCGGCACGCCCGCCCGTACCGGCGCCACCCGTCTCCCCGGCACCAACCGGACCCGGCACGGCCACGCCTCCGGCAGCCGGCCCAGCCCCGTCCACTGCCGCGCCTCCGGCACCGGCCACCGACATGCCCCGGCGGCCGGCACCCACCGCCGAGGCGCGGCCGGCGGGCACCTCGACGTCCGGGGAGGCGGCCGACGGTGTGGCCGCGACGCCGACCACGGTGGAGGACGGCGGCGACCGCCCCGAGGCGGCGGGGCCGGACCGGCCGGGCCACGACGGGGCCAGCCGGGTGGTCGAGGAGGTGGAGGCCTGGTTCCGGCCGAGCCACCCCGTACCGCCGCCGACCGCCCCGGTGGACGAGGCTGCCCCGGAGGCCGCCGCGGAGCCCGAGTCCGGAACGCCCGCCGCCCCCGCGCCGGAGGGCGCTGCGCCCACCGCTCTGGAAGCAACTGCTCCGGAGGCCGCCCCCCAGGCGGAGCCGGAAGCCCCCGCAGCCGCCGCTCCGCCCGGGTCGGCGCCAGCCGCTCCGGAGGCTGCCGTCCAGCCCCGACCGGAACACCACGCACCGTCCGCCCCGGCCGCCGACGCTTCCGCCCAGACCGGTTCGGAGGATGCGGCACCCTCGCTGCGGCCCCGGTCGGGCTCGCCTGCCGAGCCCGGCACACCGCCGGTGTCGGCGCCTCCGGCCCAGGTCGCCGCGCCCTCGGCGCCTCCGGTCCCGGCCGCCGCGCCCTCGGCGTCGGCAGGTCCGACCGATGGGCCCGCACCGGCAACGCCACCCGTGTCGGCGCCACCGGCCCAGGTCTCCGCACCACCCGCCGAGGTGTCCGCACCACCCGCGCAGGTCTCCGCACCACCCGCGCAGGTCTCCGCACCACCGGCCCAGGTGTCCGCACCACCGGCCCAGGTGTCCGCACCGCCCGCGCAGGTCTCCGCACCGCCCGCGCAGGTCTCCGCACCACCGGCCCAGGTCTGCGCACCAGCGGTACAGGCTTCGGTGTCGGCGGAGCGGCCGACGGCGGAGACCGAACCGCGGGAGCCACGCCCGGCGGACCCGGAGCAGGCGCTGGCCGCGTTCCGGTGGCGGCTGCACCCGGAGACGCTGCGTGAGGAGGCTCCCGATCCGGAGGCGCTGCGCGAGGTCCGGGAGGGGCTCACCACGAAGCTCGGCAGCGCGCTGGACAACCGCAGCCGGGCCCGGCTGCTTAGCCTGCGGTCGGTGGCGTCCCGGATCCTCGGCGAGCTGGACGACGCCGTCGCCGACGCCCGGCTCGCCCTCACGTACGCGGACGCCACCGGCGAGCTGCGGCGGACCGCGCTGGCCCGCGCGCGGCTGGCCGAGGTGCTGCGCTGGCGGGGCGAGCACGCGGAGGCCGACCGGCTCTTCGCCGAGGCCAACTCGCCGGAGCTGCCCGACCGGCTGCGCGCGGCGCTGCACGAGCACGCCGGCCGGTCCTGCTACGACCAGGGCCGGCTGACCGAGGCGTGCCTGCACTTCGAGCGCGCCCTGGACCTGCGCCAGGCCGAGGACGCCGAACTGAACGCGCGTACGGCGATGGCGCTGGACGCGGTCGCCGCGCGGGCCGCGACGGACGGCTTCGGGCCGAAGCCGCGGAGCCGGGAGGCGATCCTGGGCCGCGAGCGGTACCCGGTGCCGACCTTCGACGAGCAGCAGGAGCTGTGGGGGTACGCGGACGAGGCGGGCGAACTGGTGGTCGAGCACCGGTACGCCGAGGTGCAGCCGTTCCGCGAGGGTGTGGCCTGGGTACGGCGGCCGGAGGCGTCCCGCTGGGCGCTGATCGACACCACGGGCGCGGCGCTGATCGAGGCGAACAACGGCTACCGGGCGGTCGGCTCGTTCTCCGAGGGCCTGGCCTGGGTGTCGATGGACGGCAAGGGCCGGTGGATGGCGGTCGACCCCACCAACATCGTGAAGATCCCGCCAGGGTTCGAGGACGTGCGACCGTTCCGGGCGGGCCTGGCGGCGGTCCGCCAGAACGGCGCCTGGGGCGCGGTCGACCTGACCGGTCAGGTCGTCGTGCCGACCCGCTACCACGGCTTCACCACCGCCCTGGCCGACGGCCGCCAGGTGGACGGCTTCACCGAGGAGGGGCTGGCCGTGGTGGAGCTGGCCGGCCGTCGAGGGGTGGTGGACCGCAGCGGCCGGGTGCTGGTCCCGCCGGCGTACCCGGCGCTGGTCGTGCACCCGGTCGCCTTCCTGGTCGGCGACGGGTCGGGCCGCTGGGGCGCGCTGGACCGCCGGGGCGAGCCGCTGATCGACCCGGTGCACCCCGGCCCCGCGGCGGTGATCGCCGAGATCGACCGGCTGCTCGCCGACACGACACCGGTGCTCTGACCCTCGGATCACGCCGCCTGCCCGGCCGAGCATCACACCCGCGTCGCGCCTCGGCGCGGCCATGATCCGGCGGGGCTAGGGTCGAGGCATGGAATTCCGACACCTAGGCCGCTCGGGCCTGATGGTCAGCGAGATCTCGTACGGCAACTGGATCACTCACGGCTCCCAGGTCGAGGAGCAGGCCGCGGCCGCCTGTGTGCGGGCCGCCCTGGACACCGGCATCACCACCTTCGACACCGCCGACGTGTACGCCGGCACCAAGGCCGAGGAGGTGCTCGGCCGCGCGCTCAAGGGCGAGCGCCGCGAGGGGCTGGAGATCTTCACCAAGGTCTTCTGGCCGACCGGCCCGGGGCGCAACGACCGCGGCCTGTCCCGCAAGCACATCATGGAGTCGATCAACGGATCGCTGCGCCGCCTGCAGACCGACTACGTGGACCTCTACCAGGCCCACCGGTACGACTACAGCACCCCGCTCGAGGAGACGATGGAGGCGTTCGCCGACGTCGTGCACTCCGGCAAGGCGCACTACATCGGCGTCTCGGAGTGGAAGGCGTCGCAGATCCGCGAGGCCCACCAGCTCGCCCGCGAGCTGCGCATCCCGCTGGTCTCCAGCCAGCCGCAGTACTCGATGCTGTGGCGGGTCATCGAGACCGAGGTGATCCCCACCTGCGAGGAGTTGGGCGTCGGCCAGATCGTCTGGTCGCCGATGGCGCAGGGCGTCCTGTCCGGCAAGTACCTGCCGGGCCAGCCGCCGCCGGTCGGCTCCCGGGCCACCGACGAGAAGTCGGGTGCCGGGTTCATCGCCAAGTGGCTCGGCGACGAGGTGCTCACCCGGGTGCAGCGGCTCAAGCCGCTGGCCGAGCAGGCCGGGCTGACCATGCCACAGCTCGCCATCGCCTGGGTGCTGCAGAACCCGAACGTCTCCTCGGCGATCGTCGGGGCGTCCCGGCCCGAGCAGGTGCACGACAACGTCAAGGCGGCGGGCGTGAAGCTCGACGCGGACCTGCTCAAGGCGATCGACGAGATCGTCGAGCCGGTCACCGAGCGGGACCCGGCGAAGACCGAGAGCCCGGCGCAGCGCCCGTGACGCTCTCCCCGGGCCGGCACGGCCACCGCGCCGGCCCGGGCCCCTTCCCGGGCACGCCGAGGCATGGCCGCCCCGCCGCTGCGCGGCGGCTCCCGCCGCCCGGTCAGCCCCGCCAGAAGCGGATCAGCTCGAACCCGAGTGCGTAGAGCTGGGGCGGCAGCCCGAGGAAATCCGCCACGCTGAAGAGGGCGCCGAAGAACCAGCCGTTGATCCGCGGACTCCACAGCAGCGCGAACAGCAGGATGAAGCCGTACGGGGCGAACAGGTCGTACATCCGGCGGTACTGCGGGCTGAGCCACGGCTGGATCATGTTGCCGCCGTCCAGCCCGGGCACCGGCAGCAGGTTGAGCACGCTGGCGGTGAGCTGGAGGAACGCCAGCAGCCCCACCCCGGCCCAGAACTGCAGCGGCCCGACGTTGCCGTACCCGAGCCACAGCGCCGCCACCAGGACCAGAGTGAACAGCACGTTGGTGGCCGGACCGGCCAGGCTGACCAGGGTGTGCCGCAGCCGGCCGGGGATGGCGTGCCGGTCGACCCAGACCGCCCCGCCGGGCAGGCCGATGCCGCCGAGCAGCACCACCACCACGGGCAGCACGATCGACAGCAGCGGGTTGGTGTACTTCAGCGGGTTGAGCGTCAGGTAGCCGCGGTGGGCGATGTCCCGGTCGCCGGCGCGGTAGGCGACCACCGCGTGGGCGTACTCGTGCAGGCAGAGCGAGACCAGCCAGCCCGAGACCGCGAAGAGGAAGACGTCGAACCGGACGTTGCCGTAGCCGTGCCAGGTCATCACCCCGCTGACCACGAAGAGCGCGACCAGGGCGAGGAAGATCGGGCTGGGCCGGAACGCCGCGCGGGGCACCCCGAGCACCAGCGGTTCGCCCGGGCGGTCGTAGCCCATCACTGGGCCGGGGGCAGCAGGCTCATCCGGTATTCCACCCGGTCGTCCTCGACGAGCGCGACGGAGGTGACGCCGGATTCCGCGAGCTCCCGCCAGGTCTGGCCGATCCACGACTCGGCGTCCGCCTGGCTGCTGAACGACTCGGTCGGCCCGTCGACCGATTCGCCGTTCGCGCCCTCGTACCGCCAGCTCCACGCCATGCCGCGTCTCCCCTCGCCGCCGTCGTTCCTGGGACGGAACCCCCGCAAGCGTAGTCGGCCGCACGCGGGCACCACGTTCCGGACAGGGCCGCCGCTGGATCATGGCGCGAGCCGGCCGGCCGGTACGGTGGCCCGGTGCTGACTGAAGGAGTCGTGCTCCGCGACCGCTACCGGCTGAACGAACGCATCGCGACCGGCGGCATGGGGGCCGTCTGGAAGTGCACCGACACCCTGCTGGGTCGCGAGGTCGCGGTGAAGGTGCTGCTGCCGTCGCTGGTCGCCGACCCCGAGTTCACCACCCGCTTCCAGGCCGAGGCCCGGATGCTGGCCGCGCTGCGGCACCCCGGCATCGTGCAGGTGCACGACGCCGGCTCCGCCACGCTCGCCGACGGCAGCCAGGTCAGCTACCTGGTGATGGAGTACGTCGACGGCGATCCGCTGGTGACCTGGATCCGCCAGGCCGGCCGGCTCGACCCGGCGTCCACCATGTCGGTGGTGGCGCAGGCCGCCCACGCGCTGCACGCCGCCCACCTCGCCGGAATCGTGCACCGGGACGTCAAGCCGGGGAACCTGCTGGTCAAGCGGGACGGCACGGTGGTGCTGGTCGACTTCGGGATCGCCCGGGCCAGCACCATGGCGGGGATCACCGCCGCGCACATGGTGCTCGGCACCGCCTCGTACATGTCGCCGGAACAGGCCACCGGCCAGGCCGTGTCGGCCGCCACCGACGTGTACGCGCTCGGCGCGGTCGCCTACTACTGTCTGGCCGGCCGACCGCCGTTCGACGGCGACAACCCGCTCCAGGTGGCGCTGCGGCACGCCCAGGACGAGCCGCCACCGCTGCCGGTGGGCACGCCCCCGGCGGTGGTCGAGCTGGTCCGCCGGGCGCTGGCGAAGCGCCCCGCCGACCGGCACCCGACCGCGCTCGCCCTGGCCGAGGCCGCCCAGGACGTCCGGGACGCCACGCTGGCCAGCGTGCCCGTGCCGGCCCGCCCGCCGTGGGCGGTGGCCGGCCCGGCCGTGCCGGGGCCCGCCGTGCTCCCGACGCCGGACGCCCCGGCCGCTCCCGATTCGCCCGCCACGGCCGGTCCCGGTGCCGCGGCCCCCGGCCTCGCCGGCGGTACCCCGCCCGGCGGGCCGGCCCACGCCGGGTTCCCGGCCGGCCCGGGCCCGGTGTCCGCCGCCCCTGCCGCCCCGGGCGAGGCGGAGCGCCCCGCCGCTGGTCCGGGGCGTGGCATCGGGCCGGCCGCTCCGGGTGCCGCCCCACCGCATACCGGCCCGGCCGCGACAGGCGGCCCGGGACCGGCACACCCCGGCCCGGTCGGCGGGGTCAGCCCGCCCGCCGGCGCGGGCCCCGGCCCCGATGGCTGGTCCGGACCGAGCACCCACCCCACCGCCGGGCAGCCCGCCGGGGCCTCGGGTCCGGCCCCGGCCGGTCCGGCCTGGTCGGTCGGGGCCGCGCACCCCGGTCCGCGCCCCGGCGGGTACGGCCCGGAGCAGGACCGGCATGCCGGCTCAGGCGTACCGCCGACGCTGGAGGAGCCGACGGGGCGCCGCAGGCGGAGGCGGCTCCTCGCCCTGGCCGGCGCGGCCGGCGTCGTCCTCGTCGCGCTGGCGACCGCCGGGGCGGTGGCGGCGCTGCGTCCCGAGGACCAGGCCCCGTCGGGCGGCCGGACGGCGCTGACCGGCGAGTCGGCCCCCGCCGACTCCGGGCAGCCGGAGCCGTCGGCCACCGGGGCGGCCCCCGAGTCGCCGGCGAGCCCCACCGGGCGGCCCGGCCGGTCGCCCTCGGCCACGCCGAGCCGCTCCGCGCCCGGTGCCACGGTTCCGTCGGCCGGCGGATCGACGGCACCGACCGCCGGCACCACCGGTGCACCGAAGCCGACGAAGACCACGACCGCCCCGCAAAAGCCCAACCCGTACACGGCCGGACAGGTGTGCGGCAGCGGGTACCAGGTGATCGACTCGGCGACGCTGACCGCGAACGGCGTCCGCAAGGGTCGGGTCTACCTGCTCTACAACACGGCCAGCGGGGCCAACTGCGTGGTCACGCTCAAGGACACCGACGTCGGCCGGGCCACCACGGTGTCGGCCTACCTGGAGGTGCAGGGGAAGACCCGCAAGACCGACCGCGGGGCGTTCGAGTACTACGCCGGGCCGGTCGAGGCCGGTGCCGCCGGGGCCTGCGTGAAGTGGGGCGGGTCGCTCGGCGGGGCCAGCTACGGCAGCGCCTTCGAGCACTGCGACTGAGCCCGCCCGGCCGGCCGGGCGACCCGCCGGTCACCGTCCGGGCCGGCAGGCGGTGACCGGCCGGGCGGCCGTAAGGTACGGGCATGTCCGTTGACGGGTGGAACACACTCCTGGTGCTCGGCGGTATCCGGTCCGGCAAGTCCGAGTTCGCGGAATCGCTGGTCGCCGACGCGCCCACGGTCCGGTACGTGGCCACCGCCCCCGAGGGGGACCCGGAGGACACCGAGTGGGCGACCCGCCTCGCGGCGCACCGGGCCCGCCGGCCGGGGAGCTGGACCACCGAGGAGACCGCCGCCGACCCGGGCCGGCTGGCCGAGGTGATCGCGGCGGCCGGGCCGAACGAGACGCTGCTCGTGGACGACCTGGGCGGCTGGGTGACCGTGCTGCTCGACCCGGCCCACCAGCCCGCCGACGACTCCGCCACCATCGCCGAGCTGGCGGCGGCGGTCCGGGGCAGCGCCGCCCGGCTGGTGCTGGTCAGCCCGGAGGTGGGGCTCTCCCTGGTGCCGACCACCCCGCTGGGCCGGGCGTTCACCGACGCGCTCGGCGCGACCAACCGGGCGGTCGCCGACGCCTGCGACGCCGTGGTACTGGTGGTGGCCGGTCAGGCCGCGTGGCTGAAGCCGGCCGGCGCGCCGCGCCCCACCGTGCCGGCGCCGGCCGGCCCCGGCCAGGCGGGCGCCCCCGCCGCGCCGGCGCAGCCGGACGAGGCGCTGCCCGAGGTGCTCACCCCGGCCGTGGCGCCCGCACCGAGCCCCGCCCCTGCGGGGGAGCCCACCGCCTGGGCCGCCCCCACCATGGCGCTGCCGATGATCGCCACCGGCCTGGTCATCCAGCCCGGCATGGAACTGCCGATGCCCGACGAGTACGCGGGCCCGCAGGCGATCGACCGGCTCGCCACCCTGGACCTCCCCGGCGCCGGCCTCGGCGTGCTGGACCGGGTGGTCGGCTTCGCCGCCGCCACCCAGGGCACCCCGACCCCCGCGCCGTGGAACTCGGTGCGCGTCCTGCTGCTGCACGGTGACCACGCCGGCGGGGCGTCGGCCGGGGTGCCCTCCGGCGAGTCGGCCCGCCGCGCCCGGCAGGCCCGGGCCGGCCAGGGGGCGCTCGCCCGGCTCGCCGCCGAGTGCGGGGCCAGCCTCCAGGTGGTCGAGGCGCCCGCCTCCGCCGCCATGGAGGACGGGCCGGCGCTCTCCGCCGAGCAGGTCGAGTCGGCCCTGCGGTACGGCTGGCGGCTGGCCGAGCAGGCCGCCGACGCGGGCGTACACGTCCTGGTGCTGGCGGCGTGCGGCGCGGGCACCGAGGCGGCGGCCGCGGCGGTGCTGGCGGCGACGGCCGGCGCGGAGCCCCCGGCGGTGCTGGGCCGGGTGATCAGCGAGCAGGGCCTGATCGACGACGCGGCCTGGATGGCCCGCTGCGCGGCGGTCCGGGACGCCCTGCACCGCACCCGCCGCAGCTCGCGCGACGCCAAGGAGGTGCTGGCCGAGCTGGGCGGCGGCGACATCGCGATGGCCACCGGCGTGCTGCTCGGGGCGACCGCCCGCCGCATACCGGTGCTGCTGGACGGGCCGGTCGGGGTGGCCGCCGGCCTGGTCAGCCGCGACCTGGCCGGGCAGGCCCGGCACTGGTGCCTGCTGCCCGACCACGGCGGGCAGCCCGCCGTGCGGCTCGCCGCCGACGTGCTCGGCCTGACCCCGCTGGTGGACCTGCGGCTCAACCTGGGCGAGGGGGCCACCGCGCTGGCCACCCTGCCGCTGTTGAACTCGATGCTGGCGCTCGCCGCCGGCCTGCCGGTGCACCCGTCACTGCGCAGCGGCGCGGACGACGAGGAGTTCGCCGAGCCGGAGCCGGCCGGCCCCGGGCCCACCACCACCGAGCCGGAGCCCGTTCCGCCCCCTTACGAGCCGGAGTTCGCCGAGCCGGAGCCCGCCGGGCCGGGACCCAGCAGGCCCGCTACCGCGGAGCCGGACGAGCCGGTCGCGGTGCCGGAGTCCGCCGACCGGCGTGCCGACTGAGCCCCGGCTCGCGGACGGGATCCGGCTGGCGGTCACCACCTTCACCACGCTGCCGGTGCGCGCCGGTCGGGTCGACCGGGCCGCGGCCGGCACCGCGATGGCGCTCGCCCCGGCGGTCGGGGCACTGCTCGGCGCGCTCCTCGCGGCGATGCTGCTGCTGACCGCCGCCCTCGCTCCCCCGCTGGTCGCCGCCGGGGTCACCGTCGGGCTCGGCGCGCTGCTCACCCGGGGCCTGCACCTGGACGGGCTGGCCGACACCGTGGACGCGCTGGGGTCGTACCGGCGGGGCGCGGCGGCGCTGGAGATCATGAAGAAGCCGGACGTCGGCCCGTTCGGGGTGGTCGCGCTGGTGGTCGTACTGCTGCTGCAGGCGGCGGTGCTCGCGGAGCTGGCCGGGCGGTCGTGGCCGGCGGCGCTCGCCGCGGTGGCCGCCGCCACCGCCGCCGGCCGGCTCGGGGTGGCCCTGGCCTGCCGGCGCGGGGTGCCGGCGGCCCGGCCGGAGGGGCTGGGCGCGCTGGTGGCCGGCACGGTGGGGCCGGTCGCCCTGGTGGTCGGCGCGGCCGCCGTCGCGCTGCTGGCCGTGCCGGCGGTGCCGGACCGGCCGTGGCAGGGGCCACTCGCGGTTGTCGCGGCGCTCGCCGTCGCGGCCGGGCTCCTCAGCCACGTGGTACGCCGGCTCGGCGGGATCACCGGGGACGTGCTCGGGGCCACCGTGGAGATCGTCACCACGCTGGTCTACCTGGGACTGGCGCTGTCCGGCTGAGCGTCACCCGTCCGGGCAGGTAGCGTTCGGGACGAGGCACCGGCACGGTCGAGGGGGACGACATGCTCATCACGGACGACTTCCTGCCCGTACCGGTGCCGGAGTCGCTGGACGCGACCTATCTGGTGCCCATCGCGGGGCTGCCGAAGGTCAGCCCGAAGACGGCGGTGGAGCGCCTGACCGGGCGGCTCGCCGAGCCGGTGCACGGGCTGGCGCGGCAGATGCTGGACAGCCCGCTGATGAGCGTCGACACCCGGCCGATCGGCGAGTTCCCCGAGCTGCCGCCGGACCTGCTCACCGCGTTCGGCGCCACCGAGGCCCAGCTGGCCCGGCTGGCCGCCGCCACCCACCTCGTGGTGGTCCAGGCCGAATACCGGCCGGGCTGGCCGCCGGCGCACGAGTGGGCGGCCCGGGCGGTGGCCGCGGCGATCGCCGAGACGGTCGACGGGGACGTGGTGGACGTCTTCGGCCTCCAGTTCCTCGAGCCGGCGGCCGCGCTGCGCTCGCTCCCCGACGAGCAGGGCCGGATCCGGCTGGTCGACTGGGTGCTGGTGCCGTACTCGTCGGACGCCGACGGGCTGTGGTTCACCACCAAGGGGCTGCGCCGGTTCGGGCTGCTGGAGCTGCAGGCCCAGGGGGTGCCGGACCACCTGACCCGGGCCTGGGGCGCGGTGATGACCGGTGCCGCCCGGCGGCTGCTGCGGGACTGGACCGAGGGGCTGGCCGGCGAGGAGGTGCCCGCGTTCGTGCAGCTCCCGGTGCTGGCCACGGTGACCGGGCATGACATCGCCGTGGCGTACGGCAATCCGGAGCAGCACGGTGCGACCGCGCCGGTGCTGCTGCGGCTGGAGCTGGACCCGGCCACCGACCCGGACGCCGATTCGTTCCTCAGCCTCAACCCGCCGCCGGGGCATCCCGGTCCGGCCGGCCGCTACTTCGCCGCCGCCTGCGCCACCCTGTTCAACGGCATCCAGCCGGACGTCCGGTACGCCCGGCCGGGCGACGCGATGAGCCGGGCGATCGCCACCGCCCGGGCCGGCCTGGGCGACATCCGGGCCCGCTTCCTCGCCGGTCAGTTGCCCACCGAGACCCAGCTCGTGGTCAAGTACGGCCTGCCCGGCGACGAGGGGCCCGAGTTCGTCTGGGCCGGGGTGACGTCCTGGGAGAGCCCGGAGCGGATCGTCGGGGCCAGCGCCAGCGACGCCAACAGCGACCCGAGCGTCCGGATCGGCGCCCCGGTGGTCGTGGCGGCGACGGATGTCGTCGACTGGGCCCTGCTCGACGGCACCGGCGTCATCGAGGGCGGCTGGACCCAGGCGGTCCTGGACGCCGGCGAACCCCCCACCGCCGACTGACGCCCATTTCTCCGTCGATCATGAGGGTGGCGGCGTCGACGGAGATCGACATCGCCGCCAACCTCATGATCAACACATCAGGTCAGCGGACCGAGGGCTGGACGAAGGGTGGGCGGTGGAGGCGCAGGGGGGCGCGGCGGCCACGGATGTCGACCTCGAGGACCTCGCCGTCGGCGAGCTTGGGCTCGGTGTCGATCAGGGCGAGCGCGATGCCCTGCTTCTTCGTCGGGCTGAACGTGCCGCTGGTGACCGTGCCGACCCGGGAGTCGCCGGCGTACACGGCCATCCCCGGGCGCGGAATCGCCCGGTCGACCGCCTCCAGCCCGCGCAGCGTACGCCGGGGGCCGGCGGCCTTCTCGGCGAGCAGCACGTCCCGGCCCCAGAAGGCCGGCTTGTCCCAGCCCACCGCCCAGCCGGAGCGGGCCTGCACCGGGGTGATCTCCAGCGAGAGGTCCTGCCCGTGCAGCGGGTACCCCATCTCGGTGCGCAGGGTGTCCCGCGCGGCCAGCCCGCAGGCCCGCAGCTCGTACGCCGCCCCGGCGGCGAACAGCGCGTCCCAGACGGCGAGCGCGTGCTCGGCCGGGATCACCAGCTCGTAGCCGAGCTCGCCGGTGTAGCCGGTGCGGCACACGGTCAGCTCGACGCCGTCCAGCGTCGCCGCCGAGAAGCTCATGTAGTCGTGCTCGGTGGGCAGGCCCAGCGCGGCCAGCAGGTCCGCCGAGCGCGGCCCCTGCACCGCGAGGATCGCGTACGCCTCGTGCTCGTCGGTGATGACCACCCCGGCCGGCGCGGCGGCGCGCAGGCGGCGGACCACTTCGGCGGTGTTCGCCGCGTTCGGGATCAGGAAGACGTGGTCGTCGGCGTGCAGGTAGGCGATGATGTCGTCCACCACGCCACCGGTCGCCTCGTCGCAGCAGAGGGTGTACTGCGCCTTGCCGGGGGCGATCCGGCCGAGGTCGTTGGTGAGGCAGGCGTTGACGAAGTCCGCGGCGCCCGGCCCGGTGATCCGCGCCTTGCCGAGGTGCGAGACGTCGAAGACACCCACCCCGGTACGCACCGCGGTGTGCTCCTTGAGCACGCCGCCACCGGCGTACTCCAGCGGCATCTCCCAACCCCCGAAGGGGGCGAACTTGGCGCCGGCGGCGGCGTGCCGCTCGTGCAGCGGGGAACGGCGCAGCCGGGTCGCGGCGGCGTCGGAGGTCACCTCGGTCATGGGTGGCAACTTACCGCCACCTGAACGCCTGGTTAGCATCGGCGGGACCCGTCGAGGCCCATCGGCGGGACAGCCACGCGTCCGGCGGGTAGGTTGCCGCCGGAGACCTTCATCGCCGGTACGCGACCACGCGACCGGCCCGGCCCGCCCGGAGTAGCTTCAGTGACATCGCCCCGCACCACCCTCAGCCTGGTCGACACCGACCCCGCCGAACTCGCCGTCGACGCGATCGTGATCGGCGTGCACAGCCAGACCGCGGAACAGGGCTCGGGTTCACCCGCCGGCGCCCTGCTGCTGGCCAGCGGCGCGGAGAGCATCGCCGCCGCGTTCGACGGCAAGCTGACCGAGACGCTGGCGCTGCTCGGCGCGACCGGCGGCCCCGGCGAGGTGATCAAGCTGGCCACGCTTGGCACCATCACCGCCCCGCTGGTCACCGCCGTCGGCCTCGGCCCCGAGCCGTCCGGCGCGGCCCCGGCGCCGGAGACCCTGCGCCGGGCCGCCGGCGCGGCGGTACGCGCCCTGGCCGGCGCGCCGCGCGTGGCGCTCGCCCTGCCGCTGCCCGACGACGCCGACGCCCCGGCGGCGCTGCGCGCGGTCGCCGAGGGCGCGCTGCTCGGCGGGTACCGGTTCGCCGGCTACAAGACCAAGCCGCAGCCGGGACGGCGCGAGCCGGTGGCCGACGTGCTGATCGCGGTGCCGGACGCCGCCGACGCGACCGCGCAGGCGGAGGTCACCCGGGCCCAGGCGGTCGCCGGCGCGGTGCTGACCAGCCGGGACTGGGTCAACACCGCCCCGAACGAGCTGCGCCCGCCGGCGTTCGCCGAGGCCGTGGCCGCCGCCGCCCGGGAGGCCGGGCTCGGCGTCGAGGTGCTCGACGAGGCGGCCCTGTCCGCCGGCGGGTACGGCGGCATCCTCGCCGTCGGGCAGGGCTCGGAGGCGCCGCCGCGGCTGGTGAAGCTGACCTACACCCCGTCCGGTGGCGGCAACGGCAAGCGGGTGGCGCTGGTCGGCAAGGGCATCACCTTCGACACCGGCGGCATCTCGATCAAGCCGGCCCAGGGCATGTGGGAGATGAAGTCCGACATGGCCGGCGCGGCGGCGGTCGGCGCGGCCATGCTGGCGGTCGCGGCGCTCAAGCCGTCGGTGGCGGTGACCGGCTACCTGCCGATGGCGGAGAACATGCCGTCGGGCACCAGCTACCGGCCGGGCGACGTGATCACCATGTACAGCGGCAAGAAGGTGGAGGTGCTCAACACCGACGCCGAGGGCCGGATGATTCTCGCCGACGGCATCGCCCGGGCCTGCGAGGACGGCGCCGACTACCTGTTCGAGACCTCGACCCTGACCGGCGGCCAGGTGATCTCGCTGGGCAAGAAGATCGCCGGCGTGATGGGCACTCCGGAGCTGTGCGAGCGGGTGAAGGCGGCCGGTGAGGCCACCGGCGAGCCGGCCTGGCCGATGCCGCTGCCGGATGACGTGCGCAAGGGCATGGACTCCGACGTGGCGGACATCTCGCAGGTCAATGCCGGCATGGACCGGGCCGGTCACATGCTCCAGGGCGGCGTCTTCCTGCGCGAGTTCGTCACCGAGGACGTGGCCTGGGCGCACATCGACATCGCCGGCCCCGGTTACCACTCGGGCGAGGCGACGGGCTACTGGACCAAGGGCGGCACCGGCGTCCCGGTCCGCACCTTGGTCCACCTGGTCGAGGACGTCGCCGCCAACGGCTGACCCGCACCTCTTGTCGACGGGGTGCCCCTTCCGGGGGCACCCCGTCCGCGCGTCTGCCCGCTGGAGGAGCCGCGCAACTTCGGGGGAGGTTGCCGGGTCCGGACGCGCTGCGGCAGCGACTTCCGCGACGTTGCCGCCGCACGGCCCGAGAGGCGGGCGTCAGAAGAGTTCGGGGCGGCGCTTGCGGCGTTCGTTGTAGTCGCGCATGCGCTGCGGATAGCCCATCAGCCGGACGTCGTAGATCGGGATGGCGAGCTTGTGGGCGAAGCGGCGCGCCTCCTCCGGGCTGCCGACCCGCCGCCGGGTCCACTCGCCGTCGCCGGCGACCAGCATGACGGTGGTCTCGGTGACCGTGGTCCGGGGCTCGATGTACGCCTCGACGCCACGTCGGGTGCGGACAAAGTTCTCAAGGTGGTCCAGATCGGCGCGCTGAGCGACCCGGTCGCGACTCACCGCGTCCGTCCGCTTGCGTCGTCGGAACAGTCCCACCGCGCCCAACCCCTCCCCGTACGTCATCGAAGACGGTGCCAAGCGTACGTGGCGGCGACGTGTCGTTGGGCACCTCACTACGCGCTTCGTCGGCGGTGGTGACAAGATGACCGAGGTGGGGTGTGCCTGTTACTCCACCGTAACCCCCGAAGCAGTGACGCGACCTGGGAGTTGGACGTGAGCGAGCCGAACGACGCAACCTTCGACATCGTGATCCTCGGAGGTGGTAGCGGCGGCTACGCGACCGCGCTGCGCGCCGCCCAGCTGAACCTGTCCGTGGCCCTGATCGAGAAGGGCAAGCTCGGGGGCACCTGCCTGCACAACGGCTGCATCCCGACCAAGGCTCTGCTGCACGCCGCCGAGATCGCCGACCAGACCCGCGAGTCGGAGCAGTTCGGCGTCAAGGCCGAACTGGTCGGCATCGACATGGCCGCGGTCAACTCGTACAAGGACGGGGTGATCTCGCGGCTCTACAAGGGCCTCCAGGGCCTGGTGGGCGGCGCCAAGAACATCACCTTCGTGGCGGGCGCCGGCAAGCTGGTCGCGCCGAACACCGTCGAGGTCGACGGCAAGCGCTACACCGGCCGCAACGTCGTCCTGGCCTCCGGCTCGTACGCGAAGAGCCTGCCCGGCCTGAAGATCGACGGCGAGCGGATCATCACCAGTGACCACGCCCTGGTCATGGACCGGGTGCCGGCCTCGGCGATCGTGCTCGGCGGCGGCGTGATCGGCGTCGAGTTCGCCAGCGTGTGGAAGTCCTTCGGCGTCGACGTGACCATCGTCGAGGCGCTGCCCCGCCTGGTCGCCGCCGAGGACGAGGAGTCGTCCAAGGCGCTGGAGCGGGCGTTCCGCAAGCGGAAGATCAACTTCAAGGTCGGCAAGCCGTTCGAGAAGGTCGAGAAGACCGAGAACGGCGTCCGGCTGACCATCCAAGGTGGCGACACCGTCGAGGCCGAGCTGCTGCTGGTCGCCGTCGGGCGCGGGCCGAACACCGCCAACCTCGGCTACGAGGAGCAGGGCGTCAAGATGGACCGCGGCTACGTGCTGACCGACGAGCGGCTGCGCACCAGCGTGCCGAACGTCTACGCGGTCGGCGACATCGTGCCCGGCCTGCAGCTCGCGCACCGCGGCTTCCAGCAGGGCATCTTCGTCGCCGAGGAGATCGCCGGCCAGACCCCGGCCGTGATCGACGAGGCCGGCATCCCGCGGGTCACCTACTGCGACCCGGAGCTGGCGTCGGTCGGCCTGACCGAGACGAAGGCCAAGGAGCAGTACGGCGCCGACAAGATCAAGGCCTACAACTACCCGCTGGGTGGCAACGGCAAGAGCCAGATCCTCAAGACCACCGGCCACGTGAAGCTGGTCCGGGTCGAGGACGGCCCGGTGGTCGGCGTGCACATGGTCGGCGCGCGGGTCGGTGAGCTGATCGGCGAGGCGCAGCTCATCTACAACTGGGAGGCGTACCCGGCCGAGGTGGCGCAGCTCGTGCACGCCCACCCGACGCAGAACGAGGCCCTGGGCGAGGCGCACCTGGCCCTCGCCGGCAAGCCGCTGCACGCGCACAACTGACCACGACAACCGCGGCGTCCGGCGACGGGCGATGATCCCACCAGGGGAATGAAGGAGTCTGGAGAACATGCCGGTATCGGTCACCATGCCCCGGCTCGGTGAGAGCGTCACCGAGGGCACCGTCACGCGCTGGCTCAAGCAGGAGGGCGACACCGTCGAGGTCGACGAGCCGCTGCTGGAGGTGTCCACGGACAAGGTGGACACCGAGATCCCGTCGCCCGCGGCGGGCGTGCTGAGCCGGATCGTGGTCGGCGAGGACGAGACCGCCGAGGTCGGCAGCGAACTGGCGGTCATCGCCGGCGAGGGCGAGCAGGCCGGCGGGGCGGTCGCGCCGCAGGCGGCCCCGGCGGAGGAGGCCGAGGAGGCCGCCGCCGAGCCCCAGGCCGAGGCGGAGCAGCCGGCCGTCGAGCAGCCGGCGGCCCAGGCGGCCCCGGCGCCGTCGGGCGCGGGCACCCCGGTCAAGATGCCAGCCCTCGGGGAGAGCGTCACCGAGGGTACGGTCACCCGCTGGCTCAAGCAGGTCGGCGACAGCGTCGAGGTGGACGAGCCGCTGCTGGAGGTGTCCACCGACAAGGTCGACACGGAGATCCCGTCGCCGGTCGCCGGCACGCTGCTGGAGATCAAGGTCGCCGAGGACGAGACCGCCGACGTCGGCGCCGACCTGGCGATCATCGGTGCGGCCGGCGCGGCCCCGGCTGCGCCGCAGCCCGAGGCCAAGCCCGCCCCGCAGCCCGAGGCCAAGCCCGCCCCGCAGGCCGAGGCCAAGCCCGCGCCGCCGGCCCCGGCCCAGCCGGCGCCGAAGGTCGAGGAGCCGACCCCGGGCGTGTCCTACAACCAGCCGGCCCCGGAGGCGGAGACCGCCGCCCAGCCAATGCGGGCCGAGCAGGCCGCGCAGCCTGCCGCGCCGACCCCCGCCCCGCAGCGTCCGACCGCCCCCGTCCAGGGTGGCGGCGAGGAGGCCGCCGGTTACGTGACCCCGCTGGTCCGCAAGCTGGCCGCCGAGCACGGGGTGAACCTGTCCTCGGTGAACGGCACCGGCGTCGGCGGGCGGATCCGCAAGCAGGACGTCCTCGAGGCGGCCGAGAAGGCGAAGGCCGCCAAGGCCGCGCCGGCACCGCAGGCCGCCGCTCCGGCCGCTGCGGCTGCTCCGGCGAAGCCGGCCGCAAAGCCGCAGCCGAGCGCGAAGCGCGGCACCACCGAGAAGCTGCCCCGGATCCGCGCGGCCATCGCCAAGCGGATGCAGCAGTCGCTGCACGAGATGGCGCAGCTCACCACGGTGATCGAGGTGGACGTCACCAAGATCGCCAAGCTGCGGGCACAGGCGAAGGACTCCTTCCAGCAGCGGCACGGCGTGAAGCTGTCCTTCCTGCCGTTCTTCGCCCTGGCGGCCGTCGAGGCGCTCCAGACCTACCCGATCGTCAACGCCGGGATGGACCTGGAGGCCGGGACGATCACCTACCCGGACGCGGAGCACCTCGGCATCGCCGTGGACACCGAGCGGGGCCTCCTGGTGCCGGTCATCCACAACGCCGGCGACCTGAACCTGGGCGGGATCGCCAAGCGGGTCGCCGACCTGGCCGAGCGGACCCGGACCAACAAGATCAGCCCGGACGAGATCGCCGGGGCGACCTTCACGCTGACCAACACCGGCAGCCGGGGCGCCCTCTTCGACACCCCGATCGTGCCGTCGCCGCAGTCGGCGATGCTCGGCACGGGTGCCGTGGTGAAGCGTCCGGTCGTGGTCAACGACCCGGAGCTGGGCGAGGTCATCGCGGTCCGCTCGATGGTCTACCTGGCCATGTCGTACGACCACCGGCTGATCGACGGCGCGGACGCGGCCCGCTTCCTCGTCGCGGTCAAGGAGCGGCTGGAGGCCGGCAACTTCGAGGCCGAGCTGGGGCTCTGACGCCCTGACGACGAAGGGCGCGCGGCTTGAGCCGCGCGCCCTTCGTTGTACCGGAATCCGGCGCGCAAGCGTCCGGCCGCTGAAAGACTCGTCCGGTGAGCGGCTTCGGGAGGCGCCTCGGGCCTGCGGTGCCGATGGCTCCCGCGGCCCGGGTGGACCGGTTCGAGATCTTCTTCGACCTGGTTTTCGTCTTCTCGTTCTTCATCATCACCCGGTCCACCGCGCGGGATGTCAGCGGCGGGGCGCTGCTGCACGCCCTGCTGGTCCTCGCGGTGCTGTGGTGGTCGTGGGTGTTGCACAGCGTGGTCGCCACCCGGGTCCGGCTCGGCGAGGGCTTCGTGCCGGTGCTGATGACGGTCGGCATGGCGGCGCTGTTCACCTTCGCCCTGTCGCTGCCGCAGGCGTTCCACGACGTGCGGGGCAACGCCGCCGGGCCGGTCGTGGCGGCGGTCAGCTACATCGTGTTCCGTCTGGTTCACGTGCTGCTCCTCCTGCAGGCGACGCGGGGCAGCCCGGGCGAACGCCGGCAGTTGACGAAGTTGACCCCGGAGTTGGTCGGCAGCACCCTGCTGCTGCTCGCCGCCGCGCTGATCCCTGGGGCGATACACGACTCCGCCGCGGCGCCAGTCGTCCGGGACGGGCTGTGGGGCCTGGCCGTGCTGCTCCAGTACACCACCGGCCAACTCGCCAACGCCTCGGGCTGGGGCATCGCCTCGGCCGAGCACTGGACCGAACGGTACGACCTGATCCTGATCATCGCCCTGGGCGAGTCGGTCATCTCGGTCGGCGTCGGGAGCAACCTGATCGGGCAGCCACCCACCCTGCCAGCGGTGGGTGCAGCGGTGCTCAGCATCTTCTTCACCGCCGCGCTCTGGTGGGCGCACTACGACATGATCGGGCCGGCCGCCCGGATCGCCCTGCACTCGGCGCAGGGCAAACCCCGGCTCACCATGGCCCGGGACGCGTACGCGTACTGCTACCTGCCGATGATCGCCGGCATCATCCTGTTCGCGCTCGGTGCCGAGCAAATCGTTCACCAGATCACCAGCCCGAACATCTCCAACTGGGAGCCGGCCCGCGGCCCGGCCGAGCCGCTGCTCTTCGGCGGGGTGTTCCTCTACCTCTGCGGCGACATGCTGTTCCAGCTGCGGACCCTGCACACCCTGAGCTGGACCCGGGTCGGCACCCTCGGGCTGCTCGCCATCTGCCCCCCGCTGGTCGACCAACTGCCGGCGCTGGGCACCCTGGCACTGCTGACCGCGATCTGCGTGGGCATGGTTGCCGCCGAGGTGGTGATCTTCGAAGAGGGCCGGACGGCGCTGCGCAAGCTGGTCTTCGAGGAACGGACCGCCCACGAGGCGCACGAGGCCGCCTACCGGGCCCGCTGGCACGAGCCGGACGAGCGGGACGAGGGCGAGTGACGTGGGCGGCGTACGGCAGCCGGGTCGCGTAGGGTGCGGCGTAGCGTCGCGGTGCACCCGGCACGAAGGCCGCCGAGGGCATGGAGGCGCGGGACAGCAGGGGACCATGTGCACCCATCCCACTCACCGGCCGGGCGACTGACCGCCCTCGGCACCCAGTTGATCGAGATCCACCACTGGCTCCGCGAGGAGCTGGCCCGGCTCCGCGCGAGCCTCGACTCCCCCGACCGCGCCGGCCTGTCCCGCGAGCTACGGGCCCACTGCGTCGGCTTCTGTGCAGCCCTGGACCGGCACCACACCGGCGAGGACGCCGGCGCGTTCCGCGTCCTGGCCGAGCAGGTGCCCGAGCTGCGCCCCGTCCTCGCCCAACTGAGCGAGGACCACCGGGTGGTGGCGGACCTGCTGCGCCGGGTCGACGCCCTGCTCACCGGGGCGGCCGACGGGCCGGCGGTCCGGGCCGAGCTGGACGGCCTCGCCGCGCTGCTCGAGTCGCACTTCAGCTACGAGGAGCGGAAGCTGGTCGGCGCCCTCGACGCGCTGACCGCCGGCACGCCTCACGAACTGTTCGGCATGGAAGTCCCGACAGTCGCGGATTGACCTCGGCGGCGCAACTTCGGGGAGTTGCCACCTCCGGGCGCCGGTAGGCAGCGCTTTCCCCGAAGTTGCTCCCCGAAGGGGCACGCGCCACGCGGCGGATTCGCCCGTTGGCAGAATCGGCCCGGGCGCGCTGGCCGGCGCGGGTGGGGGCACAGCATGCTGGGGCGATGGTGACCTTCTCCGTCCAGGCCCGACCGACCGACGCCGCGAGCTGGCTCGACCTGGCCCGCCGGGTCGAGGCGGCCGGCTTCGACGCCCTGTTCGCCGCCGACCACCCGGGCCACGGCGCGTCGCCGTTCGTGGCCCTCGCCGCCGCGGCGGCGGTGACCTCGACGCTGGGCCTCGGCTCGTACGTCTCCAACGCCGGGGTCCGGGAGCCCATCCTGCTGGCCACCGACGTGGCCACCCTCGACGTGGTCTCCGGCGGGCGGGCCCGGCTCGGCGTCGGCGCCGGCCACACCCCGGCCGAGTGGCGGGCCGTCGGCCGCGAGCGCCCCGACGTGCCCGGCCGGGTGCGCCGCTGCATCGCCGTGGCCGAGGCCGTGCGCGACCTGCTGGCCGGCAAGGAGATCACTGTGGACAGCCCAGACCTGGTCGCCCACGCCGCGCGCCTCACCGAGCTGAGGCCGGTGCAGGACTCGGTCCCGCTCACCATCGGTACGTCCAACTCGACGCTGCTGCGCTGGGCCGGCGCGCACGCCGACGTGGTGGGCCTGTTCGGCGCCGGCCGTACCCTCCCCGACGGCCACACGCACGAGGTGCGGTGGCGGGCCGACCAGATCGAGGCGCAGCTCGCCCACGTGGCGGCCGGTGCCGCCGGTCGCGACACGCCGCCTGTGCTGGAGGCGCTGGTCCAGCAGGTCACCGTGACCGACGACGCCGAGGCCGCCGCCGTGCAGTTCGCCGAGCACGCCGGTCTCACCACCGCCGAGCTGCTCGCCACGCCGTTCGTGCTGATCGGCACGGCCGAGGAGATCGTCGCGGCGGTCGCGCAGCACCGGCGCCGCTGGGGGATCACCCGCTTCGTGGTACGCGCCGATGCCGTCGACGCCCTGGCCCCGCTCCTCCCCCACCTGGCGTCCCTGTCCTGATCCACCCCCCGATTCGCCGATGTGGCGGTGTCCCACCTGCCCAGACACCGCCACATCCCCGCACTGGCGTCTGACCGGCGGCCACGTACACGAGCCGCCAAACTGGCTTCGTAGCACCTCGTAGCACACGGGGTTAGATTGTCGCTGTGGCTGAGCACGCTCCTCGCGAGATCACGCAGCGCGAACTGCGCAACGATTCGGGTGCCATCATGCGTGGCGTTGAGCGCGGAGAATCGTTCACGATCACCCGAAACGGCACTCCGATCGGTCGGCTGATCCCAATCCGGCGACGCACCTTCGTTCCCCGAGCCGAGGTCATGGCGGCCTTCGCGACAGCTCCGGTACTCGACGAATCCAGATTCCGTAGGGACCTCGACGCGGCGATCGGGCAGGACCTTCTCGACCGTGAGTGGTGAACTTTCCTTCGCGGCTTGATCGACACCAATATCGTCATCCACCTCGCTGGCCTGTATCCGGCAGAGCTACCCGAGGAGATGGTGATCAGCGCCGAACCGTGATCCTGGACCGGTCAGGCTGCCCGCAACGCGCGAGATGGACGCAGCCGCGCAGCGGGGCGGGGGCCGACGCGAACCCGGCCGTGGTTCGCCGACCGGCCCGTGGTCAGCGGCGGGACCGCTGACCACGAGAAGCCGAACCCGTCACACGGCCCGGGCGAAGGTCGGGTAGTAACCGCCGGACTGCCCGGCGGCCGTCGGGTGGTACGAAATGCTCGTGTCGGCCCAGTTCAACGCGTGCAGCCACTTCTCGCCGTAGGCGCAGAGCTCGTTGCCACGGAAGATCGGGCGGACATCGGCGAAGACGAAGCTGTTCTGGACAGCGGCATTCTTGGTGATGTCGTCCAGGAGGTTGATGCCTTCGTTGATCTTCGCGCGGGACATGTCGCTGAGGCCGGGGCAGTAGGTGTCGATCCGGTAGAAGACCGGGTAGGCGATGACCACCACGCGGGCGGACGGCGCACGTGCGCGGATCGCCTGGTACAGGTTGTTCAGCTTCGGCGGCAGCTCCGTCCGAGCCTTGTCCTCGGCCGCGTTGACGGCCGCGATGCACGCCGACTCGCCGTACACCACGCAGGTGGTCATAACGTCGCTGAACCCGACGTCGTTACCACCGACGGTGATGCTCACCAGCGTGGTGCTGGTCGACAGGTAGCCCAGCTGGGTGTCGCGCACGCTCGTCGTGGTCGCACCCGAGCAGGCCACGAAGGTGTACGACGCGGGAGCGTTGGCCGTGGCCCACAGCGACGGGTAGGCGTTGGGGCTGCGGCGGCACGAGCCGCTTTCGTTGCCGGCGCCCACGCCGGAGGCGTACGAGTCGCCGAGGGCGACGTATCGGACGGTGGAGGCCGCTTGGGCCGGCGTGGCCAGCGCGATAACGCTGGCAAGCGCCGTCGCCAGGCTCATGGTGAGGGTTGCGAGGCGGGATCTGAGCACGGGATCCTCCGAGGGGGGCGAAGGAACGATTCGGATCTATATAGATATCACTGGATACATCTGCCTCGGAAGACCTGTCGGGAAATTCGGGCAAGCCCGCCGGCGGGGCAACGGCACCTCGGCTGGCAGGGGTTGCCACGGCGGGAGGGCCCACAGCCAGGCCGGCATGGGGACGCCTGCTAGAAACTCCGGGTGGCACGCGATGACGAAATCTCCGCCCGGACCGCTGCGGAGGAACTGGCCGGATCCGTTGTGGACATCGTCGACGGGGCGCTCCGGTCGGTGATCCTGCACGGATCACTGGCGGCGGGCGGCTTCCGCGTCGGTCGCAGCGACATCGACCTGCTCGTCGTCGTCGACGGTGGACTGTCCGACCCGCAGCTCGATGCCCTGGCGGACCGGGTGCGCCACGCCCGGATCGACGGTGCCGCCGGCATCGACCTGCACGTCGTGACCGCCGCGGTGGCCGGCGCGCCGACGCCGGCGCCTCCGCTGGAGCTGCACGTCGGCCGGTACGACGGCTCGTCCGTCGGGTTCGAGGTCGACCGCCGGGTGCCGGCCGCCCCCGACCTGCCGGCCGAACTGTCGATGGCACGGGCCGACGGGCACGCGCTCCGCGGCGCTCAGCCGGGCGAGGTGCTCGCGCCGGTGCCGGGCGAGTGGCTCCACGAGCGCGGCCGGTACTGGCTGACGACCTGGCAGTCGCGCACCGACGACGCGGAGGACGCGGCCCTCATGGTCCTCACCGCATGCCGGATCTGGCGCTTCGCGGTCGAGGGCCGGCACTGCGCCAAAGCCCAGGCCGCCGGGTGGGCACTCGACCGCGACCCGTCGCTGACCGCGGTCCGGCAGGCGCTTCACCAATACGAGGTGAATCCGGCGGCGCCGATCGACGCGGACGGCGTCGCCCAGGTGCTCGACACCGTGCTGCGCGAAACCGCTCCAGCACGGTGAACACGCACCCAGTCAGAAGCTGAAACTCCGGATCGCGGCGCCGCCGGAGGCGGCGGTCGCCACGAAGAACCGGACCAGTTCCTCGTGGTGGTCCCGCAGGTAGTCGAGGTCGTCGTCGTCCCACACCCGCCGATGCGGGTAGATCTCCTCCGCGCTCAGCTTCGCCGGGTCGTAGTGGCCGGCCAACGCCTCGAACGGCGTCGCGCTCAGGGCCCGGGCGGCGTCGGCGACCATGCCGTCGTCCCAGCCCAGGAGGGTGCACTCCTGGTCGATGAGGAAGCCGTCCTCGTACAGGTCGACGCCCACCTCGGCCGCGTCCAGCAGGAACTGGATGCCGGCCCAGGACTTCTCGAGGTAGCAGATCGGCAGGTTCTCGCCGTCCAGATATTCCGCCGCCCACTCCGGGTCCGCGATCGCCCGGTCCAGTTCCTGCGGGGTCACCCTGGTGAACCACAGGGTCATGCCCATGAATCCACCGCGCTCACCGGTCAGGCGCGTTCGGCAACTCCTCGGCGACGAACACGCCGACGCCTTGGACGCCCTCGACCAGGCCCTCGGTCCTGAGCGCGAAGATGGCCTGGCGGACGACGATGGTCGAGACTCCGTGCTCCTGGCAGAGCTGAGCCGTGGACGGGAGCTTGTCTCCCGGAGCGAGTTCACCGGACGCGATCTGCCCACGGATGTGGTCCGCAAGCTGCGCCCATTTGGGCTTGGCGGGCATCTGTTCTCCCTGGTCTGCACCGCCATTTGAGCACGAGGCAGCTTGTTATGGCAACCAATGCCCAGCCATACCCTTGCTTTATATAAGCGCCTATCCTAGGCTTGGCTCGACCGGCTCCTCCTGGTCTGCAAACCCGGAGCTGGTCGTCCCGTAGGACCACCTGGCCGGCTGCTCCCCCGGTAGTCGGCCGGGTGCCACCCCATGCCCGCGACCCGGTGTCGACGGGCTCGTGAGCAGGCCCGGGGCGGGTGCCGGGCTCCGGCCGGCCATGCGCGCGCACGGTCGACCCCGCCCGTCTCGGCGCCGCATCCAAGAGAGGCGGAGCAGCGTGCGGACAGTGGTCGACCAACCGGTGGACGCGATGGAGAAGGTGCTCGGCGAGCTGCCGATGCCCTGGGTGATCAACGAGCTGCGGGTCCACGGTGAGCTGCCGGTCCGCGTACCCGATGGGGGGTGCTGACGATGTGGCCGCGACGGAACGCGGCGTCGGTGCCGCTCGCGCCCCGACACCGGCGGACCTGGCGACGCGGGCGGCGCTGGTGCTCGTGCGGCCTGCGCTGGACCGCCTGCCCGGACCGGCACGCGCCGATCCCCACCGAGCCGCCCGCGCCGCCGCCGAACAGCCGGTGGTGGGACGAGGCCACCCGGGCGAACCCGCAGGTCGGGCGGGCCGGCTGGCTGACCCCGGCGCAGACCTGGCGGGCCAACGGCGGCCGGTGGTGAGTCGGCCGCACACGCCGCTCCGGCCGCTCTGGCTCTGCCGGGCCTGCGCCGCGCCCTGGCCGTGCCCGACGGCGCGGCTCACCCTGCTCCGCGAGTACGTCGATGACCGGGTGGCGCTGCTGGTCTACCTGGGCGGGATGCTGCACGACGCGGCCGCCGAGTTGCACCTCCTGCACCCGCAGGACGGGCCGACGCCGGGGCAGCTCTACGCCCGCTTCCTCGGCTGGGCAGTCGGCTCTCGACGCGATCCATTCACGTCATCAAGTTCGTAGCGGCCGAACAGTTCACTCCGCCTTCGTCAGGGGCGACGGGAGGGGCAGCGCATGCCTTGACTTGGAGAGCGCTCGAAGTCGAACACTGGACCGCATGACGATGACACGGACACTCGGCCGCAGCGGCATCACGGTCAGCGCGGTCGGCATGGGATGCTGGGCGATCGGCGGGCCACTGTGGGGCGACGGCGGGCAGCCGTTCGGCTGGGGCGAGGTCGACGACGACGAGTCGGTCCGCACCATCCACCGGGCGCTCGACCTGGGCGTCACCCTCTTCGACACGGCCAGCAACTACGGCGCCGGCCACAGCGAGCGGATCCTCGGCCGCGCCCTCGCCGGGCGGCGCGACGACGCGGTGATCGCCACCAAGTTCGGCAACCGCTCCGACGAGGCCAGCCGGCGCTGGACCGGCACCGACGCCAGCCCCGCGTACGCGGTGGCGAGCCTGGACGAGTCGCTGCGCCGGCTCGGCACCGACCACGTCGACCTCTACCAGTTGCACATCAATGACCTGCCGGCGTCCGCCGCGCTCGATCTGATCGACGCCCTGGAGGGCCTGGTCACCCAGGGCAAGATCCGAGCGTACGGCTGGAGCACGGACAATCCGTCGTCGGCGCGGGCGTTCGCCGAGGCGGGACCGCACTGCACCGCGATTCAGCACGACGAGTCGGTGCTCCACGACAACCTCGACATGCTGGCGGTCTGCGACTCGCTCGACCTGGCCAGCCTCGACCGGGGCCCGCTCGCGATGGGCCTGCTCACCGGCTCGACCCGGGCGGTCGGCCGGGACGACGTGCGGGGGGTGGCCCCGGAGTGGCTGGTCTGGTTCACCGACGGGCGGCCGACCCCGGAGTGGTCGGCCCGGGTCACGCAGATCCGGGACGCGCTGACCGCCGACGGTCGTACGCTCGCCCAGGGCGCGCTGGGCTGGCTGCTGGCCCGCAGCCCGCGGACGGTGCCCATCCCGGGCTGCCGGACGGTGGCCCAGGCCGAGGAGAACTTCGCGACGCTCGCGCTCGGCCCGCTGCCCGCCGAGGCGTTCGCGGAGGTGGAACGACTCCTGGCCGACCTGCGCCCGGCGGCCCCGGTGCGTTGACTGCGGGCGGCGGGACCGGCGAGTGACGCATGCCGCTCAACGCATCCGGCGCCGGGTCCGTACCCGAAGATATGAGCATGCGGATCCTCATGGCCGGAGTGTCCGGCTTCCTCGGCACCCGACTGGTCGACCGGCTCACCGCGGACGGGCACCAGCTCACCCGTCTCGTCCGCCACCCGCCGCGCACGCCGGACGAGCGGCAGTGGAATCCGTCCGCCGCGCAGCTCGACCCGGCGGTGGTCGCCGACGCCGACGCGGTGGTCAACCTGGCCGGCGCCGGGGTGGGTGACCGGCGCTGGAACGACGAGTACAAGCGGCTGATCCGGTCCAGCCGGGTGGACACCACCACCACGCTGGCGATCACCATCGCCGGTCTGGCCGCCGCCGACCGGCCCGCGGCGATGCTGAACGCGTCGGCGGTCGGCTGGTACGGCAACACCGGCGACCGGGTCGTGGAGGAGGACTCCCCGGCCGGCGAGGGCTTCCTGGCCGACGTCTGCCGGGTCTGGGAGGCCGCGACCCGGCCGGCCGAGGACGCCGGCGTACGGGTGGTGCGGCTGCGCACCGGCCTGCCGCTGGACCGCGTCGGCGGGATGCTCAAACCGCAGCTGCTGCCGTTCCGGCTAGGCGTCGGCGGGAAGCTGGGCAGCGGCCGGCAGTGGCTGCCCTGGATCTCGATGCGGGACTGGCTGGACGCGGTGGCCTTCCTGCTGGCCCGCGACGACCTCGCCGGCCCGGTCAACGTGGCCAGCCCGAACCCGGTCACCAACGCCGAGTTCGCCCGGGAACTGGCCCGCCAGCTGCACCGGCCGGCGATCATGCCGGTCCCCGCGCTGGCCCTGAAGATCGCCCTCGGCGGCTTCGCCCACGAGGCCCTGACCAGCGCGCGGGTCCTGCCCGGCGTGCTGACCAAGGCCGGCTTCACCTGGACCCACCGCGACCTGCCGAGCGCGCTGCACGCCGCCCTCACCGAGTGACCCGGCGAGGGCGACGGCGGGCGGTCAGCAGCCGATGACCCAGTAGTTGGGGCCGGTCTGCTTGAGGGTGGTCGTGTTGAAGGTGTTGTAGAGGCCCATCTTCTGGTTGCTGCCCAGGGCGTAGGCGTAGCCGCCGGACTGGTAGGCCCGGCCGGCGCTCACGTGGGCGTAGTTGCTGGCGGTCACGCAGGCCGGCGGCGCCGTCGGGGTCGGCGACGGGGACGCGGTCGGCGTCGGGCTGGGCGTCACCCCGCCGTCGAGGCCGAAGAAGAGCGCGTCCCGGTACGTCGAGCAGATGGTGTCCAGGAAGTACGCGGCGGCGGTCCCGCACTGGTCGGTGGCCGAGCCCGGGTCGACCGGGGTGCCGTGGCCCATCCCGGCGACCCGGTAGAGCCGGACCTGGTCGCTGCCGTACACCTCGAGGCTGGTGCCGGCGGGCAGCGTGGCGGTGCTGGTGGGGGTCTGCGACACCCCGAGCACGTTGGTCCACTGGTCCCGGGACTCGACGGCGTTCGCCACGGCGACGGTGTAGTCGCCGGTCCCGTGCCAGATCGCCACCCGCGGCCGCTTCCCGGCGTACCCGGGGTAGGCGTTGCGGACCAGGTCACCCCACTGGGCCGGGGTCTTGTCGACGCCGGGGTTCATGCAGGAGTACGCGCTGGTGCTGCTGGTGGCGCAGCGGTACGGCAGGCCGGCGATGACCGAGCCAGCGGCGAAGATGTCCGGGTAGGTGGCGAGCATGACCGCGCTCATCGCCCCGCCGGCGGACAGGCCGCTCACGTACACCCGGGCGGCGTCGGTGCCGTAGTTGGTCCGAGCGTAGTCGACCATCTGTTTGATCGACAGGGCCTCGCCCTGGCCGCGCGCGGTGTCCCCGGTCTCGAACCAGTTGAAGCAGGAACTGGAGTTGTTGGCAGCTGGCTGCTGCGCCACGATCAGCGCGAACTTCCACAGGTCGGCGTACTTCTGCCAGCCGGAGTTGGCGAAGTAGCCGCCGGCGTTCTGGGTGCAGCCGTGCAGCAGCACCACGGCCGGCGCGTTGGCCGGCAGGCCGTCCGGCCG
Source organism: Micromonospora sp. NPDC047740 (assembly GCF_043204735.1). NCBI lineage: Bacteria > Bacillati > Actinomycetota > Actinomycetes > Micromonosporales > Micromonosporaceae > Micromonospora > Micromonospora sp. NPDC047740. Next base: position 170,631 of record NZ_JBIDCT010000004.1, read on the forward strand.
GTACGCGTACATGGCGAGATTGCCCGGGTTGGAGCCGAAGCCGGTGACCTGGGTGAGCGAGGCGGCCTGGGCGGGGAGGGCGGCGGTGAGCGCCGCGGCCGCGGCCAGCAGGATCCCGGCCGCCGCCCCGGCGAGGCGGGTGAGGATGGATGAGGAGCGGCGCACGGCGACCTCCCGACGGCGAACTGTGAACTGAGTCACGCTGAAGTTGCCGAGACGTTACGTCCGGGTTGCGCGGCCCGACATGGCCGCCGCTCACACATTCACCGAGATCGAAGTGTGTCGCCGCGGGCGACGGAAGCGGCCGCGAGGTTTCGTGTCTGACCGGCGTGTCCAGTTCCGGTTGGTAACGTCCGCTGCGTGCCGACCTCCCCGACCCTGGTCACCGACCGGTCCCCCGAGCCCGCCAACCGGAGCTGGCGGGCCGACCTGGTCGTGGTGCTCGCCGCGGTGGCCCTGGCCTTCTGGGTGACCAGCGGCCTGTGGTGGAACCCGGACACCCGGGCCATCACCGTCAACTCCAGCGACCAGGCGCTCTTCGAGTGGCTGCTGGCCTTCGGCGGGCACGCCGTCAGCCACGGGGAGAACCCGTTCTACACCCACCTGATCAACAATCCGGACGGGGTGAACCTCGCGGTCAACACCTCGATCACCGTGTACGCGGTGCTCTTCGCGCCGCTGACGTACCTGATCGGGCCGCCCGCGACGTTCCTGGTGATCCTCACCCTCAACCTCGCCGCCACCGGGGTGGCCTGGTACTGGCTGCTCAGCCGATACCTGGTGGGCAGCCGGCTGGCCGCCGCCGTCGGCGCGCTCTTCATCGCCTACTGCCCGGCGATGGTCTCGCACGCCAACGCGCACCTGAACTGGACCGCCGGTTGGCTGGTGCCGCTGCTGATCTGGGGCGTGTTCCGGCTGCGCCGCCCCGGCCGGGCGGTCCGCGGCGGGATCGTGCTCGGGCTGCTGGTGGCGGTCGCCTTCTCGATCGCCGCCGAAGGGCTCTTCTTCACCGCCCTGGCGCTCGCCCTGTTCCTGCTGGTGTGGGCGCTGCACCCGGCCCGTCGGGCCGAGGTCCGCGCCGCGCTGCCCCGCTTCGCGGCCGGGCTCGGGGTGACCGCGCTGGTGGCCGGGGCGCTGCTCGCGTACCCGCTGTGGCTGCACTTCGCCGGGCCGCAGCGCTTCCACGGCACCGGCTTCGACCCGCTCATCCACTCCGAGGACATCGCCGCGTACGGGTCGTACCCGCGCCGGTCCCTGGCCGGCTGGGCCGGGCTGGGCACCTCGCTGGCACCGAACCCGACGGAGGAGAACTCCTTCTTCGGCATCCCGCTGCTGCTGCTCACGGTGGCCTGCTTCGGGCTGCTCTGGCGGCGCGCCGACCGGGCGTTCCGGGCCACCCTCACCGCGCTCGGCGTCACCGCCGTGGTCTTCGCGGTGCTCTCCTGGGGGCCGACGGCCAAGTGGAACGGCCGGCGCACCGGCCAACTCCTCCCGTTCGGGGTGCTGGACAACCTGCCGGTGATCAACGCGGCGCTGCCCTCGCGGCTGGCGCTGGTGGTCGCGCCGGTGATCGGGCTGCTGCTGGCGCACACGGTGGACCGGCTCCGCGCCCGGCCACCCCGGCACCGGTTGACCACGGTGGCCTGGGCGCTCGGCTTCGCCGTCGCGCTGGTGCCGTTGCTGCCGACCCCGCTGCTGACCAGCGTGCGGGAGCCCGTCCCGCAGTTCATCACCAACGGCACCTGGCAGCAGTACGTCTCGCCCGGCGGGGTGCTCACCCCACTGCCGCTGACCGTCGACGTCACCCCGGACGGCCAGCGCTGGCAGGCGTACGCCCTGGCGCACCGGCAGGGCGAGTTCCGCATCCCGGCCGGCTTCTTCCTCGGCCCGGGCGGCCCGGAGGGCCGGGGGCGGATCGGGCCGGTGCCGCGGACCTTCGACTCGCTGATGGACCAGGCCGGGCGGACCGGGCTCGTCCCGATCATCACCGAGGGCAGCATCCGGCAGAGCCGGGAGGACCTGCGCTACTGGCACGTCGAGACGGTGGTCCTGGCCGACCGGGTGCACGGCGCCAAGTACGACATCAACGAGGAGGCCCTGCTGCGCACCGCCACCGGCCTGCTCGGCCCGCCCCAGCGGGTGGACGACGTGTGGGTCTGGCGGGTCCCGCCGGCCTGACGCGACGAGGCTCACAGGGGCGCACCGGCAGGTGGCGGGACTAGGCTGGACGGGTGAGCGTGACGACTTCCGGGCTGACCCCGGTCCGTGCCGGTGTGCTCGACTACCAGGCCGCCTGGGACGAGCAGCGCCGGCTGCACGAGGCCGTGGTGGCCGGCGAGCAGGGCGACACGGTGCTGCTGCTGGAGCACCCCAGCGTCTACACCGCCGGCAAGCGGACCGAGCCGTGGGACCGGCCGATGGACGGCACCCCGGTGATCGACGTGGACCGCGGCGGCAAGATCACCTGGCACGGGCCGGGGCAGCTGGTCGGCTACCCGATCGTCAAGCTGCCCGACCCGGTGGACGTGGTGGCGTACGTCCGGCGCACCGAGCAGCTGCTGATCGACGTCTGCGCCGAGTTCGGGCTGACCGCCGGCCGGGTCGAGGGGCGCAGCGGCGTCTGGGTGCCCGAGGACGACCGCGGCCCGGCCCGCAAGGTGGCCGCGATCGGCATCCGGGTGGCCCGGGGCGTGACCCTGCACGGCTTCTCGATCAACTGCGACTGCGACCTGACGTACTACGACCGGATCGTGCCGTGCGGCATCCGCGACGCGGGGACCACCTCGCTCACCGCCGAGCTGGGCCGCCCGGTCACCGTCGCCGACGTGCTCCCGGTGGTCGAACGCCACCTGCCGACCCTCGTGCAGGTCTGAGAAACAATCCGCCGCGTGGTGTCCCGGCGGGCAGCCCGCCGATTGTCCCTACCCGACCGCGAGGCGCTGGCCCTGGGCCTGAGCGTTCCGCAGGCCGACCACCTGCGCCGGCGCCGGGCCGAGCTGCCGGGCTGATCGCGTACTCTCGTCCGGTGCGGATCGATCTCGTCACCCTGGTCGTCGCCGACTACGACCCGGCGATCACGTTCTTCACCGAGGTGCTCGGCTTCGAGCTGGCCGAGGACAAGCCGTCGCTGACCAACGACGGCCGCCCGAAGCGCTGGGTGGTGGTCCGCCCGCCCGGCGGCGGGACCGGGCTGCTGCTGGCCCGCGCCGACGGCGAGCGGCAGGAGGCGGTGGTCGGCGACCAGACCGCCGGTCGGGTCGGCTTCTTCCTCCAGGTCGACGACTTCGACGCCACCTACCGCCGGATGCGCGAGGCGAACGTCGAGTTCGTCAAGCCGCCGCGCACCGAGCCGTACGGCCGGGTCGCCGTCTTCCGCGACCTGGAGGGCAACCCCTGGGACCTCCTCGGCCCCGCCTGAACTCGGCCCGCCTGAACTCGGCCGGCCAAAACCGGCCGGCCTGAACTCGGCCCCGCCTGAACCGGAAAGGACCCGATGACCGACCTGATCTCGACGCAGCGGCAGATCGCCGAGGAACTCCAGGTGGCGTCGACCTTCGACGCCGCCGTGGAGATCGAGCGCCGGGTCGTCTTCCTCGCCGACCGCCTGGTCGACACGGGGCTGACGGCGCTGGTCCTCGGCATCAGCGGCGGGGTGGACTCGACCACCACGGGCCGGCTCTGCCAGCTCGCCGTCGAGCGGGCCCGCGCCGCCGGCCACCCGGCGGTGTTCGTGGCGATGCGCCTGCCGTACGGGGTGCAGGCCGACGAGCACCACGCCCAGGCGGCCCTGGCGTTCATCCGGCCCGACCGGGTGCTCACGGTCGACGTCAAGCCGGCCAGCGACGCCGCCCTGGACGCGCTGGTGGCGGCCGGGCTGGCCTTCACCGACGCCGCCCAGCGGGACTTCCTGCACGGCAACGTCAAGGCCCGGCAGCGCATGATCGCCCAGTACGCGGTCGCCGGGGCGATGGGTGGCCTGGTCGTCGGCACCGACCACGCGGCCGAGGCGGTCACCGGGTTCTTCACCAAGCACGGCGACGGGGCGGCGGACGTGGTGCCGCTGACCGGGCTGACCAAGCGGCGGGTCCGCGCGCTCGCCCAGGCGCTCGGCGCCCCGGCCGAACTGGTCGGCAAGGCGCCCACCGCCGACCTGGAGAGCCTGGCCCCGGGCAAGCTTGACGAGGACGCGCTCGGCCTGACGTACGAGCAGATCGACGACTTCCTGGAGGGCCGGCCGGTCCTGGCGGAGGTGGCCGAGGCGCTGGTGGCCCGCTACCGGGCCACCGACCACAAGCGCTGCCTCCCGATCGCGCCGCCGCAGGTGCCAGCGGGCCGCGAGGCGGACGACCGGGTCACCGCCCAGCAGGGCTGATCCGCGCCCGAAGCCACGGTTCGCAGAGCACGATCACGCCGCCGATGAAGCAGCTGGAAAGGAGAGGTCCCCGGTTGACGGGCTGTCAACCGGGGACCTGTCCTCATGGGGTGAGCCGGTGCAGGTCGCGGGGGAAGGCGGTCACCTCCCGGACGTTGGCCGCGCCGGTGAGCCGGGCCACGAAGCGTTCCAGGCCGATCGCGAAGCCGCCGTGCGGCGGCATGCCGTGCCGGAACGCGTCCACGTAGCCCGCGTACGGCTCGACCGGCTCGCCGCGCGCGGCGAGGGCGGCCAGGTAGTCCTCGTACCGGTGCAGCCGCTGCCCGCCGGTGACCAGCTCCATCCCCCGGAACAGCAGGTCGAAGCCGTTGGAGTAGGCCGGCCGGGCCGGGTCCGGATGGGTGTAGAAGGGCCGCTTCGCCATCGGGTACCCGGTGACGAAGAGGAAGTCCGAACCGTGCCCGCGCCGGGCCCACTCCCCCAGCGCCCGCTCGTGGGCGGGGGCGAGGTCCGGCTCGTCGGCCGGCGCCCCGGCGATCTTCAGCGCCTCGGTGAAGTGCACGGCGGGGATCTCGGCCGGCACCTCGGGCGCCGCCACCCCGAGCGTGGCCAGCGCGGCGCCGGCCCGGTCGGCGACCGCCCCCAGCATGCCGGCGAGGGTGTCCCGCAGCACGGCCATCACGTCCCGGTGGTCGGCGACGAAGCCCAGCTCGACGTCGAGCGAGGTGTACTGGGCCAGGTGCCGCACGGTGTCGTGCGGCTCGGCCCGGAACACCGGCCCCACCTCGTACACCCGCTCGAAGACGCCGACCATGAGCTGCTTGTAGAACTGCGGCGACTGGGCCAGGTAGGCGGGCCGGCCGAACCAGTCCAACGCGAACACGTTCGCCCCGCTCTCGGTGGAGGACGCCACCACCTTCGGGGTGTGGATCTCCACGAAGTCGCGGGCGTCCAGGGCGGCCCGGAAGCCGGCCACCGCCGCCGCCGAGATCCGCAGCGCCGCCGAGCGGGTCGGGTGGCGCAGCGCGGTCGGCGCGTGGTCCAGCTGGGTGGGCAGGGTGGCGGTGAGCGCCGGCCGGTACAGGTCGAACGGCGGCGGGACGGCGGGCGGGCCGAGCGGCCGTACCGTCGGCGCGGTGAGCTCGACCCCGGCGGGCGCCGTGTCGTTCGCGACCACCGTGCCGACGACCTCGACGACGGTCTCCTCGGTGAGCTTCTCGACGGCCGCGCGCACCGCCGGGTCGGCGACCACCACCTGCGCCAGGCCGGCGGCGTCGCGGACGATCAGGAAGGCCACCGACTTGAGCAGCCGGCGGCGGTGCACCCAGCCGGCGATCCGGACGGACTCGCCGACGTGGGCGGACAGTCGGGTGGAAAGGATGCGTTGCACGGCTACCTCCTCGATCAATCGCAACGCGATCCCCGGGAGGTGTGGGCGAGCGGGATCCTCGCGGTGCCACCACACCTTCGCCCCCGCCGGAGCGGGAGCCTCGTTCGTCGCCCGTGACGGGGGCCAGCCGGCGGGCTCTACTGGGCGCGGTGAGCAGAGTTACCCGCTCCACCGGAGGCGTGGAGAGGGGCCCTGCCGGGCACGAGCGCCGTTCTTCCCGCAGCTCGGGAGGGTCTTCACGCGCCGGCGCCAGACCGCCTTCCAGCAACCGGCGGCTCTCTGCGCTGGCGGGTCGGCGCGCTACTCGGCTCCGTCGCAGCTTTGCCGGCACGTTAGCACCCCGTACCGGCCCCTGTGACGACCTTTTTTCACCGTCGGTGTCCGGTGTCACAACATCTGCGGCGTGACGCCGGTCGCCCGACGTTCATCGACGGCCACCGTCCGGCGTAGGCTCGGATTCGTGACGATCGAGCACTCCACGCCGACGACCCCGCAGGCCGGCCGCACCGCGACCGCGGCACCCGAGGGGCGGCGGCTGCTGCGGATCGAGGCGCGCAACGCCGAGACGCCGATCGAGCGCAAGCCGCCGTGGATCAAGGTCAAGGCCAAGATGGGGCCGGAGTACACCCAGCTGCGCGGGCTGGTCTCGCGCGAGGGGCTGCACACCGTCTGCCAGGAGGCCGGCTGCCCCAACATCTACGAGTGCTGGGAGGACCGGGAAGCCACCTTCCTCATCGGTGGCGACCAGTGCACCCGGCGCTGCGACTTCTGCCAGATCGACACCGGCAAGCCGGCCGAGTTCGACGCCGACGAGCCGCGCCGGGTCGCCGAGTCGGTGGCCGCGATGGGCCTGCGCTACGCGACCATCACCGGCGTCGCCCGCGACGACCTGCCCGACGGCGGCGCCTGGCTCTACGCCGAGACGGTCCGGCAGATCCACGCCCTCCAGTCCGGGTGCGGCGTCGAGCTGCTGATCCCCGACTTCAACGCGGTCCCGGAGCAGCTCGCCGAGGTCTTCGGGTCGCGGCCCGAGGTGCTGGCGCACAACGTGGAGACCGTGCCGCGGATCTTCAAGCGGATCCGGCCGGCGTTCCGCTACGAGCGCTCCCTCGACGTGATCCGCCAGGCCCGGGCCGCCGGCCTGGTCACCAAGAGCAACCTGATCCTCGGCATGGGCGAGGAGCGGGCCGAGGTGTCCCAGGCGCTGCGCGACCTGCACGAGGCTGGCTGCGAGCTGATCACCATCACGCAATACCTGCGCCCCTCCCCCCGGCACCACCCGGTCACCCGCTGGGTCAAGCCGGAGGAGTTCGTCGAGCTGCGCGAGGAGGCCGAGGAGATCGGCTTCGCCGGCGTGATGAGCGGCCCGCTGGTCCGCTCGTCGTACCGGGCCGGGCGCCTCTACCAGCAGGCGCTCGCCGCCCGCGAGGGCGTCCCCGCCGCCGGCTGAGGCCCGGCCGCCGGCGCGGACCGCGCCACCCGCCGGCTGCGTCCGGGCGGGGGCGCCGGCCGTGTCAGCCGCCGCCGGCCACCGCCCGGATGCCATGATCGCAGGCATGACCGTCGGGGTACGCCAGGAGCCACGCGAGGGCGCCCGCCCGCGCCCGCCCCTGCGGCCCCGGCTGCCGGTGCTGCTCGCGCTGCTCGTCGGGCTGGCCGGGGTCGGATACCGGCTGGCGCTGCTGCTCGCCGACGCCCCGCCCACCAACAGCGACGAGGCGACGATGGGCCTGGCCGCCCTGCACATCGCCCGCGGGCAGGGCTTCCCGGTCTGGTTCTACGGGCAGGCGTACATGGGGACGCTGGAGGCGTACCTGGCCGCGCCGCTGGTCGCCCTCGCCGGACCGTCGGTGCTCGCGCTGCGGCTGCCCACCCTCGCGCTCTACGCACTCTTCCTCGCCCTGTCCTGGCGGCTCACCCGCCGGCTCGGCGGAGATGCCTGGTTCGCCCTGCTGGTCGTCGGCTTTCTCGCGCTCGGCTCGGACCGCGTCGTCAAGAACCAGCTCATCGCCGGGGGCGGCTACCCCGAGCTGAACCCGGCCGGAGTCGCGCTCGCCCTGCTCACCGTGGGGTTGTGCGCCGGCGCGCCGCAGCGGCGCGCCGGGGGGTCGGGGCGGCCGACGTCCAGCCGCGCCGCGCCTCCGGGCCCGGACGCGCGCACCGTCGATGCCGATCCCAGCCGCCCACGGCCCGGGGCGCGACTGCTCCGGTGGGCGGCCTGGGGGTTGGTGTCCGGGCTGATGCTCTGGGTCGACCCGCTGCTGCTGCCGTACATCCTCGGGGCCGGCGCGGTGCTGATGGCCCGCCGCCGGCGGGAGCTGGCCGGCCGGGCCGGGCTGGTGGTGGCCGGCACGCTGCTGCTGGGCGCGGCGCCGATGCTGCTGGACAGCCTCCGGCACGGCCGTAACCCGCTGGCCGCGGTCCTGGCCGCCGGCGGCGGGGACGCGGCGGCAGGCTGGGGCGAGCGGCTGTACGGCGGCCTGGTGCTCGGGCCGCCGCTCGGCATGGGCTTCTGCTCGCCGAGCCACTGCGCCGGCTGGCAGCTCTGGTGGGCCGTCGCGTTCCCGGTGCTGCTGCTCCTCGGGGCGGTGGCCGCCTGGCGCACCCTCCGCACGCCGGTGGCGCCTGCCGCCGGCACGGGACCCGACGACGATTCGGGCGGCGCGGACGAGCGGCGGGTCTCGGGGGCGGTGCGGCTGGCGCTGCTCGCCGGAGCGGCGGCCGTGCTGGCGGCGTACACGGTGAGCAGCTCGGCCGGGCAGACACCGGTGGAGAGCGCCCGCTACCTCTCCTGCCTGGCGGTCGCCACGCCCGCCCTGCTCTGGCCGCTGTGGCAGCTCCCTTTTCCACGCCAGTTCGGCGATCTGGCGGTGTCCGGGTCGGTCGGACGACACCGCCTCGCCGATGTGGAGTCGACCAGCGCCGAGCCGGCCGGCGGACTCGGGCCGGCGGAGGGCGGCCGGCGCGCCCGGGTGGCGGCCCTGGCGGCGGTCGCCGTGCTGGCCGCCATGCTCGGTACGGCGGGGGTCGCCACCGCCGGGGCGATGGCCCGGGTACCGGCCATCCACGCCGAGGCCGAGCGGCACCGCGCGCTCGTCGACACCCTCGGCGGGCTGGGCGTACGGCACGTGCGCGGCGGCTACTGGACCTGCAACCGGCTCACCTTCGCCACCGGGGAGGACGTGGTCTGCTCGGTGGTCGACGACGAACTACGCCCGGGCTTCGACCGGCTGCCGAGCTACCGGCGGGCGGTGACGGCCGATCCGGGCGCGGCCTGGGTCGCGCCGGCCGGCTCCCCGCTGGCCGCCCGGCTCGACCAGCGGCTCGGCCCCGGCCCGGGCGCCCTCGACGTGGTCACCGTCGCGGACTGGCGGATCTACCTCCCCCGCCCCTGACCCGGGCGGGTCAGCGCGGGGTGGGGTCCAGCAGGCCGAGGCGGTGGGCCAGCGCGGCCGCCTCCACCCGGTTGCTCACGTCCAGCTTGGCGATGATCCGGGACACGTGGACGCTGGCCGTCTTCGGCGAGATGAAGAGCCGCTCCGCGATCCGGCTGTTGCTGTGTCCCTCGGCGACCAGCCGCAGCACCTCCTGCTCGCGGCTGGTGAGCAGGTCCGGCCCGGGACGGCCACCGCCGCGCAGCCCGACCCGGCGGGCCAGGACGGCAGCCTGCTCGCCCAGCGGCGTGGCGCCGAGCCGGGCGGCGATGTCGCCGGCCTCGCGTACCGCGGCGGCGACGCTGTCCCGTTCGCCGGCGGAGGCGGCCGCCTCGGCCAGCCCGAGCAACGCCCGGCCCAGCGGGTACGGCTGCCCGACCGCCCGCCACTGCGCCACCGCCGCCCGCCAGGCCGCCAGCGCCACGGCGCCACCGCCGACGGCAGGAGCGCCGGCACCAGCCAGGATCGCGGTGACCTGGGCGGCGTGTGCCCGTTCCGCCGGATAGCGGACGGGCAGGGCGGCGGCCACGGTGGACACCTCACCGGCCAGTTCGGCGTCGCCGGCCAGCGCGGCGGTCCGCGCCGCGGCGCTGAGCACCGGCCACCCCTCGCGGGGCAGGTCGACCAGGCGCTCGTCGGCCAGGGCGGCCCGGCTCGCCTCGAGCGCCGCCGTCTTGTCGTCGGCTGCGAGGGCGGCCTCGATCCGCAGCTCGCGCAGCGGCAGCCGGTGGTTCGGCCAGAGGTACGGCCGAGCCAGGAAGGCCAGCGCCCGCCCGACCAACTCGTCGGCGGCGGGGTGCGCCCGGGCCAGCCGCAGCCCGGCGCGGAGCTGCAGCCAGTGCAGCCCGGAGACGCCCGGCGGGTCGATCCGGGCCGCCTCGGCGCAGGCCGCGTCGGCCTCGTCCCAGCGCCCCAGGGCGATCAGCGCCTCGGCCCGGTTCGACAGCAGGTACGCCCCGATGGAGCGGCTGATCCCGACCCGGCGCGCTTCGGCCACCCCGGCCACGGCCGCCTCGGCCGATTCCTGATAGCTGCCCAGCTCGTAGAGCACGTCGGAGAGGTAGACCAGGGCGCTGACCAACGCCGGCGCGTTGTCGGTCGCCCGGGCCCGGGCCTCCGCCTGGCGCAGCTCGGCCAGCCCGAGGTCCGGCGTCTGGTCGGTGCGGCGGAGCATGGCGATCCGGGTGGGCAGCAGGACCAGGTCCGCCCCGATCGCCTCGGCGCCGGCCATCGCCTCGGCCGCCACCGAGGCGGCCTGTTTCGGATCGACCTTCATCAGGTGTGCCGCGATGTCGGCGAGCAGACCCACGCGCTCCGGCCCGTCCGGCACCCCGGCCGCCAGCCGGTACGCCTCACCAAGCTCGGCCGCACCGTCGCTCTTGCCGAGCAGCGCCAGGAGCCGGCCACGCTGGTCGAGCAGGCGGGCCGCGCGCAGCGGCTCGGCGTCGGCGTCCACCTCGGCCAGCGCGGCCCGGGTGAGGGTGAGGGCCCGGCTGAGGTCGCCGGCCGTGGTGGCCGCGCCGAGCGTCTCCTCCAGCACCCGCAGGTGGTCCATGCCGAGCCGCTCGGCGGCGTCGGGCACCAGCTCCCACAGTTCGAGGACCCGTTCCAGCAGCCGGCTCTGCTCGGCGTACGCGTACCGGTCGGCGGCGGCGCAGGCGGCGACGCGGGCGGCGATCAGGGCGCGCGGGTGGTCGTGTGCCGCGTACCAGTGGTGGGCGATCTCGGCCGGGGCGCGGCCGGCGGCCACCAGGTGCGGCTGCGCCTCGATCGCGGCGGCGTACCGGGCGTGCAGCCGGGCGTGCTCGCCGGGGAGCAGTTCGTCGTGCACGGCCTCCCGGACCAGGGCGTGCCGGAACTCGTAGTCGCCGTCCGGGTCGGCCACCACGAGCTGGGCGGCCACGGCGGCGCGCAGCGCGTCCTCCAGCTCGGGCTCGGGCAGGCCGGCGACCTCGGCGAGCAGCTCGTGGGCGAAGCGGGTGCCACCGGCGGCGGCGATCCGCAGCACCCGCTGGGCCGGCTCGGGCAGCCGGTCCACCCGGGCCAGCAGCAGGTCGCGCAGGGTCTCCGGCAGCACCGCGCAGCCGACGGGGTCGCCGGCGGCGGCCAGCTCCTCGATGAAGAACGGGTTGCCCTGGGTACGGCGGTGCACGTCGTCGACGGCCCGCGGGGGCGGCTCGGTGCCGAGCAGGTCGGCGAGGATGGTGGCGGTGCCGTCCCGGTCGAGCCGGCTCAGCTCGACCCGGTCCACCCCGCGCGCCCGGTCCAGCTCGGCGAGGAACGGCCGCAGCGGGTGGCCGCGGTGCAGCTCGTCGGTGCGGAAGGTGCAGACCAGCAGCAGGCGGGCGGCGCGGGCCGCCCGCACCAGAAAGCCGATCAGGTCGCGGGTGGACCGGTCGGCCCAGTGCAGGTCCTCGATGACCAGCACCAGCGGTCGTTCCTCGGCGATCCGCCGGAACAGGTCGGCGACCAGGTCGAACAGGTAGCCGCGCGGGGTGTCCGAGACGGGCAGGCCGGTGGGCGCGGCGACGCCGGCCGGCACCCGGGCCAGCTCGGGCAGCAGCCGGGCGAACTCCGCCTCGTACCCGGCGAAGGCGGCCGGGCCGTCGCGGCGCAGCACCTCGCGCAGCGCGGCGGCGAACGGCGCGAAGGGCAGGCCGGCCTCGCCCAGCTCCAGGCACTGGCCGACCAGCACCCGCGCCCCGGCGGCGCCGGCCTGGGTGCCGAACTCCTCGAGCAGCCGGGTCTTGCCGACGCCGGCCTCGCCGCCGACCAGGACGGTGGCGGGCTCCCCGGCCCGGGCCCGGCCGAACGCGTCGCGCAGCCCGGTCAGCTCCGGCTGGCGGCCGACGAGGACGGTGCTGGTGGCGCGTGCGGTCACGGCATCGAGCATGCCACGACGGGCGCCGGCACCGTCCCGGCCGACCGGTCGGACTGCCCGGCCGCCGGCCGCCGGTCCGGCCGCCCCCGTGGCGGCCGGACCGGTGCCGTCCGGAGGTCCCCCGTCCCGTCGGGTGGCGGCCGGCCCGGGTGCGGTCGGCACCGGGCCGGCCGGGGACGCCGCCGGACCGGGCATCGCGGTCGCGTCCCGGTCGGCCGGGGCGGTCGCCGCGACGGCCGGCGCGGCGAGGGTGGTCACCGGCGGCCGTCGACGGTACGGGCGGCCTGGTGCCGGCGGCCGAGCCAGCTGCGCGGGTGGCGGCGGGGCAGCGACCGGGCGAGCCGGTCGCGGGCCGCGTCGGCCTGGAGCTCGGCGGCGTGGCTGCGGTGGATGGTGAGCAGGAGTTCTGCGTCGTTACCGAACATCTCGGTTTCCCCTGTCGTGCGGTGTCGTTTCGCGGTCGACACTGACTTTCCGCGCGAAGGTGCCCCCGGGGCATGAGTCCCCTGCCTGATCTTCGGCGTCGCCCCCTCCTTACCGGGACGGCTCAGGGGGCGGACGGCGGCGTAAGGTACTCAGCCGCGGAGGGCCGGCCGGGAATCAACGGGTGGCGGGGCGCCCACTAGACTCTCAGGCATGGCAAAGCCCCAGGAGAAGGTCTCGTTCGGCCAGCGGCTGAAGCAGATCGGGATGGTGTTCCGGTTCACCGCCAAGCAGGACCGGTGGTTCGCGCCGCTGGTCGCCGCGGCGGTGCTGATCCCGCTCGCGCTCACCGTGGTCGCGGTCATTCTCTATGGCTGGCTCTGGCTGCCGATCGGCATCCTGCTCGCGCTGCTCGCCGTGCTGATCGTGCTCAACCTGAGGTCCAACACGGCGATGATGAGCGCCGCCGAGGGGCAGCCCGGCGCGGCGGCGCAGATCATGGAGAGCATGCGGGGCGACTGGCGGGTCACCCCGGCCGTCAGCTCCACCACCCAGATGGACATGGTCCACCTGGTGCTCGGCCGCCCCGGCGTGATCCTGCTGGCCGAGGGCAACCCGCAGCGCGTCCGCGGCCTGCTGGGCCAGGAGAAGCGCCGGCTGGCCAAGGTGATCGGCACCGCCCCCCTGCACGACTACGTGATCGGCCAGGGCGAGGACGAGCTGCCGATCCGCAAGCTGCGCACCACCCTGATGCGGCTGCCCCGCTCCCTCTCCCCCAAGGACGTCAACGCCCTCGACAAGCGGCTCAAGGCGCTCACCGCCCGCCCGCAGATGCCCAAGGGCGCGATCCCCAAGAACATGCGGCCGCCGCGCGGCGCGTTCCGCCAGACCCGGGGCCGCTGACCCCTGCCGTACGCGTGAAGGAGCCGGACCCGCACGGGGCCGGCTCCTTCGTCGTCGGGGCGACCGGGTCAGCGGGGGGCGGCGACGATCACCGAGCCGGTGAGGCGGTCGTGCAGCCCGCGGCGGTGCTCGTCCATGATCACGGCGGGCACCACGAGGGCGAGCAGCACGCCGCGGAGCAGGGCCCGGAGCAGCCCGATCCGTCCGCCGTCGGCCCAGGCCAGGCAGCGGATCCTCGTGACGTACATGCCAGGGGTCTGGGCGAAGAGGCCGAGGAAGAGGGCGTATTCCAGGACCAGCACCAGGACCGGGGCCCAGCCGTCCCGCGCCGGGTCGGCGAAGAGGTTGGAGATCAGCAGGCAGAGCACCCAGTCGATGACCAGCGCGCCGAAGCGGCGGCCGAGGCTCGGGGGTGTGAAGGTCGGGTCCGCGGCGGGCGGCACCGGCACGGCGGCGGTATCGGTCACAGCGGTCAAGGGTAGCCAGGCCCGGCCGGGGCCGGGACGGGCGCGGTGACCAGGGGTGTCGGTCACTGCCCGGGTACGCCGGTTCGGCGCGGAGCGGGGAATCGGACCAAAGCCGTCAATTGGCACCACACCACTACAGCGAGTATCGTCCGAACGGAGACTGACCGGCACCTGAGTGGCCGAGATGACGCTCCGCGAGGGACGTAACACGGCGGAAACAGGGGAGACACGGCCGGGCAACTCCACGGTCATACCGTCGCCAGGAGCCAGCCACCGGAGTGGACCTGCCAGGAGGACGTGTGTTCGCCAATCCCGAGGAACTCCTGCGATACCTCAAGAACGAGGACGTGAAGTTCGTCGACGTACGTTTCTGTGACCTGCCCGGCGTGATGCAGCACTTCAACCTGCCGGTCGAGTCCGTCGACGACGCGCTCTTCACCGACGGCCTCGCGTTCGACGGTTCGTCGATCCGTGGCTTCCAGGCGATCCACGAGTCGGACATGCTCCTGCTCCCCGACGTCGCGACCGCCTTCATCGACCCGTTCCGCGCGCAGAAGACCCTCGCGCTGAACTTCTTCATCCACGACCCGTTCACCCGGGAGGCGTACTCCCGGGACCCGCGGAACGTGGCGAAGAAGGCCGAGGCGTACCTGGCGGCCAGCGGGATCGCCGACACCGCGTACTTCGGCGCCGAGGCGGAGTTCTACATCTTCGACTCGATCCGCCACGAGACCTCCGCGCACCGGTCGTTCTACTACATCGACTCCATCGAGGGCGCCTGGAACACGGGCCGCGAGGAGGAGGGTGGCAACCGCGGCTACAAGACCGCCTACAAGGGCGGCTACTTCCCGGTGCCGCCGGTCGACCACTTCGCCGACCTGCGCGACAAGATCGTCCGCCGTCTGGTCGACAACGGCTTCACGGTCGAGCGGTCGCACCACGAGGTGGGCACCGCCGGCCAGTCGGAGATCAACTACAAGTTCTCCACCCTGCTGCACGCGGCCGACCAGCTCCAGCTCTTCAAGTACATCGTGAAGAACGAGGTCTGGGCGAACGGCAAGACCGCCACCTTCATGCCGAAGCCGCTCTTCGGTGACAACGGCTCCGGCATGCACACCCACCAGAGCCTGTGGCTGAACGGCGAGCCGCTGTTCTACGACGAGACCGGCTACGCGGGCCTGTCCGACACCGCTCGCTGGTACATCGGCGGCCTGCTGCACCACGCGCCGTCGCTGCTGGCGTTCACCAACCCGACGGTCAACTCGTACCGCCGGCTGGTGCCGGGCTTCGAGGCACCGGTCAACCTGGTCTACTCGCAGCGCAACCGCTCCGCCTGCACCCGTATCCCGGTCACCGGCAGCAACCCGAAGGCCAAGCGGGTCGAGTTCCGGGTGCCGGACCCGTCCAGCAACCCGTACCTCGCCTTCTCGGCGATGATGATGGCCGGTCTGGACGGCGTCAAGAACAAGATCGAGCCCCCGGCGCCGATCGACAAGGACCTGTACGACCTGCCGCCGGAGGAGTGGGGCGACGTCAAGCAGGTGCCGGGCTCGCTGCCGGAGGTGCTCGACGCGCTCGAGGCCGACCACGACTACCTGCTCGACGGCGGCGTCTTCACGCCGGACCTGATCTCCACCTGGGTGTCGTGGAAGCGGGCCAACGAGGTCGACCCGGTGCGGCTGCGCCCGACCCCGCACGAGTTCGCCATGTACTTCGACTGCTGACCAGGCACTCCATCAGCACCGGCCGGGCCGGCTCCGCGACCGCGGGGCCGGCCCGGCCGTCCGCGTACGTGGTCAGCCGGCTCGTCGGGCCAACGCCACCCGCACCGCCCGGACCGCCAGCAGCACGACCAGGGCGGTCATCAGGAGCGCCCCCGGGGCCTTGGTGAACCGGGCCAGGTTGGTGCCGTCCGGCAGGGTGAGGCAGGAGGCCACCGCGCAGGGCGCCACGAACCAGACGGTCCGGGCCAACGGCACCGTCGCCACCGCGAGCAGCGCCAGCGGCCAGGTCGCGTACCAGGGGTGGAAGACCGGGGCGAGCAGCACGGTGGCGGCCAGCGCCAGGCCGGCCCCGAGGAGCGCCACCCGGGGCCGGGCGACGGCCAGCCGGACGGCCCGCTGTCGGACGTCGTTGAGCCGGCGCAGCCCGGTCCAGGCCCGCCACCAGAGCGCCACCAGCAGCACCGCGAGCAGCGCCAGCGCGACGAGCCGGACCACCGGCACGGCATGCGGCTCCTGCCCGAACAGGCCGCCCACGTAGTCGACCACGAACCCCACCGCCGTCGGCGGCGAGGTCCACTGCTTCGAGTCGCCGCTGTGCGCGAGGCCGCCCACCCAGCCCAGGCCCAGACCGGTGGCCAGGGAGGTGACCAGCAGCGCCGCCAGCACGCCCGCGGCCAGCCAGCCCGCGTCGCGCAGCAGCACGCGCAGCGTGTAGCGGCCCAGCACCGCGGCGAGCGCGGCGAACGGGAGCACCACCACGGCAACCGCCTTCACCGACACGGCCAGCCCCAGCAGCACCCCGCCCACCACCAGCGCCCGGGGCTTGCCCGGCCGGCGGACCAGCACCAGCAGGCCGAACAGGAGCAGCCCCAGCCCGAGCGCGTCGTTGTGCGCGCCGGCGACCAGGTGCACCCCGACCAGCGGGCAGGCCAGCGCCAGCCAGGCCGCGCGCCGGGTCGGCACGCCGGCCGCGCGGGCCAGGCCGGGCAGGCAGAGCGCGGCCAGCAGCACCCCGGCCACCGCGATCACCCGCAGCAGCACGATCGCCCCGACCAGGCCGCCCCCGAGCAGCACCGCGAGGCCGGCCAGCAGGACGAAGAACGGCCCGTACGGCGCCGGGGTGGCCCGCCAGATCGGCGTCACGGTGTCGGTCCAGGGGCACCCGGCCGCCGCCACCCCGACCCGGTACGGATCGGCGCCGTGCGTCCACGACCAGCCCTGGCAGACGTACGAGTAGACGTCCCGGCTGCCCATCGGCGGCGCGGCCAGCAGCGGCAGCGCCCACAGGCCGGCGGTCACGTACGCCCACCGGGTCGACGGGGCGCCCCAGCGCAGCGACCACCAGGCGCCCACCAGCAGCGCCGTGCCGACCAGCCAGCAGCCGAGGGTCGACGGCCCGTAGGTGGCGTGCCAGAGGCCGGAGAGGGTGGTGCGCAGCGGGGCGTCGGGCAGCGCGCCGCCCAGCCAGGCGGCGACGGTCAGCAGCACCGCGCCGGCGAGCCCGGCGTACCGGGCGAGCCCGGCGGCGACCGGGCGGACCGGCCCGCCGGGCACCGAGCCGGGCTCGCTCACCGGCACTTCTCCTCAGTCTGCGGGAACCGGTTGACGTTCCGCCCGAGCCGACCGTACCAACCGGACGGCCACCACGATCACGAACAGCGTCATCAGGGGGGCACCCGGCATCTTGGTGTACCGAGGTAAACCGGTGCCGTCGGCCAGCACCAGGAAAGACGACACCAGGGCGACGATCACGAACCAGCCGGTCCGGCGGGCGGTCGCGGCGAGCACGGCCAGCGGCCAGGTCCAGTACCAGGGGTGAAACAGCGGGGAGAGCGCCACGGTCGCGACCAGCGCCAGGGCGGCGTGCCAGAACGGATCTTGGCGGCGGAACGCGCGGAACCAGAGCCAGAGCAGCACCGCACCGAGCACCACCACGGCCAGGCCCCGGGTGACCGGTAGCGCGTCGACGTGCGCGCCGAACGGCACCGCCAGGTAGCCGATGGTCTGCCCCACCGCGGTCGGCGGAGAGGTCCAGGCGACCACCAGCCCGCCCTGCTCCAGGCCGCTGATGAAGCCGAGGCCCAAACCGGCGGCGAGGGTCGCGGCGACCACCGCGGCCAGCGCCCCGCCGGCCACCCACCCGCCCTGGCGGACCAGCGCGCGGATCCGGTACGGCCCGACGATCGCGGCCAGCGCCGCGAAGGGCACCACGACCAGCGCAGTGACCTTGATCGCGCCGGCCAGCCCGAGCAGCACCCCACCGGCCAGCAGCGGCAGCGGGCGGCCGGGCCGGGCGGCCACCACCGCCAGCCCGGCGATGAGCAGGCCCACCATGATCGCGTCGTTGTGCGCGCCGGAGATCAGGTGCACGGGCACCAGCGGGCCGGCCAGCGCCAGCCAGAGCGCCCGCTGCGGCGGCACCCCGCAGCGGCGGGCCAGCACCGGCAGGGACACGGCAGCCAGCGCCACCCCGGCCACGGCGAGGACCCGGAACAGCGCGACGCTGGCGGCCAGCGAGCCGGCGGCGGTCACCACCGCCCCGGAGATCATCACGAACAGCGGTCCGTACGGGGCTGGGGTGTCCCGCCAGATGTACGAGATGGTGTCCAGCCACGGGCAGGGCAGGGCGGAGACGCCCTGTTCGTACGGGTTGATCCCGGCGGCGTAGCTGGCGCCCTGGCAGGCGTACGCGTACGCGTCCCGGCTGCCGAGCGGCGGCGTGACCAGCATCGGCAGCAGCCAGAGCCCGATCGTGACGAGCACCCAGCGGGTCGACGGCACCCGGTCGCGCAGCGACCACCAGGCCCAGCCCAGCAGCGCCGTGCCGGCCAACCAGCTGCTGATGATCAACGGCCCGTGCGGGCCCTGCCAGATGCTGACGGGGGTGGGGCGCAGGTCGCCGTACGGCAGCGCGCCGCCGAAGAAGGCGGCCACGGCGAGCAGCACGGAGCCGACCAGCCCGATCCAGCGCGAGAGGTGGTGAGGCACATCGGACATGCTGCCAGTACGGTGGGTCGCGATCAGGAGGTGGGCATGCGGGGCGGTCGGGTGGTGGCGGTGTCCGCCGCGTCCGCGCTCGTCCTGGGCGTGCTGTATGTCACCCTTCCCCCGCTGGGCTCGGACCTGTCGGCCCAGGTGGCCCGCGCCGGCTTCTTCGCCGCCCACGGGCCGGCGCTGGTCGACCTGCGCTGGTACGGCGGCGTCCACCCGTGGGGCTACAGCCTCGTCTCACCGCCGCTGATGGACCTGCTCGGGGTCCGCCCCACCGGCGCGCTCGCGCTGCTCGCCTCGGCGGCCGCGTTCGCCGCGCTGCTGGTTCGGACCGGGGTGCCCCGGCCCCTGCTGGGCAGCCTGGTCGGGGTGCTCACCATCGCCGGCAACCTGGTCTCCGGCCGGGTGACGTACGCCCTCGGGGTCGCCTTCGGCCTGGCCGCGCTGCTCGCCCTCACCCGGCCGGCCGCGCGGCACCCCGGGTGGGCGCGCGGCGTGCTGGCCGGGCTGGCGGCCCTGCTCGCCTCGGCGGCCAGCCCGGTCGCCGGGCTCTTCGTCGGCCTGGCCGGCGTCGCGCTGCTGCTCACCCGCCGGTACGCCGACGGCCTGCTGCTGGCCGTCCCGGCCGCCGTGCCGCTGGCGGTGACCGGGCTGCTCTTCGGCGAGGGCGGCTGGATGAACATCAGTCGCAGCGACACCCTGCACGCGGTGTTGACCAGCCTGCTGGTGGCCGCGCTGGTGGCGTACCGGCCGGTCCGGGTGGGCGCCCTGCTGTCGGCGGCCGGGGTGCTGGCCGCGGCGGTGCTGCACACCCCGGTCGGGTTGAACGCCACCCGCCTCGTGGTGATGTTCGCCCTGCCCGTGCTGGCGGCCACCGCCGGGCTCCCCCGGTGGCTGGCCGACCGCCTGCCGGGGCGGGTGGCTCGGCGGCGGGTGGCCGGCGGGGTGACGCTGGCCGCGCTGCTCGCGGCCGCCTGCTGGTGGCAGCCGCCCGTGGTCACCGCCGACCTGCGGGGCGCGGGCGACCCGAGCGCCGATCCGGCGTACTTCGCGCCGCTGCGGGCGGAGCTGGCGCGGCGCGGGCTGACCGGCCGGGTCGAGGTGCCGCCGACCCGCGACTACTGGGAGGCGGCCCACCTCGGCGAGGTGCCGCTGGCCCGGGGCTGGCTACGCCAGGCCGACATCGACCGCAACCCGCTCTTCTTCACCACCGTCCCGGGCGCCGCCGGCACCGGCGTCCCGCTCACCCCGGCGAGCTACCAGGCCTGGCTGGCCGACAACGCGGTGCAGTACGTCGCCATCGCCGACGCCGAACTGTCCTGGGTGGGCCGCCCGGAGGCCGAGCTGGTCGAGGCCGGTCTGCCGTACCTCACCCAGGTCTGGTCGGACCAGCACTGGCGCCTGTACGCCGTGGCCGACCCCACCCCGCTGGTGGGCGCCCCCGGCGAGCTGGTCCGGCAGGACGCCGCCACGGTCACCTTCCGCGTCCCGGGCCCTGGCCGGGTGCCGGTCCGGGTCCGGCACGACCGTTGGCTGACCGTCAGCGGAGGCGCCACGCTCACCGCCGACGGCGAGTGGACGGCGGTGACCGTGCCCCACGCCGGCACCTACACCCTCGGCGGCTGACCCCGGCCTCGCGCGCCGCCGGCTGCGCCTGGCGATGCCCGCCGGCCCGCGTGCCGGCAGGTGGCTCCCCAGCCGCTACGAACTTGATGACGTGACCGACTCACCTCGCTCGCACCGCCCCCGCGACGGCCGCCGCGATCCATCCACGTCATCAAGTTCGTCGGCGCGTGGAGGGTCGGTCTGCGCCCGAGTAATGTATCGACGCCTTTGGCTCGAAAGCGTGCCGCACCTGAACATCGCCTCGCCTACGGCACGGCGGCACGGCCGTCTCCCTCGGCGACCCGGGCCACCGACGGCCCGCAGTCCATGGCGTCAGGCCGGGGTGTCCAGCACCCGCTGCATGGCGGCGCGCGAGCGGCGGCCGACGCGCAGGTACTCGTCAAGGAACTCGCCGGGGTCGTCCCGGCCGAGCAGGCGCACCACCCCGGCCAGCTCCAGCCCGTGCCGCGGGAGCTGGTCCCCGGCCCGCCCGCGGACCAGCATCAGCGCGTTGCGGACCTGCGCCGCGAGCGTCCAGCCGGCGGCCAGCTCCGTCGCGTCGTCCGGGTCGACCAGCCCGGCGGCCCGGGCCGCGGCCAGGGCGTCGAGGGTACGGGTGCCGCGCAGCGCGGGCAGCCGGCCGGCGTGCCGGAGCTGAAGCAACTGCACCGCCCACTCGACGTCGGCGAGCCCGCCCCGGCCCAGCTTGGTGTGGGTGGCCGGGTCGGCGCCCCGGGGCAGCCGCTCGGTCTCCACCCGGGCCTTGATCCGGCGGATCTCCACCACCTGCTCGCGGGTCAGCCCGTCGGCCGGGTACCGCACCGGATCGATCATCGCCTCGAACTCGGCGCCGAGGTCGGCGTCGCCGCAGACGAACCGGGCCCGCAGCAGCGCCTGCGCCTCCCACACCTTCGACCAGCGGGCGTAGTACTGGGCGTACGCGGCGAGGCTGCGGACCAGCGGTCCCTGCCGGCCCTCCGGGCGCAGGTCGGCGTCGACGCCGAGCGGCGGGTCGGGAGCCGGCGCGGAGAGCAGCCGGCGCAGCTCCTCGGCGATGGCGTGGGCGGCGGCGCTGGCCGCGCCCTCGTCCACGCCGGGCGGCGGGTCGTAGACGAAGAGGACGTCGGCGTCGGAGAGGTAATTCGACTCGTACCCGCCGAGCCGGCCCATGCCGACCACGGCGAAACGCAGCCCGGGCGGCGCCGGCTGGGCGGCCCGGGCGGCCCGCAGCGCGGCGGCCAGGGTGGCGTCGGTGACGTCGGCGAGCGCGGTGCCGACCGCGCGGACATCGGCGAGGCTGGACGCGGGGCGTACCCCGGCCTCGGCGGCCCGCGGCGGGCGCGGGGTGAGCGTGCCCGCCCGGCTGAGCAGGTCGGCGCAGGCGAGTCGGAGCAGCTCCCGGCGGCGCAGCGCACGGACCGCCCGCGCGGCCTCGACCGGGTCGTCGTGCCGCCCCGCCGCCGCGGCGAAGCCCTCGCAGAGCACCTCCCGGGGCCGCGGGGTCAGCTCGCTGTCCTCGGCCAGCAGCCGCAGCGCCTCCGGCTCGCGCGCCAGCAGGTCGGCGGCGTAGCGGGACAGCGCGAGGACCCGGGCCAGGCGGCGGGCCACCGGCCCCTCGTCGCGCAGCAGCCGCAGATACCACGGCGTGCTGCCGAGCTTGTCGGAGACCTGCCGGTAGTTGAGCAGCCCCCGGTCCGGCTCCGGCGCGTCGGCGAACTCGCTGAGCAGCACCGGCAGCAGGGTGCGCTGGATGGCGGCGGTGCGGCTGACCCCGCCGGTGAGGGCCTGGAGGTGGCGCAGCGCCCCGGCCGGGTCGGCGAACCCGAGGATCTCCAGCCGGTGCCGGGCCGCCTCCGGGGTCAGCCGTAGCCCGTCAGCCGGCACTCGGGCCACCGACTCCAGCAGCGGTCGGTACAGCAGCTTCGCGTGCAGCCGGCGTACCTCGGTGGCGTGGGTGACCCACTCGGCGCGGAACTCCTCGACGGCGCTGCGGCCCGGCGTGGCCTGGTGGCCGAGGGCGGCGGCCAGCCAGCGCAGCGCGGCGGGCTCGGTAGGCACGGTGTGGGTGCGGCGCAGGTGCTGGAGCTGGAGCCGGTGCTCGACGCCGCGCAGGAAGCGGTAGCCGCGCAGCAGCGCCTCCCCGTCGGCCCGGCCGACGTAGCCGCCGGCGACCAGGGCGCGCAACGCAGGGATGGTGCCCGGCACCCGCAGCGACTCGTCGCCCCGGCCGTGCACGAGCTGGAGCAGCTGGACCGCGAACTCGATGTCGCGCAGCCCGCCCGGCCCCCGCTTGATCTCGCGTTCCAACTCCTTCGGCGGGACGTTCTCGATGATCCGGCGACGCATCGCGCGGACGTCCTCGACCGCCTCGGGGCGTTCCGCCGCGGTCCACACCAGCGGCGCGAGCTGGTCGATCCACTCCCCGGCGAGCGCCAGGTCGCCGGCCGCCGGCCGGGCCTTGAGCAGGGCCTGGAATTCCCAGGTCCGGGCCCAGCGCCGGTAGTAGGCCAGGTGGCTGGCGAGGGTACGCACCAGCGGGCCCCGGTTGCCCTCTGGGCGCAGCGCGGCGTCAACCGGCCAGGCGACCAGCCCGCAGACCTGGATCAGCCGGGTGGCGACCTGGGTGGCGGCGGTCAGGTCGTCGTCCTCGGCCGCCACGAAGATGACGTCCACATCCGAGACGTAGTTCAGCTCGTCGCCGCCGGCCTTGCCCATCGCCACCACGGCCAGCCGGGGCCGGGGCGTCCCGCCCGGCAGCTCGTCGACGGCGATCTGGTAGGCAGCCGCGAGGGTGGCGTCGGCGAGCGCGGAGAGCGCCGCCATCGTCTGCTCCAGGCCGCGTCCGCCGGTCAGGTCGGCCGCCGCGATCCGCAGCAGCGCCAGCCGGTACGCCTGCCGCAGCACCGGCACCGGGCCGGTGGCGGCGGTCAGCCGGGCGGCGGTGGCCAGGTCGAGCCGGCCCTCGGCGGTGGGTGCGAGCCCGTCCGGCTCGGTGGCCAGCACGGTCCACTGCTCCGGATTGGCCACCAGGTGGTCGCCGAGGGCCGACGAGGCCCCCAGCACGGCGGCCAGCCGGCGGCGCAGCCCCGGGTCGGCGTACAGGGCGTCGAGCACAGCCGGCTTGCCGCTGGCCCGCCACTCCGCCTCGACGAGGCGGTGCAGCTGGCGCAGGGCCAGGTCCGGGTCGGCCGCCCGGGAGAGGCCGGCCAGCAGCTCGGCGGCCCGCTCGTCGGTGGGCTCCTGGGTGTCCGGCCGCCACAGTCCCAGGCCGTCCGGGCCGAGCAGGTCGGCCGCCCGCGCCCGGCCGTCGCCCTCGGCGAAGCCGTACCGGGCGAGGCGCCCCCTGGTCGGTCGGGTCATGTCAGTGCCCGAGCAGCGGCAGGCTGCGGCGCGGCGCGCTGTCGTCCAGCTCGCCGAGGGCGAGGGCGGCGAACCGGACGGCGAACGGCTGCCAGACCTCCTCGACGTCGGCCATCACCCGGTCGCAGGCGGCCACCACCAGCTCCGGGTCGTAGCCCAGCTCCGCCAGGAGCGTCGAGTCTCGGGCCCAGTCGGCGATCATCGCGGTGTCGCACTCGATGTGGAACTGCAGCCCCCAGGCCCGGTCACCGAGCCGGAACGCCTGGTGCGGGTAGCGGGTGGAGGCGGCGAGCAGGGTGGCCCCGTGCGGCAGCTCGGTGATCTCGTCGGAGTGCCACTGGAACACGTCCGGCATCAGCGGCACGTACCGGAAGAGCGGGTCGCTGTCGGCGGCGTCCCGCTTGCCGACCACGGCCGGCCCGACCTCCGGCCCGGACGGGCTCCGCTCGACCTGCCCGGCGTGCGCGGCGGCCAGCAGTTGCGCGCCGAGGCAGACACCGAGGGTGGGTACGCGGTGCCGGACCGCCTTGCGCAGCAGCCCCTCCAGCGCCGGGAACCAGGGCGCGCCGGGGCTGCCGTCGGGCAGCGGGTACGCCTGCTGCTCCCCACCGAGCACCACCATCGCGGCGTACCCGTCGAGGTCGGCGGGGAGCTCGTCGCCCGCGTGCGGGCGCAGCACCCGCAGGTCGAGGCCCCCCTCAAGGAGCCACTCCCCCAGTCGGCGGAGGTCGTCGGTCGGGTCGTTCTCGATCACCAGCGCGGTCGCCACGACGTCGAGGCTAGCCGGTGCTACCGACCAGGGCCGGCACGGCTCGGCGGGTCGCTCACTAGGCTGCCGTCGTGCCCACCGACGAACACTGCCTGCGCCCGCCGGTCCTGCGTGCCGGCGACACCGTGATGCTGGTGTCGCCCTCCGGCCCGACCCGCCCGGAACGGGTGGCCCGCGGCATCGAACTGCTCACCGGCTGGGGGCTGCGCCCGGTGCTGGCACCCAACGCGTACGCCCGGCAGGGCTACCTGGCCGGCGGCGACGAACTGCGGGCCGCCGACCTGAACGCCGCCTTCGCCGACCCGGAGGTACGCGGGGTGATCTGCACCCGGGGCGGCTACGGCGCGCAGCGGGTGGTCGACCTGATCGACATGGCCGCGGTGCGCCGGGACCCGAAGGTGGTGGCCGGCTTCTCCGACATCACCGCGCTGCAGTTCGCGCTCTGGCGGGGCGCCCGGCTGGCCGGCGTGCACGGCCCGGGGGCGGCGTGGCTGGACGACCGCACCCCGCCTCGCTCGGCGGAGTCGCTGCACGCCGCGCTGATGACCACCGGGCCGGTGACCGTCGAGGCGGTGCGGGAGGAGGAGACGTACCCGGTCCGGGTGCCCGGCCGGGCGGAGGGCCGCCTGCTCGGCGGCAACCTCTGCCTGATCACCGCGTCGATCGGCACCCCGGACATGCCGGACCTGACCGGGGCGGTGCTGCTGATCGAGGAGGTGCAGGAGCCGCCGTACAAGGTCGACCGGATGCTCACCCACCTGCGCCGCTGCGGCGCCCTGGCCGGGATCGCCGGGGTCGCGGTCGGCCAGTTCACCGAGTGCGCGGACGGCTGGGACACCACGATCGTCGACGTGCTCGCCGAACGCCTGGGCGACCTCGGCGTGCCCGTCCTCGGCGGCCTCCCGATCGGTCACGGCGTCGGCCAGCTCACCGTCCCCGTCGGCACCCCCGCCATCCTCGACGCCACCGCCGGCACCCTCACGGCCTCCCCCGCCGTCCAATGACCCCCCACCCCAGCCCCGGTCAGGGGGTCAGGTGGGCTACCGCGCCGATCTCCAGCGCGACCCAGACCGTCCCGTCGCGGGTGACCGTGAGGCCGTGAGGTTCCGATCCCGGGGTGGGTAGGTCGTGGGCGGTGATCCGGCCGGCGGCGTCGACGTGGCCGATCCGGTTCGCGCCCCACTCGGTGAACCAGCAGCCGCCGGCCGGGTCGGCGACGATCGCGTGGGGCCGGGCGGCCCGGTCCGGCAGCGGGTGTTCCTCGACCCGGCCGTCGGGGGTGATCCGGCCGAGCTGACCGGCGGCGATCTCGACGAACCAGAGCGCCCCGTCGCCGCCGAGGGTGATGCCCACCGGCCCCGCCGCCTCGGTGGGCAGCCCGTGCAGGGTCACCTCGCCGTCGAGGTCGATCCGGCCGATCGCGTTCGCCTGGTTGAGGGTAAACCAGAGGGCGTCGTCGGGGCCGACGGCCAGCATCGACGGAAAGCCGCCGGTCACCGGCAGCGGAAACGTCGTCACCGACCCGTCGGCGGTGACCCGGCCGATCGTGTCGTTGCCCATGCCCGCGTACCAGAGGGCGTCATCGGGGCCGACGGCGAGGCCGCAGGGGCCGGTCCCCGGCGGCAGCGCCACGGAGCTGACGTCGCCCTCGACGGTGATCCGGCCGAGCCGATGATCGCCGGAGCGGGTGTACCAGAGGGCGCCGTCGGGCCCGGTGGTGATGATCAGCGGCCGGCTCTCCGCCGGGTCGGTGCAGTAGGTACGGACCGAGCCGTCCCGCCCGAGCCGAGCCACCCCGCCCGTCCCGGCCAGCGTCAGCCAGAGCGCGCCGTCCGGGCCGGTCGTGATCGCGTACGGCCCGGAGCCCGGCCCGGTCAGGGCGATCTCGCGGATTGCGGGGCTGGTCATGCGGGTCACCTCTCGTCACGGGCGGGCCTACCCTTCCGGCCTCACCGTGCCCCTCGCAACCGGTTTGCCCGCACTTCGAAACCGGATTTTCAGCGCGTTGACAGGCTCACCATGGGTTCCCCCCAGCTCCGCCCGTCACTCTCGGTCACGTCAACGCACCACCACCGAACTGGAGAACCGCATGATCCGCAAGATGTCGAGGAAGCACGTACTGGCCGGCCTGGCCGCCGCCGGGGTGCTCGGCGTCGGGATCGCCGCCCCCACGGTGGCGCTCGCCGACGACAAGAGCCCGAGCCCGAGCGCCAGCGCCAACGCCGATCAGGGCACCGACCGCAAGCAGCAGCGGGCCGACCGGCAGGCCGAGTTCGCCGACGCCCTCGCCAAGGAACTGGGCGTGTCGACCGACAAGGTCACCGCGGCGCTGGAGAAGATCCGCGAGCAGCACCAGGGCGACCGCCCGGAGCGGCCGTCGGCCGAGGACCGACAGGCGTGGCAGCAGGAGCGACAGGCGCAGCTGAAGGAGCGGCTGGACCAGGCCGTCAAGGACGGCAAGCTCACCCAGGAGCAGGCCGACGCGGTGCTGAAGGCGGTCGAGGCCGGTGTCTTCCCGGGCCCGGGCGGCGGCGGCCACCGCGGCGGCTGGGGTAACGGCCGCTGAGGCCCGTCACGCTGACCGACTGCACGTCGCCGATGTGGCGGCATCCCGGCCTGGGGATGCCGCCACATCGCCGATCCCGCGCCACCCCGGCCCGATCACCCGGCAGGTGGGGTGAAGACGCCGAGGTGGTTCCCGGACGGGTCGAGCAGGTGCGCGAGGGTCAGCCCGCTCGGCGCGGTCCGCAGCGGCACCACCACCTTCCCGCCGGCCGCCTCGGCCCGGCGGCAGGTCTCCGCCACGTCCGCCACCTCGGCGTAGAAGATCGCGTAGTTCGGCGAGTCGCCGCCGGTGGCCCGGATCGCGCCGCCGATTCCCTGCTCCCCGCCGGCCGTCGTCACCCGGTACGACGCGCCCGGCGCCCCCTGCTCGTCGAAGGTCCAGCCGAACAGGTCCGCGTAGAAGCGCTGGACCTCGTCGGGGCGGTCGGAACCGATCTCGAACCAGGTGATGGGCGTGCTGGACATGCTGCCTCCCGTCGTCGTGCCGGCCCGTCGGCCGGCGTCGTCAGGAAGCAGCCTCACCCCCGTCCGCGACAGCGTCCTGTCGGTGTTTTCCGGTCTCACACCAGGCTGAGCGGGCGGACCCGCTCGTGCGGGATGTCGAGGTCGCCGGGGTGCAACTCCCGGGTCACCGGCTCCGCCAGCGGGTGCACCGAGACGATCCGGTCGGTGCGGAAGCAGCGCAACCCGTCGCGCAGCCGGCACCAGGCGACCAGGTACCAGTGCCGGGGGCTGCCGAGGTAGCCCAGCGGCTCCACGTCGCGCACCGAGTCCGCACCGGCGCGGTCCGCGTACCGGAGGCGGAGCACGCGGCGGGCGGTGACCGCGTCGGCGACGGAGGCTGGGACGGAGGTGGCCGGCCCGCCGCCGATCAGGTGCACCCGGCCGGCCAGCCGGTGCGCCTCGGCGGCGTCGGCGGGCGGCATCACCGCGACGAGCTTGCGCAGCGCCGCGCCGGCGGCCGGGGCGAACGGCGTGCCAGCCAGCCGGTGCAGCGCGACGGCCATCGCGACCGCCTCGCCCGGGGTCAGGTTGACCGGCGGCAGGGTGCGCGCCCGGTCCACCACGTAGCCGCCGGTGCGGCCGGGCTCGGCCCAGATCGGCACCCCGGCGCCTTGCAACGCGGCGATGTCCCGCTCGATGGTCCGGGCGCTGACCTCGAAGCGCCGGGCCAGCCAGCTGGCGCTGCGCGGGCGCGGCGACACCGCCCGCAACTCCTCCGCCAACGCGTAGAGACGGTCGGTCCGGTTCACCCCGCGAAGCTATGCCCGGGGTACGACACCGTCAGAGCGACAGGTAGCGCTGCCGCTCGTACGGGGTGACCTCGCGGCGGTACTGCTCCCACTCGGCCCGCTTGTTGCGCAGGAAGAAGTCGAAGACGTGCTCGCCGAGCACCTCGGCGACCAGCTCCGAACCGGCCATCACGTCGATCGCCTCGGCGAGGTTCTCCGGCAGCGCCTCGTAGCCCATGGCGCGGCGCTCGGCGCTGCTCAGCGACCAGACGTCGTCCTCCGCGCCCGGGGGCAGCTCGTAGCCCTCCTCGATCCCCTTGAGACCGGCGCCGAGCATCACCGCGAACGCCAGGTACGGGTTGGCCGCCGAGTCCAGCGAGCGCACCTCCACCCGGGCCGAGTTCGGCTTGCCGTACGCGGGCACCCGGACCAGCGCGGACCGGTTCAGGTGGCCCCAGCAGACGTACGCCGGGCTCTCGGTGATCCGGTCCGGCAGCGCCTGCGGGAAGAGCCGCTTGTAGGAGTTGACCCACTGGTTGGTCACCGCGGTGTATTCCCGGGCGTGGGTGAGCAGCCCGGCGATGAACGACTTGGCCACCTTGGAGAGCTTCATCGGGTCGCCGGCGTCGTGGAACGCGTTGCGCTCCCCCTCGAACAGCGACAGGTGGGTGTGCATGCCGCTGCCCGGCTGGTCGGTGAACGGCTTCGGCATGAAGCTGGCCTGCACGCCGGTGGAGAGCGCCACCTCCTTCACCACGTGCCGGAAGGTCATGATGTTGTCGGCGGTCGTCAGCGCGTCGGCGTAGCGCAGGTCGATCTCCTGCTGGCCGGGGGCCACCTCATGGTGGCTGAACTCCACCGAGATGCCGATCCGCTCCAGCGCCAGCACGGCCTGCCGGCGGAAGTCCCGGGCCACCGCGTGGGTGGTGTGCTCGAAGTAGCCGCCGGTGTCCACCGGGGTCGGCACCGAGCCGTCGTTGGCGCCGTCCTCCAGCAGGAAGAACTCGATCTCCGGGTGGGTGTAGAAGGTGAAGCCCTTCTCGGCGGCCCGGGAGAGCGCCCGGCGCAGCACGTGCCGCGGGTCGGCCCAGGACGGGCTGCCGTCGGGGAGCAGGATGTCGCAGAACATCCGGGCGCTCTCGCCACTCACCCCGCCCTCGAAGGGGAAGACCTGGAAGGTGGTCGGGTCGGGCATGGCGACCATGTCGGACTCGAAGACCCGGGCGAAGCCCTCGATGGCCGAGCCGTCGAATCCGATGCCTTCGTCGAAGGCCGCCTCCAGCTCCGCGGGGGCCACCGACACGCTCTTGAGCGTGCCGAGCACGTCGGTGAACCACAGCCGGACGAACCGGATGTCCCGCTCTTCCAGCGTACGGAGGACGAACTCCTGCTGACGGTCCACTTCCACCCCTCGTGACACGTACGTCCGGCGCCGGTCCGGCCGGCCCGACCCTGACCGCCCAGTCTCCACCGGCCTGGTTACGCCGACGTTACGCGACCACCCCGGGGCTGTCCCGCCGTGTCCCGTCGCCGTCGGCGGGGTGGGAGCGTGGCCGGCGTCTCCCGCGTCCGGCCGGGTTGGGCCCGCCCCGCTGGGGCAAGATGAGGGACATGCCCACCTTGCGTCTCGCCCTGTGTCAGGTCAATCCGACCGTCGGCGACCTCGCCGGCAACGCCGACCTGATCCGCGCCTGGACCCGCAAGGCCGCCGACGCCAGCGCCCAGCTCACGCTCTTCCCGGAGCTGATGCTGACCGGCTACCCGGTCGAGGACCTCGTCTTCCGCCGCTCCTTCGTCGCCGCTTCCCAGGCCGCACTGCGGCAGCTCGCCGCCGACCTGGCCGCCGACGGGCTCGGCGACCTGCCGGTCGTGGTCGGCTACCTGGACGCGGACGGCCCGCCCCAGGTCAGCGGCGACGCCCAGCCGGGCCGGGGCGCCCGCAACGCCTCCGCGCTGCTGCACCGGGGCGCGATCGTGGCCACGTACTTCAAGCACCACCTGCCCAACTACGGCGTCTTCGACGAGGACCGGTACTTCGTCCCGGGCAACACGCTCGAGGTGGTCCGGATCGGCGGGGTGGACGTCGGGCTGACCATCTGCGAGGACCTCTGGCAGGCCGGTGGCCCGTTCGCGGTGGCCCGGCAGGCCGGCGTCGGGCTGGTGGTCAACATCAACGGCTCGCCGTACGAGCTGAACAAAGACGACGTCCGGCTGCCGCTGGTCCGCCGCCGGGCCGCCGAGGCCGGCGCCACCGTCGCGTACGTGAACATGGTCGGCGGCCAGGACGAGCTGGTCTACGACGGCGACTCGATGATCGTCGGCGCGGACGGCACGCTGCTCGCCCGGGCGCCGCAGTTCGTCGAGCACCTGCTGGTGCACGACGTGGATCTGGCGGCGGCGCAGGAGCCGGTCGGCGGCGACCAGCAACTCGGCGGGATGCGGGTGGTCCACACCAGGGTCAGCGACAGCCTCCCGCCGGCCGCCACCGGTGAGATCGCGGTCGGCGGGATCATCGAGCCGGTCGCCGACGAGGCCGAGGTGTGGCAGGCGCTGGTGCTGGGCCTGCGCGACTACGTCAACAAGAACCGGTTCCCGTCGGTGGTGCTGGGCCTCTCCGGCGGGATCGACTCGGCGGTGTCGGCCGCCATCGCGGTGGACGCGCTCGGGCCGGACCGGGTGGTCGGCGTCTCGCTGCCCAGCCAGCACTCCTCCGAGCACTCCCGGGCCGACGCGGAGGACCTGGCCAAGCGGACCGGCCTGGACTACCGGATCGAGCCGATCCAGCCCATGGTGGACGCTTTCCTGGCCAACATGTCGCTCTCCGGGGTGGCCGTGGAGAACCTCCAGGCCCGGGTCCGCGGGGTGATCCTCATGGCGCTGTCGAACCAGGAGGGCCATCTGGTCCTCACCACCGGCAACAAGAGCGAGCTGGCGGTCGGCTACTCCACCCTCTACGGCGACTCGGTGGGCGGCTACAACCCGGTCAAGGACGTCTGGAAGACGCTGATCTGGCGGCTGGCGAGGTGGCGCAACGCGGACGCCGAGCGCCGGGGCGAGACCCCGCCGATCCCGGAGAGCTCGATCGGCAAGCCCCCGTCGGCCGAGCTGAGCCCCGGCCAGTTGGACAGCGACACCCTGCCCGACTACGACGTGCTCGACCCGATCCTGATCGGCTACGTGGACGGCGACCTGGGCCGGGACGGGCTGATCGCGTCGGGCCACAATCCCGCGGTGGTGGACAAGGTGCTGCGGATGGTGGATACCGCCGAGTACAAGCGCCGGCAGTCCGCACCCGGCACGAAGATCTCGCACAAGGCGTTCGGGCGGGACCGCCGGCTGCCGATCACGAACCGCTGGCGCGAGCACGGCTGAGCGGGCCCGCCCGCCGGGCTGCCGACTTCCCGCCCGAGGGGGCTGAGCCTGCCCGGTACGTCGGGCCGGGAAGTGACATCCTCCACTCCGCCCTGCCGCCGCCCGGTCGTCCGGTGCGACGATCGCGGCAGAGCCCGGGGACCGCGAACGCGGCCTCGAGGAAGGAGAGAGTCATGGTGGAGTCCACCCCGGCCGAGGTGACCGCCCTGTACGGCGGGCCGGCCACCCGGCGGGTCCGTACCCGCGACCTGATCGCCGCCAAGGAGCGCGGCGAGCGGTGGGCGATGCTCACCTCGTACGACCAGTACACCGCCTCGATCTTCGACCAGGCGGGGATTCCGGTGTTGCTGGTCGGCGACTCGGCGGCGAACAACGTCTTCGGCTACGAGACCACCCTGCCGGTGACCGCCGAGGAGCTGCTGCCCCTGGTCCGGGCGGTGGTCCGGGCGACGAAGCACTCGCTCATCGTCGGCGACCTGCCCTTCGGCTCGTACGAGGAGGGGCCGACGCAGGCGCTGCGGACCGCGGTGCGGTTCATGAAGGAGGGCGGCTGCCATGCGGTGAAGCTGGAGGGCGGTCGGCGCTGCGCCGCGCAGATCGAGGCGATCGTCGGCGCCGGCATCCCGGTGATGGCGCACATCGGCTTCACCCCGCAGAGCGAGCACACGCTGGGCGGCTACCGGGTGCAGGGCCGCGGCGACACCGCCGAGGAGGTGATCGCCGACGCCCGGGCGGTCGCCGAGGCGGGCGCGTTCGCGGTGGTGCTGGAGATGGTGCCGGGTGAGGTGGCCAAGCGGATCACCGCCGAGCTGCGGATCCCGACCGTGGGCATCGGTGCCGGCCCGGACACCGACGCACAGGTGCTGGTCTGGCAGGACATGGCCGGGCTGCGTACCGGAAAGGCGCCGCGTTTCGTCAAGCGCTACGCCGACCTGGCCGGCACGCTGACCGACGCCACCCGGCGGTACGCCGATGAGGTACGCGACGGGCAGTTCCCCGCCGCCGAGCACACCTTCTGAGCAGGTCGGGCGGTGCGGCTTCCGGGCCGCACCGCCCGCACTGCCCGGTACGGCGGCCGCGGTTCAGAGGTCGGTGACCCGGATGCCGGCGTGCGCCTTGTAGCGCTTGTTGATCGCGATCAGGTTCGCGGTGAACGCCTCGATCTGGTGGGCGTTGCGCAGCCGGCCGGCGTAGATGCCCCGCATGCCGGGGATCCGGGCGGCGAGCGCGGCGACGACCCCGACCAGCTCCCGGTCCTCGGTACAGATCAGCACGTCCAGGTCGATCCGGTCGATCTCCGGGTCGGCCAGCAGCGGCGCGCTGACATGGTTGAACGCGGCGCAGACCCGGGACTCGGGCAGCAGCCGGGCGGCCTGCTGCACGGCGCTGCCCTCCTCGACGGCGAGGGCGTACGGGCCCTGCTTGTCGAAGCCGAGCGGGTTGACACAGTCGATCACGATCTTGCCGACGAGCGCACCGGCCAGAGCGGCGACGATGGCGGCGTGCCCGTCCCACGGCACCGCGATGATCACCACGTCGCTGCGGCGGGCCACCTCGTCGTTGTCCGCGCCGGACACCACGCCGCCGGCCGGTACGCCGGGCAGGGCGGCGATCTCGGCGGCGGCCTGCGCCGCCCGGTCGGCGGAGCGGGACCCGATCAGGACGGTCTGCCCGGCCCGCGCGAACCGGTAGGCGAGACCCCGCCCCTGGTCGCCGGTGCCACCGATGATGCCGACGGTCAGCCCGGAGACATCGGGCAGCGTGCTCGCGTCGTATGCCATGCGATCATCCTCGCAAACCGTGCCAGCGGGCAGCACCGTACACGGCTGTGACAATCCCCGCTGGCCCGGCCGAATCGGTGGGTCAGGCGCGTTCGAAGAGGACCTTGCGGTGGGTGGGGTCGGCGCTGACCAGGCGGACCGGGACGCGCTCGCCGAGTGGCAGTTGGCCGACGCAGCGGGCGCGGACCGGCGGCTCGTCCAGCGCCACCGTGCCGCCGGGCGGTCGACCGGGCCGGCCGTTGCCGGCCTGCCGGGGCGGGTCGGTGGCCGGCCGGGGCTCGTCCACGTCCAGCACCGCCGCCTCGAAGGTCTCCCCCACCCGGTGCTCCAGCAGCACCGCCTCGGCCAGCTCGATCGCGCCCCGGGTGGCCGCCGACGCCACCCGGTCGGTGGTCGCCATCACCTCGGGCAGCTTCGGCAGCGCGGCGCGGGCCCAGTCGGGCACCTCCCGGCCCTCGTGCAGGGCCAGGCAGACCTCGGTCGCGTACCGGTCAGCGAGCCGGCGCAGCGGCGCCGTGACGTGGGCGTACGCGGCGGCCACCCCGCCGTGCGCCGGCTGCTCGGGCAACTCCCCGGCGAAGGCGGTGTACGCGGCCCCGCGCATCAGCTCGGCCGCCTGGTCGATGAAGGCGGCCGCCCGGGGTTGGGAGGCGTCCAGTCCGGCGAGCACCTCGCCCACCGACATCCCCGCCGGCCAGCGGACGCCCAGCGGGCCGGCGGCCAGCCGCAGCCGGTCGACCGCCTCCGGCTTCGGCGCGGGCATCGTCCGCAGCAGTCCGATCCGGCCGGCGAGCATGATGTCGGCGGCGGCCATCCCGGTCAGCAGCGAGATCTGCGCGTTGTGGTCCTCCATCGGGCCGGGCCCGCGCAGCACCAGCCGCCAGCCGTCGCCGTCCGGCTCGACGTCCTGCTCGGGCAGAGGCAGGTTGACCGCGCCCCGGCGCAGCCCACGGGCGGTGAGCAGGGCACCGATCTCGGGCAGCAGGGCGATCGGCTCGGGCAGCCGGCCGGCGTCGGCGGCGAGCTGCACGCCGACGTAGTCGAGCTTGGCCCGGCTGCGGACCCGGGCGCGTTCCACCACCACGCCGACCGTGCCACCGTCGGCGTCGAGGTCGATGGTCCAGAGCACCGCCGCCCGGTCGGCGTCGGGCAGCAGGCTGGCCGCCCCCTCGCTGAGGGTGTGCGGGTGCAGCGGCACGTTGCCGTCGGGCAGGTAGACGGTCTGCCCGCGGCGCCAGGTCTCCGCCTCCAGCGCGCCACCGGGGCGTACGTGGGTGGCCACGTCGGCGATGGCGTACCGGACCCGGAAACCGCCACCGGGGCGGCGGGCGAGGTGCATCGCCTGGTCGAGGTCGCGCGAGGTCGCCGGGTCGACCGTCACGAACGGGATGTCGGTCCGGTCGGCGACGGCCGGCAGCGGCGCAGCGGCCGCCTCGTCGGCCTCGCGCTGCGCCGCGGCCGGGAAGCCCTCGGGCAGTCCCAGCTCACGGCGCAGCGCGCCGAAGTCGATGCGGGGCGCGAGTACGCGTCGGATCACCACGTGGTCAATCCTGACAGTGCGGCGGGTGATCCGCCCACCGACCGAGGCGCCAGCGATGGCTTCTGGTCCCGGCGCGGCGTCAGACCGGCCCTCATCCGGTCCGGAGCGCCGCCCGGCGGCGCGGAGGCCGAATTGTGGCCGCCAGCCGAACTGGCGTTGCCGGAGACCGACGGCGCCGCGACGTCAGGCGGTGGCCTTCCGCGCGGGCGCCTTGCGGGCGGTGGTCTTCCGGGCGGCCGTGGTCTTCTTGGCCGGCGCCTTCTTCGCCGCCACGGTCTTCTTCGCCGTGGTGGCCTTCTTCGCGGGCGCCTTCTTCACCGCGGTCTTGCCTGCGGCGGGACGGGTGGCCGTGGTCTTCTTCGCCGGAGCCTTCTTCGCCGCGGTGACCTTCTTGGCGGCCGCCGTCTTCTTCGGCGCGGCGCCGGCCTTCCGGGCCGTGGTCGCGGTGACCTTGCGGGCGGTGGTCTTCTTCGCGGCCGTGGTCTTCTTCGCCGGCGCCCGCTTCGCCGCCACGGCCTTCTTCGCGGGCGCCTTCTTCGCCGGAGCCCGCTTCGCCGCGGTGGCCTTCTTCGCGGCCACCGTCTTCTTCGCCGTGGTGGCCTTCTTCGCGGGCGCCTTCTTGGCGGTGGTCCTGGTGGCCGGCGCCTTCTTCGCGGGTGCCTTCCGCGCCGCCGACACGGCCTTCCTGGCGGCCGCCTTCTTCGCGACCGCCTTCTTCGCCGGCACCCGGCCCGCGCCCGCACCCGAGGCGTTGGCGGACGCCTTGGTGACCGTCGCCGTCCTGGCCGTGGCCGTGCCCACGGTACGCCTGGCTGCGGTGGTCTTCTTCGCGCTCGTACGTCTGGCGGCCGGGCGGGTGGTGGCCTGCTGTGCTTCGGCCATCTCGGTTCCCTCCTTGGGGACGTGCTCTCGCCCTCGCGGAGCACGGATCACCTCGACGCGGGCCGTCCCGCGCCGTCTAGCTGCCCTCCCCGGCCCAACGGGCGTCCTCGGCGTCCCACGCTTCGTTCCGCTCCCGCACCGTCTGCAGGGCGTTCTCCGCGTCGGCGGCTGAGGCGTACGGTCCGAGAACGTGCTTCGCGGGGCACACGTCGGCATCGGTCTCGACCCGGTGGTGTCGCGTGCACCAGTAGTAGTGCCCACCACTTCCGTCGTCGCTCATGCGATCACTGTGCACCGCGAAGTGCCCGGCCGCCACCGGAACGCCGCAAATAGTCCTGATGACCTCCACAGTAGACGTGCTCCGGCCGCCGCGGGACCAAACGGGCGAAGTCGCACACGATTCCACTCCCGCTCAGCCAGGATTCGGTCACGCTCGTGGTCCGCCGGGCGCAGGGAGCGACCTGACCGGGTCCGCTCAGGCGGGCGAAGAAACCGGCGCCGGCACGGCCACCGGGTCGGCCGGCCGGGCCGCGCCGATGACGTACGCCAGCGCGTACGGGGTGCAGGCCAGGTAGAGGAAGGGTTGCAGCTCGACCAGGTCACCGATCAGGAAGATCTCCCACTGCGTCGGGCGGGGCAGCCCGAATGACCAGTCGGTCCAGCAGGTGAAGAGCCACAGCGGCGCGGAGACCCGGTTGACGCTGTCGTACTGCGCCACCCCGTCGACGACCGTCCCCGGACCGCCGGGGATGTGGTTGACCACGGTGAGCACCACCGCCGCGTCGGCGACGGCCAGCGCGGCCAGCACCCCCAACCACCAGGCGGCCCGGACCCGTCCCCGCCCGGCGAGCGTCCCGGCACCCCAGAGCACCAGCGCCAGGCCGGCCAGCCACACCACCAGACCGGGGGCGGTACGGATCAGGTCGTCGGTGGTGGTGTTCAGCGCGTACTCGACGGCGACGACGGTGAGGCCCAGGGGCAGCATCACGCCGAGCGCCCGACGCAGCGGTCCACGCAGGGCCGTACGCGCGGCGCCCCGGCCGACCCGACGGGCCAGCAGCACCGCGAGCCCGGCGGTGAGGGCGCTCAGCACGGGCACCTGCGACAGGTTCGCGTCCACCACCCCGAAGAGCGAGCCGACCAGCGCCCCGGACCCGACCACCGCGATCATCAGGATCGCCAGGCAGGCCGGCGGGGCCAGCAGCAGGGTGGCGGCCGTCCGGCGGGCCTGGGAGTCGAACCGGGTCCGGTCGACCACCGGCGTGCCGGCCCGGCTGGCGGCCAGGCTGGCGGCGAAGCGCAGCATCCGCCACCGCTGGCCGCGCTCGGCCAGCACGTGCAGCTCGGCCTGCCACTCCCGGGACAGTTCGTCGTGGAGTTCCGCCGGCCAGCGGCGCACCGCCGACCGCAGCAGGAACTCGGCCAGCCGCCGGCTCACCACGCCGGGGCTCCCGTCGGCTCGGCGCCACCCCACGCCCGGCCGTCCGGGGCGAGGGCCCGCAGCTCGGCGAGCGCCTGCCGGGCGGCGCGTACGCCCTCGGGGGTGAGCAGGTAGTAGCGGCGCGCGGGCCGACCGGCCGCGACCGGATCGACCTCCTCCCAGTCGGCGGCGAGCCAGCCGGCCGCCTGGAGCCGGTGCAGGACGGGATAGAGGGTGCCGCTGGGCAGGCCGGTGAGCTTCATCAGGTCGAGGCCGTAGCGGGGGGCCGCCGGGTCGGCGAGGAGTGCGGCGAGCACCTTCGCCACCGGAATCGTCATCCGCATGGTCGGCACTGTATCGGATTTCTACATAGGGTGCGAGGGCAGCACGGGCGCCAAAGTGGATGGACGGCGGCCCGGCCGGGCGTGGGCCCGGCCGGCACCGGATCCGCGACCTCGCCGAGCGGTCCACCAACCCGGCACGGCCGCCCTCCCCATCGCGCGGCGGCCGCCCCTAGGGCA
The DNA here is from genome assembly GCF_043204735.1 of Micromonospora sp. NPDC047740. Lineage (NCBI taxonomy): Bacteria > Bacillati > Actinomycetota > Actinomycetes > Micromonosporales > Micromonosporaceae > Micromonospora > Micromonospora sp. NPDC047740. The sequence continues at coordinate 208,263 of NZ_JBIDCT010000004.1, forward strand.
GGCGGCGGATGGCCAGCAGGGCGATGTCGTCAACCGGGTGCTCGGTGTCGAGCATCGCCATGACGGTGGCGCAGACCGTCTCGACGGGCGCCAGCGGCACGGCGGCCAGCAGCCGGGCGATGCCGACGTCGAGCAGTTCGCCGCGGCGTTCGACGAGGCCGTCGGTGTAGGAGACCAGGACCGCGCCGGGCGGAAAGTCGACCGTGGTGGTGTGCCGCTCGGGCGGCCGGCGGCCGGTGCCGAGCGGTGGGTCGACGCGGGCGGGGAGCACGTCGTTCGGTTGGCCGGGGACGGCCAGCACCGGGCGGGGGTGCCCGGCCAGAGCGACGCGCACGGTGGTGCCATCCGGGGAGATCATCGCGTACAGCGCGGTGGTCAGGCTGCCGGCCTCGAAGTGGACCACCTTCCGGTCGAGCAGCGTCAGCGCCTCGGCCGGATCGTCGCAGACCAGCGCGTACGCGCGCAGGGCACTGCGGACCCGGCCCATCACCACGGCCGACTGCAGCCCGTGACCCGACACGTCGCCGACCACCACACCCGTCCAGCCGGACGGGAGGGTGAAGACGTCGTACCAGTCGCCGCCGACGCCGGAGGCGTGTCCCGGCACGTACCGGGCGGCCATCTCGATACCGGGCACCTCGGGCAGTTCGGTGGGGATCAGGCTGCGCTGCAGCGCCAGCGCGGCGGCCTGGTCCAGGGTGTTCGCGCGGGCCCGGCTGGCCAGGCTGAGCCGGTCGGCCACGAGTTCCAGCAGGCGGACGTCGTCGGGGGTGAACCGCCGCGGCGTGAGGGTGCCGACGTGCAGGACGCCGACGAGGTCACCCCGCGCGATGATCGGTACGCCCAGCAGGGACCGGACACCGGTGTCCAGCAGGATCGGGTTGACCACCTTGTCCGGGGTGACCTGCTCGATGATCACCGGCTGCCGGGTGTAGGCGATCCGGCCGGCGAAGCCACGCCCGATCGAGACCCGGAACCTTTGTCGTACCTCCTCCTCCAGCCCCTTGGCCGCGGTGGCGACCAACTGCTGGGCGCGTACGTCGAGCAGGAGGATGGCCGCCGTGTCGACCTGCAGCAGATCGCGGACCCGGTCGAGCAGTTCGTCGAAGAGGTCGGCGACGTCGAGACGAGAGAGCGTGGCATCGGTCACCGCCTCGATGCGGTGCAACCGCTGCTCGTCCCTCAGGTGCTCGGCGCGAACCACCTCAGGATCGTAGTTGCATTCCCGCAACTTCCGCCCGTCCGCGCCGCCCCGATGTCGGCGCGTCGGCGGCATACGCAGGGGCGCGAGCTGCCCAGACAGGGCCGGTCACGGCGATCGGGGCAGATATCGGGCACTCATCGGGAGGGCGCACGTCGGCGGTGCGACAGCGCGGTGTGATGGTGCCCCCCGGGATGACTGTCCGGGTCGGTATGGACGGTGGCCGTGGCCAGCCGGGGCACGGCGTGGGTGAGCTGGTGTTCGGCGTCGGCCGCGATCTCGTGCGCGGCGAGGAGGCTGAGCTTCGCGTCGACCACCAGCTCCGCCTCGGCGTGCAGCCGGTGGCCGATCCAGCGCAGTCGCACGGCGGCCACGTCCTGCACGCCGTCGACGGCCCGGAGCGCGGACTCGGCCTGGTCGACGAGGTCGGGATCGACGGCGTCCATCAGGCGCCGGTAGACCTCGCGGGCGGCGTCCCTGAGGACGAAGGTGATGGCGGCGGCGATGGCCACGCCGACGACGGGATCGGCCCAGCGCCAGCCGAGGGCGGCACCGCCGGCCGCGGCGAGCACGGCCAGCGAGGTGTACCCGTCGGTGCGGGCGTGCAGCCCGTCGGCGACGAGGGCGGCGGAGCCGATACGCCGGCCGACCCGGATGCGGTACTGGGCGACCAGCTCGTTGCCGAGGAAGCCGACGAGGCCGGCGGCGGCGACCCAGGGCAGGTGGGTCACCTCGGCGGGGTGCAGCAGCCGGGCGACGGCGGTCCCGGCCGCAGCGACGGCGGAGGCGGCGATGACCGCGACGATGATGATGCCGGCGAGATCCTCGGCCCGGCCGTACCCGTAGGTGTAGGCGCGGGTGGCGGCACGCCGGCCGACGAGGAAGGCGATCCCCAGCGGCACGGCGGTCAGGGCGTCGGCGACGTTGTGCAGGGTGTCGCCGAGCAGCGCCACCGAGCCGGACAGCACCACGATGACCGCCTGGGCGAGCGCCGTGATCCCGAGTCCGACCAGCGAGAGCCACAGGGCGCGTAGGCCCTGCCGGGAGGACTCCAGGGCGGGGTCGACCTTCGCCCGGGAGTCGTGGGAGTGGGGGACGGCGGCGTGGGTCAGCCGGTGCCACCAGGCGGTGTGCCCGTCGTGGTGGTGATCATGGTCGCGCTCGTGCCGGCCGTGGTCGCGCGAGTGGTCATGGCCGTGGCCGTGGTCCGTCACCGCTCCCCCAGTTCGCCCGGTCGCACGGACGGTCCGTACCCCTGGCGGCGGCGATAATATGTGCTCATGTATGCACGCGACAATGTTGCAGCTGCCAGTGACCTGCAACAGCGCCTACCGGGCGGGCCAGACGTGGCGGCGGCGACGGAGATGCTGCGGATGCTGGCCGACGGCACCAGGCTGCGGCTGATGCACCTGCTCAGCGAGGGCGAGCACGACGTGACCGCGCTGGTGGCGGCGGTGGGGCTGGCCCGGCCGGCGGTGTCGCAGCACCTCGGCAAGCTCCGGTTGGCGGGGCTGGTCAGCGTGCGGCGGGAGGGCCGCCGGGCGCTCTACCGGGCCCGGGGCGGCCATGTGCGCCGGCTGGTGGCGGAGGTGCTGCACGCCGCGGCGCACCGGGTCAGCGGCCTCCCGGAGCACGACTGAGCAGCCCCAGGGCCGCGCCGGCCAGCCGGAGGGCGACGGACGAGTCGACCTGTACGCCGGATTCTGTGACCGACGCGGCCCGAAGGCGCGTCGGCGGCGGCCATCCATCTCGGCCTACCGTCGCCGGCAGGCTCCAGCGGCCTACCCGCAGACATCGGACGGGCAGCCCTCAAGCGTCTGCGCGGACCATCGCCTCGCGGCGAGGATCCTTTCTTGGCCTTGCTCCGGGTGGGGTTTACCGAGCCATCCCGGTCACCCGGGATGCTGGTGGGCTCTTACCCCACCGTTTCACCCTTACCGTCCCGTTTCGGGCCGGCGGTCTGTTTTCTGTGGCACTGTCCCGCGGGTCACCCCGGGTTGCCGTTAGCAACCACCCTGCCCTGTGGAGTCCGGACGTTCCTCGGCGACGGGCCGCAAAGCCCGTCGACGCGACCGCCCGGTCGACTCGTCCGTCGCGTCCATCATCCTAACGACGCCCGCGCCGCCGCCATTTCCCGGCCGTGCGGTCACCCCACGTCGATCGTCAGAACACCCAACCCGGCGTACGCCTTGGGCGTCTCCGTCAGCACGGGGCGGCCCTGGGGCCACTCCGGGCCGGGTCGCCCCAGCACCACCGCGTGCGCCAGCTCCCAGTCCACGCCCTGCTTCACCAGCCGACCCACGGCGAGAGCCCCGGAGTAGCGCAGCTCCACGACGTCCAGCACCGGTAGGGCTCCGACGTGCTCGCCAAGGGCCGGCCGCTGGGCGGCGGCGCCAGCCAGGCAGAGCGCCGGTACGAACAGGTGCCTTCCGTGCTCCCGGTGCGCCTGGACAACGAGACCGGAGAGCAACTGGTGCCCAGCACCGAAGGCGAGCAGCGCGGTGTGGTCGAAAACCACTCCGTTCATGGTCACGCGACTCGTGGTCGAGGCTCGGCCAGGCACTCGGGAGCCTCGCCGGCTTCGATCGCCGACCACACACTCTCGCCTCGGGCAAGACCCTCATCGCTCAGGTCGGGCGCGATTCGCGCCCGGATGTACGCCTCGGCTCTGGTCGCGCGTTCACGCAGTTCCTCGCGGGTCGGCGTCGTCCGGGCGAACTCGGCCAACAGGTCGCGCATGCTGACGCCCCGCTCCTGCGCCAGGACGGCCAACCGGTCCCGTACCTCAGCAGCCACCTTGATGGTCGTGTCCACCGCGGAAGTATACGAGCGGTATACCACTCCGGCTGGGAACGACGCGGCAGGGCAGCGAAAAGTTGAGATCCGTCCCGGCCGTACTAGCCTCCGGTAACCATGGACCTCTCCGACGCCGCGCTCCTGCTCGCCGCCGGTCTCGCCGCGGGCACGGTGAACGCGGTGGCCGGGGGCGGCTCCCTGATCACCTTCCCGGCCCTGATCGCGACCGGCCTGCCGCCGGTGCCGGCCAACGTCACCAACTCGGTGTCGGTCTTCCCCGGGTACGTGGCCAGCGTCGCCGGCAGCCGGATGGACCTGCCGCGCGGGCCGCAACTGTGGCGCCTGCTGCCCACCACCGTGCTCGGCACGGGCGTCGGCTGCCTGCTCCTGCTGGCCACCCCGGCGCGGGCGTTCGAGCTGGTGGTGCCGTTCCTGGTGCTGGGCGCGACCGCCGTCCTGGCCTTCCAGGACCCGCTGCGCCGGCTGGTCGGCCATCCGGCCGACCTCAGCCCGCGCCGCCGTACCGTCACCGTGCAGGCCATGGTCGCGCTCGGCTCGGTGTACGGCGGCTACTTCGGCGCGGCGCTCGGGGTGATGCTGGTGGCCGGCCTGGCCCTGGTGCTGGACGCCACCCTGGCCCGGGTCACCGCCGTCAAGAACCTGCTCTCGGCCGTGGTGGGGCTGACCACGCTGGTGGTGTTCGCGCTCTTCGGCCCGGTCAACTGGGCGGCGGTCGCGGTGGTCGCGCCGGCCACCGTGGTCGGCGGGTACGTGGGCGCCCGGTTGGTCCGCCGGCTCCCGCCGGTGGTGCTGAAGACAGTCATCGTGGTGTTCGGCACGGTGATCGGCCTCGACCTGCTCTGGCGCGCGCTGCGCTGACCCTCCTGGACACCGAACCGCCCCGGCGTGAGGCTGCGCCGGGGCGGTTCGACCAGGAGGGGCAGTGGCTCAGTACGCCTCGCCGACCGGCTCCTCCGGCGCGTGCTCGGCGCCGCGGGCGGCCCGGTTCCACCGGGACCAGAGCACGCGCTCGCCGTAGCCGGCGGCCATCACGTGCGCGAAGGCGAGGTAGACCAGCACGCCGACGGCGAGCACCCCGAAGCCGACCCAGAACGGCAGGGCCAGCCCGTGCTCGGCGAGCTTGCCGGAGATGATCGGGGCCGGCGCGGCGGCGCCCCAGCGGACCAGGTTGAACGCGCCGGTGGCGACCCGCCGGTCGGCGGAGCCGAGGCCGAGCGCCAGGTCGGTGAGGTTGGCGTTGGCCAGGCCCATGAACAGGCCGGACAGCACCAGCACGACCAGCGACTCGGTGGTGCCGGACGAGGTGGCGAAGAGGACCATGCAGACCAGCAGGCCGGCGATGGCCACGCCGACGGTCTGCACCGCGCCGATCCGGTGCGCCAGCCGGTGGCCGATCAGCAGGATGCCGGCGGCCAGGCCGAGGCCCCAGCCGGTGAAGGCCAGCCCCAGCGGGATGACGTCGAGGTGCAGGAAGAGCGGCGTGTAGCCGAGCACGACGAAGAAGACGAAGTTGTACGCGGCGGTGACCACGCAGAGGGTGATGAACGCCGGCTTGCGGTACGTCGAGAAGATCTGGCCGAGGCGTACCGGGGCCTGCCGGCGGGCCGGCTCGCGGAGCTTGCGCGCCGCCACGCCCAGCGCGAGCACCATGAACACGCCGCAGACGAAGAACGGCAGCCGCCAGCTCACCTCGCCGAGCAGGCCGCCGATCAGCGGGCCGACGGCGAAGCCGAGGCCGAGCGCGGTCTCGAAGAGGCCGACCACCCATTCCCGGTCGTTGGCGAGGTTGACCAGCACCACCATCGCGGTGGCGAAGAACATGGCGTTGCCCATGCCCCACACGCCGCGCAGCGCGGAGAGCTGCACGATGTCGTTGCTGAACGACGCGAGGATCGCGGCCAGGCCGACCACCGAGACACCGGTGATGAGCACCGGTTTGAAACCGAACTTCCCGCTGGCCAGGGTCGCCGGGATCATGCCGACGGCCATCACCGCGATGTACGCGGTGAACAGCAGTTCGACCTGCCAGGCGGTGACCCCGATCGCCTCGCCGATGGCCGGCAGGATCGGGTCCACCACGGCGATGCCGGCGATGGCGAGGAAGGCCACCAGCGTGGTGGCGTAGATGGCACTGCGGTTGGGCTCGGATTGCCGATCCACTCCGCCTCCCAGATAGCTGTATCGTACAGGTAATTCGGTTGTATCATACAGCTATGAGGGACGACCACACGACCGGACCGGCTCAGGACGAGGCCACCCTCGGCCGAATCGAGACCGAGATCGCGCTGCTGATGCGGCTGGGCGAGGCGACCCGCCGGGCCACCGGCACGGCCGAGCACCGGGTGCTGGACCGGGCGGCGTACGTGATCCTGCGGCACCTGGACAGCGCCGGCCCGCAGAACGTCTCGGCGCTGGCCGCGCGGCTGAACCTGGACGGCTCCACGGTCACCCGGCAGGTTTCCGCCATGCAGCGGGACGGCCTGATCGTCCGGACGCCGGACCCGGCCGACGGGCGGGGCACGGTGATCTCCCCCACCCAGGCCGGGCTGCAGCGGATGGCCGCCGTCCAGACGGCCCGCACCCGGCTCTACGGCGACATCCTCGCCGGCTGGACCGCCGGCGACCGGGACACCCTCGCGGAGCTGCTGCACCGCCTCAACGAGGCGTTGGAGTCGCGCAATCGACGCCGCTGACGGCACGGCGAGGCCCCCGGCCGCCTGCGCGGGGCCGGGGGCCTCGGAGTACCTCAGGCGACCGGCTCCGGGGCGGAGTCGGCGTCGCGGGTGGCGCCGGGGGTGACCCGGGCGTCGCCCTCGTCGGCGAAGTAGTCGTCCGGGGTGGTGCCGTCCGCCCCGTCGGCCACCTTGCCGGCCCGCAGCACCAGCGTGAGCAGCGCGGCGACGACCAGGTTGACCAGCACCGCGACGATCCCCACGTAGATCGTCTTCTTGGTGTCGAAGCCGAACTCGGAGAGCGGGAAGGCCGAACCGGCGAAGTGCTTCTTCCCGGTCGCCGGGTTCGCGATCTGGTAGAGCATCCACATGCCGAGCGCCATGCCGGCCGCCCAGCCGGCGATCAGCGCCCCGCGGTGGAACCAGCGGGTGTAGAGGCCCAGCGCCACCGCCGGCAGCGTCTGGAGGATGATCACGCCGCCGATGAGCTGCAGGTCGATGGAGAACTGCGGGTCGAGGAAGACGATGCAGGCGACCGCGCCGACCTTCACCACCAGCGAGGTGATCTTCGAGACGTTCGCCTCCTGCGCCGGGGTCGCGTCGCGCTTGAAGTACTCCTTGTAGATGTTGCGGGTGAACAGGTTCGCCGCCGCGATCGACATGATCGCCGCCGGCACCAGCGCGCCGATGCCGATGGCCGCGTACGCGATCCCGGCGAACCAGTCCGGGAACTGCGCGTCGAAGAGCCGCGGCACGATGGTGTTGGTGTCGAAGCTGCCCTCCTTGGTCCCCGCCAGCGGCGTCACCTTCGCCGCGATGGCCATGTAGCCGAGCAGCGCGATCAGCCCGAGCAGCAGGCTGTACGCCGGCAGCGCGGACATGTTCCGCTTGATCACGTCCCGGTTCCGGCTGGCCAGTACGCCGGTGATGCTGTGTGGATAGAGGAAGAGCGCCAGCGCCGAGCCGAACGCCAGGGTGACGTACTGGAGTTGGTTGTTGGCGTTGAGCAGGATGCCGTCACCCGGTGCCGGGGAGGCCTGGAACTTCGCGTCCGCCGCGTCGAAGATGCTGCCCCAGCCGCCGAGCTTGTACGGCAGGTAGAGGACCGCCACCAGGATCACGATGTAGATCAGCGAGTCCTTGACGAAGGCGATCAGCGCCGGCGCGCGCAGCCCCGACTGGTAGGTGTAGGCCGCCAGGATGGCGAACGCGATGATGATCGGCAGGTGCCGGGCCAGTGCGCTCTCCCCGGTGACCCCCATCGTCTTCAGCACCGCCTCGATGCCGACCAACTGCAGCGCGATGTACGGCATGGTCGCCACGATGCCGGTGATCGCGACCAGCAGCGCCAGGACCGGCGAGTCGAACCGGCTGCGGACGAAGTCGGCCGGGGTGACGAAGCCGTGCCGGTGCGACACCGACCAGAGCCGGCAGAGCACCAGGAACACCATCGGGTAGATGACGATCGTGTACGGCACCGCGAAGAACCCGGCCGCGCCGGCCCCGAAGATCAGCGCCGGCACCGCCACGAAGGTGTACGCGGTGTAGAGGTCACCGCCGACCAGGAACCAGGTGATCCAGCCGCCGAAGCTGCGCCCGCCCAGTCCCCACTCGTCCAGGTGCGCCATGTCGCGCGGCGCCCGCCACCGGGCCGCCACGAAGCCCATCGCGCTGACCAGCAGGAAGAGGACGGTGAAGACGATGATCTCGGTCAGGTGGTCCCGCCACATCACCGTTCACCTCCCCGCTTCTTCGTCATCTGGTAGACGAGCGTGGTGGTGCCGACGCCGAGCAGGATCCAGGCCAGCTGCAGCCAGTAGAAGCGCGGAAACCCGAAGATCCGGGGTGAGTCGGCGTTGAAGAAGGCCGGGATGAGCGGCACCACGATCGGTATGAAGAGCAACCAGTTCCAGGGACTGTGGTCCTTCGCCCTGGATCGCGCCGTCGTCGGCGCCGCCGGCTCGGGTGCAGCCATGTGACACACCTCCGGGAAGTCGTAACTCGCCATGTGACGGCCGGAGGCTACGACCCTGTGAGCCCGGTCACGTCCAGCCGGACAACGGCGATGCGCCGAGCGGACACCCGGATGCGCCGAACGGCGGAGCCGATCGGTCGGACGGCCGGCGGCGGCTCCAGCCACCGCGCCCGACGCGCCGAACCGGAGCCGCCGTGGTCAGTGGGAGGTCAGGTGGGCGGTGTCGTTGACCGACCGGACCGCGACGCCGCCGTCCGGGTACAGGTCGAGCACCGAGACGCCCGCGGTGTCCAGGTAGAGCCGGTGCAGGAAGGCGTCGCCGGCCGCGAGGGCGTCGCGCAGCACCAGCTTGATCGGCGAGACGTGGGAGACCACCACGACGATCTCTCCGGGGTACGCCGTACGCAGCCGCTCGACCGCCCGGCCGGTCCGCTCGGCGACCGCGGCGAACGACTCGCCCTCGGGCGGGGCGACCCGGGTGGAGGCGAGCCAGGCGTCCAGCTCCCCCGACCAGTCAGCGCGCACCTCGGCGAAGGTCCGCCCCTCCCAGATCCCGAAGTCGCACTCGACGAGGTCGTCGTCGGTACGTACCGGTGGGTTCCCGACCACGGCGGCGATCGCCTCGGCGGTGGCCGTACAGCGGGACAGGGGCGAGCTGACCACGGCCGCGACGGACGGCGCGAGGGCGGCCACCCGGGCGGCGGTGGCCCGGGCCTGGGCCCGGCCCCGATCGGTCAGCGGGACGTCACCGCGACCGGAGTACTGCTTCTGCACGGTGCGCTCGGTCTCGCCGTGCCTGACCAGGATCAGTCGGGTGGCGCTCTCGGTCGGGCGCGGTTCCCAGGAGGCCGGCGTGGTGGCCGGGTCGGTGCCGGTGGCCCGGTTGGTGGCGGCGCGGGCGGCGACCTCGCGGGCCGCGGCCCGGGCGGCCGCGTCGGGGCCGGCGACCTCGCGCGGCGGCTCCACGATGCGGGGCGTGGCGACGACCGGCCGGGCCGGCGCCATCCCGGCGGCGGCGTCCATCGCCGCATTGGCCAGCGCGTCCGCGTGCTGGTTACGCTCCCGGGGCACCCAGGTGAACCGGACGGCGGCGAACCGGGCGACCAGGCCGGCGGCCTGCGCGGCGAGCGGCCGCAACCCCGGGTTCTTGATCTGCCAGCGGCCGCACATCTGCTCGACCACGAGCTTCGAGTCCATCCGGGCCTCGACCTCGGCCGCGCCCAGTTCGGCGGCGGCCTCCAGCCCGGCGATCAGGCCCCGGTACTCGGCGACGTTGTTGGTGGCGGTGCCGATCGCCTCGGACCGCTCGGCCAGCACCTCGCCGGTCGCCCGGTCCCGGACCACCGCGCCGTAGCCAGCCGGCCCCGGGTTGCCCCGGGACCCGCCGTCGGCCTCGACGACGACCGCACGCACCGCCACGGCGGTCAGAGACCCGACTCGGCGGTCCGGACCATGATCCGCCGGCACTCCTCGCAGCGCACCACCTCGTCCGGGTCGGCCTTGCGGATCCGGGCCAGGTCGGCGCCGGAGAGCTCCAGCCGGCAGCCGCCGCAGCGGCCGGCGGTGAGCAACGCGGCTCCGAGCCCGGTGTCCTCGCGGATCCGGTCGTAGAGGGTGACCAGGTCGGCCGGGAGGTCGCCGGCCAGCGGCTGGCGGGCGCCGCGCTTGAACTCCTCCTCCTTGGCGATCTCGGCCAGGCTCTCGTCGCGCCGCTGCTCGGCGGCGGCCCGCCGGTCCCGGGCCTCGGCGATCCGCCGCTCGACGCCGTCGAGCACCCCCTGCGCGGTCTCCCGCTGCTCCATCAGCTCCAGCTCGGCGTCCTCCAGGTCGCTCTGCCGGCGGTTCAGCGAGGCCAGTTCGTGCTGAATCGCCTCCAACTCCCGGGCCGGCCCGCTGCCGGACGCGAGCCGCGCCTCGTCCTTGCTCTTGCGGGCGCGCACCTGGTCGACGTCCTTCTCCAGCCGAGCGATGTCCCGGTCCAGGTCGTCGACGGCCACCTGCGCCCGGACCCGCTCGTCCTCCAGCGCGGAGAGCTCCCGGGCGAGGGCCTCCAGCTCGGCCCGCTCGGGCAGCGACCGGCGGCGGTGGGCGAGCTGGGCGAGGGCGGTGTCGATCGCCTGCAGGTCGAGCAGCCGGCGCTGCACCTTCGGATCAGCCTTCACGGTCGGGACTCCTTGTCGTCCGGTCGGGTGCGGCGGCGTGCACGGTCCACGGGTCGGTGTCCAGGTCGGACACCACGGTCTCGACGCCCAGCTCGTCCCGCAGGTGGGCGGCCAGGTCGTCCAGCCAGGGTCGTTCGGTCGCCCAGTGGGCGGCGTCCAGCAGGGCCGGGCCGCCGGCGGCGAGGTGCTCACCGGCGAGGTGGTGGCGCAGGTCCGCGGTGAGGAACGCGTCCACCCCGGCGGCGGTCGCCTCGGCGAGGAAGCTGTCCCCCGAGCCTCCGCTGACGGCAAGGGTACGAACCATACGCCCGGGATCCCCGGCGGCGCGAACTCCCCAGGCGGTGGCCGGGAGCACGGCCGCCGCGTGCCGGGTCAGCTCGGCCAGGGTCATCGGGGCGGGCAGCTCGCCGATCCGGCCGATGCCCCGCCCCGGGCCGTCGGCGGGTGACCCCGGCCGGGGCCGGTGCAGCGGGCGCAGCCCGGTCAGCCCGAACCGGGCGGCGAGCGCGTCGGAGACGCCCGGGTCGGCCACGTCGGCGTTGGTGTGCGCCACGTACAGCGCCACGTCCGCCTTGATCATCCGGTGGACGATGCGCCCCTTGTACGTGGTGGCGGCGACCGAGGAGACCCCCCGCAGCAGCAGCGGGTGGTGCGCGACGATCAGGTCGGCCCCGGCGGCGAGCGCCTCGTCCACCGTCTCCGGGACCACGTCGACCACGCAGGCGATCCGGCGTACCGGGGTGCTGGGCTCGCCGAGCACCAGGCCGACCCGGTCCCACTCCTCGGCCCACGCGGGCGGGTAGCGGCGGTCCAGCACGGCCACCACGTCGGCGACGGTGGGCGGGGATCCGGTTGTGCTCACGGCCGGCCAGCTTACCGGCGTCCGGGCCCGGTCCGGCGGCAGACGGAACCTGCGGCCCACGGGTCGCCCGTCATCCGCTCGCCGGTGGCCGGGCGCGACCCGGGGTCGGTGCGGCCGGACGGGCCGGCGCGAGCTGACCCCTCGGCACGTCGGGGCCGGCTCAGCCGACCGGGGCGGCCGGGCGTGGCGTGCCGCGCAGCGCCGCGAGGCCGACCTCCCAGGGGAACACGTCCGCGTGCCGCTCACCGGTACCCGGCGGGTGCAGCGGTACGACATGCTCGCCGAAGACCACCCGCACCCCCCACTCACGCAGCCGGTCCAGGCTGGCCCGGAACGCCGGGTGCGCGGCCATCGCCGAGTTGGTGTACGGGACGGCCGCGATCGGCACCTTGAGCCCCTGCGCCTCGATCAGCAGCCCCAGGGCGAGCGTGTCGGCGATGCCGGCCGCCCACTTGTTGACGGTGTTGACCGTCGCCGGGCAGACCAGCATCGCGTCCGCCGGGGGGAGCACGTCCGGGTCGCCCGGGTTCTTGTAGTGGGTGCGTACCGGGTGCCCGGTCTGCCGGGCCAGCGACGCGCGGTCGACGAACTTGGCACCGTCCGGGGTGGTGACCACGCAGACGTCCCAGCCGTCCTGCTGGGCGAGGTCGACCAACCGGCCGGCGTTGCGGGCCAGCGGCGAGCCGCAGGCGATCACGTAGAGCACCCGACGGCGCCGGTGGCTGAGATGCGGACTGTTCATCCGCTCATACTCCGACTCCCATGTGCTCAGCCAACTCCCCGATCGGCGGAGGCGGCGTACCCCGTGTGCGACGGAGCACGTCGGACATCACCTCGTGGGCGATCGGCCGGCAGCGGATCTCGGACGGGGCGAGCCGGTCACCGAGCAGCAGCATCTCACCCGCGTTGGCGACGTCGCCGATCTGGGCGTAGCCGCGGGCGATGTCGAGCAGGTGGTGCGCGCGCCGCTCGGGCAGCAGCGCGTTGAACGCCGGCTCGGGGATCCGCTGGTGGATCTCCACCGCCCGGCCCCCGTCGCCGAGTTCGACGGCGGCGGCGGCCCGGTGCAGCTCGAGGTTGGTCGGGCCGAACGAGGTCCAGTAGTGGTTCTGGTCGCTGCCCAGCAGGGTGGCCGCCTCCTGGGCCCCGTTGAGCAGATCGTCCACCGTCGCGGAGTCGCCGATGCGGGCGGCGGCCATCGCGCCCTGGAGCAGCAGCATGCCGTAGACGGAGAGCTGCTCCGGGCTGGCGTCGCCGTTGCCGGGCGCCAGCCGGTTGGCGATGTTGACGTTGAGTTCCAGCGCCGGCCGGGACCGGCCCATGGCCGCCAGCGCGTTGCAGACCCGGGTGGTGGCGACACCGGCCAGCAACTGGTCGTCGGCCCGCTGGGCGACCGCCATCGAGCGGTCGGCGGCCAGCCAGGCCAGGTCGCACTCGCCGAGCTTGCGGAGCACCGAGGAGGCGATCTGGTAGACCTGCCCGAGCAGGTGGGCGGCGTCCCGGGCCTGCTCGTCGGCGTAGCCGGCGTCGGCGGCCTGGGCGTCGCGCAGCAGCTTCGGCAGGGCGCGGGTGAGCATCCCGTAGCGGCCGTACTGGTAGGTGAGCCAGGCGTGGTTGACCGCCTTGCGCATGTCCGCCAGCGGGGGCGGGTACGGCGCCGCGTCGAAGTAGGCGGTCATCGAGTCGTACCGCTCCAGCGCGGCCCGGATCTCCTCGACCTCGACCTGGTCGATGCAGTTGAGGGTGTCGGTACGCCGCTCCGGGTCCTTGCCGAGGAGCAGTTGGACGTCGACCTGGAGAATGTCGGCGATCTCGTAGAGGACGGAGAACTTGTCCAGCCGCCGGACTCCGCGCTCCACCTTGTCCACCCAGCTCTTGGACTTGCCGAGCCGGTCGGCGAAGACCTGTTGGGACATCTTGCGCCGCCCCCGCCAGTACGCCACCCGGCGGCCTATGGGTAGTTCGTCCATCTCGCCATCCCTCCCCCTGCGCACGTCCGGCTGAGCCAACCCGGTCGACGGTCGCGACGACCGGTCGGTTCTCAGGTTTTCCCTGGTCGCACACTCTGTACGTCAGCCGTACGGCCAGTTCTCGTAGTTTCCGTGCAAGTTGCATCAGCCGTTCGTCAGCTCAACGACCGCGGGTTACGGCAGTGACGGCGTTCGACGTGCGATGTGGACCATCCAGTGCGGACGAGAGGGGATGTGGCACACATGTGGGGGAATGTCGGACCACGCGTGGCTCACCTGTCGCCCCTGGAACGGGTCCGGCTGCGCCGGGTCGCCGTCCGCTACGCCGTCCACGGCTGGGAGGTGACGCCCGGCGCCTGCCTGGCCAACAGCCGCTTCGTCTGCGGCCGGGCCGGCTGTCCCACCAGCGGCTGCCACCCGGCCCTGGAGAACTGGGAGCACGCGGCGAGCGCCGACCCGGCGCGGGTGGCCACCTGGTGGCGCAGCCGCCCGCACGGGGTGCTGCTGCCCACCGGGCGCGCGTTCGACGTACTGGAGGTCGCGGCCCACCTCGGGCGACGGGTCCTGGACACGCTCGCGACCCACCCGGCCGGCTTCGGCGTACGCGGGCCGGTCCTGGTCACCCCCACCGGCCGCTGGATGTTCCTGGTCCGCCGCGGCGACCCGCTCCGGCCGGAACTCGATCACTGCTTCCACGTGATCCGGCACGGCGGCGGCTCCTGGATCCCGGCACCGCCGACCCGGCTGCCCGAGGGGACGGTGCGCTGGGCGGTCGCCCCCGAGCAGGCGCGCTGGCAGCTTCCCGACTCCTATCTGGTGCAGAACGCGCTGATCGAGGCGTTACGGGCGGCTGGCGTCACGCTCACCTCCGATCTGCTCCCGGGCCAACTCCCCCTACCCCGCCGCGGCTGCTGACCGCGGGCAGCGTCCTCCCCGGTGCCGGACTCGTTGGACCCGGGTGACGGCGCGCTCGCGCCAGAGCGGGGGTTGACCATGTCCAGTGATGACGCGGCCCGCCACACCGGCGGCACCGAACCAGCACCACACCGCCGCCGCCCGCGCCGCTGGGCCGGCACCCGGCCCTGGGGCTCGCGCCCCGGCCGACCCCGCCCCACCGGCTCCCGCCCCAACACCACCCACCGCCCCCTCCGCTGACCTACCCCCGCCCGGCCGACCCGGCCGCCCACCGTGCCCCGCCGCCCGTTGCGCACAAATATTGTCGCCGCGGCGGCCGGGACCTCACGTTTTCGCCCGCGGCGGCGCTGTTGGGGCCGTTCGAAGGCACCGCGGAAGGTAACCCCCGGGCAGGCCTGCGCTGAGGTCGTCCGGCCGGAAGATGCCTACCCGCCCGACTTTCATCGAAGTGGCGGCAGGAGCAGCGCGTGACCCGCCTCCGTTGCGGGTATGCCGCGGGACCGCTGAAGCCGTGAGGGGAAGGCACCGCCATGCTCAGCAAAGAGGATCAGCGCAGGTTCGAACAGATCACCCGCCAGCTGCGGGAGAGCGACCCGCAGTTCTTCGCCCGGCTCGATCACCGGGCCCGGGGCCGCCGAGGCCGCTATCTGATGCTGTTGACGATCGTGCTGTGGGCCTCGCTGCCGGCGATGACCGTACTGGCCGGCCGGCTGGCCGGCGCGATCTGCGCCGTGGTGCTGCTGGCCAACGCCGGGCTCATGTGGCACTTCCGGCGACGCTGGCTATGACCGCGCCGATCGCACCCTGCGGGCCGGGAGACCGGACGCCGGGGATCAGCGCGCCGAGGTGTCCGGGTCCGTCGCCGGTCGCGGCCGGCCGAACTCCCGGTAGGCCCGCCGTAGCCGCTCGACCAGGCCGGGGCCGCCGATCGCGGCCCCCGGCGGGGCGAGCTGGCGCAGCAGCAGCTCCGGTCCGGTCGCCAGGGTGGGTGGCCGGTCGGGCAACGGCGCCGGAGGCAGCCAGAACCGGTCCAGCTCGTCGGCCAGCTCGGCCGCCGGCAGGCCGCCGAGCACCCGCCCGGCGCCGGCCACGGCTCGTTCCGCCGCCGCCGCGGGCCTGTCACCGGCGTCCGCCGGGCCGGCCGGTACGCCCGGCACCGCCGCCTGCTCGGCCGGTACGCCGTCCGCGCTCGCGGCGACGCCCCGCAGGGTACGCAGCCGGTCGAGCAGCTCGGCCCGGCTCCGACCACGCCAGTGCAGGAGCCGGAACGGGTCGGCGTCGAACGCCTCGGCCAGCAGGTAGAAGGTGGCCGCCAGGTGCTTGCACGGGACGGCGAAGTCAGGGCAGCCGCAGTGCTGCTCCAGCTCGGCCACGTCGGCCGGGAAGAGGGGCGCCTCCGCCTCGACGAACAGCTCCTCCAACTCGGACGGCAGGTCGCCGGCGAGCAGTCGGGCGCTGAAGAACGCCTGCCCGGCCAGGTCCGCCTCGAGCCGGTCCCAGACTTCGTCCGGGTACGCCGCCAACCCGATCCGCACCGGGTACGGCTTGGGCCGTGACCCCTGCACGCTGGCGGTCACCAGCCCGGGGGCGACGTCGAGCCGGAGCACCTGGCCCCGGCGCGCGTACGCCCGGCCCCGGGTGAGCCGGGTGCCGAGCGCGAAGGACTCCAGCACCTCCAGGAAGCGCCGGGACCACCAGGAGCGGCCGATCGCGCCTCGGGTGCTGCGCGCCTTCAGGCCGCCCTCGACCCGGCGCGGCGGCCCGAACTCGGCGAACCGCGACCCTCGGTCCGGAGTGGTCACTCCACCACCGCCCCGGCGTCCAGCGCGAACAGCTCACGCAGGGTGTCGGTGGACAGCTCGGTGACCCACTGCTCGCCGCTGCCCACCACCCGCTGGGCCAGGCTGCGCTTGTCCGCGATCATCGCGGCCACCTTCTCCTCGACCGTGCCGGCGCACACGAACTTGCGTACCTGCACCCGGCGGCGTTGGCCGATGCGGAAGGCCCGGTCGGTGGCCTGGTCCTCGACGGCCGGGTTCCACCAGCGGTCCACGTGCACCACGTGGTTCGCCGCGGTGAGGGTCAGCCCGGTGCCGCCGGCCTTGAGCGACAGGACGAACAGCGGCGGACCGTCCGGGGACTGGAACCGGGTCACCATGGCGTCCCGCTCGGCCTTGCCGACGCCGCCGTGCAGGTAGAGCACCTCCCGGCCGGTACGGGCGGACAGGTGCCCGCGCAGCATCCCGCCGAACTCGGCGTACTGGGTGAAGAGCAGGGCCTTCTCCCCGGCCGCGAGCACCTCGTCGACGATCTCCTCGAGCCGTTCCAGCTTGCCGGAGCGGCCGGGCAGGGCCGAGCCGTCGTGCAGCAGCTGGGCGGGGTGGTTGCAGACCTGCTTGAGCCGGGTCATGGTGGCCAGCACCAGGCCGCGGCGTTCCATCCCGTCGCTGGACTCGATCTTCGCCATCATGTCGTCGACCACCGCCCGGTAGAGGGCGGCCTGCTCGGCGGTGAGGTTGCAGAGCACCTCCATCTCCAGCTTCTCGGGCAGGTCGGAGATGATCGACGCGTCGGTCTTGAGCCGGCGCAGCACGAACGGTCCGGTGATCCGGCGCAGCCGCCCGGCCACCTCGGCGTCGCCGTGCCGCTCGATCGGCTCGGCGAACTTCTTCCGGAAGGTGGCGGCCGGGCCGAGCAGGCCGGGGTTGGCGAACTGCATGATCGACCAGAGGTCGGCGAGCCGGTTCTCCACCGGCGTACCGGTGACCGCGACCCGGTGCCGCGCGGGCAGCGACCGGACGGCCTCGGCCTGCCGGGTGGCGGCGTTCTTGATCGCCTGCGCCTCGTCCACCACCACCCGGTGCCAGTCGATCCCGGCCAGGTCGTACGCGTCGCGGGCGGCCACCGAGTAGGTGGTGAGGACCAGGTCCGCGGCGTGCACCGCCGCAACGAACGCCTCACCCCGGGCGCGCTCGGCCCCGTGGTGCACGTGGACCCGCAACCCGGGCGTGAACCGGGCCGCCTCCCGCTGCCAGTTGCCGACCAGCGACATCGGACAGACCAGCAGCGTGGGCCCGCCCTCCGGCGGGTCCCCGGCGAGCAGCGCGAGCAGCTGCACGGTCTTGCCCAGCCCCATGTCGTCGGCGAGGATCCCGCCCAACCCGAGCGACTGGAGGAACGCCAGCCAGGCCAGCCCGCGCCGCTGGTACGGCCGCAGCGTCCCGGCGAACCCCGGTGGCGGGTCGGCCGGGGTGAGCCGCCGCTCCGCCTCCCCGGCCAGCAGCTCACCCAACGGCCCGTCGGCGGTCACCTCCAGCACCGGCAGCGCGTCGGGGCGGTCGGCGCCGGCCAGACCCATCCGCAGCAGGTCGGCCACGGTCAGCTCGCCGGCCGAGCGGAGCAGCCGCAGCCCGGCGGCGAGCCGGTCCGGGTCCAGCTCGACCCAGCGGCCCCGCAGCCGGACCAGCGGGGACTTCAGCTCGGCCAGGGCGGCCAGTTCCTCGGCGGTCAGCGGCTGGTCGCCGAGGGCCACCTCCCAGCGATAGTCGACCAGGGCGTCCAGCCCGAGGCCCGCCGCGGCGGCGGCGACCGTGGCGGGGGCGCTCCGGCTGCGCGCCCGCAGTCGGGCGCCGAGGCGGGACGAGGGCCGCCGCCACCAGGACGGCAGCAGCACCCCGAAGCCGGCCGCGTGCAGCACCGGCGCACCCTCCCGGAGGAACCGGTGCGCGCCGTCCGCGTCCAGCTCCATCCCCTCCGGCGCGGCGGTCCGCAGCGCGTCGTCCAGGTCCGGCCAGAGCCGGCTGGCCCGGCCCAGCTCGGCGAGGAGGGTTTCCTGCGGCTCGATCCGGTGGTCGACGAGGGCGGGCGCGGACCCGCGCCAGATCTGCGCCGCGTCCACCACCAGGCCCGGCTCGTCGGTGGGGTGCAGGCCGAACTCGAGTCGCCAGGATCCCCCTTCGACCAGCTCGGCCACCGGGTCGACGGGCGGCTCGACCAGCCGGAAGGCGGCCCGTACCCGGCCGCCGGCGGCGTCGCGCTGCCAGGCGTCCAGCTCGGTCCGCAGGGTGTCGAGGGCGGCCGGCTCGGCGTGGAACGCGCGCTCCGGCCCGGTGAGCGCGGCCAGCCAGCGGGGCACCGGCCCGACCGGGCGCATGCCCCGGTGCAGCAGGGTGTCGGCCAGGGCGGCCCGGGCGGCGGCGTCGGTCAACGCGTCCAGCGCCTCGGCGACCAGCTCCCCTGGTCCGACGGCGCCGGCCGCGGCGCCGGGCGGCGTGACCTCCCATTCGACGGCGGCGCGGGCGGCCGGGGGCAGGGCGAGGGCCAGCGAGCGCGCCCAGGCCGCGTCCGTGCCGGTGAGCAGCGGCCGCCAGACCGCCCGGGCGGTGACCACGTCGGAGTGGTCCACCGGACGCAGGTGCCGCCGGGGTCGCGCGCCGTCCACCGCGTCCCGCCCGGTCCGGGTCCGCGCCGCGGAGTCGGCGGATGGCACGGCGCCGACGTCGGCCACACCGGGCAGCAGCCGGCCGCGGCTGACGAGGTCGGCGGCGAAGTCGGCCAGTTCGGCCAGGTGACGCAGGGTCGCCCCCGGCACCACGTCCCCCACCTCGAGGGCGCGGAGCAGGGCGAGCGCGGCGTCCGGGGCGTACGCCAGGGCGGGAACCCGCCACCCGGCGAGGGTGACCGGACCACGGACCGGTTCCCCGGCGGTGGTCCGGACCAGCTCCGGGGAGTCCATCGGCGAGCCGGCCCGGGTGGGCAGGGTGAGCAGCACCGACGCCGGTTCGGCCGGCGGGTCGCCGAGCGCGGCGGCGAGGGTGGCGTGGTCGGCGGCGAAGGGGTGCGGACGCTCCCGCGGCGCCCGGCCGGGTCGGCGCGGGGCCCGGGCCGGGCGGGTGCTGTCCTCGGCCCAGACGGCGAGCCCGACACCGGACAGCCACAGCCCGTGGATGACCAGCACGCACTCCCCCTCGACGACGCCCGAGGCCAGGATAGGCGGCCGGGACCGACTACTCTCGCCGCCATGGTCGATCTGCTCGTGATCGGTGGCCTGGGAGTCGACATCCGTGCCCAGGTGCCCGCGCTCCCGCTGCCGGCCGCCGACTCGCTGACGGTACCCCCGATCGAGCTGCGCATCGGCAACACCGGGGCCGGGGTGGCGCTCGCCGCGCACGCCCTGGGCCTGCGGGTGGCGCTGGTGGACGTGCTGGGCGCCGACCCGGCCGGCGACGTGGTCCGGGCCGCGCTGGCCCGCACCTCGGTACGGGCCGTGCTGGCCGAGGCGCCCGCCGGCACCCGCCGATCGGTCAACCTGGTCGACCCGGCCGGCCGCCGGATGTCCCTCTACGACCCGCGCCCGTGGTCCGGCCCGGCGCCGTTCGCCCCGGCGGAGCTCGCCGCGCTGGCCGGCGACGCGCGGCACGTGCATGTGTCGATCATGGACTGGGCGCGGGACGCGTTGCCGGGGTTGCGCGCGAGCCTGGGGGCCGGCGTGACGCTCTCCACCGACCTGCACGACTGGGACGGCGAGAACGACTACCACCGCCCCTTCGCCGAGGTCGCCGACCTGGTCTTCCTGAGCGACGTGCGGCTGGGCGAGCGGGCCGGAAAGGTGGCGGCGGGGCTGGCGCCCCGGACCGTGCTGGTGACCGGCGGGGCAGCCGGCGCCACCCTGCACGGCCCGGACACGCCACCGGTGCGGGTGCCCGCGGCGACCCCGCCCGCCCCGGTGGTGGACACCAACGGCGCGGGAGACGCCTTCGCGGCCGGCCTGATCACCGCCCGGCTGGGCGGCGCGTCCCCGCTCGACGCGGCCCGGTACGCCGCCCGGGTGGCCGCCGCCGCCTGCACCCACGACGGGATGGAATATCCGCCCGGCCTGCTGCCCCGGGACTGAACCGTCCCTAGATCGCCCCGGTCTCGCCGTCGGTCAGCTCGCGCAGGATGTCCGCGTGCCCGGCGTGCCGGGCGGTCTCCTCGATCAGGTGAACCAGCACCCAGCGCAGCGACACCTCTCCGAGCTGCGGGTGCGGCACCACGTGGTCCAGGTCGAACCGGGCGGCTATCGCCCGGGACCGGGCGCAGGCCGCCTCGTACCCCGCCGCGAGGGTCTCGACGGTCTCGCCGGGCTCGAGGGTGAAGCTCGCCGCCGCTTCCTCCTCGGTGGTGAGGTAGACGTCCCCCGGCTCAGGCGCGAACAGGCAGGGGAGCCAGTTCCGCTCCACCAGGGCCAGGTGTTTGAGCAGGCCGGCGAGGGTGGTGAGGGACGGCACCAGGCGTCGGCTCGCGTCGGCGTCGGCGAGGCCCCGCGCCTTGCGCAGCACGATGGCCCGGTGGAAGTCGAGGAACGATTCGAGCACGGCTCGCTCGTCGCCCGTACGGGCGAGGACCGGACCGAGCGTGGGGTCGATCGTCGTGTCCGCCATCCTCGGACCCTAGTCCCGGAGTGGCCCCGCCCGCTGCCCCGCTATCGCTGCGGCGCGGCGGCCTCCGGGGCAGGATGGGCGCATGGCAGGAACGGTGCAGATCCCCCTGGTGGGTGGCGTGGCCGACGGCGAGACCGTCACCGTCGAGCTGGACGACAACGGCCGGCCGCCGCTGACGCACCATCGCCTCGGCCCAGAGGGGCTGGCCGAGGCGGAGATCTACGAGCTGGAGTCGGACGACCACCGCGGCCGACCGTGGGTCTACACCTGGCGCGGCCCGGCGCTCTGACCCCGCTCGGGTCGATCCCTCGACGGCCGGCACCGGGGTGGACGAGGCCCGCCGGCCCGACGAGCCGGCTCAGCTGGCGCCGGTCCGGGTCAGGGTGCGCGACCGGATGCTCTCCAGCACCCCCCGGGTGACCTGGGAGGTGCCGCGGGCCTGCTCGCACACCTCGGCCACCCGGCGGGCGGTCTCGTCGGCCCGCGCCTCCCGCTCGTCCCACAACTGGTCCACCTCCGCCAGCAGCGGGCCCTCCACCTCGCGTTCCACGCCGCGCAGCGCCGGCACCCCGAGCCGCTGGGCCAGGTCGAAGACCTTTCCGGCGTACGGCAGGGGCAGGAACGGCGTGCCGATCATGGCGGCGAAGATCAGGAAGTGCAGCCGCATGCCGACCGCGAGGTCGAGGTGGCGCATCATGCCCAGGATCTGTCTCGGCGAGTAGTCACCGTGCAGGATCCGGCCCCGCTCCGACGCGGTCATGTGCGACATCACCCCGTGCGAGTGCCGGATGTCGTCGCGTTCCATCGGCACGAAGAGCACGTACGCGTCGATCCGGTGCACCAGGAAGTCGGCGATCTGGGCGAGCAGCCGGTGGTAGCCGTCGACGTCGAGGCGTTCGGCGGCCCGGCCCGGCTCGCGAACGCTCAACCCGACCAGCCGTTTGCCGCCCGGGACGCCCTCCTCGCGCAGCCAGCTCTCCGGGAAGTCCTCCGGCTCCAGCAGGAACGCCGGGTCGGCGGTGACGGTGATCGGGTTCAGCAGCCCGGCCTCTTCCAGCACCATCCGGGACTCCTGGTCCCGCACGGTCACCTCGGCGGCCCCGGCCAGGGTCTCGCGCACCATCCCGGTGTCGATGCCGTCGCTGAGCGGCCCGACCCCCACCGCGTAGGTGAGCAGCGGCAGGCCCCGCTCCTGGGCCACCCGGACCACCCGCAGGTAGCGGCGGGCCTCGCGGTTGTAGAGGATCCCGCCGCCGCCGAGGATGAGCAGGTCGAGTTCGGCCAGCAGCAGGGACGAGTCGGCCCGGCTGACCCCCTCCCAGGGCACCGCCTCCACATCGGGATGGGCCAGCGCGGTGTGCGCCGGGTTCCGGGAGAACACGATGATCCGGGCGTTCGGCTCAAGCTGCCGCAGATCGGACAGGAGGCCGGTCAGAATCGCCTCGTCGCCGAGGTTGCGACCGCCGTACGAGCCGAGCACGCCGATGGTCAGTGCCGGGGCATCCGTCATCCGTCGCTCCTCCCCAGGGGCGTCCTGCCCGGGTTTCCCCCTGGGCCGGTGGACACACCTGGGACGGCGGTCAGCCAGCGGCGCCGACCAGGCGGGAGACCAGGGCGGACACCACCTGGTCGACGTCGAATCCGGCGTCGATCGACGTGGTGAGCAGGTCGAGCAGGAGCCCGTCCACCGCGTAGTGCAGCAGGGCCACCTCGAAGGCCCCGCCGGGCAGCCCGGCCGCGACGTGGAAGGCCACGTCGTCGGCGTACCCCCGGCGGAGCACGTTGCCGAGCGCGCGCCGCAACTCGGGGCGGCGGGACGCCTCCAGCCGCAACTCGAACAGGGCCCGGGTGAGGTCCGGCTCGCGGGTGGTGCGCTCGACGATGTACCGCAGGTAGTCGGCCACCAGGGCGAGGGACGGCTCGCGCCGGCCGAGGTCGGCCAGCACGGCCGGGTCGGGCGCCATCCGTTCGAAGATCCGCTCGGCGAGCCCGGCGAGCAGCGCGCCCCGGGACGGGAAGTAGTTGGAGGCGGTGCCGGTCGGGACACCGGCCTCGGCGTCGACCGCGCGGTGGGTCAGCCCGCGCGCGCCGGCCGCGGCGAGCACGCGCAGCCCGGCGTCGGCGAGGAGGGTACGGCGTTCCGGATTTCTGGCCACGGCGACACCCTAGCAACAACCACGACAGGTGTAGTAGATTCTCCGTCAACCACGACAGCCGTCGTGGTTGAGCTGAACATCGGAGCAGGTTTGCGCAAGCTCGTGTACTACGTCGCCAGCACCCTCGACGGCTTCATCTCCGCACCCGACGGGTCGTTCGACTTTTTTCCCCTGATGCCGGAGCCGGACTTGCTGGCCCACCTGGCCGCCGAATGGCCCCAGACCTTCCCCACGTTCGCCCACGCCCAGCTCGGCATCGAGTCGCCGCCCACGGGCCGCTTCGACGCGCTGGTGATGGGGCGGGGCACCTACGACCCCGGGCTGAAGATGGGCGTCACCAGCCCGTACGCCCACCTGAAGCAGTACGTCTTCTCCCGCTCGCTGCCCCCGTCGGACGACCCGCAGGTGGAGATCGTCGCCGGTGATCCGGTGACCTTCGTCCGCGAGCTGAAGCGGCAGCCCGGCCGGGACATCTGGCTCTGCGGCGGCGGGCACCTCGCCGGCCAACTCCTCGGCGAGGTGGACGAGCTGGTGGTCAAGCTGAACCCGATCGTGGCCGGCAGCGGGATCCCGCTGGCCGACCGGGGCTTCGAGCCGCACCGGTTCACCCTGGTCGAGGCACGCCCGTTCGACAGTGGAGTGGTCATCCTCCGATACGCCGCCCCGGCGCGGTAATCGGATTGCCCCGGCCGGTGCCTGGCGGCACGGTGGACCGGTGACGCGCGCGACGAACCGCCGGATCCACTGGGCGGACCTGCCCGACCGGGTCCGGGCCGCGGTCGAGGAGATCCTCGGTGACCGGGTGGTGGAGGCCGTCTCCCAGTCGGGCGGCTTCTCCCCCGGCACCGCCGACCGGGTGCGTACCGCCGGCGGCCGGCGCGCCTTCGTCAAGGCGGTCAGCCCGGCCCAGAACGACCGCAGTCCCGGGCTGCACCGGGCGGAGGCGCTGATCGCCGCCGCACTGCCGCCGGCCGCGCCCGCGCCCCGGCTGCTCGGCAGCTACGACGACGGCGACTGGGTGGCGCTGGTCTTCACCGACGTGGCGGGGCGGCACCCGGTGACGCCCTGGGCGGCCGGCGAGCTGAGCGCGGTGCTGTCCACCCTGGAGGCCATGGCCGCGGCGCTCACGCCGGCGTCGGTCGCCGTGGCACCCACCGCCGCCGCCCAGCTCGCGCCGGACTTCGCCGGCTGGCGGCGGATCGCCGCGGACCCGCCGACCGACCTGGACCCGTGGGCCCGGGCCCGGCTGCCCGAACTGTGCGCCGCCGCCGACCGGGGGCTGGCGGCGCTGACCGGCGAGACGTTGTGCCACCTCGACATCCGCGCCGACAACCTGCTGATCGGCCCCGACGGCAGGGTCAGCGTGGTGGACTGGCCATGGGCCTGCCGGGGGCCGGTGTGGCTGGACAGCCTGATGATCCTGGTCAACGTACAGGTCTACGGCGGGCACGACCCCGAGGCGTTGCTGCGCGATCTGCCGCTCGCCGCCGGAGTGGATCCGGCCGACCTGACCGGCGTACTGGCCGGGTTCACCGGGTTCTTCCTCGACGGGGCCCGGCTGCCGCCGCCGGCCGGCATCCCCACGGTCAGGGCGTTCCAGCGTGCCCAGGGTGACGCCCTGCTGCGCTGGCTCACCCGCCGCCTCCCCTGACCCGTTGGGCGGTCAGGCGGGCGGGCGTACCTCGTGGGTGAGGAACGGCAGGGCGGCCTCCGGCAGCGCCGGTGACCCGACGATGTCGTAGTGGGTCAGGCCGGGCAGCACGGCCAGCCGGGACGCCGGGCGGTCGGTGCCGTCCCAGCCGGCGTCCCGGTGCCCGCCGCCGAGCAGCCCGAAGAACTCCGCCATGTGGCTGACCGGGACCGAGTCGGCGTCGGCGAAGACCAGGAGCACCGGCAGAGCGAGCGCGGCCACCTCGGCGGACCAGTCGTAGTCGCGGCGCAGCAGCTCACCGGTCTTGGCCCAGAGCGTCGGCCAGTCCTGCGGGCGCGGTGCCAGACGCAGGTAGAGCTCGTGCGGCGGGGTGCCGCGCATCTGCTCGGCGACCCGCTCGTCCTGGGCCGCCATCGCGGCCAGCACCTCCGGGTACCAGCCGCGCCGCCGGCACGGCGTGGAGACCAGCACCAGGCGGCGGACCAGGTCCGGGTGCTGGATCGCGGTACGCAGGGCCACCCCGCCGCCGAGCGAGTAGCCCATCAGGTCGGCCTGCGGCAGGTCGAGGTGCCGCAGCAGCGCGGCGATGTCGTCGGCCATCGACTCGTACCGCAGCGGCCGGTCCACGTCGGCGGTGCGGCCGTGCCCCTGCAGGTCGACGGCGATCACCCGGCGGCGAGCGGCGAGGGCGGGCAGGATCGGCTGGAACATCTCCACCGCGCCGTAGCCGCCGTGCAGCAGCACCAGCGGCTGGCCGGTCCCGTGCACCTCGTACCAGAGCCGAACCCCGTTGACGTCCGCGTAGCTCATGACCGTGCTCCCCCGTCCCTGTACCGGTACAACGAGCGTCGCGTCCCGGCGTCGGGACGGGCAGTCGTCCCCCGGCCGCGCGACGATGCACTCCTTTGGGTGCGTCTGTTGTCGCCGGAGCGACAACAGACGTACCCAAAGTCTCAAGCCGGGTCGGTCCCGCGCCACTCGGCGACGTACCGGTGCAACGGCCCCTCGTCGGTGGCCACGGTGCCGACAGGGCGCAGGCCGGCCTTCACCAGCACCCGGACCGAGGCCACGTTGGCCGCGTCCACGTTGGCGTACACCTGGGACACCCCGGGCAGGGCGAGGGCGAACGCGACGAGGGCTCGGGCCGCCTCCGTGGTGTAGCCGCGGCGGCGCCGGGACGGGGCGACGCCGTAGCCGAACTCGACGGCACCGTCGGTGGGCGGCCAGAACAGGCCGATGGCGCCGACGGTCAGGCCGGTTTCCCGTTCGATCATCAGATAGTGCCCGTGCGGCCGTTCCGGCTCGCGGGTGAGCCGGCCGGCGATCATGCGGTCGGCCTCGCTGGGAAAGTCCGCCGCCCAGTGCGGGCAGCGCTCACCGGCGGCGGCGACGGCGGCCTCCTCGGCGGGCCACGGGCGCAGCACGAGTCGGTCGGTGGTCAGGTCGGAAAAGGACAACGCGATTCTCCAAGGTCGTGGAGCGACCCGGGTCGCGGTCGGTCAGCGCACGCGACCCGGAAGAGGGTACGAGGAAGGAAGCTCATGGCGATCCATGGCCTCATCTCCCTGCGCCCACGACGGTCGCGTGTTCCGCGCGACGGCACTCTAACCCATGATCCGGATACGCCGCGCCCCCGCCGCCTCGGGCCGGGGGCGACGGGGGCGCGGCGTGGACCGGTCAGCTGACGCCGGTGACGGCCTTGACCAGGTTGATGCCGAAATAGACCACGAACGCGGCGGAGACCGCCCACATCAGCGGGTGGATCTGGCGCGCCTTGCCCTGGGCCACCCGGATCGCCACCCAGCTCACGAAGCCGGCGCCGATGCCGTTGGTGATCGAGTAGGTGAACGGCATCAGGGTCATGGTGAGGAAGGCCGGAACCGCGACGCCCACGTCCGTGAAGTCGATCTCCTTGACCTGGCGGATCATCAGCGCGCCGACGATCACCAGCGCCGGGCCGGCGGCCTCGCTCGGCACCAGCGACACCAGCGGGGTGAGCAGCAGCGCGCCGAGGAAGAGCACGCCGGTGACCACGCTGGTCAGGCCGGTACGCCCACCGTCCGCGATGCCCGAGGAGGACTCGACGTACGTGGTGGCCGAGGAGGCGCTGCCCGCGCCACCGGCGACCGCGGCGACGCCGTCGACGAAGAGCACCTTGCCCAGTCGAGGCATGTCGGTGCCGTCCTTGGTGGTCAGGCCGGCCTGCTTGGCCAGGCCCACGGTCGTGCCCATCACGTCGAAGAAGTCGGCGAGCACCAGGGTGAACACCAGCAGCAGCGCGGTCATCACGCCGACGTGGGCGAACGAGCTGAACGACACGTTGCCCACCAGGTGCAGGTCGGGCGCCTTGATCAGCGGATCGGGCAGGGTCGGCACGTTGAGCCGCCAGCCCGCCGGGTTGGGCTTGCCGTCGACGAACGCCGACCCAGGCTTGGCGAGGGCGTTGACGATCACCGCGACGACCGTGGTCGCCACGATGCCGATCAGGACGCCGGCCTTCACCTTGCGGGCCACCAGGATGCCGGTGACCAGCAGGCCGACCAGGAAGACGACCGTGGTCCAGCCGCGCAGCGTACCGTCGCCGCCGAGCTGCACCGGGACGGTGGTGCCGGCCGCGTCCGGCACCCGCCGGACCAGACCGCCGTCGACGAAGCCGATCATGGCGATGAACAGACCGATACCGGCGGCGATGGCCGCCTTCAGCGAGGCCGGGATGGCCCGGAAGACGGCCTTCCGGAAGCCGGTCAGCACCAGCACGGTGATGATCAGACCCTCGATCACCACCAGGCCCATCGCCTCGGCCCAGGTCATCTGGGAGGCGACGGCGTACGCGACGAACGCGTTCAAGCCCAGGCCGGTCGCCACGGCGAACGGCACCCGGCCGACGATGCCCATCATGATCGTCATGACCGCCGCGACGAGGCAGGTGACCCCGGCGACCGGCGCGATGCCGAGCAGGTTGCCGTCCTTGTCCGGGGCGGTACCGATGATCAGCGGGTTGAGCACGACGATGTAGGCCATCGTCGCGAAGGTGGTGATCCCGGCGAGCACCTCGCGCTTGACGGTCGAGCCACGGCGGGTGATCTCGAAGAAGCGGTCGAGGCGGCCGCGCTCGGCGGGTTCCGCCGACTCGACCGGGGCAGCAGGATCCTGCGTAGTCACGCTCATGGCGTGGCCGTACTCCGTTCCGGGTTGGCCCGCCGGACGCGCCGGTCGGGCGGTGGGGGTGCAGTCGTCCCGATTCGGTTGGCCCGGAGAACGTCGGGACGGCTGGGCTCCACGGATCCCGTGAAGCACTACGAAGCCGCACCCCGGTCGGGGAGCGACTTCGCACCCCCAGCTTAACCGCCGGGTAACGGCAGGTGACCTGCCCCTACGCGGCGCCGCGCAGCGGGGTGGGCAAGGTCACTCCCGACCGGTGGCCGGCTGCTCCGCTCGCCGGTCTGCGGCCCGCCTGATCGCCACTGGCATGATCACGCCGTGACCGACCGGGAGCCGACCGCCGCCGAGCGCCTCTTCGTCGATGAGCTGTGCCAGCGGGTCGACGGGTTCGACCTCTGGTTCGGGCAGGATGCTGACGGGGCTCCCCGGGTTACGGTCTCGTACCTTCCTGGCGACGGCGACCGGGCCGGGACCCACCCCGTGCTGACGTACGACGGACGGCGGCTCCGCGGCGGGTGGAGCGCCGTCTCGCTGGCCTGGGAGAGCGAGGCTGCGCCGGACGACCTGCTCGACTCGGCTTCCCGTCACGGGCTGCGGCTCGATCACGTCGAGCCGGTCCCCGCCGCCGCGTCGGCGGCAGACTGGTTGGTCCGCGAGACCGGCCGCCGGGCACCCGCTCCTCCCGGACCCGTCCGCGCCCACATGACGGTCCTGATCTCCGTGCTGGCCGGCATCGTGGCGCTGCTCGCCCTGCTCTTCCTGGTGTGCATGGGGCCGCTCGTGATCTACCGGTTACTGTTCCCGGACGGCCCGTTCGCCTGACCTGGTCCGCTCAGGCCCGGCCACTCGTCGCGTCACGTCCCGCGTCGGGTGCGGCCAGCGGCAATCGGCGCAGCACCGTTTAGGCACCGGCGGTGGCCTCGGTGAACAGCACCTCCCGGACCAGGAACTCCACCGGCAGGCGCCAATCGGCGAGCGCGGCGAGGCACTCCGCTCGGGACCGCCGTGTGGCAAAACGATCAATCGCGATGCCTACATCGCCGCTATCGTGGCGTGGTGCCAACCCTGGAACCGGTGGTGAGTCGAGTAGGTGCGGACGTTGTGCCGTTCGGCCTCTGGCCGGTCACCGCCGATGACGCCGGATGGCTACGGCTGCACGGGGCGATGCGGCCCGCCGAGGTCGGTATGGCGGTCTGGTCGCTCCTGTTCCACAGCGGCCCGATCGGCGACGCACTCGTAGTTCCGGACACGCCCGCCGAAGCGCTCCGCCTGCTGGCCGGGCTCGACACCGTCTACGCTCCGGGCGGACTGCTGCTCGCGGATTCGACGACCGGCGTACTGGTGGAACCCGGTTGCTGCTGCGATCTCTTCGAATGGCGCGACTGGCTGGGCACTCTGAACGGACTGCTGGTCGACCTCGGGCACAGCCCGGCTCCCGAGGTGGAGTATCACGGCGACGTGGTGCGCGTGTGGGCCGAGGGCGGGGACGAGGCGACACCCCCGGCGGACCGCGCCTGTGTCGATGTCGACCGGGCGGCCTTGTCCGACCTGCTGCGGTCGGCACAGCGCGACCTGGTCGGCTTCCTCGACGTGACGCGCATCTGGGCCAACGAGGTCGCGCCGCGGCAGGCTGATCAGTTCGTCGCGGCACTCGACGCGGGCCTGGCGATCAGCGAACCGCTGCCGCTGCCGGCGTGAGGCAGCGCCGGCGCTGGTCGTACCTGGTGGGCGCGGCAGGTTTCGAACCTGCGACCCCTCGCTTGTAAGGCGAGTGCTCTCCCACTGAGCTACGCGCCCGGAACGCCCGTACGGCGGGCCGGAGTTCGGCAAGCTTACCTGCCGGCCTCCGACCCGGTCGAACGGCGTACCTGGGGTGGGATCAGGCGGCGACGGCCTCGGCCAGGGCCTTGCGCCAGCCCTGCTGGTCACGGGCCTCCCCGGGCATGTTCATCTCGGCGAACCGAACCACGCCGGCCTTGTCGATCACGAACGTGCCGCGGTTGGCGATGCCCGCCACGTCGTTGAAGACGCCGTACGCCTGAGCCACCGCGCCGTGCGGCCAGAAGTCGGCCAGCATCGGGAACTGGTAGCCCTCCCGGTCGGCCCAGATCTTGTGGCTGTAGACGGAGTCGACGCTGACGGTCAGCACCTGGACGTCGTCGTTGACGTACTCGTCGAGGTTGTCCCGCACCTCGCAGAGCTCACCCTGGCAGATGCCGGTGAAGGCGAGCGGGTAGAAGACCAGCAGCACGGTGCGCCTGCCACGGAAGTCGGCGAGCCGGACCTCCTGGTTGTTCTGGTCCTTGAGCACGAAGTCCGGCGCCTCGGCGCCAACCTCGATGGGCATGCGAGCTCCTTGGGTCGAGTCTGGAGATGGTCAGCCTGCCACACCCGGCGGCGCCGGCCGCCGGGTGCGTACGGTCGGCTACTTCTTGCCCTTGGACCCGCGTCGGAGCACGAGGCGGGCCCCGCTCCAGTCCCGACCCGCGTTGATCGTGGAGGTCTGCTGGAGGCCGGCGGTCTGGGCGCTCTCGGCCACCTCGCTCGGCTCGACGTGACCGTCCCGGCCGGCCTTGGGCGTCAGGAGCCAGACCACGCCGTTGTCGGCCAGCGGTCCGAGGGCGTCGACGAGGAGCTCGAAGAGGTCACCGTCGCCGTCGCGGTACCAGACGAGAACCGAGTCGACCACCTCGTCGGTGTCCTCGTCGACCAGATCCCCACAGCGGTCGGTCAGGGCGTCTCGGAGATCCTGGTCGACGTCGTCGTCGTAGCCGATCTCCATGACGACCATCCCCGGCTCGATCCCGAACCGGTCCGCCAGGCTGCGTACCCCGTCGGCGGCCTGACCAGCGGTCGCGCTCACTGTCGCGTGCCTCCTCATCTCATCCCTGCTCGCGGCGTCGTCCGACGCCGTTCCGCCCAGTCCACACAGTTGTGGCTCGCCGCGCAAGTGGCGCACCGGGTGGAACGGAATTTACCGTGCCAGCAGCGTACGGGCACCCTGGGTAATGGCTTCCGCTGAGACCAGAACCTGACGCGCTGCCGGACCCGATGGTACAAACGAGTCAAGTCCGGCAACTCGTCGCGCCGCACCCACATATCCGCCGTCCACCAGGGCGGCGAGCACGCCCTCGCCCACCCCGCCCGACCGGCGCGTCTCGTCGACCACCAGCACCCGGCCGGTGGCCGACGCTTCCCGGACGATGTCCGCCACCGGCAGCGGGGCGAGCCACCGCAGGTCTACCACCCGGATCCCGACCCCCTCGTCGGCCAGAGCGGCCGCTGCCCGCAGCGACATCCGTACGCCGTTGCCGAAGGTGATGATCGTGATGTCCTCGGCGGAGCCGACCCCGTACACCCGGGCCCGGCCGATCGGCACGTGCCCGGCGGCCCAGGCGCCCGGCGGGGCGTACTCGGCCAGCCATTCGCCGTCGCCGTCGGCGTAGAGGTCGCGGGTGTGGTAGAGCGCGATCGGTTCCAGGAAGGCGCAGACGCTGCCGTCCACCGCCGCGGCGGCCAGGCAGGTCCGGAGCATGGGCGCGGCGTCGTCCGGCCGCGCCGGCACCGCGACCACCAGCCCCGGCACGTCCCGGAGTACGGCCACCGAGTTGTCGTTGTGGAAGTGCCCGCCGAAGCCCTCCTGGTAGGCCAGCCCGGCCACCCGGACCACCATCGGGTTGCGGAACGCCCCCCGGGAGAAGAACCGCATGGTGGCCGCCTCGCCCCGCAGCTGGTCCTCGGCGTTGTGCAGGTACGCCAGGTACTGGATCTCCGGCACCGGCAGCATCCCGGCGACGCCGGCGCCCAGCCCGAGCCCGAGGATCGAGGTCTCGTCGAGCAGCGTGTCGAAGACCCGGGCCCCACCGAACCGGTCCCGCAGTCCCTTGGTCACCCCGTACACCCCGCCCTTGGCGGCGACGTCCTCGCCGAAGACGGCCATCCCCGGGTGGTCCAGCATCCCGTCGGCGAGCGCCGCGTTGATGCTCTGCGCGAGGGTGAGCGGACCAGCCAGCTCCGGCGGCTTGCCGCCGAACGCCTCGGCCCGGGCGCCCGCGTTCGGCCCGGCCGCCCGGTCCGCCGCGTCAGCCACCGCGCGGAAGATCCGTACCGGCCGACGCGGGGCCAGCTCCGCCACCACCTCGGCCGGGGACGCCAGCTTCGGCTCGTCGAGCACCTCCTCGGCGATCCGGCGGATCTGCCAGCCGCGCTCGTCGTACCGGGCCAGCAGTTCCTCGCTGGTGGCGTAGCCCGCCGCCACCAGCAGCCGGGCGGTGGCCAGCAGCGGGTCCCGCGCGACGTCCGCGGCGATCTCGGCCGGGCTCCGGTACGCGGTCTCCGCGTCGGCCCCGGCGTGCCCCATCAGCCGTACGGTGGTCAGGTGCAGCACCGCCGGCCGCCGGTGCCGGCGCACCCAGGCCGCCGCCTCCCCCGCCACCCGGTACGCCTCGGCCGGATCGCTGCCGTCGGCGGCGAAGTAGCGGATCCCCGGCTTGGCGCGCAGCGTGGCGGCCACCCAGCCCGTCGGGGAGCGGACGCTGATGCCCAGCCCGTTGTCCTCGCAGACGAAGAGCACCGGGATGCGCAGTCCGGTGTGGTCGTACCAACCGGCGGTGTTGAACGCGGCCGTCGCGGTGGCGTGGTTGACCGAGGCGTCGCCGAACGAGCAGACCACGATCGCGTCCGGCGGCCACGGCGAGCCGGTGGCGGGGTCCCCGCCGGCCTCGGCCGTCGTCCCCGGCACCCGCCGGCTGCCGACCCGGCGCAGCCGCTCGAGGGCGAGCCCCATGCCGACCGCCCGCGGGAGGTGGGACGCGATCGTCGAGGTGGTCGGGATGACCGCGAGGTCCGCCCGGCCGAACACCTTGTGCCGGCCCCCGGCGATCGGTTCCTGCGCCGAGGCGACCATCCCGCGCAGCACGTCCCGAGCCGCCTCCGCGTACGCGTCCGCGGGGTCCGGCGCGGGCAGCGCCGGCCGGGCGGCGGCCACGGCCACCCCGGCCTCGACCAGCGCAGGGTGATGGTCCGGGTGGTCGCCCGATCGGGTGGGTGGGCTGGTGGCCGGCTCCGGCCGGACGGCGACGGGCGGGGTCTCCGGCCGCTCGGCCGGCACGCCATCCGCGGTCGTCTCGGCGCCGCCGGCCGTGGGCTCGGCGGAGTCGCCGCCCGACACCGCCGAGTCGGCCGCGGCGTCAACGCCGGGCGCCTCGTCCGGCGAGCGGTCCAGGCCGCGCGGCCCGGGGTCGGGTCGGGGGTCGGCCGCCGCCCGGCCGCCTTCGCGGTCGCCCTGCGGCCGGTCGATGGGCGCGCCGAGGGCGGACCCGGCATCCGACGGCCCGGCCGGGAAGCTCTCGACGGCGCGTCGGGGATCGGGTATCCGCGCCGTGGCGGTGGCCCGCGCACCGGGTTCGGCGTCCGCGGGGTCGTCGTCGCCGGCCGGCTCGGCGTCGGTGGGGGCGACCGGGAAGCCGCCCGCCGCCTGGGCGGCGCGCAGGCAGTAGAAGGCCCCGGACCGGTAGTGCAGCAGAGCGGGATCGGTCGGCCGCAGGGCGGCGGCCACCGCGGCGTTGCCCTCGTGGCCCGCCGAGCCGATGGTGTAGTAGCCCTCGCCGAAGCTGCGCAGCCACCGCCCGGCGAGGTCCAGCAGGCGGCTGGTCAGCTGGGCGTCGAAGAGGGCCAGCGCCTGCGCTCCGGTCAACGACGCGCCGTCGGGCAGCGGTTCACCCAGGTCACGCCGCTGGGCGGGCGCCTCGAACGCGGCCAGGGCCGCCCGGAAGCGGTCGTCGAGATCTTGCGGGGTGGTCACGTCGGACAGCATTACCGACGAAGGGTCAGCTCGCCCACCCGGACACGTTCCGCCTAGCGGGGATCAGGCCTCGCCGCACTGCTCCGGGCAGCCGCCGTCGGAGACCTTCCAGACCAGCTCACGCAGGGTGGCCAACTCCTCGGTGCTGAGCCCGCCGAGGAGTCGGGAGTCCGACATCACCTGGCGCACCCGGTCTCGGACGCGCCGGCCGGCCTCGGTCACCACCAGCGTCTTCTGCCGCCGGTCGGCCGGGTCGACCCGGCGCTCCACCAGCCCGGCCTGCTCCAGCTTGTCGACCAGGGCGGTGACGTTGGACCGGTCGCAGCGCAACTGCTCGGCCAGGTCCCGGCCGGGCAGCGGCCGGTCGGGGTCGAGCTCGTGCAGGGCCCGGGCGGCGGCCGGGGTGAGCCCCAGCGCGGCGATCTCCTCGTCCTGGTAGTGCCGGATCGCCGAGGCGATGTGCAAGATCCGGCGCACGGTGTCCCCGGCCAGGCCGGAGCGGTCGGCCGCGACCGGGCCGGCGGTGGAGACGAAGGGTTGCGCCATACCTCACATCGTACTTGCCAACCAATGGTTGACCTGCTCAACTGTTGATGAGCTCACGCAAGTGCGTCGAGCATCGTCACTGGAGGCGCACCATGTCCGAATTCTCCGTCCTGGCCCTCTCCGGCAGCCTGCGCGAGGCGTCGTTCAACTCCGCCCTCATCCGGGCGGCGCAGCGGCTCGCGCCGGCAGGCATGACCATCGAGCGGTACCGCGACCTCGGCGCCGTCCCGCCCTTCAACGAGGACGTCGAGCCGGCGCCGCCGGCCGCTGTGATGGACCTGCGGGAGCGGATCGCCGCTGCGGACGCCCTGCTCATCGCCACTCCGGAGTACAACTACGGCGTTCCCGGCGTACTCAAGAACGCCCTCGACTGGGCCTCCCGGCCGAGCTTCCCGATCACCTCGTGGGTCTCCCCGCTCGCCCACAAGCCGATCGCCATCGTCGGCGCCGCCCCGACCGGGATGGGCACCGTCCGGGCCCAGCTCCAGCTCCGCCAGCTCTTCCTCTGGACCGACTCCGCCGTGGTCACCAAGCCGGAGATCATCGTGACCAACGCCCACGAGAAGCTCGGCCAGGACGGCACGGTCAAGGACGAGACGACGGAGACCCTCCTCCGCACCCTCCTCGACGCCCTGGCCACCAAGATCCGCGTCACCCACCTGGCCACCACCGCCGCCTGACCGCGAGCCGCCGCCGGGCGTGCAGATCCCCGGAAAGAGTGGTCATCCGACGCGTGACGCGGGATGGCCACTCTTTCCGCGAATGCGCGCCCAACCGGGGCGCGGCGGGCGGGGCGCGGTCAGGCGGGGAGGAAGGAGAAGCGGACCTTGCGGGTGGGGTTGTCTCCGTTGGTGTCGACCAGGCAGAGGGACTGCCAGGTGCCCAGCGCCAGCCGCCCACCCAGCACCGGCAGCGTCGCGTACGGGGGGACGAAGGCGGGCAGCACGTGGTCCCGGCCGTGCCCGCGCGAGCCGTGCCGGTGCCGCCAGCGGTCGTCGGTGGGCAGCAGGTCGTCGAGCGCGCGCAGCAGGTCGTCGTCGGAGCCGGAGCCCGTCTCGATGAGGGCCAGCCCGGCGGTGGCGTGCGGCACGAACACGTGCAGCAGGCCGTCGCCCTGCCCAGAGACGAACCGCTCGGCCTCGGCGGTGATGTCCCGGACGGCCGGCCGGGACCCGGTCTGGACGCTGATCTCCTCACTACGCATAGGGCGCATTCTGCCGCAGCCGGCCGGAGCGCGCCGCGAACCGGGCGCGGCGGCGGGCACGCTGCTAGCGCATCCCTGGAACGCCCTAAGTTACCGGCGAGTACCTGTGTTCAGCGTCGCGTCTGGGGCAGGGAGACGTGACGGCATGCGCCACGAGGGGGCAGGATGGCGCTAGAGACCTATCCCACACAGAACCGAGGGAACGCCTGTGGCTACGGAACGCAAGCGCCCGGTGATCACCGCTGGTCTGCCGAGCCAGCTTCCGGACATCGACCCTGAAGAGACCAGCGAATGGGTCGAGTCGCTCGACGGTGTCATCGACGAGCGCGGGACAAAGCGCGCCCGCTACGTCATGCTGCGCCTGCTGGAGCGGGCCCGCGAGCGCCAGGTCGGGGTGCCGTCCCTGACCACCACCGACTACATCAACACCATCCCGCCGGAGCGCGAGCCGTGGTTCCCGGGTGACGAGCACATCGAGCGGCGGATCCGGGCGTACATCCGGTGGAACGCCGCCATGCTGGTGCACCGGGCGCAGCGTCCCGAGATCGGCGTGGGCGGCCACATCTCCACCTTCGCCAGCTCGGCGTCGCTCTACGAGGTCGGCTTCAACCACTTCTTCCGGGGCAAGGACCATCCGGGCGGCGGCGACCACATCTTCTACCAGGGCCACGCCTCCCCCGGCATGTACGCGCGGGCCTTCATGGAGGGCCGGCTCAGCGAGGACCAGCTCGACGGCTTCCGCCAGGAGCTGTCGCACCCGGGCGGTGGGCTGCCGTCGTACCCGCACCCGCGGCTGATGCCGGACTTCTGGGAGTTCCCCACCGTCTCGATGGGCCTCGGGCCGATCAACGCGGTCTACCAGGCCCGGTTCAACCGGTACCTGCACCACCGGGGCATCAAGGACACCTCGCAGCAGCACGTCTGGGCCTTCCTCGGCGACGGCGAGATGGACGAGGTGGAGTCGCTCGGCGCGATCGGCGTGGCCGCCCGCGAGGAGCTGGACAACCTCACCTTCGTGATCAACTGCAACCTGCAGCGGCTGGACGGCCCGGTCCGGGGCAACGGCAAGGTCATGCAGGAGCTGGAGGCGTTCTTCCGGGGCGCCGGCTGGAACGTGATCAAGGTGGTCTGGGGCCGGGAGTGGGACCCGCTGCTCGCGGCGGACACCGACGGTGCCCTGGTCAACCTGATGAACACCACGCCCGACGGCGACTACCAGACCTACAAGGCGGAGTCCGGGGCGTACGTCCGGGAGCACTTCTTCGGCCGCGACCCGCGCACCCGCAAGATGGTCGAGCACCTCAGCGACGACGAGATCTGGAACCTCAAGCGGGGTGGCCACGACTACCGCAAGCTCTACGCGGCCTACAAGGCGGCGATGGAGCACACCGGCCAGCCGACGGTGATCCTGGCCAAGACCATCAAGGGCTGGACGCTCGGTTCGCACTTCGAGGCCCGCAACGCCACCCACCAGATGAAGAAGCTGACGCTGGAGGACTTGAAGCTCTTCCGCGACCGGCTCTACCTGGACATCCCGGACAAGCAGCTGGAGGAGAACCCGTACCTCCCGCCGTACTACCACCCGGGTGAGAAGTCCGAGGAGATCGAATACCTGCACGAGCGGCGGAAGCAGCTCGGCGGCTACCTGCCGACCCGGCGGACCACCGGCAAGGTCCTCCAGATCCCGGGCAGCGAGCGCTTCTCCGACGTCAAGCGAGGCTCGGGCAAGCAGAAGGTGGCCACCACCATGGCCTTCGTCCGCCTGCTCAAGGACGTGATGAAGGACAAGGAGTTCGGCAAGCGGTGGGTGCCGATCATCCCGGACGAGGCGCGCACCTTCGGCATGGACTCGCTCTTCCCGACCGCGAAGATCTACTCGCCGCACGGCCAGCGCTACACCTCGGTGGACCGGGACCTGTTCCTGTCCTACAAGGAGGCCACCGGCGGCCAGATCCTGCATGAGGGGATCAACGAGGCCGGCTCGGTCGCCTCGTTCACCGCGGCCGGCACCTCGTACGCCACCCACGGCGAGCCGATGATCCCGATGTACATCTTCTACTCGATGTTCGGGTTCCAGCGGACCGCCGACGGGCTGTGGGCCGCGGCCGACCAGATGGCGCGGGGCTTCCTGCTCGGCGCGACCGCCGGCCGGACCACGCTCAACGGTGAGGGCCTCCAGCACGAGGACGGTCACTCGCTGCTGATCGCCGCCACCAACCCGGCGGTGGTCGCCTACGACCCGGCGTTCGCGTACGAGATCGCGCACATCATGGAGAACGGCCTGCACCGGATGTACGGCGAGGCGCAGGAGAACATCTTCTACTACCTCACCGTCTACAACGAGCCGATCTTCCAGCCGGCCGAGCCGCAGGGCGTGGACGTCGAGGGCATCGTCAAGGGCATCTACCGCTACTCCCCCGCGCCGCAGGTCGGCGGGGACGCGCCGAAGGCGAACATCCTCGCCTCCGGCACCGGCATGCAGTGGGCGCTCAAGGCGCAGCAGTTGCTCGCAGAGGACTGGGGCGTGGCCGCCGACGTCTGGTCGGTGACCTCCTGGACCGAGCTGCGCCGGGACGCGGTGGAGTGCGAGGAGCACAACCTGCTCAACCCGGGCGCCGAGCAGCGGGTGCCGTACATCCAGCGGAAGCTGGCCGACGCCGAGGGGCCGAAGGTCGCGGTCAGCGACTGGATGCGCGCGGTACCGGACCTGATCGCCCGCTGGGTACCCGGCGACTACACCTCGCTCGGCACCGACGGCTTCGGCATGTCGGACACCCGGCACGCGCTCCGCCGGCACTTCCACGTGGACGCCGAGTCGGTGACCGTCGCGACGCTGCGCCAGCTCGCCCTCCGCGGCGCGGTGCCGGCCCACGTGCCGGCCGAGGCCGCCCGGAAGTACGCGCTGGAGGACGTCAACGCCGCCCCGGTCGGCGAGACCGGCGGCGACAGCTGACCCATCCGGTACGAAGGGCCCGGCGCACCCGCGCCGGGCCTTTCGTCGTCTCTGGCGGTGCTCCTCGGCCGTCGGTGATCGTGCACGATCCAGGATGTAGTGGCCTCGGCGTGGCTTGGATGCCACTGGGTCCAGGAAGCAGCACGACCTTGGGCGGCCCGGAGGCGGTCGCCCGCCTCGGCGCCGGAACCGAGCGCCGACCGACTGGCGGCACAGTGGACGATGGTCCGGCGTCCCTGGCGGGGACGCCGGACCATCACCATCGCGGGCGACGCCGGGACCGGCTGGGTCAACCGACGGCGGCCAGGTCGGTCAGCCGGGCCAGCGAGTCCTCCAGGTCGGCGCCGACCCGACGCAGGCCGAGCCGGAGCAGGGCGGCCTTGACCGGCCCGGCGGGCCACCGTACGACGATGAGCCGCACGACCGTCCCGCCCTCCTCCTCGTCCGGGGTCAGCTGCACGTAGATCTCGGTGCGCGCCTCGGCCCGGGCGCCGGCGCCCCTGGCCCGTTCGCGCCACCCGATCAGGGTCGGCTCCTGGTAGGCGATCACCTCGGCCTCGTGCGCCGCGCCGCGCCCGGCCTGGACCAGTTGTCGCCGGCCGAAGCCCTCCCCCGAGAGGACCTCGGCCGCGCGAACCCCCGCCAGCCATGCCGGCAACTGCTCGGCCCGCTGCACGACGCCCCAGACCGCTTCCACCGGCGCCATCACGTGCGCACTGCGTTCCACGAGGATCATGTCGTCTTCCCCCACTAAGGACATCCGCGATATTACGCACTGTATGCGCAAAAACGGACTTACCCGGACGGGTTCGGAAAAGACACGCCGAAAACCCTTGCACCAGCCGGCCTCCCCGGCCTATGGCGCATCACCGGTCCGCGTCCTAGAGTCCCGAACACGATTCGTGTTTCCGGGAGGGCGAATGACGACCGCGCCGATGCCCGAGTTCCCCAGCGGTTTCCGATGGGGAGTGTCCACCTCCGCCTACCAGATCGAGGGCGCGGCCGGCGCCGACGGCCGGGGACCGTCCATCTGGGACACCTTCGCCCACTCCCCGGGCCGGATCGTCGACGGCAGCACCGGCGACGAGGCGTGCGACCACTACCACCGGTACGCTGAGGACCTCACGCTGCTCGCCGGGCTCGGGGTGTCCGCCTACCGGTTCTCCATCGCCTGGCCCCGGGTGCGGCCCACTGGCACGGGCGCGGCCAACCCGGCCGGGCTGGACTTCTACGAGCGGCTGGTGGACGGGCTGCTCGACCGGGGCGTGGACCCGGTGGCCACCCTCTTCCACTGGGACCTGCCGCAGGCCCTAGAGGACGCCGGCGGCTGGCTCAACCGCGACACCGCCCACCGCTTCGCCGAGTACGCCGACCTGGTCGCCGCCCGCCTCGGCGACCGGGTGAAGCTCTGGATCACCCTCAACGAACCGTTCATCCACATGAGCCTCGGGCACGGCATGGGCTTGCACGCACCCGGCCGGATGCTGCTCTTCGACGCCTTTCCGGTGGCCCACCACCAGATCCTCGGGCACGGCCTCGCGGTCGCCGCGCTGCGCGCCCGCAGCACCAGCCCGGTCGCCATCGCGAACAACTACTCCCCGGTGCGGCTGGCCGGGCACACCGACGCCGACCGGGCCGCCGGGGTGGCGTACGACGCGCTGCACAACCGGCTCTTCACCGACCCGCTGCTCGGCCAGGGCTATCCGGAGGTGCCAGGCCTCGACCCCGCGCTGGTCCGCGCCGGGGACCTCGACGTGATCGCCGCCCCGGTCGACGTGCTCGGGGTGAACTACTACAACCCGACCGGCATCCGGGCCGCCGAGGAGGACTCGCCGCTGCCGTTCGAGATCGTGCCGCTGACCGGCTACCCCCGGACCGCGTTCGACTGGCCGGTGGCCCCGGACGGGCTCCGCGACCTGCTGCTCCAGCTCCGCGACCGGTACGGGGACCGGCTGCCGCCGATCCAGGTCACCGAGAGCGGCTGCGCGTACGACGATGGGCCGGACGCCGACGGCCAGGTGCACGACCCGGAGCGGATCGCGTACCTGGCCGGGCACGTGCGGGCGGTCCGCGAGGCGATCGACGCCGGGGTCGAGGTGACCGGGTACTTCGTCTGGTCCCTGCTCGACAACTGGGAGTGGGCGGAGGGCTTCACCAAGCGGTTCGGCCTGGTGCACGTCGACTACGCCACCCAACGGCGTACCCCGAAGTCCTCGTACGCCTGGTTCCGCGATCTGGTGCGACGATGACCACGGTCGACCCGACGCCGGCCGCACTGCCGGCGGCGCTCGCCGAGCCGACCGTGCCGGTGCGGCGGAGCTGGATCGCGCTGATCTTCGCGGCCAACCTCGGCGTCTGGATGGCGTTCTTCACCCCGATCCAGGTGCTGCTGCCGCAGCAGGTGGAGCGGATCGCGCCGGGCGACAAGGAGGCCATGCTCGCGGTCGTCACCGGACTCGGCGCGCTCGCCGCGGTGCTGGCCAATCCGCTCGCCGGCGCGCTGTCCGACCGGACCGTGCTCCGGCTGGCGGGCCGGCACCTCGGCCGGCGGCACGTGTGGACCGCGTCCGGCGCGGTGCTCGGCGCGCTCGCCCTGGTGCTGCTGGCCCGGCAGGACAGCATCACCGGGGTGGCGATCGGCTGGGTGGCCGCGCAGGTGTGCTTCAACGCGATGCTGGCCAGCCTCACCGCCGCCATCCCGGACCGGGTGCCGGTCGCCCAGCGCGGCGGCGTCTCCGGCTGGGTGGGCATCCCGCAGGCGCTCGGCCTGGTGCTCGGGGCGGTGCTGGTCACCGCCGTGGTCACCGGCAACGCCGCCGGGTACGCCGCCGTCGCCCTCGCCGTGCTGCTGCTGTCGCTGCCGTTCGCGCTGCTCACCGAGGACGACCCGCTGCCCCGGGAGCACCGCCCGGCGCTGCGGTTGCGCGGGCTGCTCGCCTCGATGTGGATCAGCCCGCGCCGGCACCCCGACTTCGCCTGGGCCTGGTTCACCCGGTTCCTGGTCCAGACCGGCAACGCGCTGGGCACGCTCTACCTGCTCTACTTCCTCGCCGACGGGGTGCGCGTGCCCGACCCCGAGGGCGCGCTGCTGGTGCTGATCCTGCTCTACACGCTCGGCATGATGCTGACCGCCGTGGTGGCCGGGCGCCTGTCGGACCGGTCCGGCCGGCGCAAGGTCTTCGTAATCGTCTCCGGGCTGATCATGGCAGTGGCGGCCCTGCTGCTGGCCGTGGCACCGGTCTGGCCGATGGCGGTCACCGCCGCGCTGCTGCTCGGCGCCGGCTACGGCGTCTACCTGGCGGTGGACGCGGCGCTGATCACCCAGGTGCTGCCGGCCGCCACCGACCGGGCCAAGGACCTCGGAGTGATCAACATCGCCAACTCCGCGCCGCAGGTGCTCGGCCCGGCCCTCTCCGCCCCGATCGTCGTCCACCTGGGCGGCTACCCCACCCTGTACGCGGTCACCGCGGCGGTCACCCTGCTCGGCAGCGCCCTGGTGCTGAAGATCAGATCGGTACCCTGACCGCCCCCTCGCTCAAATCGGCTCGCCGCCCGCCGTAGGCTGGGGACGTGACGGTACGTGTACGCTTCGCCCCTTCCCCGACCGGTATGTTCCACGTCGGCGGCGCCCGCTCGGCCCTGCAGAACTGGATCTACGCCAAGCAGCAGGGCGGGGTGTTCGTGCTCCGCATCGAGGACACCGACGCGGCCCGCAACAAGCCGGAGTGGACCGAGGGCATCCTGTCGGCGCTCGACTGGATCGGCATCGAGCGGGGCAGCTACGAGGGCCCGTACTTCCAGTCGTCGTACGCCGGTGAGCACCGCGCCGCGGCCCAGCGGCTGTACGAGAGCGGCCGGGCGTACTACTGCGACTGCACCCGCGAGGACGTGCAGGCGCGTACCGGCTCCCAGTACGCCGGGTACGACGGCTTCTGCCGGGACCGCGGGCTCGGGCCCGGCGCGGGGCGGGCCCTGCGCTTCCGTACCCCCGACGAGGGCGAGACCGTGGTGGTCGACCTGATCCGCGGCGAGCCGACCTTCGAGAACAAGCTGATCGAGGACTTCGTCATCGCCCGCGGTGACGGCTCGCCGGTGTTCCTGCTCGCCAACGTGGTCGACGACATGACCATGGGGATCACCCACGTGATCCGGGCCGAGGAGCACTTGCCCAACACCCCGAAGCAGCAGCTGCTCTGGGACGCCCTCGGGGTCAAGCCGCCGGTCTGGGCGCACGTGCCCGTGGTGGTGAACGAGAAGCGGCAGAAGCTGTCCAAGCGGCGGGACAAGGTCGCCCTGGAGGCGTACCGGGACGAGGGCTACCTCGCCGAGGCGATGCGCAACTACCTGATGCTGCTCGGCTGGGCTCCCTCCGGCGACCGGGAGATCGTGCCCTGGTCGGTGATCGAGGAGGAGTTCCGGCTGGATGAGGTGAACCCCTCCCCGGCGTTCTTCGACGAGAAGAAGCTGCGCGCGTTCAACGGCGAATACATCCGCGCGCTGCCGGTGGAGGACTTCATCGGCGCCTGCCAGCCGTGGCTGACCGGGACCGGGACCATCGCCCCGCCCCCGTGGCAGCCGGAGGAGTTCGACCCGGCCGCGTTCGCCGCGGTGGCGCCGCTGGCGCAGACCCGGATCGCGGTGCTCAGCGAGATCGTGCCGAACGTCGACTTCCTCTTCCTGGCCGACCCGCTGATCGACGAGGCGGCCTGGGCGAAGGCGATGAAGGAGGGCGCGGCCGAGCTGCTGGAGGCGGCGATCGCCGCGTTCGAGGCGCTGGAGTCCTGGGACGCCGAGTCGCTGAAGTCCACGCTGGAGGCGGTCGGCGCGGAGCGGGGCCTGAAGCTGGGCAAGGCGCAGGCACCGGTCCGGGTGGCGGTCACCGGCCGTACGGTCGGCCTGCCGCTCTTCGAGTCCCTCGAGGTGCTGGGCCGCGAGCGCGCCCTGACCCGGCTGCGCGCCGCCCGGGTGCGCCTGGTCTGACCTCGCATCGCGAAGGGGCCCGCCGGTCGTCCGGCGGGCCCCTTCGTCGTACGGCGGTGGAGAGCTGCCGGGCGGTTCAGCGGCGGGCGGAGCGCCGGCGCAGCAGCCCGCCGCCCAGCGCGACGAGCGCCACCACCGCCGCGAGCGCCCACCACAGGCCGGTGCCGCCGCCGTCGTCGGAGCGCGACGAAGCCGGGGCGGGGTTCGCCGAGGTCGCCTCGGCCACCGGGGTCGAGGGCGCCGGGGTGGTCGGCGACGCACTGGC
Organism: Micromonospora sp. NPDC047740; assembly: GCF_043204735.1. Lineage (NCBI taxonomy): Bacteria > Bacillati > Actinomycetota > Actinomycetes > Micromonosporales > Micromonosporaceae > Micromonospora > Micromonospora sp. NPDC047740. Next base: position 251,979 of record NZ_JBIDCT010000004.1, read on the forward strand.
CGAGGGGGTGGCCGGGGCCACACCGGTGGTCAGGGTGAAGCTGACCTGTCCCTTGATCGGGTGCCCGTCGGTCGAGCCGACCTGGTAGGCGACGGTGTAGACGCCGGCCGGCCCGGGGGTGAACGGCACGCTCACCCGCTTGCCGGAGAAGGTCGGATCGCCGCCGGAGGCGGGGGCGTCATCCGGCCCGGTCACTGTGATCTTCGTCGTACCGGGCGACAGGGTGGCCAGGAAGCGGAGCTCGATCCGCTTCGGCGCGGTCGCCACCCGGGCCCCGTTTTTCGGATCGCTGCCGGTCAACGAGTTGTGCGCGGCGGCGGGGCTGGCCGGCAGCAGCACGGCCCCCACCGCCACCCCGAGAACCACCAGCCAGGTACGCGCCGCACGGGCCATCGTGCCCCCCATGAGCCCCTCCGTCCGGGTACGATCCGGCCGCTGATCAACGGCCGCTCACATTAGTCGGCCACAGATCACAGATAGTTCCAAATACTCTTCCAGCAGCTGCAACCGAATGACGTTCTGCGGAGTCTTTGAGGTGGGCACCCGGTTCTCGCCGGGCAGCCACCACCGTCAGCCGATACAGCGTGACCTGCAGCGGAAGCCAGCCATCGAACGGGGCGAGGAGGCGGCGATGATCCGAAGGGTGTCGCGACTGCTGGTGGCCGTGACGGGCGTGGTGCTCGCGACCACGTGCACGCTGCTCCTGAGCGGCCCGCCGGCGGCCCGGGCGGCCGGGCCCGGGCCCAAGCTCGCACCGGCCGGGGTGGACATCACCGGCGACCAACTGGACCAGCCGCTGCAGCTGCGCGCCGACACCCAACCCGCCCAGGTGAACGCGGTCATCGACCAGGTGAGCTGGCTGGCCCGGACCGGGCAGCAGCGCGGCCCGGCCGCGCAGGACCTCGGTCCGAAGTACACCGTCGTGGTGCTGACCGCCGGAGTGCCGGTGAAGACCTACGACCTCTACCCGCTCGCCAAGGGTGGGCCCCGGATCTACCGGCCGGCCAAGCAGCCCGACCTGAGCAAGGCCCGGGCCGGCTGGTTCTTCGGCCGGCTGAACATGTCCGAGACGCTGCGCTCCGTCGGTGTGCCGCTGGAGCGGCAGTTCGACACGCTCAGCGGCGGTCTCGGCGGCGGCGAGCGGGTCCTCCCGGAGGACACGCTGAACCCGGTGCAGGACATCGACGCGGCGATGACCGAACTCCAGCGACTGCTGCTGCTCAACGTCGGGGTGGTGGTGGTCATCACCGCCGGGCTCGCCGGGATCGCGCTGCTGGTCCGCCGCCGCACCCGCTGAGCCGGTCGCCCCGGCGCCCGGCTCAGACCTCCAGCACCACCTTGCCCCGGACGTGCCCCGCCGCCACCAGGCGCTGCGCCTCGGCGGCCTCGGCCAGCGGGAAGGTCCGGGCCACGTGCACGGTGAGCCGGTCGGCGTCGACCAGCCCGGCCAGCACACTCAGGTCGGCGGTGGACGGCTTCACGAAGAGGTAGCTGCCGCCGAGCCGGGTGACATGCTCCGGGTCGGCGGTGGAGACCAGCCGGGCCGGCCGGGCGAGCAGCTCGGCCGAGACGTCCAGCGCCTCGCCGCCGAAGAGGTCCAGCGCCACGTCCACCCCGTCGGGCGCGACCGCGCGGATCCGGTCCAGCAGGCCGGCGCCGTAGCTGACCGGTTCGGCACCCAACGACCGGACGAAGTCGTGGTTGGCCTCGCTGGTCGTGCCGATCACCTTGCCGGCGCCGAGCGCCCGGGCCAACTGCACCGCCAGGTGCCCCACCCCGCCGGACGCGCCGTGCACCAGGACCGTGTCGTTGGCGCCCGTCCGGGCCAGCTGCAACGCCTGGTACGCCGTCAGCCCGGCCAGCGGCAGGCCACCCGCCTCCGGCCAGGACGCCTGGACCGGCTTGTCGGCGAGACAGCGCTCCGGGGCGGGCACCAGCTCCGCGTACGTGCCGTGCTGGACGTCGTCGCGGCGGACGTACCCGATCACCTCGTCGCCCACCGCGAAGCCGGTCACCGCCGGGCCGACCGCCTCGACCACCCCGGCCGCGTCCCAGCCGGGCACCAGCGGGAAGTGCGCCGGCATGCCGCCGGCCAGGTGGCCCTCGCGGACCTTCCAGTCGACCGGGTTCACCCCGGCGACGCGCACCCGGACCAGGACCGTGTCCGGCCCGACCGGCGGGGTGGGCAGCTCGCGCAGGGTGAGCTGGTCCGCCGAGCCGTACGCGTCGATCGCGATCGCCTTCACGCTGCCCACGCTAGCGCTGAGCAATGGCCGGGCTTGCCGGGCGGCGAAATTGTCGTAGCAAGGCGAGTCGGCGAGTGATCAGCACCAGCGGCGCGGTGGCCGCTCCCGACGGACCATACGGTTGCGGGGCCGCACCGCGCCGTGCTGGTGCGCCCCAGCCCAGCCGGGCAGGTCGCTGCAGCAGCCCTGGCTCGGCACCGGCTCGGGCAGGGCCGGCAACACCTGCTCGGCGGCCCGTTGCCGTGGCGCGGGCGGGTCGTCGTCCCCGCGCTCCGGCCCCCAGCCGGCGGGCGTCTCCGCCGGATGGGTCAGGCCGGCCCGGCGCGGGTGCTTGGCGGACACCGGCTGGTCGTGGGGCCCCGGCCGGCAGGGCTCACCCTGGGCGCAGCCGTTCTCGGCCTCCCCGTGCGCCATCCCGGTCTCCTCACGTTCGCCATCGCCCGCCCGGCGGTCACCCCGGGCGTGCCCTGACACCGTACTGGCCGGGCCCGACGGACTGAACAGCGCGTACCCGTGGAGATCCGCTGCGACCCGGGATCGGGCCGGCGGTCGGCGCGGCGGCCACCGGATGCCGCCCGGTTCCGGGCCGGCCAGCACCTCGGTGCCGGGCGGGACCGACCGGGCCAGCCCGGCCGCCGCCCACCCTCGATGTGCCGGCCCTGGTCAGGGCATGTCAGGCTGGACCGGTGAGCGAACCGGGCGGCACCGAACTGCCGGCCACGCTGCGCCGGATCGAACGGGCGGCGGGGGCCCTGGCCACCGCCAGCGTGGCCCGGATGGACGAGGCGCTGCCCTGGTTCCGGGAACTGCCGGCGGACCAGCGGTCCTGGGTCATGCTGGTCGCCCAGGCCGGCGTCCGGTCGCTGGTGCAGTGGCTGCGCCAGGGCGGCGGCGCAACCGACAGCACCCAGGAGGTGTCGGACGAGGTCTTCGCCGCCGCACCCCAGGCCCTGGCCCGCTCGATCAGCCTCCAACAGACCGTCGCACTGATCAAGGTGACCATCGAGGTGGTCGAGGAGCAGGTGGCGCACCTGGCCGCCGAGGGCGAGGAGCAGCCGCTGCGGGAGGCGGTGCTGCGCTTCTCCCGCGAGATCGCCTTCGCCGCCGCCCGGGTGTACGCCCGCGCCGCCGAGTCGCGCGGCTCGTGGGACGCCCGGCTGCAGGCGTTGCTGGTGGACGCGCTGCTGCGCGGCGACTCGCCGGACGTGCTGGCCAGCCGGGCGGCGGCGCTGGGCTGGACGGACGCGCCCCCGGTGGCGGTGGCGGTCGGGCGCTCCCCCGGCGGCGAGGTGGCCGCCGTGCTGCACACCGTCTACCGGCAGGCCCGCCGGATCGGGGTCGAGGTGATCGGCGGCGTGCACGGCGACCGGCTGGTCATCGTGCTCGGCGGGGCGGCGGACCCGGTGACGGCGACGGAGAAGCTGCTGACCGCGTTCGGGGAGGGGCCGGTGGTGGTGGGTCCGGCCGTACCCAGCCTGGACGAGGCGACGGACTCGGCGCGGGCCGCGCTGGCCGGGTTCCGCGCGGCGCCGGCCTGGCCGACCGCCCCCTGCCCGGTGGCCGCCGCCGACCTGCTGCCCGAGCGGGCCCTGGCGGGTGACGCCGAGGCCCGCCGCCGGCTGCGCCACGACGTGTACGCGGCGCTGGTCCGCGCCGGGGGTGAACTGCTGGAGACCCTGGACGCCTTCTTCGCCGCCGGCGGCACGTTGGAGAGCGCCGCCCGGGCGCTCTTCGTGCACCCCAACACGGTGCGTTACCGACTCAAGCGGGTCGCCGAGGTGACCGGCTTCTCGCCGTTCGCGCCGCGGGACGCGTTCGCCCTGCAGGTGGCGCTGACCGTGGGGCGGCTCGACCCGGTCGTCCCGGCCGTCGCACCGGTCCCGAACCAGGCATTGGCCCCAGGTGCCCGGAAAGCAGCACAGACAGGTGATGATCGTCGCCGATTTTTGTAGGGTTCCTCCAACGCTCCTAGTGCGGTTTGGTGCCGTGCGTTACAGCGCGACCCGCGAGTATCCGTCAGAGTCGTAGACGTGCTCGCCGTTCTCTCACCCGGACAGGGTTCCCAGAAACCCGGCTTCCTGACTCCCTGGCTCGACCTGCCCGGCGCCGAGGCGCGCCTGCGCTGGTGGTCCGCGCTGGCGGGAGTCGATCTGGTGCACCTCGGCACCCAGGCGGACGCGGACGAGATCAAGGACACCGCCCGCACGCAGCCGCTGCTCGTCGCGGCCGCGCTGCTCGCCGCGGAGCACCTGCCGATGTACGACGTCGCGCTGGTCGCCGGCCACAGCGTGGGCGAGCTGAGTGCCGCCGCCCTGGCCGGGGTGCTGCCCGCCGAGGCGGCCGTCACCCTCGCCGGCGTACGCGGCCGGGAGATGGCCGCCGCCTGCGCGCTGGAGCCCACCGGAATGGCCGCCGTGCTCGGCGGCGACCCGGACGAGGTACTCGCCGCCATCGAGGCGCACGGGCTGCACCCGGCCAACCGCAACGGCACCGGCCAGGTCGTCGCCGCGGGCGCGGTGGCCGGCCTGGAGAAGCTGGCCGCCGAGCCGCCGGCGAAGGCCCGGGTCATCCGGCTCCAGGTCGCCGGCGCCTTCCACACCCCGTACATGGCCCCGGCCGAGGCCGCCCTGGCCACCGTGGCCGGCGGCATCGTGCCGGGCGACCCGGCCCGGATCCTGCTCTCCAACCGGGACGGCGCCGCCGTCAACCACGGCCGGGAGACGGTGCAGCGGCTGGTCCGGCAGGTCACCGCCCCGGTCCGCTGGGACCTGTGCATGCGGACCCTGGCCGACCTCGGGGTCACCGGCGTGATCGAACTGCCGCCGGCCGGCACCCTGGCCGGCCTGGTCAAGCGCGAGCTCAAGGGCGAGGGGGCGCCCGAGATCGTCACCCTGAACACCCCCGACGACCTGCCCGCCGCGCGGGACCTGATCGCCCGGCACAGCGGCCTGAGCGGCCACGAGCCGGCGATCCAGTTCCGGGTGGTGGTCTCCCCCGCCGCCGGGACCTTCGAGCCGCTGACCGGCCTGGCCGAGGGCACCGACCTGCGCGCCGGCCAGGTCATCGGCCACGTCGCCACCCGGCAGGGGCCGGCCGAGGTGACCGCGCACCACAGCGGGCTGCTCACCGAGTGGCTCGCCCACCACGACGACCCGGTCGCCCCGGGCCAGCCCCTCGCCCGCATCGGAGGACAGGCATGACCGGCAGCAGGATCGTCGCGATGGGGCACTACCAGCCCGCCCGCGTGGTGACCAACGACGACATCGCGCAGTTGGTCGACACCAACGACGAGTGGATCCGGGACCGCGTCGGCATCGTCACCCGGCGGATCGCCGGTGACGAGACGGTGGCCGACATGGCCACGGCCGCGGCCGGCAAGGCACTGGCCAACTCCGGCCTCAGCGCCGCCGACATCGACCTCGTCGTGGTCGCCACCTGCACCTCGATCGACCGCAGCCCGAACGTGGCCTGCCGGGTCGCCGCGAAGCTGGGCATCGCCGCCCCGGCCGCGTTCGACGTCAACACCGCCTGCTCGGGCTTCGGGTACGCGCTGGGCACCGCGGACCACGCGATCCGGGCCGGGGCGGCGCGCAACGCCCTCGTCATCGGCGCGGAGAAGCTCTCCGACTTCACCGACTGGACCGACCGCTCGACCTGCATCATCTTCGGCGACGGCGCCGGGGCCGCGGTGGTCACCGCGACCGCCGAGGGCGAGCCGGCCGGGGTCGGGCCGGTGGTCTGGGGCTCGGTGCCGGAGAAGAGCGACGCGGTCCGGATCGAGGGCTGGCGGCCGTACATCGCGCAGGAGGGGCAGGCGGTGTTCCGCTGGGCCACCACCGCGCTGGCCCCGCTCGCGCTGCAGGCCTGCGAGAAGGCCGGGGTCGCCCCGTCCGAGCTGGCCGCGTTCGTGCCGCACCAGGCCAACGCCCGGATCATCGACGGCATCGCCAAGCGGCTGAACATCCCCGACGCGGTCATCGCCAAGGACATCGTCGAGTCCGGCAACACCTCGGCGGCGAGCGTCCCGCTGGCCCTGTCCAAGCTGGTCGAGCGGCGCGAGGTGCCGGCGGGTGCGCCGGTGCTGCTGTTCGGCTTCGGCGGCGGTCTGACCTACGCCGGTCAGGTCGTCCGCTGCCCCTGAAGACCCCCTCCGGCGCGAGCGCGCCGCGAGGAGTGACGACCGGCGTCGCCGGCCGTCGAGTGAACCCCCGATGAGAGGAACCAACCGCAATGACCCGTGACGAGATCACCGCCGGCCTCGCCGAGATCCTCGAAGAGGTTGCCGGGGTGAACCCGGACGACGTGGCCGAGGGGAAGTCCTTCACCGACGACCTCGACGTCGACTCGCTCTCCATGGTGGAGGTCGTGGTGGCGGCCGAGGAGAAGTTCGGCGTCAAGATCCCGGACAACGAGGTGCAGAACCTCAAGACCGTCGGGGACGCCGTCAGCTACATCGAGGCGCAGTCCTGATCATGAGTCGCCCCGACGTCGTCGTCACCGGGCTCGGCGCGACGACCCCGCTCGGCGGGGACGTCGCGTCGACCTGGGACGCCATGCTCGCCGGCCGCTCCGGGGTGAGTGCGCTCACCCAGGAGTGGGCGGCGCAACTGACGGTCCGGATCGCGGCGCAACTCGCCGTGGAGCCCACCGAGGTGCTCGACCGGGTCAAGCTGCGCCGGCTGGACCGGTCCGAGGCGATCGCGCTCATCGCGGCCCAGCAGGCCTGGGCCGACGCCGGGCTGGCCGATTCCGGGCTCGACCCGGAGCGGCTGGCGGTCAGCGTCGGCTCCGGCATCGGCGGGGCCACCACCCTGCTCGCCCAGGACGACATCCTGGAGGCGTCCGGCCCGCGGCGGGTCTCCCCGCACACCGTGCCGATGCTGATGCCGAACGGCCCGGCCGCCTGGGTGGGGCTGGAGCTGGGCGCCAAGGCCGGGGTGCACTCGGTGGCCAGCGCGTGCGCGACCGGCGCGGAGGCGATCGCGCTCGGCCTGGACATCATCCGCTCCGGCCGGGCCGACGTGGTGGTGGCCGGCGGCACCGAGGCGGTCATCCACCCGCTGCCGATCGCCGGTTTCGCCTCGATGCGGGCCATGTCGACCCGCAACGACGAGCCGGAGAAGGCCTCCCGGCCGTGGGACAAGGGCCGCGACGGCTTCGTGCTCGGCGAGGGCGCGGGCGTGGTGGTCCTGGAGCGCGCCGACCACGCCGCCGCCCGCGGAGCCCGGGTGTACGCCCGGCTCGCCGGCGCCGGCATCACCTCGGACGCGTACGACATCGTGCAGCCGCACGCCGAGGGCGAGGGCGCGATCCGCGCAATCGGGAAGGCGATCGCGGACTCGGATGTCGCCAAGATGGATATCGTGCACGTCAACGCGCACGCCACCTCCACGCCGGTGGGCGACATGCTAGAGATCGGCGCGCTGCGCACGGCGCTGGGCGACCATCCCGTGCTGTCAGCCACCAAGTCGATGACCGGGCACCTGCTCGGCGCGGCCGGGGCGCTGGAGTCCATCGCCACCATCCTGGCCATCCGCGACGGGGTCGTGCCGCCGACGATCAACCTCGACGACCCGGACGACGGCCTCACCCTGGAGGTGGCCGCCCACAAGGCACGGCACATGGAGATCCCCGCCGCGCTGAACAACGCGTTCGGTTTCGGCGGGCACAACGTGGCTCTCGTCTTCACGCGGGCCTGACCCCTCTGCCTGGGAGGCACCAGTGACCACGACCGCCGTCAGCGCGGACAGCTCGACGGTGGACCACCGGGATCCGGAGGTCCGCCTTCGGGCGCTGTTCGACGCCGGCTCGCTGCGCCTGCTGGCGCCGCGGGACAGCTCCGGCGTGCGCTACGCGCGGGGCGAGATCGACGGTACGCCGGCCATCGCGTACGCCACCGACGCCACGAAGATGGGCGGCGCGATGGGTGCCGACGGGTGCCGGCACATCGTGGACGCCATCGACACCGCCGTCCGGGAACGGGTGCCGGTGCTCGGCCTCTGGCACTCCGGCGGAGCCCGGCTGGCCGAGGGTGTGGTCGCCCTCGACGCCGTCGGCCAGGTCTTCGCGGCCATGGTCCGGGCGTCCGGCCGGGTGCCGCAGATCTCCGTGGTGCTCGGGCCGGCCGCGGGTGGCGCCGCGTACGGTCCGGCGCTGACCGACGTCGTGGTGATGAGCGGGGCCGGCCGGATCTTCGTCACCGGCCCCGAGGTGGTCCGCAGCGTCACCGGTGAGCAGGTCGACATGGCGCGGCTGGGCGGTCCCGAGCCGCACGGCCGGCGCTCCGGTGTGGTGCACGTGACCTGCCAGGACGACGAGGAGGCGCTGGCCGAGTCGCGCCGGCTCGCCGCGCTCCTCGGCCGCCAGGGGCGGCTCTCGCCGGACGACGTGGCCACCGGCGACGAGGGGCACGACCTCGCCGCGAAGATGCCGGCCGAGGCCAGCCGGGCGTACGACGTGCGGCCGGTGGTCAAGGCGCTGCTCGACGCTCCAGGCGTGGAGCTGCACGCCAAGTGGGCGCCGAACATCGTCACCACGCTCGGCCGCTTCGCCGGTCGCACGGTCGGCGTGATCGCCAACAACCCGCTGCGGCTGGGTGGCTGCCTCGACGCGTCCAGCGCCGAGAAGGCCGCCCGCTTCGTGCGGATGTGCGACTCGCTCGGAGTGCCGCTGATCGTGCTGGTCGACGTCCCCGGCTACCTGCCCGGCCTAGGCCAGGAGTGGGACGGCGTGGTCCGGCGCGGGGCGAAGCTGCTGCACGCCTTCGCCGAGGCGGTGGTGCCGCGGGTGACGCTGGTGACCCGCAAGGCGTACGGCGGGGCGTACATCGCGATGAACTCCCGCTCGCTGGGGGCTACCGCGGTGTTCGCCTGGCCGAACGCGGAGGTCGCGGTGATGGGCGCGAGCGCGGCGGTGAACGTCCTGCACCGCAAGAAGCTGGCCGCCGCTCCGGTCGAGGAGCGGGAGGCGCTGCGCGCCCAGCTGATCGAGGAGCAGATCCGGGTCGCCGGTGGCGTCAACCGGGCGCTGGAGATCGGCGTGGTGGACGAGGTGATCAAGCCGGCGGAGACCCGGCGGCGGATCGCTGAGGCCCTCGCCGCGGCGCCGGCCGCCCGGGGCGCGCACGGCAACATTCCGCTGTAACCACCGGTCGTACCGTCAGGGTCCGCGCTCAACCCGGGCGCGGGCCCTGACGTTTTCTCAGGTCCGGTTGCGGGGGTGCTGGCGGGCGGTCCGCTCGTTGCCCCGGCGGTAGTTGCCGGTCCACCGGGCCATCACCAGCTGCGGGTCGTCCTCGACCTCGGCCAGGAACTCCGCCGCGCGGCCGCCGCGCAGCGTGGCGGCCACCCGGCCGTGGTGCGTGATCACGACGGAGCCGTCGGCCCGCTCGAGGTAGCGGAAACCCTGCGCCTGCTGTCCCATGGCCACGTAGCCTGCCAGCGCCCAGCGCGGCGCCGCACCCGGTTTTGCGACCGCCCCGGCCGGCGGGGCGACTAGGGTGAGGGCGGCCGAGACGTGTCGAGGAGCACGCCGTGGACGCGACCGAGATCCGCAAGCTCGCTGCGCTCGAGGACACCCACTGGTGGTACCGGGAGCGGCGGGCCCTGCTGGGTCGGGCGCTGCGGCGGCTGGCGGCGGCCGGGGTGCGCCCGGAGCGGGCGCTGGACGTCGGCGCGGCCGGCGGCGGCAACACCCGGGTGCTGCGGGCGTACGGCTGGCGGCCGCTCGCCCTGGAATACAGCGCGGCGGGCGCCGGGCTGGCCCGCGAGCGCGGCCTGGCCGTGATCCGGGCCGACGCCCGGCACCTGCCGGTCCCGTCGGCCAGCCTGGGTCTGGTGGTCGCCTTCGACATCCTGGAGCACTTCGACGAGGACCACCTGGCCGCCGCCGAGATCCGCCGGGCGCTACGGCCGGGCGGGACCGCGCTGATCGCGGTGCCGGCCGACATGCGGCTCTGGTCGGCGCACGACGTGGCCGTCGGGCACGTCCGCCGCTACGACCGGGCCGGGCTGCGGGCGGTGGTGGCGAAGGCCGGGCTGGCGGTGGACGAGTTGTGGAGCTGGAACGTGCTGCTCCGGCCGGTCGCGGCCTGGCGGCGACGCCGATCCACCGGCAGCGACCTGGACCACCTGCGCCCCGCGGTCAATCTCGGACTGCGCGCGATCATCACCGCCGAGCGGTACCTGCCGGTGCGGTCGCTGCCCGGCGTCTCGCTGATGCTGCGCGCCCACCGCCCGGCCTGACCTCCCGGAGCACCGGGTCAGCGGGGCGCGGGCACCGCCTCGCGGGCCAGGGTGAGCGCGCCGAGCAGCGCGGCGTCGTCGGCGAACCGGGAGAGCACCACGTCGGGCCGGTGCGGCAGCACCTCGTTGAGCCGGTCGACCAGCAGCCCGCGGATCAGCGCGCTGCGGGCCACCCCGCCCACCAGCACCACCCGTTGCGGGTCGAGCAGCAGGCAGCAGGTGACCAGGTGCCGGGCCACCTCGTCGACCCGGGCGGTCAGCGCGTCGCGCGCCGCCCCGGGCCGCTCCGCCGCGTCGGCGAGCCCGGCCGCCCCGCCCGGCACGCCGAGGTCCTCGGCGAGCCGGTCCAGCGCCCGGCCGGAGAAGTCCAGCTCCAGCATGGTGCCCGGCCAGGGGCCGCCGGCCACGGCGTACCCGATCTCGCCGGCCGCCCCGCGGTGTCCGGCCAGGACGGTCCCCCCGACCGTCACGGCGGCCGCCACGCCGGTGCCGATGCCCACCACCAGGCCGGGGTCGGCGTCCCGCAGCGCGCCCAGCCGCAGCTCGGCCAGGGCGGCGGCGTTCAGGTCGTTGTCCACCGCCACCCGGGCCACGCCGAGCGCGTCCCGGACCGCGTCGGCCAGCCGCAGCCGCTCCCACCCGGGCACGTTGGGGGCCAGGTCGATGCCGTCCGGACGGACCACGCCGGGCGAGGCCACCCCGGCCGCGACGAGCGGCCCACCGACCTCGGCGACCAGCTCCGCGGCGAGGTGCAGGGCGCGCTCCAGCGCCTGCGGCGCGCCCTGCTCGGCGTGCGTGGGAACCCGGCGGTGGGCCAGCAGTTGCCCCTCGGCGTCGGCCACCCCGACGGCCATCTTGGTGCCACCGAAGTCGATGCCGAGCAGCAGCCCGCCGGTCCGGGTGGACCCCGCCAGCCCCACGCTCACCGGGCCACCAGCTCGGCGGCGACGGCGTCCAGCGCGTCGTCCGCCCGGCGGAGCCGGTCGCGCACCGCCGCCAGGCGGTCAGCGACCCCCTCGAACGCGACGCGCAGCGTACCCACCTGGGCGCGGACCGCGGCGGCGCCCGGCCCGTCCACCTGGGCCCGGTTCAGCACCAGGTCGGGACGGACGGCGGCGGCGATCAGGTCGGCGACCGCGGCGTCGTCGAGCGGGCCGGTCAGCCCCTCGGCGGCGGCCCGGACGCCCTCAGCGGTCCAGGTGTCCGGGCCACCGGCCCGGACCAGCCGGCCGACCACCGAGTGGGCGGCCCGGAACGGCACCCCGTGCCGGGTCAGCGCATCGGCCGCGGCGGTGGTGGTGGCGCCGGAGGCGACGATCTCCTCCCGGCTCGGCGGCGACAGCGGCTCCACCTCGGCCAGGAAGCCGCCGACCAGGGCGAAGAAGCGCTCCGCCCGGTCGTTGCTCTCCCAGAGCCGGACCTGCACGTCGGTGGTGGCGTTGTTGGAGTCCTCCCACCAGGCGGCGCCGACGTTGTTCAGCACCGAGGCGGCGTCCGCCGCGGCCGCGCCGGCGTACGAGACCAGGTGCTCCAGCACCACCGGGTTGCGCTTCTGCGGCATGATGCTGCTGCCCTGGGTGAAGTCGCCCGGCGTGGTGACCCACTGCCAGCTCAGCCAGTCCATCAGGGTGCGGGCCAGCCGGGCCCCGGTGGCCAGCGCCTACGCGTTGAGGGTGCCGACCCGGACCAGGTGGTCGGCGCCGGCGACGGCCTCGTACGAGTTGGTCACCAGGCCGGCGAACCCGAGCAGCTCCGCCACCCGGGCCGGGGCGATGTCCAGGTCGGTGCCGGCGAACGCGCAGGAGCCCAGCGGCGAGACGTTGAGCTGGTCGATCACGTCGGCGTAGGCGGCCGCCTCGCCGGCGAGCGCCTCGGCGTACCCGGCGAGCGCGTGGCCGATGGTGGTGGGCTGGGCCGGCCGGCGATGGGTGTAGCCGGTGATGACCACGTCCGCGTACCGGTCGGCGCGGTCCAGGGCGGTCCGGCCGGTGGCCAGCACCCGGTCCAGCACCCCGAGGAGCTGGTCCCGCAGCAGCATCCGGAACACCCCGGCGTCCAGGTCGTTCCGGCTCCGGGCCAGCTGCACGTCGAGCTCGGCGGTGGGGATGCCGCACGCCTCGGCGAGCCGCTTCTCCAGCAGGTAGTAGGTGTCCTCGAAGCTGCCGTCGTACGCCGGCGTCGGGGTGGTGTCGGCGCGCAGGACGGCCAGCCCGCGCAGCAGCCGGGCACCCCGCTCGGCGGGGATCAGCCCCTGCTCGGTCAGCATCACCACGTGCGCCTGGCTGGCCCGGACCATCGCGGGATACAGGTGGCCCACGTGGTGGTCGTAGGTGGGCGCCAGGTGGTGCCGCTGGTAGGTGGTCAGCGGGGATGTGCTCATGACGGTTCCTTCCAGTCCGCGGGCGGGCGGTGGGCCGCGCCCCGGTGCGGGTTCGGCCGGTCAGTCGGTCAGGCCGAGCAGCCGTTCGGCGTTGCCGGCGAAGATCGCGCGTAGGTGGTCGTCGGGCAGGCCCAGCTCCCGGCAGACCCGGAGCTGGTCGTCGAGGTAGCGGGTGACGTAGCCGCGCGGGAACCAGGACGAGTCGCTGCCGAAGACGATCCGGTGCGGGCCGATCGTCTCGTAGCAGCGGCGGAACAGGTCCTCCAGGGTCAGCTTGTACGGCATCCACCGCACCCACTGGTTGGAGCCGGACGTGTCGACGTGGATGTTGGGGCAGCCCCAGGCGGCGAAGAGGAGCTCCTGCACGTGCTGGACGCCGAAGTGCGGCACCACCACGGCCAGTTCCGGGAAGCGCCGGGCCATCCGGGCCAGCTCGTCCGGGCCGCCGTACCGGCCGAAGCTGAGGCCGCCGGCGCTGCCGTAGTGCCCGATGTGGATCAGGACGGGCACGCCGAGTCGCTGGGCGGTGCTCCAGAGCGGGTCCAGGTCCTCGTGGTCGAGCGGGCCGCGCAGCAGCGGGGCGAACAGCTTCAGCCCGCGCAGGCCGCGCTCGGTCGCCGCGCGTTCCAGTTCCCGCGCGGCGTCCGGGCCGTACGGGTCGTGGTGGGCGAAGCCGAGCAGCAGGTCCGGGTGGCGGTCGACCACGTCGGCGAGGGTGTCGTTGCCGCCGCCGGTCACGAAGACGGCCTTGCGGATGTTGACCGTGCGCAGTTCGTCGGCCCAGCGGTCGGCCTCGTCCTGCCAGCGCTCGGCGGGCGGCTCCGGGTCGGGGAAGCCCCACGCCTGCCGCCACTGCCGGGCGTACGGCGCGGAGCCGGCGGCCCGGACCGCCCGCTCGTGCTCCCCGCCGGGGTGCATGCCGGCCGTCTGCTCGCAGGCGTGGATCGTCTCGTCCGCGCCGATCCGGAAGTGCAGGTGGAAGTCGACGACGTCCAGTCCTCGATCGACGGTCATGACGTCCCCTCGGTCGGCAGTGGGTCGGCGGTGGGCGGCGCCGGCGGTGGGGCGGCCACCCAGGCGGCGACGACCTCCCGCAGTCGCTCCCCGGCCAGCGCGCGGACCTGCCGGCCGGCCTCCTCGCTGGCCAGTGAGACGTGCCCGGACCAGCCCTGCCAGGGCTCGGGGCGGGACTCCACGAGCACGTACGGGTGGGGCACCGGCAGTTTCGGCCGCGGCGGCAGGTCGGTGGCGGCGTCGAGGCGTACCGCGCCGGGGTCGAAGCCGAGCACCCCGGAGGTCTCGTACGCCCCGCCGTGCCCCCGGGCCGGCGGCGCGCCGTAGATCTCCGTGGTCTCCCCGGGGTTGACCAGCTGGAACCAGTTGACCAGCAGCAGGCTGGCGGTCCGCCGGCCGGAGACCCATTCCATGGCGGCCCGGACCGTGGACATGTTCGCGTCGTGGCCGTTGACCACCAGCAGCCGGGGGAAGCCGGCGGCGACGATGCCCTCGATCACGTCGGCGAGGTAGCCGACCGCGATCTCCGGCCGGATCGCCACCGTCCCCGGCCAGGGCCGGGTCTGCCCCGGGCAGGCGGCGTAGGCGACGGCCGGGAAGAGCACGCCGCGTGGCCCCGGCTCGTCGCGGGCGGACTCGCCGGCGAAGCCCTCGGCGAGGATCAGGTCGGTGCCGAGCGGCAGGTGCGGACCGTGCCACTCGACCGCGCCGACCGGGAGCACCGCGAAGTCCGCCGCCGCGGCGACCGCGGCGAGTTCCCCGCCGGGGACCCGGGCGGCGGGAAGCAGTCCGCCGCCCGCCGGCCAGCGGTCCGTCACGCCGTCCACTGCGTCGCCTCCCGGCTGGCCTTCGCGCCGCTCTCCAGCCGGCCGGAGACCACCATCACCACGAAGATCAGCACGACCTGGAGCATGCCGTACGCGGCGGCGGTGCCCACCTCGAACGAGTACATCCGGTTGTTGATCTCGACGGAGATCGGCGCGGTCTCGGAGGTGTAGATGAGCACCGAGGCGACGAACTCGCCGACCCCGTGCACGAAGGCGAGCAGCGCGCCGGCCAGCACGCCCGGCAGCATCAGCCGCAGGGTGACCGTGCCGAACGCCCGCCACCAGGACGCACCGAGGTTGCGGGCGGCCTCCTCCAGCGACGGGTCGAGCTGGGCCAGCGTCGCCGAGCTGGAACGGAACACCAGCGGCAGGAACCGCACGAAGTACGCCAGCGGCATGATCCAGAAGGTTCCGATGAGGACCTGGCCGAAGCTGAACGCGTTGCCGGTGCTGAACGCCGAGATCAGGTTGATCGCCACCACCGTGCCGGGCAGCGCCCAGGCCAGCATGACCGCCACGTCGAGCAGGCCGCGGCCGCGGAAGTCCAGCCGGCGCACCGCGTACGCGATGAGCACGCCGACCACCACGCAGGCGACCGTGGCGATCAGGCTCATCTGCAGCGAGTTGACGATCGGCCGGTACGCCCCGGCGTCCGTGAAGATCGTGACGAAGTTCTGCATCGTGTACGCCGAGGGGATCACCTCGGTCGTCCACGAGCCGTCCTGCGAGAACGCCACCAGCGCGATCGTGCCCACCGGGGCGAGCAGCACCAGGGTGCCGAGCAGCGAGGCGAGCAGGGCCAGCCACCGACCGAACGGGTTGGTGAGCTCACGGCGGTGCGCGGCGACGCCCTTGGACTGGGAGCGATAGCTGCGCCGCCCCTCGTACCAGCGCATGCCGAGCAGGAACAGCACCGACACCACGCCGAGCACCGAGGCGTACGTGGAGGCCATCGGCAGGTCGCCGTTGGTGCGGTTGATGTAGATCTGCATGGTCATCGTCTGGTCCACCCCGAACAGCAGCGGAGCGGTGTACGACGCCAGCGAGGTCATGAAGACCAGCAGCGAGGCGGAGACCAGCGCCGGGGTGAGCATCGGCAGCAGCACGGTGCGCCAGACCCGGAGCCGGCCGGCACCCAGGTTGTACGCGGCCTCCTCCACCGACGGGTCCATCCCGACCAGCGCGGCCGAGGTGGCCAGGTAGAAGAACGGGTACATGGTGAACGTGTGCACCACCAGCACGCCGGCGATGCCGGTGAACGGCAGCACCGGGCTCTCGGTGCCGAACAGGTGCTGCAGGCCCCGCGGCAGGATGCCGGTCTCGCTGTAGAGCAGCTGGAACGAGATCGCCCCGATCAGCGGCGGCAGCGCGGCCGGCACCAGGATGATCGCCTCGATCAGCCGGCGCCCCGGGAACGAGAAGCGCTTGAGCAGGAACGCCATCGCCACGCCGACGATGCCGCAGAGCACCACGCTGGCCGCCGAGATCACCAGCGAGGTGACCAGCGAGGAGCGGGCCACCCCGTCGCCGGTGAGGAAGATGGTGTAGTTCGCCAGGCCGTCCACCCCGACGCTCTCCGCGAAGGTGGCGAACATCGGCTGGACCACGTACCCGAAGAGGATCAGCGCCAGCGGGAAGACCAGGACGTACGGGAACCAGGGTGAGTTGGCGCCGCCGGCGAACCGCCGGGACCGGCGGGCCCGCGGCGGCGTCGGCTCCTTGGTGACCGGCGGGACGGTGGCCGCGCCGGGAGTGGCGGGGATGGTGCTCACGGCGTCACCTCAGTTCGCGACTGCGGGGCTCGCAGGACCGGCTCACTCCTCGCGCTCACGGTCGCACCACCCACATCCGCTCCCGGGGCAGCCGCAGCCCGACCTGGTCGCCGACCGCCAGGCCGGCGGGTACGTCGATGGCGGTGACCTGCACCGGCTCGCCGGCCACGTCGACCAGGAGGTTGGTGGACATGCCGGTGAACTCCAGCTCGGTCACCCGGCCGGACAGCGCGCCGACCTCGGTGGCCGAGGCGAGCCCGATGTGCTCGGGCCGGACGGAGACCAGCGCGGTGGCGTTCTCGCGCAGGCCGTGCTCGGCCGGCGCGGCCACGGTCACCTGGTCGCCGCCGGGCAGCGCGACGGTGACGGTCTGCGCGCCGGCGGTGGCCACCGGCAGGCTGAGCACGTTGCTGCGGCCGATGAACCGGGCCACGAACGCGTTCGCCGGCCGGTGGTAGATCTCCTGCGGCGCACCGATCTGCTGGACCCGGCCGGACTCCATGACGGCGATCCGGTCGGACATCGCCATCGCCTCGGCCTGGTCGTGGGTCACATAGATGGAGGTGGTGCCGGCCTCCCGCTGGATCCGGCGGATCTCCACCCGGGTCTCCTCGCGCAGCTTGGCGTCGAGGTTGGACAGCGGCTCGTCGAGCAGCAGAGTGCGGGGGCGGATCACCAGGGCGCGGGCCAGCGCGACCCGCTGCTGCTGGCCGCCGGAGAGCTGGTCGATCCGCCGGTCGCCGTAGCCGGCGAGGTGCACCTGGCCCAGCGCCTCCTCGACCCGCCGCCTCGACTCGGCCCGGCCGACCTTGCGGATCTTCAGGCCGTACGCGACGTTCTGCGCCACGGTCATGTGCGGGAAGAGCGCGTAGTTCTGGAAGACCATGCCGGTGTCGCGCTTGTTCGGCGGCCGGTGGGTGACGTCCTCCTCGCCGAAGCGGATCCGGCCCGAGGTGGGGAAGTAGAAGCCGGCCACCATGCGCAAGGTGGTGGTCTTGCCGCAGCCGCTCGGGCCCAGCAGGGTGAAGAACTCACCCGCGGCGATCCTGATGTCGACGTCGTCGACGGCCGCAGTGTCGCCGGCGCGCGCGAATCGCTTGCTCACCGACTCCAGCGTGACATCGATCATGATGTCTCTCCTTGCGTCCGGTTACCGGGTCTGACCGGTGGTGGGGTGCGGCCAGACCCGGTCTGGCGGCGTGCGTGACGGGGGCGGGGTGCCGGGCGCGAGGTCGCACCCGGCACCCCGGTGATCAGCCCTTGTTCTTGATCTGGCTGTTCCAGTGGTTGATCCACTCGGTCTCGTTCTTGCCGATCACGTCCCAGTCGACGTCCAGCGGCTTGAGGTTGAGCTGGTTCAGCCACTCCGGCTTCTCGGCGATGTCCACGGCCGGAATCTGGAAGTAGTCCTTGGCCAGGTCGGCGCGGAGCGAGTCGTCGAAGAGGAACTCGATGAACTTCTGCGCGCCGGTGGTGTTGCCGCCCTTGACCGCGGCCAGGCCGTCGACCAGGACCGGGGCGCCGGAGGCCGGCATCACGTACCCGAAGGGCATGTTGGACTGGTTGGCCTGGAGCAGGATGTCCTGCAGGTTCCAGGCGCTGAGGACGCCCTGCTGGCGGGACATCTTCAGGTAGAGGTCGGTCGGGTTGGCCGCGTACGCGCCGGTGTTGGCGTCGAGCTTCTTCAGCCAATCGTAGCCCGGCTGCGGGTTGCTGCCGTCCGGCGACTGCCGCTGGATCATCGAGGCGTAGATCGACCGCATCGTGCCGGAGGCGGCCACGTCCCGGATGATGATCTTGTCCGTCCACTCCGGCTTCAGCAGGTCGTCCCAGTCCTTCGGGGCCTGCTCCGGGGTGAGGGCCTTGTTGTTGTACATGATGACCTCGGGCAGCAGGATCTCGCCGAACCAGCGGCCCTCGGGGTCCTTGTACTTGGCGTCCATCTTGCCGGCGAACGACGGCTGCCAGGGGTTGAGCAGGCCCTCGGTGGCCCCGGCGGCCAGCCCCTGCTGGGTGCCGCCCCACCAGACGTCGGCCTGCGGGTTGGCCTTCTCGGCCCGGACCCGCTCCAGGATCTCCTGCGCGCCGAGGTTGAGGACCTCGACCTTGCCCTTGTACTCGGGGTACTTGGCGGTGAACTTGTCGACGACGAAGGTGGCGACCTTCTTGTCGCGGGCCGTGTAGATCGTCAGCTTCTCGGTTTCGCCGGCGGCCTTGTCGGTCGAGCCGCCACCGCAGGCGGTGCCGGCGGCGAGGACGGCGGCGAGCGCTCCGGCGAGAAGAAGTCGGCGTCTCATGGGGTACCTCCGAGGGATGTGGGGGAACTACGTTGTTCTGAAGGGAAAGGTCTAGGGTGCGGGTAGCAGGGTGGACAGGCCCGCGGCGGCGGCGGAGAGGGCGTAGCTGACCGCGCCGTGCAGCACGGCCCGGTCGCCGAGGACCGCCCGGCGGACCTCGGTCTGGCTGGGTGCGGCGGCCGACACCAGGGCCTGGAGCCGGTCGACCGCGGCGTCGTCCAGCTCGGCGGCGGCCCCGCTGAGCAGGACCCGGCCGGGGTCGACGACGCAGGCGCAGGAGACGATGAGGCGGGACCAGGCGGCCAGCACCTCGTCCAGGTACGCGGCGGCCAGGTCGTCGGCGGCGGCCAGGTCCACCAGGGCCCGTACCGGCGACTCGGGCCGGCGGCCCGGGGCCAGGGACACCACCTTCTCGGCGATGGCGCTCTCCGACCAGCGGGCCTCGAACGGGCCGATCCCGTCGTGCCCACGGTCGGCCGGGTCGAGGGGCAGGAAGCCCACCTCGCCGGCCGCCCCGCCGGAGCCGCGGCGGACCTGGCCGTCCAGCACCAGGCCGGCCCCGATGCCGTCGGCGACGTGCAGCAGGAGCAGGTCGGCCACGTCCGTGCCGGCACCGGCCGCGTGCTCGCCGGCGGCCATCAGGTTCACGTCGTTGTCGACCACCACCGGCACCCCGAGCCGCTGCCGCACCGACTCCCCTATCGGCCGCCCCTCCACCAGGCCGACCGAGGGAGCGAGCCGGACCGCACCGCCGGAGGAGACGCCGGGAGCGGCGATGGCGACCCCGCGCAGCGCGGGCAGGCCGTCGCCGGCCAGGTCGGGCACCGCCGTGCAGATCAGGTCGACGATGTCGCCGATGAGCCGCACGGTCCGGTGCGCCACCACGCCGCCGTCGCTGTCGGCGATCTCGCAGCTGATCCGGGACGGCTCCAGCGAGACGGCGGCGACCAGCTCGGCGCGGGGGTTGAACTCCAGCATGGCCCGCGGCCGGCCGGCCCGGGACGCGCCCGGTCCGCGCTCGATCAGATAGCCCTCGGCGATCAGGTCGCGGACCAGCGGGGTGAGCGTGGCCGGGCTCAATCCGGTGAGCTCGGTCAGCTCGGCGCGGGAGAGCACCCGCACCTGGCGGGCGGCGGAGATCACGGAGAGCCGCTTGATCTCCTTCGACCGCTCCCGGCTCACCGGGCTCGTCGGTGGCGTCACCACGTCAGTCACACTTCCTTCCTACGGCGAACGAATTATTGAGTCAAGTAACGAATGGGTCTCGGCCGTCCGACGCGACCGTGACGAGCAGCGGAAATGTCGACGAACCGGCCGACACTTCCCGGAGTGGAGCAAGATCCAGAGCGTCCATGGCGGCGAATTACTTTCTTCCGCAAATTAAGAAAGATCTTGCACAGCATTGACGAGCCGCCGCGCCGGTCCCTAGCGTCACCGAGCGAAGGCCTTCCAGTGTGTACGGAGTCCCGTACCGCTGCGTACCCGGCGGCCCGGGGTGCCCGTCGGCACCCACCGTCCCGCCGCCCACCGCCCACCGTCCGAAAGCGACCACCACGTCGACGCCGGCCCGCGTCCGACGTCGCTGGCGGCTGCCCGGACCTCGGCCCAGTCGGAAGGATCCGCATGCGACGCAAGACGTTCCTGCTACCCACGGCGCTCGCCCTGGCCCTCTCCGGGGTCCCGGGCGTGGCCCTCGCCGCGCCCACGCCCGCCCCACCCGCCGTCGACCTCGACGTGCTCTTCGTCAGCGCCCACCCCGACGACGAGGCGGGCAGCCTCGCGACCCTGGGCCAGTGGAAGGAGCGGTACGGCGCGAAGGCCGGCGTCGTGACCATCACCCGCGGCGAGGGCGGCGGCAACGCGGTCGGCCTCGAGGAGGGCCCGCCGCTCGGCATCATCCGCGAGCGCGAGGAGCGCACCGCGATCGGCCGCGCCGGGGTGGAGAACCTGTACAACCTGGACCGGGTCGACTTCTGGTACACCGCCTCGGCTCCGCTCTCCGAGCGGATCTGGGGGCACGACGACACCCTCGCGCAGATCGTGCGGGTGATCCGGCAGACCCGGCCCGAGATCGTGCTGACGATGAACCCGTCACCCACCCCGGGCAACCACGGCAACCACCAGCAGGCCGCCCGGTTCGCCGCGGAGGCGTTCCACGCCGCCGCCGACCCAAAGGCCTTCCCCGAGCAGCTCACCAAGGAGGGCCTGAAGCCGTTCCGGGCGGCGAAGTTCCTGCGTACCGGCGGCACCGGCAGCTCGTCCGCCGGTCCGGCATGCGCGTCGAGCTTCGTCCCGACGGTGCCGACCGACCAGGTCTTCGGCGTCTGGGAGGGCACCCCGAGCCGCACCGGGAAGACCTGGGCCGAGATCGAGGTGGACGCCCGCCGCGACTACGTCACCCAGGGCTGGGCCGGTACCGCCGCCGCCCCGACCGATCCGGCCAAGATCCGCTGTGACTTCTACACCCTGGTCGACAGCCGGGTCCCGTACGACCCGGCGGACACCTCCGCCGAGGCGATCCTGCGCGGCTCGGTGCTGCCGGCCGCGCCCGGCGGGCTGCCCCAGGGCACCGAGCTCTACCTGACCACGGACCGGTTCGACCTCGCCCCGGGCCAGACCGTCGAGGTGACCGCGCACGTCCGGGCCCCCCGCGACCGGGCGCTGACCCAGCCCCGGGTCGCCCTCCGGCTGCCCGAGGGCTGGACCGCCACCGGATCCGGCACGCTGCGCGGCGCGGTGCCGGCGGGCCAGGAGCAGACCGCCACCTTCACCGTCACCGTGCCGGCTGCCGCCGACACCAACCAGCAGCGGCTGCTCGGCGCGACCCTGACCACCGGGCAGGGCGTCGGGCGTACCGACCGGGCGGTGCGGGTGGTCGCCGACGTGCGCGGCACCCTGGAGCCGCTGCCCGAGGTGGGGATCTTCCGGGACTGGGCCGGCGACAGCGGCTACCCGCAGCTGGACACGCTGATCAAGCCGGTGCTCACCATCGGCTCGGGGCAGAGCCGGTCGGTCCGGGTGGATCTGCGCAACCACGGCCAGGTCGCCCAGCGCGGCCAGGTCACGCTCGGCCTGCCGGCGGGCTTCAGCGCCGACGCGGCCACCAGGAGCTACCCCGAACTGGCCCCCGGCGCGACCGGCGCGGTGACCTTCACCGTCACCAACACCGACGCCACCCTGCCCACGGCCAACGACGGCGGCACCGACGGTGACTACGGGATCACCATCACCACCACCAGCGCCGCCGGCAGCACGGTCGAGACCGGCGCCCTGGAGATCGTCCCGACCAGCGAGGTGCCGCACGCCGGGGCCGGGCTCGCGGTGGACGGGGTGGCCGCCCCCGGCGAGTACCCCGGCCCGGAGCTGGACCTCTCCCGGATCTGGGAGGGCGAGTCCACCACGGCGCGGGACGCCTCGGCGACCGGCCGGATCGCCTGGACCGAGGACGCCCTGAAGGTCTTCGTGCAGGTCACCGACGACGTGCTGGGCCGCAAGGTGGTGCCGCAGGACTGCAAGCGGCAGCGTCGTACCGACAGCGTGGAGATCATCATCGACCCGAAGGGGAACTCGGCGGACACCTCCACCGCGTTCAAGGTCGGCATCTTCCCGGTCACCGACGACCCGGCCAACGGCGACCCACCGTGCTGGCAGCGGGACGCCGACAACCGGCAGGGGCCGGGCGCGACGACCGCGCCGGGGATGACCGTGGTCAGCAAGGTCAGCGCGCCGTACGCCGGCTACACCATCGAGGCGAGCATCCCGTTTGCCGTGCTGCCGGACGCCGTCGACCCGGCCCGGATGGGCTTCAACGTGCTGGTCTACGACTCGGACACCCAGGACCTGACCTCCCAGTCGCGGCTGGGCTGGTCCACCTTCACCGGCGTACGGGCCGACCCGTACCGGTACGGTCTGGTCACCCTGCCCGGGTACACCCCGCCGGCCCGCCAGCCCAGCGCCCCGGTGTTCCCGGACACCGCCGCGCGCAGCGTGCACAGCCCGCAGACCATCGCGCAGGCGGCGACGGACGGGATCGCGCCGGCGGCCGTACCGCGGCTGCCGGTGGGCGCCCTGCGGCTCACCGACGCCCGCGCGGTCGCCGACGGCGTCTCGGTCACCCTGCGGGCCGACCGGGCCGGCACCGCCTACCTGTACGGCTGGGACGGTGACCGGTCCACCGGCGACCGCACCGTGGCCCTGACCGCCGGCTCGCCGGTGACCGTGGTGGTACCGGTGGCCGCCGGTACGCCGACGTCGCTGCTGGCCGCGTTCGAGGCGGACGGCGCGGCGCTCGCCCAGGCGGTCCCGCTGGGCTGAACCGACCGGACGGGCCCCTTGTTCGACAAGGGGCCCGTCCGTTCACCGCAGGCGGTAGACCGCCACCCGGGAGTTCGCGAACCGCGGGTCGGCGAGGCGCCGCAGGTCGGGTGCCTCCGGGGCGACCTCCCGGTCGACCACCAGCCAGCGGACGCCGTACCGGTCACGCAGGGCGGCCAGGCCGGCGGCGGTGGGCGCGGTGAAGGCCGCGTCGTTGGCGCGTTGCCGGGCCGCGTCCCAGAACGGCGCGTACGGGCCCTGCGGCCGGCCGACCATCCGGGGCGCGAACGCCCACCCCTCCACCAGCACCGAGCGCTCCGCGTAGCCGCTGAGCCAGAACGAGCGGGCGTCGCACCAGCCCTCCACCACGGCCCGGCAGTGCGCGTTGGTGGCGAGCACGTCGGCCGGGTCGCTGTGCGCGTGGACCCAGCGGGCCGCCTCGACCCGCGAGGCGGGCATCGCCACCACCGGATACGCCCCGCCGTTCGGGTACGTCCGGGTCACCGCGGCGTCCAGCACCAGGCCCGGCGCCCCGGCGACCAGCACGGCGGTGAGCAGCAGCAGCCCGCCCCGGCCGGCCAGCCCCGGCCAGCGTCCGCGCAGCGCCGGCCAGTACAGGGCCACCACCAGCGCCGCCACGGCCAGCGCGCCGGCCCACCAGAGCAGCGGCAGCACCGGGGCGTACGCCGGGCTGGCGGGCGTGCTGATCGCCGAGCCGAGCTGAACCGCGGTGAGCAGCACCGCGAACCCGGCCGCCCCGGCGCCGAGCAGCCGCCGGCCCCGGGCGGATAGCGCGGCCCGGTCGGCCACCTCGACCCAGCCCCACGCGGACAGCAGCACCCCGAAGGCGAACCCGGTGCGGGTGAAGTACTGGTTGCTGCTGCCCGGGTGGCCGACGGCCAGATAGATCGCCGGCCCGGCGAGCGCGCCGCCGAGCAGGAACACCTGCACCGGCTCCAGCCGCCACCGGCGGTGCCGCAGCAGGGCCAGCAGGCCGGCCAGCCGGAGCTGGAGGTTGAGCAGGAACGCCACCGCCACCGCCGCCCACACCAGCACGGTGACCGCCGCCGGACGTCCGGTCGGCACGTACGGGCGCAGCCCGGAGAGCGGGTCGAGGGTCACCCCGTGGCTCTCGAAGGCGAACAGCACGGCGGTGGCGAAGAGCTGCGCGGCCAGGGTCAGCCCGGCGGCGACCAGCACGGCCCGGGGCAACCGGCGGCGGACCAGCAGCCCCAGCGCGGCGGTTACCGCGAGTGCGGCCAGCACCACGGGCAGCGAGCTGGCCTTCGCGCCGGTCGACGCGGCCAGGAAGAGCACCACCAGCGCCCAGGCGCCCCGGCCCAGCGCCGGTACGCGCACCCCGCGGGCCCGGCCGACCAGTTCGCCGAGCGCGGCGATCAGCGGCAGCAGCAGCACCCAGCTGTACGTCATCGACGGGCTGCCCCAGACGACGAAGGTGGCCTGGGTGCCGAAGAGCTGCCGCCAGCCGTTCTCGAAGCCGAACTCCCCGACGGTGAACATCAGCGCGGCGGCCACCACCCCGGCGTACGGGCGGCCGGTGAGCCGCCAGCCGACGACGGCGACCAGCACGGCGGCGAGCGCGCAGAGCGCGGGTACGCCGAGCCGGAAGAAGACCGTCGGCAGGTCGACGCCGCTGACCAGGCTGGTGGCGGCCAGGTGGGCGAAGCCGAACCAGTGGTAGTGCAGCGGTTCCCCGGCGGCCTGCGGCAGGTCCGGCGGGATCTGGTGGGTGGCCGCCCCGGCGAGGGAGAGCTGGAATGCCAGGTCGAGATACTGGGCCTGGCCCTCGTCGCGGGGCAGCACCGGGTTGACGGCGAGGAACGAGAAGTACAGGTAGAGGGTGAGGCCGGCGACCACCCCGGCCAGCGACCAGGCCCAGCCGGCTGGCGCGACGGTGGCGTAGCGCACCCGCCAGTGCTGGCGCAGCCGGGGTAGGGCGGCGAACGGCAGCAGCACGGCGAGCGGCCACAGCCGCAGCCAGCCGGGCACGCCCAGGGCGGTGAACGCCGCCCAGGCGGCCAGCTCCAGCACCAGCCCGACGGCCGCGCCCAGGGCCAGGTCCTCGATCAGGGTGTGTGGCCGGCGACGCAGCGCGCGGAACACCAGCGTGCCGGGGAGCAGCACGGCCAGCAACGCGTACCCGGTCCAGCGGGCGAGCACGGCGACGGGGGTACCGGCCACCAGCAGCACGGCGGCGACGAACGCGTACCCGGCCACGGCCGGGGCGTGGCGCAGGGCGGCCGGGCGGCGGCGCGGCGCCACGGCCGACGGAGCGAGACCGCCGCTGGCGAGGGCGGTCACCGCAGGCTGTCGGCCAGCTCGGCGGCGTCCGGGCGGGCCGGCTCACCGTCGGCGCTGTCGCTGGCCACCGCGTACGCCGGCCGGCCCTGCACCGCCGTGTAGATCCGGGCCACGTACTCGCCGAGCAGCCCGAGGCAGAGCAGCTGCACCGCACCGAGGAAGAGGATCGCCACGTAGAGCGAGGGCCAGCCGGTGACCGTCGCGCCGGCGAACCAGGCCAGCACCGCGACCACCACCAGCACGCCGCAGAGCGCGACCCCGGCCAGCCCGAGCCAGGTGGCCACCCGCAGCGGGGCGGCGGAGAAGCTGGTGACGCTCTCCGCGGCCAGCCCGGCCATCCGGGACAGCGGGTACTTGCTCCGCCCGGCGGCGCGTTCCCGCCGCTCGTAGGCGACCTCGCCGCTGGCGAAGCCGAGCCAGGGCACCACCAGCCGGAGCACCGGGCTGCGCTCCGGCAGCGCCCGCAGCGCCTCGACCACGGCCCGGCTGAGCAGCCGGAAGTCCCCGGCCTGGGCGGGCATCTGCGCGCCGACCAGGTGCCGGACCAGGCGGTAGTAGCCGGCCGCGGTCCACCGCTTGAACCGGGAGTCCCGGCTCCGGTCGGCCCGGACGCCGTAGACCACGTCCAGGCGGTCGGCGCGGGCCCGGCGGAGCATCTCGACGATCACCTCGGGCGGGTCCTGGAGGTCCGCGTCGATGCTGACCACGTAACCGCCCCGGGCGCGGAGCAGCCCCGCGACCAAGGCCGCCTGGTGACCGCTGTTGCGGCGCAGCCGCAGCACCCGCAGTTCGGGCCAGCCGGCCCGCAGCGCCGCCAACCCCGCCGCGGTGCCGTCGGTGCTGCCGTCGTCGACCGCCACCACCTCGTACGCCTCGCCGAGCCCGTCCAGCACACCGCGCAGCCGCGCGGCGAGCAGCGGCAGGACGGCCGCCTCGTTGAACATCGGCACCACCACGGAGAGCGCCGGCTCAGGTGCGGTCACGGCCCCTCCGTTCCTGGCGGCGGCGGACGGCCCGACGCTACCAGTCGGACTGGTCGCGAACGGCCGGTTCAGGGCCGTCGACGCAGGTCAGGTGCCGCAGGCGGTGGCGGGCAGCCCGGTCACCGGCACCGGGGACCGGCCGGTGGGGCGGGCCTTGCCGGCGAGCACCCCGGCCAGGGCGGTCAGCGACGCCCGGCTGGACGAGTAGGTCGCCAGCAGCGTCGGCGACTTCGCGTCGGCCAGCACGTACGGGGTGTCCATCGCCACCGTCACCGCCGCGTCCGCGCGCAGGTCGTCGGCGCTGTCGCCGTACCCGACGAGGTGCACCACGGTGCCGCCGCGCGGCAGCACCCGGACCCCGGCGGCGGTGAGCGCCTGGGTCAGCGCGGCGCGGCTGCGCTCCCGTCCGGCGGAGGAGGTGACGGTGACCGGGCCGGCCACCGGGGCGCCGCACCGGCCGCGCAGCAGGGTGACCGCCGCGGCGGCCAGGTCGGTGGCGGCCTTGCGGTGCTCGGCGCCGGCCAGCGTCGACAGGTCCGGGGCCGGCCGGTCGGCCAGTTTGAACTTCATGGTCAGCACCCGGGTGACCGCCTCGACCAGGCGGGCCCGGGGCAGCGAGCCGTCGCGCAGCGCGGCCAGCAGCCCGTCGTACGCCTGGCCGACGTTTGGGGTCATCAGGATGAGGTCGTTGCCGGCGTTGAGCGCCCGGACCGCAGCCTCCCCCGGCGACCACCGCTTGGCCGGCGCCATGTTCATCCCGTCCGTGACCACCACGCCCTGGAAGCGGAACTGGCCGCGGAGCACGTCGGTGAGGAGCTTGCGGGAGAAGGTGGCGGGGGTGCCCGGGTCGACCGCCTGCACGTCGAGGTGAGCGGACATCACCGCCAACGCGCCGGCGTCGATCCCGGCGCGGAACGGCGGGAACGCGGTGCGGTCCAGTTCGGCGCGGGACTGGGTGATGACCGGGAGATCCTGGTGCGAGTCGTCGGCGCTCAGGCCGTGGCCCGGGAAGTGCTTCACGGTGGCGGCCACGCCGACTGCCTGCAGCCCCCGGACCGCGCCGGCCACCTGGTCGGCGGCGTTCTGCGGGTCCGCGCCGAAGGAGCGGGAGCCGATCACGGTGCTCCGGGTGGCCAGCACGTCGGCGACCGGGGCGAAGTCCATGTTGATCCCCATGGCGGCCAGCTCGGCGCCGGCGGCCCGCCAGGCGGCCTCGGTCAGCGCCGGCTTCCCGGCTGCGCCGGCCGCCATCGGGCTGGGCAGCAGGGTCACCCCGTCGGTGATCCGGGTGACCACGCCGTACTCCTGGTCGGTGCCGATCAGGAAGGGGGCCGGGCCGGCGGGGAGCTGCCCGGCGGCCGCCCGCAGCCCGGTGGTCAGCTCCCGGACCTGCTTCGGGTTGTCGACGTTGGTGGTGGCCTGGTTGCCGGAGGTGGGGTCGTCGGCGCTGAAGCCGACCAGGATCACCCCGCCCAGCCGGTACTTCGCCACCATCGCCGCCGGGGTGTCGACCCCGGCCAGGGCCTGGTTGCCGGCGGCCGACCCGGGCGAGACCTTGGTGGCGGAGCTGCCGTACGCGTACGGCATCAGCACCTGGCCGACCAGGTCCTCGTCGGCCAACGTGCGGACCAGCGCCGCCGCCCGGGCCGCCGGGTCGTCGGCGGACGGGGTCGGCGCCGCGGTCGACGGGGGCGGGCTCTCCGCCGCGGCGGTCCGCGGGCCCCTCGGCTGGTTCGCGCAGCCGGAGACGAGCAGCGCGGTCAGTGCGGCGAGCGCGACGAGGGCACGTCGAGGGGTGGTCGACATCCGCCCATCCCACCAGTTCCCCCCGTACCGGGGCAACTTGACCTTTGTCAGCCGACCCGGGTGAGCAGGGTCACCGGGGCGCCGTCGCCGGCGTACCGGTACGGCTCCAGTTCGGCGTCCCAGGCGGTGCCGAGCGCCTTGTCGAGGGCGTGCGCGAGCGCCTCCGGGGCCCGGGCGGACGCCATGATGCTGCGCAGCCGGTCCTCGCCGAGCTGGATGTCACCGGCCGCGCCGACGGTGGCCCGGAACAATCCCCGCCCCGGGACGTACATGAAGCGCTCGCCGTCGACGCCCGGGCTCGGTTCCTCGGTCACCTCGAAACGGATCATGGGCCACTGCCGGAGGGCAGCAGCCAGCTCGGCGCCCGTCCCCGGGCTACCGGTCCACCCGCACTCGGCGCGCCGGGCGCCGGGATCGACGGGCTGGGCCGTCCACTGCAGGTTGACCGGCGCGGCGAGGACGCGCGCGATCGCCCACTCGACGTGCGAGCACACGGCGAGCGGGGTCGAGTGGACGTATACGACGCCACGCGTTGGCACGGTGACCTCCCGGAGAGCGAGGTGCGTCTTCCCCTACGACCTCGTCCACCGGAGTGGTGTCCGTAACACATGATGACCGGTGTGACGGATGGTGCGCCAGCGAATCGGAAAATTCGCCGCGCCGGATTGGCGGAAATACCCGGGCGGCTGACCCCGTTGAGCCTCCTGACGGCGCGATGACCAGCCAGGCATCGAGGTCGTGTACAGTTCTCTGGGCGGTTCTGTGCCGCCGCACATCTTCGCGGGCCGACGCTCACCAGGGCGTCACCCGCAACAGCCCCCGGACGTTTCAGTCCCTCCCGTACGTCTCCAAGGAGTACCTCCGTGGCGAGCAACACCTCTAAGACCGCGCGCGCCTCAGTCCGGGCCGGCCAGGCTGGCCAGGGTGGCGCCCTCAGCGTGCTGGGCGAGTTCAAGTACCTCATCCCGCTCAACGGCGGCAAGCACGCCTACGTGCGCAACCTGACCAACGGCAAGACCGAGCGCCTGCGCACCGACTCCGAGGCCTTCATCGAGGAGATCCGGACGCTGGCCGCCGCCGGCCACGCCGCCAAGGTCCGCGCCGAGATCAACAACCTCGCGGCCGACTACCCGGACCACGGCTGGGACAAGACCGAGAAGCGTCTCGTCGAGGCCGGTGTCTTCGAGGGCTGAGTCCCGCACCGCGACACCACGAACCGCCCGCCGGGTCACCCGGCGGGCGGTTCGTGGTTTCCGGATCCTGGTGGCTGATGCGATCTCGGCCCGAGGCGCCGACGGACGAGGCCGTTACTCCGCCAGCAGTGCGACGTCGCCGGTGGCCAGGTCGTAGAGGGCGCCGACCACCGCGACCCGCCCGGCCGCGACCGGGCCGGCCAGCAGGTCGTCGGCGCGCAGCGCGGCCACCGTGCGCCGGACGTGCCGGCGGACGGCCTCGGGGTGGGCGGACGGGTCGTCCGCGCCGACCTCCTGGACCGCCGGGGCGATCTGGTCCACCACGTACGCCAGCGAGCCGCCCGGCCGCTCGCCGGTGCGCAGCGCCTCCACCGCCGAGCCGACGGCCCCGCACCGCTCGTGTCCGAGCACCATCACCAGGGGCACGCCGAGTTGCCCCACCACGTACTCGATGGAGCCGAGCACCGCGCGGTCCAGCACGTGCGCCCCGGTGCGGATCACGCAGATCGAGCCGAACGTCTGGTCGAAGATCGCCTCCAGCGGCACCCGCGAGTCGATGCAGCCCAGCACCACCGCGTACGGCTGCTGGTCGCCGGAGGCGACGGCTGCGGCCGCGGTGACGTCGTGGCCGTGCACCGGCTGGCCGCTGACGAACCGACGGTTGCCGGCCAGCAGCTCGGCCAGGGCGGTACGCGGCGTCCGGGCGGCTCCGGCGGCCGGTGTCGGGCTGGGCGACAGCATGCCTTTCAGCCTGGTCGCTGATCCGACCCTGCGCGGGGTGGTCGGGAATCTTCTCCGCGACACGGTTGGCGTGCTGTCATGGCGGGTAGCCGGTTGTTACCGCCGGGTTACGCCGGTGTGCGGACATCGGTCGGCCCGGGGGAGGTGGACATGCCGGAGCACCTGGAAGTACGGCTGTCCGACGGCGTACGGCTGCACGTGACGGCGACCGGGCCGGTCGACGCCGAGGTCACCGCGGTCCTGCTGCACGGCTGGACGCTGGACGGGCGCAGCTGGCACCGGCAGTTGGCCGAGCTGCGGGCGCGGTACGGCGACCGGGTCCGGGTGGTCACCTACGACGCCCGCGGGCACGGTCGGTCGAGCTGCATGGCGCTGCGTACGGCCACGTTGGCCCAGCTCGGCGACGACCTGGCCGCGGTGCTGGACGAGGTCGTTCCGCACGGCAAGGTCGTCCTGGTCGGGCACTCGCTGGGCGGGATGACGGTGATGGAGTACGCCCACCGCCATCCCGCGCACTTCGCCGCCCGGACCGCCGGGCTGGTCTTCGTGTCGACCACCGCCGAGGGGCACACCCACACCGGCTACGGGCTCTCGCCCCGCATCGCCCGCTTGATCCGGCTCGCCGAGACCACCGGCGCCGGGATGCTCGCCCGCTGCGGCGCGTGGCGTCCGCCGCACGCCCTCCTCCGCGCATTGCGCCCGAGCATCCGCTGGATGCTGTTCGGCGACCGCTGCGACCCGGCCGACATCCGGCTGGTCACCTCGGCGGTGACACACGCCTCGCTCCGCTCGATCGGTGGCTTCCGCGCCTCGATCGGCGCCCAGCACCGGCTGGACACCCTGGCCGCGCTCGGCCGGGTGCCGGCCGCCGCGCTGGTCGGGGACCGGGACCGGCTCACCCCGCCGCCCTGCGCCGAGTCGATCGCCGCCGCGCTGCCCAGCACCGAGCTGACGGTGTGCCCGGGCGCCGGGCACATGCTGATGATGGAACGGCCTGACGAGGTGAACGCCGCCCTCGCGGCGGTGCTCGACCGGGCGCTGGCCCGGCCGGCCGCCGAGCCGGCCGCCGAGCCGGTCGCCGAGCCGGTCGCCGAGCCGGTCGCTGAGCCGGTCGCGCCCGGCGGTGCCGGCCTCGCCCGGGAAGCGGCCTGACCCGTGGTGGGAACGCCCAGATAACGGGCAACCGGCACGCGCGGGTGCCGGGCACCGGCATGGCCGCGACAACGGCCGGGAGGGCGGCCCGTACCCTCATTCGGCCAGCCGTACCCGCCGCGTGACCACAGGAGCCCCCGCCGTGAGCGACCAGACCACCCTGGAACGGGAGATCGCCGTGGAGCAGCGGCATCTCGACCGGGTGTACGCCCGGCTGGCGGAGCTGCGCCGGTCGGCCGCCGACGCCGAGCGGGAGGGCTACCGGCTGGCCCGGGTCGGCAACTTCGGCGCGCTGGTGGAACGGGACGCGATGGTCTTCCACGCCGCCCAGCGCCGGTACGTGCTGGACGCCGAGCACGAGGGGCTGGTTTTCGGCCGGCTGGACCTGCGCACCGGGCAGGTGCTGCACGTGGGACGGCTGGGCATCCGCGGGCAGAACGCCGAGACGCTGGTGGTGGACTGGCGGGCGCCGGCCGCCGCCGCCTTCTACCAGGCCACTCCGGCCGAGCCGATGGGCGTGGTCCGCCGGCGCACCATCCAGTCGTCGGCGGAGCAGGTCACCCGGATCGAGGACGACCTGCTGGACCCGGAGTCGGCGCCGCCGGACCTGGCGGTGGTCGGCGACGGCGCGCTGCTGGCCACCCTGTCCCGGGCCACCGGACGGGGCATGCGGGACATCGTCGCCACCATCCAGCGCGAGCAGGACGAGGCGATCCGCTCCCCCGGCTCGGGCGTCACGATCGTCTCCGGCGGCCCGGGCACCGGGAAGACGGCCGTGGCGCTGCACCGGGCCGCGTACCTGCTCTACTCCGACCGGACCCGGTACGCCGGCGGCGGGATCCTGGTGGTCGGCCCGTCCAGCGTGTTCGTCGAGTACATCGCCTCGGTGCTGCCCTCGCTCGGCGAGGAGACCGCCACCCTGCACTCGCTCGGCTCGCTCTTCCCCGGCATGTCGGCGACCCGTACCGATCCGCCCGAGGTGGCCGCGGTGAAGGGGTCGCTGCGGATGCGCCGGGTGCTGGAGCGCGCGGTCCGGGACGCGGTGCCGGACTCCCCCACCGAGCTGCGCCTGCTCTACCGCGGCGAGTTGCTCCGGCTGACCAGGGACCAGCTGGACGCGATCCGGAACAAGGCGCTGCCCCGTGGCGCGCGCCGCAACGAGGTGCGCCGGGCCGGGTTCGACGGCGTCCTCGCCGCCCTGTACGCGCAGGCCCGCCGGCTGCGGATCGGCCGGCTGCCGGAGCAGCCCGCGTTCGAGGACGAGATCATCGACCGGCCGGAATTCCGCGAGTTCCTGAAGGCCTGGTGGCCCCGGCTGCACCCCCGGCACGTGCTCGGCTGGCTGGCCCGCCCGGAGCGGCTGCGCCGGTACGCGGGCGGTGTCCTGTCCGGGGCCGAGATCCGGCTGCTCACCGAGGCGTACCGGACGCTGGACCGGGCCGGGCTGACCATCGCCGACATCGCCCTGCTGGACGAGCTGGACGCGCTGCTCGGCAAGCCGGTGCAGCGGGCGAAGCCGAAGCGCGACCCGTTCCAGCTCGCCGGGGGCGTCCGGGAGTTGAGCACGTTCGCCGACCGGCAGCGGGCGGCCCGGGCCGCGGCCCGCGAGCGCCCGGAGGACTACCGCGACTACGCCCACGTGGTGGTCGACGAGGCGCAGGACGTCTCCCCGATGCAGTGGCGGATGATCGGCCGGCGGGGCCGGTTGGCCTCGTGGACCGTGGTGGGCGACCCGGCGCAGACCGCCTGGACCGGCGACCCTGAGGAACTGACCCGGGCCCGGGACCAGGCGCTGGGGCGGCGCCGCCGGTACCGGTACGAGCTGACCACAAACTACCGCAACTCGGCGGAGATCTTCGCGGTGGCGGCGGCGGAGATCCGCCGGCTCTACCCGGACCTGCCGCTGCCCACCGCGGTCCGCTCCACCAGCGTCGAGCCGGTCGAGCTGACGGTGCCCCCCGCCGAGCTGGCGCCGGCCACCGTGGCGGCGGCGCGCACCCTGCTGGCCGAGGTGGAGGGGACGGTTGGCGTGATCACGCCGGTGCCGCGCCGGGACGAGGTCGCCGGCTGGCTGGGCGAGCTGGGCGGCGGCCGGCTGCAGGTGGTGACCAGTCTCCAGGCCAAGGGCATGGAGTACGACGGCGTGGTGCTGGTGGCCCCGAGCGAGATCCGGGCCGATCCGGGGTCCGGCGTCCGGACGCTCTACGTGGCGCTCTCCCGGGCCACCCAGCGCCTCACCACCCTCGACCCGGTGGGCTGACGGCGGCTCCGGCGACGCCCATTCACTCGCACATATAGCGATGTGAGCATAGATTGGGTCGGGCCGGGGTGCGGAACGGAAGGGTGTGGGCGTGGGCGCAGGTCATGACCACAGCGGCACGGTGGCCAACGCCGCGCACCGCCACCGGGGCCGGCTCTGGGCCGCCTTCGGGCTGCTCAGCGCCCTGATGGTGGTCGAGGCGGCGACCGCCTTCGCGACCGGCTCGCTGGCCCTGCTCTCCGACGCCGGGCACATGTTCACCGACGTCCTCGGCATCGGCATGGCGCTGGCCGCGATCACCGCCACCCGCCGCGCCGAGACCGATCCGCAGCGCACCTTCGGGCTCTACCGGCTGGAGGTGCTGGCCGCCCTCGCCAACGCGGTGCTGCTCGGCGCGGTCGCCGCGTACGTGCTCGTCGAGGCCGTCCGCCGGTTCGGCGAGCCACCGGAGGTCCTCGCCGGGCCGATGCTCGCCGTGGCGGTGCTCGGCCTGCTCGCCAACCTGGTCGCGTTCGCGCTGCTGCGCAGCGGGGCGCAGGAGAGCATCAACCTGCGTGGGGCCTACCTGGAGGTGCTCGGCGACCTGCTCGGCTCGCTCGGCGTGATCGGCGCCGCCCTGGTCATCACGTTCACCGAGTGGTGGTGGGCGGACCCGCTGGTGGCCGTTGCGATCGGGCTGTTCATCCTGCCGCGCACCTGGCGGCTCGGCCGGGCCGCGGTCCGCATCCTGGTGCAGGCCGCCCCGGAACACCTGCAGGTGACCGCCGTGCACGACCGGCTGGCCGCGGTGCCCGGCGTCGCCGAGGTGCACGACCTGCACGTCTGGACGCTCACCTCCGGCATGGACGTGGCCTCGGCGCACCTGACCACCACCCCCGACGCCGAGGTGGGCGAGGTGCTCGCCGCCGCGCGGGCCGCGCTGCACGATGACTTCCGGATCGATCACGCCACGTTGCAGATCGAACCCGGGGCGTCACCCGGCGCGTGCGGAACCGTCGAGTGGTAATTGAGGACAACCTTAAATCCAAGTGGCTATTGTGCACTAGTGCCGGCTTATGCCCGATTCCCGTTCGCCGTCCACGGCGACGGGCCGGAACAGCGCCGGTAGGCTCGGTCGCGGCTTCCGCCGGGCGACGCCCAGCAGCGTCCGCGGTGGTGGCCGTCGCCTAATCGCCACCGTACGGCGAGCCGGGGAACCATGTACCTGGGGTGCATCCGCGTCAGCGGTAGGGATCTTCCGTCCCGAACCCGTCAGCTAACCCGGTCGGCGGTTGACGGAAGGACACGTGAATGCCACCAGTGGCACCTGTACGAAGGACGGCCGCCCGGTTGGCGGCCCTGCTCGTCGCGGCGCTCGCCCTCGGCGTCGCGGCCACGCCGGTCTCCCCCGCCTCGGCGGCTCCCCCGACCGGCCTGCTCGCCGCCGCACCCGGCGACGACGAGGGCGGCACACCGGCGCTGCGCGCGCAGCTCGACGCGGCCAGCAAGGGCTGGCTGGAGGCGCGGACCGCGTTGAACCGGTCGGTGAGTCGGCAGCAGCAGCTCACCGCCCAGCTCAAGACGATCAACAGCGAGTTGGGCGTACGCGACGCCAAGGTCGGCGAGCTCGCCGGGTTGGCCTACCGGACCGGGCGGCTCGGCACCGCCGCGGCGCTGCTCGGCAGCAGCAACCCGGAGGGCTTCATGGACCGGGCGCTCACCCTGCAGCAGGTCGCCGCACACGAGGACCGGGCCCTGCGCGACCTGATCGACACCCGGGACCAGGCCACCCGCACCCAGAACGCGCTCAACGGCGAGATCCGGGAACAGCGCAAGCAGGTCGCGGTCATGGCCAAGCGCAAGGCGCAGGCGGAACGCGCGCTAAAGGTGGCGAACAACCGGACCACCGGCGCCGCCGGCGGCAGCGTGCAGGGCACGTCCCGGGCCAACGCCACCCCCGCGAAGCGCAACGCCGACGGTTCCTGGCCCGCGGAGTCGTGCAGCGTCAACGACCCGACGCCCGCCGACGGCTGCATCACTCCGCGCACCCTGCACGCGCTCCAGCAGGCCAAGGCGGCCGGGTTCACCCGGTACGTCTCCTGCTACCGGCCCAGCGGCTCGGGTGAGCATCCCAAGGGCCGGGCCTGCGACTTCGCCGCCCAGAAGGACGGCTTCGGCGGGGTGGCCACCGGCGGCGACAAGACGTACGGCAACAACCTGGCCGCGTACTTCATCCGCAACGCCGACCCGCTCGCCGTGCTCTACGTGATCTGGTACAAGCAGATCTGGCTGCCCAGCAGCGGGTGGAAGGCGTACAGCGGGGGCAACGGCGACCCGTCCAGCGACCACACCAACCACGTGCACCTGTCGGTGTACTGAGCCCGCGGTGGCCCGCCGCCCGGCGGGCCACCGTACGCCCACCGACGTACGCCGGATGTCGCCGCGCGGCCCACGACGCCGGGCCGGCGACGGCCGAGCATCGAGGGCATGAGCCGACTCTCGCCCACCACGCGCAAGGCACTGCTCACCCTGCACCTGGTCACCTCGCTGGGTTGGCTCGGCGCCGACCTGGTGCTGCTCACCCTCGGCATCGCCGGGCTGCGCGGCGCCGACCCGGCGGTGGTCTATCCGACCGCCGGGCTGCTGGTCACGTACCTCTTCGCGCCGCTGAGCGTGGCGGTCTGGCTGGTCGGGCTGGCCAGCGCGCTGCTCACCCCGTGGGGCCTGCTGCGCTGGCGTTGGGTGCTGGTGAAGTTCGCGATCACCACCGGGATGCTCGGCCTGGTCCTCCTGCTGCTCACCCCGACCGTACGCGGGCTCGCCGAGCTGGGGCCGGAGCTCGCCACCCGGGACCGGCTGGACCTGGTCATCCCGCCGGCGGTCTCCAGCAGCCTGCTGATCCTCATGACCGTGCTGTCCACCTACAAGCCGTGGGGACGGCTGCGCCGCGCCACGCCGCCGACCCGGCGGCCGGCCGCCGGCTCCAGCGACGGCTTCAGTTCGCAGCGCGGCGTCAGACGCGCCGAACTGAAGTCGTCGTAGCGGCGCGAGGTCAGACCGGCCTTCATTCGGCCCGGAGCGCCGCCTGGCGGCGCGGAGGCCGAATTTTGGCCGCCAGCCGAGCCGGAGTTGCCGCACACCGCCGGGCGGCGGGCCTAGCCGGTACGGCCGCCGCACCGGCTCAGTCGGCGTGCCCCTCGAGGGTCGCGCCGAGCCGGCTGGCCAGGCCGAGATGGGCCGCCCGGGCCTGGCGGAAGGCGTACCCGAACAGCGGCGCCGGGGCGGAGAGGGTGATCTCGACGTCGATCCGCACCACACCGCCGGGCTCGTCCCGCAGCCGCGTGTGGTTGCGCACGGTGGTGGCCGGTTGCTGCCGGGCCACGGTCACCACCTCGTCCTCGTTGGCGACCAGCACGTCCGCCTGGTAGGTGACCGGGAAGTGCAGCGGCCCGAGCGCCAGCCGGTCGGTGATCGCATAGCTGGCCAGGGCGCCGGGCCGGGGCGGGAGCTGGCGGACCCGGACGATCAGCGGATGCAGCTCGCCCTGGCGGGTCAGGTCGCTGAGCAGGGCGACCGCCTCCGCCCGTGCGCACCGAGCCTGCACGGTGTAGCTGAAACTGTCGCTGCTGAGCAAGCCGTACTCCCCTAGCCGTCGCCGGTGGGCACGATCGTCCCGTACCGGGGGCCGGCTGGCAACGGTCGGAAGACCCGGTCCGAGCGGTCCGCCGGGCAGGGCTCAGGCGCCGGGGAGCACCTCGGGCGTGGGGGCGTCGGCGAAGTATGGCTCGGGAGCGCCGAAGAGGCCGAGCAGGCCGGTGACCCAGAGCTGCCGGTGCACGAACCGGCTCGGCTCGGTGACCACCAGCTTGACACCGCTCACCTCGGCGGTCTGGAAGCCGGCGACCATGGCGCTGATGCCGACCGAGTCGATGAAGGTGACCAGGCGCATGTTCAGCTCGATGCGGGCGGGCCGGCCCTTCGCAAGCACCTCGGCGATCGCTTCCCGCACCTCGTACGCGGTGTCGACGTCGATCTCGCCCCGCGGGGCGATCTGGACGACACCACCCGGCTGAACAGACTTCACGATCGACAGGCTCACGCGAACACCTCCACTCGCCCATACGGGCGCCTCATCAGTACGCGGGCCGCGACCGAGCGTATTCCTCCGACGGCCTCGGTCGCCACCCCTCGGGATGAGCAATTCGCGGACTGGGCACACCTGGGCATCCCAATCCGGAGCTTCCACTTCCTATTTCCGCTACGACAGGCTCTCACTATTCAACGACCGACGAGGGTCGCCGATCCGCCGACCCAGGGTAGCCGCCCCCCGCTCGCCGGGCCCGCACCCGGCCCTCGGCGCGTTCGGGTGGTCTGTCCCATCCTGCCCCAGTCGGCCGCGACGGGGCGCGCCGGGGTGGTTTGCGCCGAGTCCGCTCCGGGCACTGGCCGGGATGGGCGGACCGTCCCGCGCCCGATCGTCGCCGGAGTCCGAAGTGGCCGCCGGCCTTCGGCACCCCGAGGAGGTAACCATGTTCGGATCCACCCTGCTGGACCGTCGCAGCAAGCCCGAGCGGATCGCGGACCAGGCCTGGCAGCAGTTGCATTCCGCTGTCGACGCCGCCGGCGACAGCGTCCGGGGCGCCGCGCGGTCCGCCCGCCGCAACGGCTCCGGCCTCGCCGACGACGCCAGCAACCTGGTCGGCTCGGCCGCCGAGGAGGCCCGCCGGCGGGCCACCCTGGCCTTCGACGCGCTCGCCGGCCGGCGGCCGGCGCTGCCCTGGGCGCTGCTGATCAGCGCCGCGCTGGCCGGCGCCGCGGTCGGCTGGGCGGCCGGCACCTTCGCCCGGGCGGCCGGCAGCCGAGCCCGGGAACTCGGCGAGATCGAGTTCGTGGACGTGGACCGGCCGGACTCGGCGGCCGGCCTGGACCGCTGACCCGCACGCCACGACGGCGGTGTCCCGAGTTGGGGGCACCGCCGCCGGCGTCTAGAACGCGGTGACGCTCGCCGGCGCCCGTTCGGCCCGGCTGAGTGCCCGCAGCACGGCCGGCTGGCCGTGCCGGCGTACGGCGAGGCGGGCGAGCAGGGCGAGCACCGGGTCCAGCACGTCGGCCGGCAACTCCGGGGTGGGCACGCCCAGGCTGAACGCGAGGTCGTCGGAGTGCACCGCCAGTTCCATCAGCCGGGTGGTGAGGTAGTCGTCCAGCGCCAGTGACCAGGGCCCCCGGGCCAGGTGCACCACCCGCCCGTCCGGCTCGGCGGGCAACGCGACGGCCAGCTCGTCGACCGCGGCGCCGACCGCGGCCAGCAGCGCCTCGGGGCCGTCCGCGGCGAGCCGCTCCCCGGACCGGCGGATGCCCACGTTCACCTCGTCGTCGACCGACGCGCCGATCCAGGTGCCCCGGGCGTAGTGGTCGAGCAGGCCGATCGGCTCGCCCGGCGGCACCGGCTCCGCCAGCACCGCGGGCACGGCCAGGATCTGGAAGGCGAGGTGGCCGGCGAGTCCGCCGATCCGGAACTCGGCCAGCGCGCTCGGGGCGTCCCACTGCTTCGCCACGGCCGGGTCGGCGAGCAGCGCCGCGGCCGAGCGGGCGGCGGTCAGGTAGGCGATCCTGATCGGGTGCATCGGGCGTACCCCTCTCGTCACGGGTCCGGGAGGCCGAGCCTACTCACCAAGATCGACCACGGCACGGGCCCGGATGCGGCGGCGGCCGCGCCGCGGACCGGACGGCCACCGCATCTGGAGACGCTCCCAAGCAACTCGGTTCATTCGGTGCGGGTGACGGCAGGTCACCCGCGGAGCGGCCACCATCGGAGCCGGCGCCGGACCCGTGCCGGGCACCGCCGCGCCGCGAACCGATCCGGGAGGGAGAGCACCGATGGCCGCAGGGACGATCATGCGGACCGACCAGGACATCCAGTCCGACGTCCTCGACGAGCTGACCTGGGAGCCCCGGGTACGCCCCAACGAGATCGGGGTGACCGTCACCGAGGGGGTGGTGACGTTGACCGGCTGGGTGGACAGCTACGCCAAGAAGTGGGCCGCCGAGCGGGCCGCGCACCGGGTGTCCCGGGTACGGGCCGTCGCCAACGACCTCGCCGTGCGGATCGCCACCTCCGCCGAGAAGAGCGACCCGGAGATCGCCACCGCCGCCACACGGGCCCTGGAGTGGGACGCGTTCGTGCCGGTCGAGACGCTGGACGTGACGGTCACCGACGGCTGGGTCACCCTGCACGGCCAGGTCGAGTGGGAGTACCAGCGCCGGGCCGCCGAGCGGGCGGTCGGCCGGCTCACCGGCGTACGCGGGGTGAGCAACGGCATCACCGTCCGGCCCGGCACCCGCACCGACGCGCGCAACCTGGCCGAGCGGATCGTGGACGCGCTCGCCCGCAACGGCGCCACCGAGGTGGAGGGGATCAGCGTCCGGATCCACGGCGGCGACGAGGCGGTCCTGGAGGGCCTGGTCCGTTCGATCCCCGAACGCGAGGAGATCGAGCGGGTCGTCTGGTCGGCCCCGGGCATCCGGGAGGTGCACAACCACGTGGCCGTATCGCCGTGACGCGAATGACCCCGGCCGGGTGAGCCCGGCTCACCCCGTCGCGGGCGAGGCTGGGAACCATGACTGATCCGAACGGGTTGATCACGCCCGGGCGCGGCGCGTCCGGGTACCCCCGGCCGGCGATCCCGGCGGGGCGGATCCTGCGGCGGCCGGAGGTGGATCGATGACGACGCCACTGCAGGTCACCAGCGCCCGGTTGCGCCTCCCGGTGACCGAGACGGACCACGCCCGGGGGCCGGCCGACGCGGCGGTCACCATCGTCGAGTACGGCGACTACCAGTGTCGGTTCTGCGGGTCCGCGTACGCGAACCTGGCCGAGGTGCTGCGCCAGCGCGGCGACACCGTCCGGCTGGTCTACCGGCACTTCCCCATCGCCAACGTCCATCCGTACGCCGAGAGCGCGGCGGAGGCGGCCGAGGCCGCCGGCCGGCGGGGGCGGTTCTGGGAGATGCACGACTGGCTCTACCAGCACCAGGACCAGCTCGACCCGGTGCACCTGTCGCTCGGCGTCGAGCAGCTCGGGCTGCCGCCCGACGACGTGGACACGGAGGTGGGCGGGCACGCCCACGCCGACCGGGTCCGGCGGGACTTCGTCGGCGGCATCCGCAGCGGGGTGACCGGCACCCCGACGCTCTTCGTCAACGACGTCCGCCACGAGGGCGGCTACGACGTCGCCGAGCTGCTGGCCGCGGTCGATGCCGCCGCCACCCCCTGACACCCGGGCGACGGGATTCACGAGTGCCCATCCCCGGCCGGATGGGCACTCTTTCCCTGCACGGGGGCCGCGTCAGATCAACCGGAGTTCGCGGGCTCGGCGGACGGCCTCGCGGCGGCGCGTCGCGTCGAGCTTGCGGTAGATGTTGCGGACGTGGGTCTTCACCGTGTTGACCGACAGCGACAGCTCGCTGGCGATCTCCACGTTGGACAGGATGCTCTGCAGGTAGCGCAGGATGGTCAGCTCACGCTCGGTGAGCGGCTCGTCCAGCGCGCGCTCCGGCCCACCCGGACGCTCCGGCGGTTCGACGGAGCGCCGCTCGTCGGCCCCGCGTACCAGGTCGCTCACCGTCGCCCAGTGCGCCGTGCCCGAGTCCAGGTGGGCGGCGAGCAGGTCGCGTACGCCCGGCTCGGCGCGCGTGAAGACCCGCCGGTAGCCGTCCGGCTCGGCCAGGTCGAGCACCTGCTCCAGGACCCGCCCGGCCCGCCGGTCGTCGCCGCTGTCGTGGGCCAGGACGGCGTCGAGCACACCGGCGGCGAGCCGGACCGGCAGCGGCCACGACTCCGCCTGCGGCCCGGACCAGTCGGGCAGCGCCCGCCCGGCCGCCCGGCGGTCCCCCGCCCGCAGCTCCACCCGGGCCAGTGCCACCCCCAGCGCCGCCACCTCCCCGCCGGACCCGGCGTCCGCCCGCTCCGACGGCAGCGCGCCGGCGGACCCCGCCTCGGTGGCAGCCCGCAG
The DNA here is from genome assembly GCF_043204735.1 of Micromonospora sp. NPDC047740. NCBI lineage: Bacteria > Bacillati > Actinomycetota > Actinomycetes > Micromonosporales > Micromonosporaceae > Micromonospora > Micromonospora sp. NPDC047740. Next base: position 293,519 of record NZ_JBIDCT010000004.1, read on the forward strand.
CGCGTCGGTGAGCAGGGCGCGGGCGCTGTCCACGTCGCCGACGGCGGCGCGGAGCTGCGCCTCGGCAGCGGTCAGCGCGGCGGTCAACTCCCGGCCGGGCGACACCTCCCGGGCCTCGGCGAGGATCCGCAGGGCGGCGGCCGGCTCGCCGTCCGCGGCCAGCAGCTCGGCCCGGCAGAGCGCGGCCAGCGCGGCCGCGCCCGGCGCCGTGGTGGCCGGTCCCGCGAGCGTCAGGTTCGCCGCCGCCTCCGCCGGTTCGTCGCGGTGCCACGCCACCAGGGCCAGCGCGAGGTACGCGTGCCCGCAGTCCAGCCGGCACGACCAGCCCTGGCAGGGCGGCATCGCCAGCGCCTCCCGCGCGGTCCGTTCGGCCGCCCGCAACCCGCCCCGGGCCGCCGTCAGCAGCGCCGACCGGCTGGCGCAGACCAGCTCCGTACGCGGCCGTCCCGACCGCCGAGCCGCATCCAGCGCAGCGGTGAACCGCTCGGCGGCGACCGGCAACTCCCCCTCGGCCAGCCCCACCAGCCCGAGCGCGGTGCCGGCCACCGCACCGGCGTCGGCGTCCTCGCCGGCCCCGGCCCGCGGGTCGTCCCCGGGGCCGACGGCGGTACGGGTGGCGAGCAGCCGGGCGGCGGCCCGGCGTACCTCGGCGTGGTCACCGGCGAGCCGGGCCAGGGCCAGCTCCAGTGCGGTGGCCAACCGCCGGAACCGGTCCCGGCGCGGTTCGGGTAGCGCACCCGCCTGGTCCACGGCACGCCGCAGGTACCCGGCCGCCGCGTCAACGTCACCGTCGTACGCCCGCTCGGCGGCGCAGGCCAGCGCCAGCTCCGGGTCCCGGCGTACCGCCTCGGCGGGCGGCTCGGGCGGCGCCGGGGCGGCCGGCCGGTCCCGGTCGTACGGGGCCAGCTCCGGCCACCGGGCGATCAGCAGCTCGGTGGCCCGGTTCCACTCGCCCGCGGCCAGCGCGTGCCGCAGCGCCTCGGCCGGCCGGTCGTGGTCCCCGTACCAGCCGGCGGCGCGCAGGTGCAGGTCCCGCAGCTCCTCTGCGGGGAGCCGGCCCAGCTCGTCGCGGAGCAGGTCGGCCAGCAGCGGATGGCACCGGTACCAGGGCGGGCTACCCCCGTCGTGCTGGACGAAGCCGCCCGCTCGGGACAGGTCGGCGAGCACCTGCCCGGCGTCGCTGCGCCCGGTCACCGCCTCGGCCAGGTCGGCGCACACGGCGGTGGCGATCGCCGTGCGCCGCAGCACGTCCCGGGCGTCCGGACGCAGCGGGGCGAGCACCTCGTCGCGCAGGTACCCGGCGACGTCCGGCTGGTCACCGGTGAACCGCTCGACGGCCCGGGCCGGATCGGCCTGGGCGCGCAGCGCGAGCGCGGCGAAGCGCAGCCCGGCCGGCCAGCCACCGGTCCGCTCGTGGAGCCGGGACACCGCGGCGGCGGGCAGCGGCACCCCGTGCGCGACCAGCAGGTCGGCCACCTCCTCGGCGGTGAAGGCCAGCTCGTCCGGGCCGACCTCGCTCAGCTCCCCGGCCAACCGCCACCGGTGCAGGGCCAGCGGCGGGTCGAACCGCGCGCCGACCACCAGCCGCAGCCGCCCCTCGGCGTGCCGCAGCAGGAACTCCAGCCCGGTCAGCGCGCCGGGGTCGGTGATCCGGTGCAGATCGTCCAGGACCAGCCGCACCGGGCGTTCCCGGGCGGCGAGCGCCGCGGCGAGCAGTTCGAGCTGGTCCGGGCGGGGCGGACGGTCCGGCACCGGCGGCTGTGGACCCTCGTCCGGGACGCCCTCCGCGGCGGCCCGCAACGCGGCCGCCAGGTACGACCAGAGCCGCGTCCCGGTGTCGCCCTCCTCCACGGTCACCCAGGCCGTCGGCGGCTCGTCGCCAACCGCCCGCGCCCACGAGGCGAGCAGGGTGGTCTTGCCCCAGCCGGCCGGCCCGGAGACCAGGGTGACCGGCGCCGCGACCCCCTGCGCCAGCCGGGCCAGCAACCGGGGCCGGACCAGCACCGGCTCGGGCAGGGCGGCCGGGGCGAGCCGGGAGGCCAGCAGCGGCGGGAGGGCAGCCGGGTCTGCGCCCCCGGACGGCGCCGGGCCCGCCGGCACCGTGACGTCCCCCGGCGTCTCGGCGACCTCGACGTGGTCAGCCTCCTCCGGCATGCGGCCCCTCCCCCGTCGCGTCCGCTCCCCCGGTCGGTGCGGGCAGCGGTTACCCGGCCCGCACCGGTTCACCCCTTCGGGGCGAACCCGCTTCACCCGCACCGGCCGCACCCTGGAGACACGCGGGCGGCCGGCCGCGCGTGACCGGCCGCCCGACGACCCGCGACGACGGGAGGGGCCCGTGGCACGGATGGGACGGCTGGCCGGTGGCGGGAGCAAGGTGGCGAGGGTCGCGCGCACGCTGGTCGTACGCCGGCGGGAGCGCTGGCCACACGCGGCCGGCACCGACCCGCGGCCCGGGCGCTGGCAGGTGGTGACCGTGGCCGGCCGGCCCGAGGAGGTGCTGCCCCGCGGCCGGTGGCCGGAGCCGCTGCGCCGGCTCTACGGCGTAGTGGAGCTGTACGCCCGCCCGGCGCCCGGCGGGCGCGGCACCGAGCTGGCCGCCCGGCTGCTCGGCAACGCGCCGGGCCTGCGCGGAATGGTCGCCCACCTGGTCGGCGACGATCCCGGCCGGTTCATCCGGCAGGCGCTGCGGGAGGCCAAGCAGCTCGCGGAGACCGGCGACGTGCTGCGGGCGGACCGCTCGCGCTGGGACCGCCCCGGGGTGCCCGCGTGAGGGCCCTCTGCTGGGAGGGCGCCAACGCGGTGGCGGTCCGCGAGGTCCCCGACCCGGAGCTGCGCAACGCCCACGACATGATCGTCCGGGTACGACGGAGCGCGACCTGCGGCGCGGACCTGCCGCTGCTCGCCGGGCGGATCCCGTACCTCGCCGCCGGGGACGTGCTCGGGCACGAGTTCCTCGGCGACGTGGTCGAGGTCGGGCCGGAGGTACGCCGACACCGGGTCGCCGACCGGGTGGTGGTGTGCGCCGGGATCGCCTGCGGGGCCTGCTGGTTCTGCCGGCAGGGGCTCTTCGCCTGCTGCGACAACGGCACCACCGGCGCGTCGGCGGCCGAGTCGGCCTGGGGCCAGCCCACCGGCGGCTGCTACGGCCACCCCGGCCCGCTGGGTGGCTTCGCCGGCAGCCACGCCGAGTACGTGCGGGTGCCATACGCCGACGTCGGGGCGTTCGCCGTGCCGGAGGAGGTCAGCGACGACCGGGCGGTCTTCGCCTCGGACGCCGCGCCGACCGGCTGGCTGGGCGCCGAGCTGGGCGAGGTGCGGCCGGGTGACGTGGTGGCGGTGTGGGGCGCGGGAGCGGTCGGCCAGCTCACCGCCGGGGCGGCGCTGCTGCGCGGCGCGGACCGGGTCGTCGTGGTGGACGACCACGACGACCGGCTGCGGATGGTGGAGCAGCACGTCGGCGCGGAACCGCTCAACTACCGATTCGTGGACGTCCTCGCCGAGCTGCGGGAACGCAGTGGCGGCCGGGGCCCGGACGTGTGCGTGGAGGCGGTCGGCATGGCGGCCGAGCCGCCGGGGCTGCTAGCCGGCCGGCTCGGTGGCGGCGCGGAGCGGTCGCTGGCGTTGCGCGAGGCGGTGCACGCCTGCCGCAAGGCCGGCACAGTGGTGGTGCTCGGCACCTGGACCGGAGTCGTCGACACGTTCCCGCTCGGCGCGGTGATGCAGAAGGGGCTGACCGTCCGCAGCGCCCGGCAGCACGGGCAGCGCTGGATCCCGATGCTGCTGGACCGGATGGCCCGCGACGAGCTGCGGACCGAGCACCTGGCCACCCATCGGTTGCCCCTGGAGCGCGCCGCGGACGGGTACGCGCTGTTCCGGGAGCGTGCCGACGGCTGCGTCCGGGCGGTCTTCTCCCCGTGAGCCGGACGCCGGCGGATGGCACACTCGGCGGATGCGCGACGACCGGCCGTACGACCTCGTCCTCTTCGGCGCCACCGGGTTCACCGGCGGGCTGACCGCCGAGTATCTGGCCCGGCACGCCCCGGCGGGGCTGCGGTGGGCGCTGGCCGGCCGCAACCCGGGCAAGCTGGCCGCGGTCCGGGACCGGCTGGCCGCGATCGACGCAGGCCTGGCCGAGCTGCCGCTGCTGACCGCCGACGCCACCGACCCGGCGTCGCTACGCGCCGTCGCGGAGCGTGGCCGGGTCGTCGCCACCACCGTCGGCCCGTACATCCACCACGGGGAGCCGCTGGTCGCGGCGTGCGCCGCCGCCGGCACCGACTACGTCGACATCACCGGCGAGCCGGAGTTCGTCGACCTGATGTACGTCCGGTACCACGCCGAGGCGGTGCGCACCGGCGCCCGCCTGGTGCACGCCTGCGGCTTCGACTCGACCCCGCACGATCTGGGCGCCTGGTTCACCGTCAGACAGCTCGCCACGGACGGGCCGGTCGCCGTGGACGGCTTCGTCCGGGCCGGCGGGCGCTTCTCCGCCGGGACGTACCACTCGGCGCTGACCGCGCTGTCCCGCACCGGAGAGACGAGCCGGGCGGCGCGGGCGCGCAAGGCGGTCGAACCCCGGCCGGCGGGGCGGCGGGTCCGCGCCGTACCCGGGAAGGTGGGCCGGTCGGCCGAGGTCGGCATGTGGGCGGTACCGCTGCCCACCATCGACCCGCAGATCGTCCGCCGGTCGGCCGCCGCCCGCCCGGAGTACGGCCCGGACTTCTGCTACCGCCACTTCGCGGCCGTGAAGCGGCTGCCCACCGTCCTCGCCGCCGGGGTGGGCCTGGCCGGCCTGCTGGGGCTGGTGAAGCTGCCACTGACCCGGCGCTGGCTGCTCGGCCGGCTCTCCTCCGGGCAGGGGCCGAGCGCCGAGCAGCGGGCGAAGTCCTGGTTCCGGGTCCGGTTCGTCGGCACCGGCGGCGGCCGGACGGTGCACACCGAGGTGGCCGGCGGCGACCCGGGGTACGACGAGACCGCAAAGATGCTCGCCGAGTCGGCCCTGTGCCTGGCGTTCGACGACCTGCCGCCCACCGCCGGGCAGGTGACCACGGTGACCGCGATGGGCGACGCCCTGCTGGATCGGCTGGCCCGCGCCGGCATCACCTTCCGCGTACTGGAGCGGTGAGACTTGACCCTCGAGCGGGTTGAGGGCCCAGGATCCGGCGGCGTGGAGAGCGAACTGCGCAGCATCGGCGAGCTGGCCCGGGCCAGCGGCCTCACGGTGAGCGCGCTGCGGTTCTACGACCGGTCCGGCGTGCTGGTCCCGGCGCTGGTCGACCCGGCTACCGGCTACCGCTGGTACCGCGACGACCAGATCGCGCCGGCCCGGCTGGTCGCCGGGCTGCGCCGGGTGGGGATGCCGCTGGCCGGGATCGCCGACGCGCTGCGGCACCGGCACGAGCCGGCGCTGGTCCACCGGCTGTTGGACGCGCACCTGCGGCGGCTGGAGGACGGCCTCGCCGACGCCCGCCGTGAGCTCTCCCGGATCCGTACCCTGATCGATCCCGAGGAGATCCCCATGACCACCCGTCTCGTGCTGCCCCGCGCCGACCTGGCCGCCGCTGTCGATGCCGTCCGGTTCGCCGTCGGCAGCGATCCGGACCTGCCGGTGCTGTCCGCCGTGCTGCTGGAGGTGGAGGCGGACGGGGTACGACTGATCGCCACCGACCGGCACCGGCTGGCCGTGGCCCGGGCGGGCGGAAAGGTCGACGGTCCGGAGGTCCGGGCGCTGCTCCCGGCGGACGCGGTCGACGAATTGCGCACGCTGCTCGACACCGGCGTCGGGATCACCCCGGAGGCGCAAGTCACCGTCACCGCGGACCGGGTCGAGGTCTCCGTCGCCGGCCGCGCGATGGCCGCCGCGGCGCTGCCGTACGACTTCCCGGACTACCGCCGGCTGCTGCACGGCCAGGTCGGCGGCGCGCCCGCGTACCGGATCCCGGTCGACGTGGTCGCGCTGCGCGGCGCGCTCACCGCCGACGACGTCCCGCTGCTGCTCCGCGAGTACGCCGGGGTAGCCGTCGAGGTGACCGTGCTCGGTCTGGACGACCGGGGCGGGCTGCGCGTGGTCCGGCCGGACGAGGCGGTGGACCCGGACGCGGTGCGGGTCGGGGTGAACCGGGAGTACCTGCTCGACGCCCTGGACGCCGGGGACCGCGGTCAGCTCGTGCTGGAGCTGGACGGCCCGATCGCCCCGCTGGCCGTCCGCCGCCCGGACGACGCGGACGCGTTCTCCATCCTCATGCCGATCCGGCTCTGACCGCCCCCTTGATCCGCCCGGCACCACGCCCGAACGTCGACCCGCACGCCGCTCACTCTGGGTGATCCCGCCGCCGCCACCGCACCACCCTCACTCCCGCCTTTGCTCTGCAGCCATCGACGCAGCAGGCACCCAGCGTTGCCCGCTGCGTCCGTGGCTGCAGAGCAAAAGAGCGGGCGGGGTGGGCCGGGGCGCGGAGCGTCTCCCAGAGGATGACCAGGTCACGCGGCTTTCGGAGCGAAGGAAAGCCCAATCGGGTGGTCTCGGCGGTCGGCGCCTGTCACTCACCGTCACGCCGACGGCCGGCAGCCGCCGGATCACTCACCGCCACCAACCGGGCGTCGGCCAGCCACCGACGCCGCAGCGGCCGCGGCGGGTCGATCCCGACCAGCACCGCCCGGCCCGGGCCGGCCGCACGGGGCCGCGACGGTAGCATCTGGGGGTCCCACCTGACTGCCTGGACGGAGGCGTACGGAGCAGCATGCTCGACATGGAGTTGATCCGGAAGGATCGCGAGGCGGTGGCGACCGCGCTGGCGAAGCGTCTGGATCCCGCCGAGGTCAACCGGGCGCTGGACGAGATCCAGCGGCTCGACCAGGAACGCCGCGCCCTGATCAGCGAGATCGACGCCGAGCGGCAGCGCCGCAAGGCGGAGGCGCGGGCGTACGCGCAGGCGAAGCGGGCCGGCAAGGAGCCGGAGTCGGTTGCGCCGGAGGCCGAGCGCAAGCAGCTCGCCGAGCTGGAGTCCCAGCTGGACGAGGTGCAGTCCCGGCTGCGCGAGCGGATGAGCGAGCTGCCCAACCTGCCCGCCGACGACGTCGTCCCCGGCGGCAAGGAGGCCAACCGGGTCGTCAAGACCTTCGGCGAGCCGCCGGCGATCGAGCAGGTCCGGGACCACGTCGAGCTGTCCCGGGCGCTGGGCCTGGTCGACCACGAGCGTGGCGTGAAGCTCGGCGGCTCCGGCTTCTGGATGTACACCGGCATGGGCGCCCGGCTAGAGTGGGCACTGCTCAACTGGCTGATCGACCAGGACATCCAGGCCGGGTACGAGTTCCTGCTCCCGCCGCACCTGCTGCTGGACAGCGCCGGCTTCGCCGCCGGGCAGTTCCCCAAGTTCTACGACGACGTCTACCACCTGGACAAGCAGTCCGCCCCGCGCGGCCAGTTCCTGCTGCCCACGGCGGAGACGGCGATCCTCGGGGCGTTCCAGGACGAGATCCTGGACACCGCGAAGCTGCCGCTGAAGGCGTTCGCCTACACCCCGTGCTACCGACGGGAGGCCGCCGGCTCGCACTCCGACGAGCGCGGCACGGTCCGTGGCCACCAGTTCAACAAGGTGGAGATCTTCCAGTTCACCCTGCCCGAGCAGGCGGACACCGCGCTGACGGAGATGGTCGCCCACGTGGAGAGCCTGGTCGAGAAGCTCGGGCTGCACTACCAGACCAGCCTGCTCGCGGCCGGCGACGCCAGCGCCGCGATGAAGAAGACCTTCGACGTCGAGGTCTGGATGCCGAGCACCGGCAAGTACAAGGAGGTGTCGTCGGTTTCCTGGGGCGGTGACTATCAGGCCCGCCGGGCGGCCATCCGCTACCGGGAGCCGGGCGGCAAGCAGACCCGGTTCGTGCACACGCTCAACGGCTCGGCGCTGGCCACCAGCCGGCTCTTCCCGGCCATCCTGGAGCAGTTCCAGCAGCCCGACGGCTCGGTGCTGGTGCCCGAGGTGCTCCGCGACCGGCTCGGCACCGACCGCCTCACCCCGGTTCGCTGACCCGCTGACGAGTGCCGGCGGGGGTCGGGCCCACCGACCTCCGCCGCCGCAACCCGAGTACGCCGTGGCCTCCGCGCCGGTTACTCGGTCCTCACCAGGCGCAGCGCGAGTTCCGGGCAGACCTTGACCGCTCCTCGACGGCGTGCGCGTGGCGCGATTCGCAACGACGCATGTCCATGCGTTGACATGTCTTGCAACACGCTTGTAACCTTGCCGAAAATTTCAGGCCGAGCCTGCAAGGTGACGGCATCGGCCTCCTCCCCCGCACCCCTCAGGAGTCCCGATGCATCGACGCCGATGCCGGCAGCAACGGCTCCAGCCCGGCGCGTCTGACGCCGCGCCGCGATCTGGCACCGTCGCGGCGGCTCTCGCCCTCGGCCTGACCGCCAGCCTGCTCGTCCCGGCCGGCCTGGCCGCACCCCCGGCCACCGCGGCCACCCCCGGCAGCAAGAAGGTCATCGTCCAGCTCTTCGAGTGGAACTGGAACTCGGTGGCCAACGAGTGCACCACCGTGCTCGGCCCCAAGGGCTACGGCTACGTCCAGGTCTCCCCGCCGCAGGAACACGTCCGCGGCAACCAGTGGTGGGTCGCCTACCAGCCGGTGAGCTACCGGATCGAGTCCCGCAAGGGCACCCGCGCCGAGTTCCAGGCGATGGTGAACACCTGCCACAACGCCGGTGTGAAGGTGCTCGTCGACGCCGTCGTCAACCACATGTCCGGCCAGGACAACGGCGGCACCGGCTGGGCCGGCACCACGTACGGCCACTACAGCTACCCGGGCAACTACGGCTCGCAGGACTTCCACTACTGCGGTCGCAACGGCAACAACGACATCGTCAACTACAACGACCGGTACGAGGTGCAGAACTGCGAGCTGGTCAACCTGGCCGACCTCAAGACCGAGTCGGACTACGTGCGCACCCGGCTGGCCACGTACCTGAACGACCTGCTCTCGCTCGGCGTGGACGGGTTCCGGCTGGACGCCAGCAAGCACATGCCGGCCGCCGACATCGCCGCGATCAAGAGCAAGCTCTCCCGCTCGGCGTATCTCGTGCAGGAGGTCATCTACGGCGCCGGTGAGCCGATCCAGCCGACCGAGTACACCGGCAACGGCGACGTGCACGAGTTCCGGTACGGCAAGGACCTGGCCCGGATGTTCAACAGCGAGCGGCTGGCGTACCTGCGGAACTTCGGCGAGCCGTGGGGCTACCTGCCTGGCAGCCAGGCGGTGGTCTTCACCGACAACCACGACACCCAGCGCGACGGCGGCGTGCTGACCTACCGGGACCGGGGCGAGTACGCCCTGGCCAACGCCTTCATGCTGGCCTGGCCGTACGGCACCCCGGCGGTGATGTCCAGCTTCACGTACAGCAACCGGGACCAGGGCCCGCCCTCGGACGCCGGCAACAAGACCCTCAACACCACCTGCTACTCGGGCTGGGAGTGCGAGCACCGCTGGCGGGTCATCGCCAACATGGTCGCCTTCAACAACGCCACCCAGGGCGCCGGCGTCGCCAACTGGTACGACAACGGCTGGCAGCACATCGCGTTCAGCCGGGCCGGCAAGGGCTATCTCACCCTCAACGACGAGGATTTCGCGATCACCGGTCGCTCGTACTACGCGGGCCTGCCCGCCGGCCGCTACTGCGACATCATCCACGGCGACTTCAACAACGGCTCGTGCAGCGGGCCGGTGATCACGGTGGACGGCAACGGCTGGTTCGCCGCCAACATCCCCGCCCACGACGCGGTAGCCATCCACGTCGGGGCGAAGCTGCCCTGACCGGAGTCCCCCGCACCGCCATGAGCGGAGCGGGGGACTTCTGTCCATTAAAGTCGGGTTCATGCTGCTTCGCCGACTCACCTCGCGCTGGACCCTCGGCTGGCTGCTCGCCGCGCTCGGCGTACCGCTGCTGCTGGTGACCGCGCTGCTGGTCGGGTACGCGCTCACCGGCGGCCCGGCCCCCACGCCGGCCGGCGCGCCGGGTGGCGCGGCGCCGGTCGTCACTCCGACGGAGCCGCCCGCCCCGACCCGGACGGCGGCGGAGTCCGTGCCGCCGGCGGCGCCCGCTCCGGCCGATCTGCCGGTGGTCACGTACGAGCCGGCGCCTGGCGGGTTCCCGGCCGACCCCGGCACGGGCGACCTCCGGCCGCTGAACGAGGGGCTGACGCCGAGCCGGCGGGTCGCCGCGTACGACGCGCCCGGTGGCCGGCCGCTGGCCTTCCTCGCCCCCACCATCAGCGGCGTCCCGCTGACCACGCCGATCGTCGAGCGCCGGGCCGGCTGGACCGCCGTGCTGCTCCCCTCGGCGAACCGCCGGATCGCCTGGCTGCCGGCCGGCGGCTGGACGACCGTCGCGCTGCCCGACCAGCTCGTCGTGGAACGCGGCCCGCACCGGCTCACCTGGTACCGGAACGGCCGGGTGGTCCGCTCCTGGGCGGTCAGCCTCGGCAAGCGCGGCCAGTCCACCCCGCTCGGCCGCACCTTCATCCTGGGCCGCACGCCCCCGCCCCAGTCGGTCTACGGCGGGGTCGACATCTTCGCCCTCGGCGCGATCCCCGACGACCCGGACGCGGTGCCGACCGGGCTGCGCGGCGCCCACATCGGACTGCACAGCTGGTACACCGACGCGACGCTCGGCAAGGACGTCACCAACGGCTGCATCCGGTTGACCCGCAGCGGCCAGCGTCAGCTCCTCGCCGAACTGCCCGCCGGCACCAGCGTCGTGGTGGTCGACCAGCTCGCCACCCCGCCACCGGCAGCCTGAGCCGGCTCACTCGCCGAGCAGCCAGCCGTTCTCCTCGGCGACCCGTACCGCCTCGGCCCGGTTGCGGGCGCCGGTCTTGCCGATCGCCGCGGAGAGGTGGTTGCGGACCGTCCCCTCGGACAGGTGCAGCGTCGCCGCCAGCTCCGCCACCGTGCCGCCGCCCCGGGCGGTCCGCAGCACCTCGGTCTCCCGCTCGGTCAGCGGGCTCGGCCCGGTGGCGAGGGTCTCCGCGGCCAGAGTCGGGTCGACCACCCGCAGGCCGGCGTGCACCCGGCGCACCGCGTCGGCGAGCTGCCGGGCCGGGGTGTCCTTGACCACGAAGCCGTTCGCGCCCGCCTCCATCGCCCGGCGCAGGTAGCCGGGCCGGCCGAAGGTGGTCACCACCAGCACCCGGCAGCCGGGCACCGCCGCCCGCAGCGCGGTGGTGGCGGCGATCCCGTCCAGGCCGGGCATCTCCACGTCGAGCAGGGCCACGTCGGGTCGGGTACGCCGAGCCTCCGGGACCACCTCGTCGCCCCGGCCCACCTCGGCGACGACCGTCAGGTCCGGCTCCAGCGACAGCAGCGCGGCCAGCGCGCCCCGGACCAGCGCCTGGTCGTCGGCGAGCAGCAGCCTGATCGGCTCGGTCATTCGCGCGTCCTCCGCACCCGGGCCCGGCCGCCACCCGTCGCGACCCGGCCGTCCATCGCGAACCCGCCGCCCATCAGGACCCCGCCGGCAGGGCAACGCGCAACAGGAAGCCGCGTCCGCCGGGGCGACGGCCAACCGTGACCGTGGCGTCCAGCCGCCGTGCCCGCTCGCGCAGCCCGACCAGCCCGTGCCCGGCCGCGCCGGGCTCACCGACCGGCCCCCGGCCGTCGTCGCGGACCTCCACGGCCGAGCCGTCCACCCGGACCTCGCACCGCCGCGCGCCGCTGTGCCGGACCACGTTCGTCACCCCCTCGCGTACCGTCCAGCCGAACAGTTCGTCCCGCTCCGCCGGCAGCGCCGGCACCGTCTCCGGCAGCTCCGCGACGATGCCCGCGGCGGCGAGCGCCGAGCGGGCGCCGGCCAGCTCCGTCGTCAGGCGCACCTCGCGGTACGCCCCGACGGTGCCCCGCACGTCCGCGAGGGCCTGCCGGGCCAGCCGCTCCACGTCGGCGATCTCGGCGGCGGCCCGGGCCGGATCCAGCTCCAGCAGCCGCCCGGCCAGCTCCGCCTTGACCGTCACCACGGTCAGCGAGTGGCCGAGGATGTCATGCAGGTCGCGGGCGGTGCGGGCCCGCTCCTCGGCCACCGCGAGCCGGCGGATCTCCTGCTGGGCGGCCTGGAGTTCGGCGTTGCGCTGGGCCAGCCGGCTCACCCCGAACATGGCGAACGAGGCGAGCAGGACGGCGAACACCACGGTGCTCTCGGCCTCCCAGCCGGGCACCAGGGCGGCCGTGACCGGCGGGGTCACCGCGGCGAGGAGGACCACCACGACCGCCTCGCGCGTCGACAGCAGGAACACCGCCGCCGCCGCGACGAAGACGAGTGTGGTGAGCCAGTCTCCCGAGGTGCCGGGGATGCCGGCCAGCCCGAGCCCGAGCAGCAGCGCCAGGGCCGCCCAGGCCCGGCCGCGCGGGACGCCCAGGTGCACCCGCCGACGGTTCCGCGCCCACTGGAAGACGCACACGTAGCTCACGCCGAAGGCGACCAGGGTGGACGCGCCCAGCACCCGACGCCAGAGCTCGGGCTGGTGCAGGGCGGTGAGCAGCGGGATGTTGAGGAAGAAGAGCCAGACGGCGGCGAGCAGCCAGCCGGTAACCCGCCAGTGGGTCCTCGGCTGGCTGCGCTCCGACGGCAGGTTCACGACGAACACGCTAAACCTCCGCCCCGGGGACGGGTCAGACGCGGCTGGTGTCGCGGCGGAACAGCCGGGCCGCGCCGAGGCCGAACACCGCCGTCCAGGCGACCAGGTTGGCGACCGACGCCCAGTCCAGGCCGTCCCCGGTCAGCGGGGCCCGGGCGAGCTGGCCGACGCCGTACACCGGGGTGAACTTGGCGATCTCCTGGAAAGCGTGCGGCAGCATCTCGAGCGGGACGAAGAGCCCGCCGAACATGGCCAGGATGGCCAGGACCGGGCCCATGAACTGCATGACGTTCTCGGCCGGGGCGAGGTAGCCGACGAAGAGCCCGAAGGCGGCGAAGACCAGCGAACCCGCCCAGGCGGCCAGCCCGGAGAGCAGCCAGATGTCGACCGGCAGGCGTACGCCGGCGACGGCGCCGACCGCGAACTCGACCAGCACGCCGGCCAGGCCGAGCACCATCGCGGTGGCCACCTTGATCGCCACGTACGCGGCCGGGCGCAGCGGGGTGAGCCGGAGCTGCCGGCTCCAGCCCAGCGCCCGCTCGGTGGCGACCGCCGCTCCCGCGCTGGTGGTGGCGACCATGGCCGCGTACACGGCGAGACTGATCATGATCCAGCCGGTGACCGGGCGGCCGTTGGGCAGCTCCTCGCCGCGCTGGGGCAGCCCGAACAGCAGGAAGAAGACCGCCGGCATGACCAGCGTGAACATCAGCGTACGGCGGTTGCGCAGCACGCGGCGGATCTCGATGCCGAGCACGGCGGTGGAGAACCCGCCCAGGGCAGGCGGACGGCGGTCGACGGGCCGGGCCGGCGTGGTGGTGGTGGTGGACGAGGCGGCGACGGTCATCTCAGGCTCCGATGGGCTGCGCGGAATCGGCGGTCAGGGTTTCGGCGGCGCCGGTGTCGGTGGTGAGGGCGAGGAACGCGTCCTCAAGGTTGCGGGAGGTGATCTCGAGGTCCCGCGCGGAGGTGCGGGTGAGCAGGTGCCGGGCGACGGTGTCCGAGTCGTCGGTCCGCACCAGCACCGCGTCACCGCGTACCTCGACCGCCTGGACGCCGGGCAGCGCGGCGAGCGCGGCCTGGTCGGCGCCGGGGAGGGTGGCCCGGACAATCCGGCCGACGGCCAGGTTCTTGATCTCGGCGGTGGTGCCGTCGGCGACCACTCGGCCCTGCCGGACCAGCACGATCCGGTCCGCGTAGGCGTCGGCCTCGTCGAGGTAGTGGGTGGCGAAGATGATGGTCCGCCCGTTCCGGGCGTCGGCCCGGATGGCCTGCCAGAAGTCCCGCCGCCCCTCGACGTCCATCCCGGTGGTCGGCTCGTCGAGCACCATCAGGTCGGGATCCGGCAGCAGCGCCAGGGCGAAGCGCAGCCGCTGCTGCTGGCCGCCGGAGCATTTGCCCACCGGGCGGTCGGCGATGTCGGCGATGCCGGCCCGCTCCAGCACCTCCGCCACCGGACGGGGCTGCGCGTAAAAGTGCGCGGTCAGCCTTACCGTCTCGGCGACGGTGAGGTCCTTGAGCAGGCCGCCGGTCTGCATCACGGCGGCGACCCGGCCGAGCCGGATGGCGTCGGACGGCGTGCCGCCGAAGACCCGGACGGTGCCGGCGTCTGGGCGGGCCAGCCCGAGCAGCATGTCCACGGTGGTGGTCTTGCCGGCGCCGTTGGGGCCGAGGAAGGCCACCACCTCGCCCGGCTCGACGCGGAGGCTGAGCCCGTCGACGGCGGTCACCGGGCCGAAGGTCTTGGTGAGTCCGGCCAGCTCGACGGCCGGTGGGATGTCGGTCATGACAACGATGCTCCGGGGAACGGCTGGGCCGTCCCCGGAGCGCGCGTCATCTTCCACCCGTGACATTTGTCAGGGCGGTGGACACCGATCAGTGCGCGCCGCCCTCGCGGGCCCGGCGCGGCAGCAGGAACGCGCCGACGAAGGTGACCACCAGCAGGCCCAGCTCCGCGCCTGCTGATCCGGGGCGTCGCCGGGCACGTCCGGGCCGGTGACTGACCGCCGCCGGGCCGGGTAACCGCCGGGCCGGGCAACCGCGACACGGGGAGGTCACCATGGCGGCACCGACGGGACGGGTCGACACGATCGTGCTGATCCACGGGCTCTGGATGACTTCACGCAGCTGGGAGCACTGGGCCGACCGGTACCGGGCGCAGGGCTTCCGGGTGCTCACGCCGGCCTGGCCCGGCATGGAGGCCGAGGTCGAGGAGCTGCGGGCGGACCCGACGCCGATCGCTGGGCAGCGGATCGCCGACATCACCGAGCACTACGCCCGGATCGTCCGGGAGCAGCCTCGGCCGCCGATCATCATGGGGCACTCGTTCGGCGGCCTGATCACGCAACTGCTGCTCGACCGGAAGCTCGGCGCCGCCGGGGTCGCCCTCCATCCCGCCCCGGTCAAGGGCGTGCTCCGGCTGCCGCTCAACACGCTGCGCTCAGCGTTCTCGATCCTGCGCAGCCCGGCGAACCGAAACCGCGCGGTGCCGTTCACCAAGGAGGACTTCCGGTTCGCCTTCGGCAACACGCTGAGCCCACAGCAGTCCGACGCGGCCTGGGAGCGGTACGCCGTACCCGGCGCCGGCCGCGTCCTGTTCGAGGCGGCGTTCGCCAACCTGGACCCGGACGCGGCCACCGAGGTGGACAAGAAGCGGGACGAACGCGCCCCGCTGCTGTTGACGGCCGGGGGCGCCGACCACGTGGTGCCGCCCTCGGTGGTCGTCGCCAACGTCAACCTCTACCGGAGCTCGACCGCGCTCACCGGGTTCCGCTGCAACCCCCACCGGTCGCACTTCGTCGGCGGCGAGCCGGGCTGGGAGGAGGAGGCCGACTACGCGCTGGAATGGGCGGTCGAGGCGGCCAACCAGTTCTCGCCGACCGTGGTCAGCGAGGCTCCCCCACACTGAGCAGCACGCCGCCGCCGGCCGTGGGCGCACGGTCGCCGCCGGTCGCGGGCGAGAGCTGGCGCGGTCGCTGCTGGCATAGGTGCCCTCGTCAGGGGTATGTGCGAGCCATGAGGGCGAGCTTCCGGCTTGGCCGGGTCGCGGGTGTACCGATCGGGGTCAACTGGAGCGTCCTGGTCATCTTCGTGCTGATCGCCTGGGCGCTGGCGGCCAGTCTGTTCCCGCGCTCCTACCCCGGCCATTCGGCCTTCGCGTACTGGGTGGCGGGGCTGGCCGCGGCGGTGGTCTTCTTCCTCGGCCTGCTCGCGCACGAGGTGTCCCACTCGGTGATCGCCAAGCGCAACGGGATCGAGGTCGAGGACATCACGCTCTGGCTCTTCGGCGGGGTGTCCAAGCTGAAGGGCGAGGCCCGGGATCCCGGTGCCGAGCTGCGGATCGCCGGGGTCGGGCCGCTGGTCAGCCTGCTGCTCGGCATCTTCTTCGGGGTGATCGCGTTCCTCGTCTCGCTCGCCACCGGGCGCGGCCTGCTGGTCGGCGCGCTGTCCTGGCTGGCCGGCATCAACGTGCTGCTGGCGATCTTCAACGTGCTGCCGGCCGCGCCACTGGACGGCGGACGGCTGTTGCGTGCGGTGGTGTGGCGGGCCACCGGCGACCGGACGAAGGCGTCGGTGGTGGCCGCCCGGGCCGGCTGGGGGCTCGGCATCGTGCTGATCGCCGTCGGGATCTGGCAGTTCTTCCGGGGCGCCGGGGTGGGCGGGCTCTGGCTGGCGCTGATCGGCTGGTTCCTGATTGGGGCCGCCGGAGCAGAGGAGCGCCAGGCCCGGATGGGCAGCGCCCTGCGCGGGGTACGCGTCGCCGACGTGATGACCCCGCAACCGCAGACCGCCTCCGGGGAGATGACCGTCGCCGATTTCGTGGACCACTACCTCTTCGCGTACCGGCACTCGGCGCTGCCGCTGACCGAGGACGGCCACCCGGTGGGCCTGGTGACCCTCGACCGGGTCCGGGGCATTCCGGCCGACCGCCGCGAGTCGACCACGCTGGGCGAGGTGTCCTGCCGGGCTGGGGAACTGGTGCTCGCCTCCCCGGACGAGCAGCTCACCGACCTGCTCCCCCGGCTCAGTCAGTGCGCCGACGGGCGGGCGCTGGTGGTGTCCGACCAGCGGCTGGTCGGCATCGTCTCGCCCAGCGACATCAGCCGGGCCGTGCAGCGCGGCAGCATGCGCGAGCAGATGACCGGCGGCCGCGGCAGCTGAGCAGGATCCCCGGGCAGCACTCCCACCGCCGCCCTTCGTACGGTCCCGGTGTGGACGAGCCCCTGTCGCCCGGGGTTGATCAGGGCGTCACGTTCCGGACGCCCTGATCAGCCCGCGGTCAGCGCAGCCCGTACGCTCGCAGGATCGTCTGGGTGACCTCGTTCCCGTCGGCGTCAGCGCCGTGCACCTGCAGCGAGACCGTGCCGGTGCCCGGCGGCACGAGCGCGTGGAAGACGCCGTCCTCGCCCGCGACCTTCACCGAGCGCCACGTCGCCCCTTCGTCGAACGACACCTCGACCCCGACGCTGCCCCCGGCCGGAGCCGCCAACCCGTCCTGGTTGCGCAGCGCGATACCGATGTTGTGCGGGTGGTCCCCGGGCACCGTTCCGGCCAGGTCGGCCGGAATGGAGTAGTCGAGTTGCAGGAGCGGCAGTGGCCGCGGTTCTTCCGGGTCACCGTCCGGGCGCCCCGACCGGAAGTCCCACGCCGTCTGCGTGCGCGTCGCCCACTGCCACTCCTTGGACGCCCGCTCGGTGGTCAACTCCAGCCGATATGAGGCGTCGGCGGCCACCGTCGGCACATCCCGCCGCGCATCGGGCAACTCGGCGAGCACGGCGCCGTCGCGCGACAGTCGTGCCGACACCAGGTCGCGCTCACCGCCGCCGCCCGACAGCGTGTAGTGGCCGGCGGCGTCGACGAATTCCGGTACCCGCAGGGCCAGGATGTCGCCACGGCGGGTCGACACCAGGCCCGCGACACCGCGGGGCGCCGCCGGACGCACCACCGGGGTGAACCAGTCCTCGCGGAGCCGGCTGTCGCCCTGGTAGCTGCGCGGAGCGTCGCGCATCCCGACGCCGAGCGGATTCATCTCGTCCCAGGTGTAGTAGTGCGCCACCCGGTGCTGCCACACCGAGTCACCGGCGGAAACCCACTCCTCGCGCTCCCCGCCCGTGCGCACCATGCGCTGGGTGTCGTTCCACGAGTACGTCTGCCAGGGGCGCCAGCCGAAGCGCTGCTCCTTGGCCCACTCATCCCCGCCGGTGTTGGCGTACCTGGTGATGATCCGCGCCGAGTTCTCCGCGGTTACCTTGTGGACGACCTGCGAAGGGATCCGGGCCCGCTCGACATGGAACACGTCGTAGAGGTACGGACTGGACACGGTAAGGGTGAGGCTGAGCATCGGCTTTCCCGTCGTGGCGGCGGCCTTCAGGCGCTGGCCGTCGTCGTTGGCGACCACCATCGCCGGGATCGGCTCCCGGGTGGCGATCGGCCGCCACACCGTCCATGCGGATTGCGTGGCCGGCCGCACGATCAGCGCGGCTGCGGCTCCGGCCGCTGCTGCGGCAGCCACCTGGGCGCTCTCGGAACGGCCCTTCGCACTGTCCATGAGCACCGCGGCTCCGCGTACGCCCGCCGCGGTCAACTCCGCTTCGGTGCCGGTGCCGGCCCAGACGAGCGGGAAGTTGCGTACCCCGTCGAAGGCCGGTGAGCGGTGCAGCAGGTTGATGTCGAGCGGCCCGGACACGCCGGACACGTGGGCGCTCACCATGGGCGCGACGAGTTGCCACCGGGAGGCGAACTCGTAGTCACCGTCGGTGACGGGGTCGGTGGGCGTCACGTTGACCTGCTGCACAGTGCTGAATTGCATGACCCCGTGGCTGATGCTCCGGCCGTTACCGAAGGTGCGGTGTACGTAGTAGCTCAGCACCGCCTGCTGCTCGGCGGGTTTCGGTGTCTCGATGGTGATCGGGGTCCCCTTGCGGGCGTCGATGACCACCTCGAGGTCCCGGGTGACCTTCAGCTGGGGGTCGGTGATCAGGGTGGCCTGTGAGTCAAGTGGCCCACCGTCCGAGATCAGGCCGTGCAGCAGGTAGTTGCCCTCCTCGACCTCGACGGTCAGAGGCTTGCCCTTTTGAATCCACTTCACCACGTCGGAGCGCGGGTCGACACCGTGCAGGGCGACCACGGACACGCTCGTGTCCGCGCCGCTGCGGTCCACCCCGCGCAGGGTCACGGTGTGCTTGGGGCCATCAAGGGTCACCGCCAGGGCAGTGGTGGTCAGCACCCCGTCAGCGCCGTTGGCCGTGAGCCAACCGCCGTGCCGTCCACGGGTGAGCTTGGCCGGGTCGATCGTGACCGGCACCTGCCGGCTCGTGCCTGCTGGTACGACGATCTGGTCAGCGCCGAGCGCGACAGCGTCCTGGTCCGCGGCGTGAGAGTCGAGGTTCTCCAGGCGTGCGGCGAGCGACAGCGTCACCGCGCTGTCCCCGGTATTGGTGACGGAGACCTGCCGGGTGATCGGCGCCTCGGCCGGCGTGGTGTCGGTGTGCACCCCGAAGTTGAGCACTCCGGTCGCGTGCACCTGCTGGGCAGTCGCCCGTGCCACGTCGACCCGGCCGGCGCCCTGCTGGTGCACCGTCAGGGCAGGATTGGTGCGGGCCGTGCTCACCAGCGCGTCCTTGAGTTGCGCGGCGTTCCAGTCAGGGTGGCGCTGGGCGAGGATCGCCGCCGCGCCGGCCACGTGCGGCGCAGCCATCGACGTGCCGGACGCCGCGGTGTAGTACGCGTCGACCGGCGTTCCCATCGCGGTACCGGCGGCCCGCGCCGCGACGATCCCGACACCCGGTGCGGTGATTTCCGGCTTCACCGCATAATCACCCAACCGTGGACCTCGGCTGGAGAAACTCGCGAGACTCTCGTCGCGGTCCACCGCACCGACAGTGAGCGCAGCGTCGGCCGCACCCGGAGTGCCCACGGTCGACTCCTCCCCCTCGTTACCAGCCGAGACGACGAAGAGGGTGCCGCTGCTCGCGGTGAGCCGGTTGACCGCCTCGCTCAACGGGTCGGTGCCATCGGTAGCACTTCCGCCAAGGCTCATGTTGACCACGTCGGCTCCGGAACTCACCGCCCACTCCATTCCGGCGATGATCCACGACTCGTTGCCGGAGCCACTGTCGTTCAGCACCTTGCCGATGAGCAGGTTCGCCCCGGGTGCGACGCCCTTGCGTCGGCCGTCCGAGGCGGCGCCGGTGCCGGCGATCGTGCTGGCAACGTGCGTGCCGTGTCCGAACTTGTCGGCGGTCGTGGCGCTGTTGGAGAAGTTCCTCGTCGCGCTGATCTTTCCAGCGACGTCGGGGTGTGTCGCGTCGATGCCGGTGTCCAATACCGCCACCGTGACACCGTCGCCGTCGTACCCCGACGCCCAGGCTGCCGGAGCGCCGATCTGCGGCACGCTACGGTCGAGGGTTGGCTTCACCCGCCCGTCGAGCCAGATCTGCGCGATGCCGGACCCCAGCTGCGGCGTGTCCACGCCGAGCGATCGGACGCCTGGGCCGCTGCCGGCCGCTGCCCGCCAGAACCCGGTCAGCCCGTCCTTGTCCTCGACGATCGCAGCGGCGCCGATGCTGTCCAGCCTGGAGACACTCCGTGCCCCGGCTATCGTCTGCCGGCCGGTCTCCCGGTAGCGAATGATCAGTGGCAGGTTTGGTGCCGCCTCGTCCCCGTAGCCCTGCTCGATGAGCTCCTGTACGTCGAACAGGTCGCCGTCGAGAACACCGGTGGACACGTACGGCACGACGTCGCTGGGCAGTACACGCAGGCCGCCGTCGACTTCCAGGGTGTGGAAGGTGATCGCTTCCCGGCCCGGCGCCGGCCGGACGGAGGCGGCGTACCTGCCGGGCGAGGCCTCGACCAACTCCACCACGTCGCCCGTTATCAGAGTGACCCGGGACGGGCTGGCGGTCGCGGCGGCTCCGCCAGCTTCTGCCGGGGGCGGTGGCGCTGCCTCGGCGGGAACGCCCACCGCCAGGACGCCGACCGCCGCCATGGCCGTCCAGCGTAAGAGCCGGTTCATCGTGTTACTCCTCTCAGCGAAGCTGGTCAACCACTGTTGACACCACCGGAGTCTGATTGCCGACACGATGGTGGTCACTAGGTGCCAGGTGCCACAGAGGCGACATGTCGCCAACTGGACACGCCCCGACGGGCAAGCTCGACGGTGTCGAAGATGTGCTGTGAAAGCGCGAAGGTGGCGGCCCGAACGCCCACCGCGGCGGGTCCTGCCGCCGCCTAACCGCGGGGGAAGTACCGGTCGAGCTCGTCGGTGCGGAACTTCCCGGCCGGGTCGAGGTCGGCCAGCAGGGCGCGGAAGTCGTCGTACCTGGGGTACGTGGCGGCCGGGTTCCGGCCGAAGAGCTTGCCCCAGTGCGGGCGCGGGGCGAACGGCGCCAGCCGCTCCTCCACCTCGGCGAGCACCGGGGCCACCCGCGCCGCGTCACCGATCCAGGTGAAGTGGATCGCCAGGCTGTCCCGGTCATGGTTCGGGCTGAGCCACAACCCGTCCGCGGCGACCGTACGCAGCTCGCAGACCTGGAGCACGGCGGCGATCCGCTCGGCGGCCGGGTCGAGCGCGGCGAGCGCCGCGGCGGCCGAGGTGCGGGGCAGGTGCCACTCCGACTGGAGTTCGTCACCGCTGCTCGGGATGAAGCCGAGCCGGAAGTGCGGCAGCCGCTCGTGCCACGGTCCGGGCGCGCCGAACTGGGCGGTGCAGTGCTCCGCCGGCATGCCGGGCACCGGGTGGCAGGGCGCGTCGGCGGCGACGGTGTCCAGCCAGTCCGCCGGGGGTGGTGGCGCGTCGGCCCGCTGTTTGAGCCACACCTGGTCCAGGCGGGACGAGCGCCAGCCGGTGAACACGCTCACGCTGTAGGCCGCGTCGCAGGCGGCTTCGAGCGCCGCGCGGGGCAGGCCGAGCCGGACGTACTGGCGGACCTGGAAGGCGGGCACCACGTCCAGGGTGAGCCGGGTGACCACGCCCAGTGCGCCGAGGTTGACCACCATCCCGGCGAACCTCGGGTGCGCGCGGTCCACGGTGAGCAGGTCGCCGTCGGCGGTGACCAGTTCCAGGGCGGCCACGGCGGTGGCGAGGTTGCCGTGGGCGGCACCCGAGCCGTGGGTGGCGGTGGCGACCGCGCCGGCCACCGAGATGTGCGGCAGCGAGGCGAGGTTGGCCAGCGCGTACCCCTCGGCGTGCAGGCGGGTGGCGAGGTCGCCGTAGCGCAGGCCGGCGGGGACGGTGACCGTGCCGCGGTCGCGGTCCAGCACGACGGTGGGCGGCAGCCCGGCCAGCGAGACCAGCTCGCCCGTGGTGTCACCGAGCCGGTTGAACGTGTGCCCGGTGCCCACCGCCCGCACCCGGTCGGCGCCGGCCACCAGCCGGCGCAGTTCGTCCAGGCTGGACGGCCGGTGGCGGGCCCGGGCGGCGTACCGCACGTTGCCCGCCCAGTTGCGGCCGGCGTCGGTCACGCGGTGGTCTCCCGGTCGGTGGTGGGTTCCTCGGCGAGGGCGGCGTGGAGCGCGCCGAGCGCGGCGTCGACCTGGCCCATGTCGTACCCGCGCAGCCCGACCGGGATGCCGGCGGCCCGGGCCTGCTCGATCTCCGCGCGGACGGCCCGCCGCTCGGCCGGGCCGCCCCGGGCCAGCGCATCCTGGGCGCGGCCCACCAGCTCGTCGACCGGCGCCGTCCCGTAGCCGCGCAGGGCGACGGTGAACGCGATCTCCGTCCCGGGGAGCTGGGTGGCCACCGGGGTGCGGGCGTCGGCGAACCGGCCACCGGAGTACCGGGTCAGCGCCGCCGCGATCTCGTCCGGGCTCTCGCCTACCTGGGTGAGGTGGAGGAGCTCGACGGCGGGCCGACCGTCGCGCGGGTGCCGCGCGGTGGTCCGCAGGCCCAGGCCGACGGCGGGCACCGCGACCAGCCTCCCCCGGTCGTCGAGGGCGAGCGCGTCGAAGTACTCCCAGCGGTACGTCCCGCGCAGGCCCGGGCGGCGCACGTCCAGCCCGTCCGGCCCGATGACGAAGCGGAACGGCCGCACCGCGCCGACCAGCGCCACGCCGCCGACCACGACGACCCCGAGTGCCGCCAGCATCCGCAGCAGCCAGCCCTCACCGGCGACGAGCACCATCACCCCGCCGAACACGCAGACGATGGCCAGCGGCAGTGTCCCCCGGCTGCGGTGCAGTTCCATGTCGTACCCCCGATCCGACGCCGTCGTCCGGGTGCATTTTCCGCCCACCTGTCAAGGCACGGTTGATTCGGCCCGGACGGGGAACCCGGTGCCGATGACCAGCCACCGCGACCCCGCCCCCACCCGCCGCCCCGAGGTGCGCCCGGCCGAGGAGAAGCTCGACCCGACCGGCGTGGGCCCCGGCCGGGTCGGCGCCGCACCGACCGGGCATCCGGTGCCGGCGCCGATCCCGGAGCCCGAGCCGGAGCCGCCGGGGCCCGGCCCGGCGCCTCGAACGGCCGCCGGGCGGGCGTGGTCGATCGTCAGAGCTGCGGCATGACCTCGGCGGCGACCAGCTCCAGGTGGTCCAGGTCGGTCAGGTCGAGCACCTGGAGGTAGACCCGCTGGCTGCCGATCCCGGCGTACCGGCCGAGCTTGTCGACGATCTCGGCGGGCGTGCCGGCGAGGCCGTTCTCGCGCAACTCGGCGGGCTCCCGGCCGATCGCCGCGGCCCGGCGGGCCACCTCCGCCTCGTCCCGCCCGCAGCAGAGCACCAGCGCGTTGGACCAGACCATGGTGGACGGGTCCCGGTCGACCTCGGCGCAGGCGTCCCGCACCCGCTGGAACTGGGCCGCCGAGTCCGCGAGCGAGGCGAACGGCAGGTTGAACTCGTCGGCGTACCGGGCGGCGAGGCGGGGCGTGCGCTTCGGCCCCTTCCCGCCGAGCAGGATGGGCGGCCGGGGCTGCTGCACCGGCTTGGGCAGCGCCGGCGAGTCGCTCACCGGGTAGTACTTGCCGGGGTGGTCGAAGGTCCGACCGGCCGGGGTCTCCCAGAGCCCGGTGATGACGGCGAGCTGCTCCTCCAGCCGGTCGAAGCGCTCCCCGACCGGCGGGAACGGGATGCCGTACGCGGTGTGCTCGTCGGCGTACCAGCCGGTGCCGATGCCCAGCTCGACTCGGCCGCCGCTCATCTGGTCGACCTGCGCCACGGTGATGGCGAGCGGGCCGGGGAGCCGGAAGGTGGCCGCGGTCATCAGCGTGCCGAGCCGGATCCGGGCGGTGTCCCGGGCCAGGCCGGCGAGGGTGGTCCAGGCGTCGGTCGGACCCGGCTCGCCGGTCACCGAGCCCATCTTCAGGTAGTGGTCGGAGCGGAAGAACGCGCCGAAGCCCGTCTCCTCGGCGCAGCGGGCCACGGCGAGCAGCTGGTCGTAGCTGGCGCCCTGCTGGGGTTCGGTGAAGATCCGCAGTTCCATGGCCCGAGCATATTGAGCCGCCGGGCCCGGCCGAGGGGGAAGGAGGGGACCTGCCCGGGCGGTCGACCTCCCTGCATTCCTTGACAGGCATATAACCGATGAGGCATATTGGACCGGTGTCCGTCGACGCCTTCGCCGTCCTGGCCGAACCCACCCGACGCCGCATCCTCGACCGGCTGCGCCGCACCGAGAGCAGCGTCGGTGACCTGGTGGACGCGCTGGGGATGAGCCAGCCGGCCGTCTCCAAGCACCTCAAGGTGCTCCGCGAGGCCGGCTTCGTCACCTGCCGCACCGCGGCCCAGCAGCGGATCTACCGGATCGACCCGGGCCCGCTGCGCGCGGTGGACGACTGGCTCAGGCCGTACCGGCGGATGTGGGCGGACCACCTCGACGCCCTGGAGCGCCACCTCGACAGTCAGGAGTGACCATGGAGCGCGACAACTTCCGGCCCGGCCCGCTCGCCGAGGTCGCCCGCGTACCGGCCGGTGACCGGTGGGACCTGGTGTTCGTCCGGGACCTGCGGCACCCGCCGGAGAAGGTGTGGGCCGCGCTGACCGAGCCGGACCAGCTGGCCCAGTGGGCGCCCTTCCTCGCCAGCCGCGACCTCGGCACGCCCGGCGGGGCCACGCTCAGCATGGTCGACGGCGATCGGACCTTCGAGGCGCCGGCCACCGTGGTCCGCGCCGAGCGCCCGTCGCTGCTGGAGTACACCTGGGGCGACGACCTGCTGCGCTGGGAGCTGGCCCCGGCGGGCCCGGGCACCCGGTTGACCCTGCGGCACCGGATCGAGCAGGCCGACCAGGCCCCGATCATGGCCGCCGGCTGGCACCTCTGCCTGGACGTGGCCGGCCACCTGCTCGACGGCGACCCGGTCGGCCCGATCCGCGGCGGCGAGGCACTGGACTTCGGTTGGGCACGGCTGCGCGACGCGTACGCCGAGCGGCTGGACTCCTGACGCGGACGCCGTGGGGGCGGCGGAGCGCCACCCCCACGGCCGCCTGATTCAGCGCGCGGTGGCCGGGACGTCTGGCAGGGTGATCGCGGTGGCCGCCTTGCGGATCGGCTCGGTGACCCGGCGGATCATCCCCTCCCGGCCCGGCAGGTGCGGCATGAGCCGCAGCATCAACGTCTGGAACCGGATCTGCGCGGCCGAGCCGAGCACCATGCCCTTCAGGTTGCGCTCGGCGAGCTGCTGGTTCGCCGCCACGAACGGGCGCATCCGCCGCTCGTACGCGACGAACCCGGCGGCCGGGTCGCCGGCCGCCTCGGCCAGCGACGCGGCCAGCACGTACGCCCCGACCAGGCTCAGGCTGGTGCCCTGCCCGGAGGCCGGCGAGGCACCGTAGGCGGCGTCGCCGAGCAGCCCGACCCGCCCGGTCGACCAGCCGTCCATCCGCACCTGGCTCATCGCGTCGAAGTAGAAGTCCGGCGCGTCCGACATCGCGGCGAGCAACTCCGGCACCCGCCAGCCGGCCCCGGCGTACGCCCGGGCCAGTGCCGCCTGCTGCCCGGCGACGTCCCGGCGGTCGGGCTCCTCGGCCGGCGAGGGGAAGAGGAAGAGGGCCCGCGCGTCCGGCGCGCCGGCGGTCCGGTAGACACCGACCGTGCGTCCCGGGGCGGGGTGCATCAGCTCGACCCGCTGCTCGCCGTACCCGGCCGGCACCGTGAAGATCGCGATGTGGTGCCCGAGCGGGCGCAGGTATGCCGAGCCAGGGCCGAAGGCCAGCCGCCGCACCGTCGAGTGCAGCCCGTCGGCGCCGATCACCAGGTCGAAGCGGCGGCTCGGTGCCCGCTCGAAGGCGACCTCCACCCCGTCGGCCCGCTGGTCCAGCGCGACGATCGAGTCGTCGAAGAGGTAGTCCACGTCGCGGGTGGCGTCGACCAGGATGCGGGCCAGGTCGCCGCGCATGACCTCGACGTCGTCCCCCTCCCGGCCGCCGAAGAGCGCGGCGTCCATGGTGGCGCGCTGCCGGCCCGACGAGTCCACGAAGCGGGCCAGCCGCATGCCGGTGTCGTGCCGCCGCACCTCGTCCCCCAGGCCCATCCGGTCGACGACCGCCAGGGCCGCACCCCGGATGTCCACCTTGTAGCCCCCGGCGCGGAGCGCCGGGGCGCGCTCGACGACGGTTGGACGGAAACCGTGACGGCGCAGCCACCAGGCCAGAGCGGGGCCGGCGACACCGGCGCCGGAGATCAACACATCGGTCATGCCGATGACTGTACAAGCGTGTTAGACAGTTGTGCAAGACGCTTGTTCAAGAAATCCGCTACCCTGTCGGCATGGGAAATCGGGAGGACCTGCTCGCCGGTGCCAAGCGCTGCCTGATCGAGAAGGGATACACGGGCACCACGGCCCGGGATGTCGCCACCGCGGCCGGCACCAGCCTGGCCGCCATCGGTTACCACTTCCGCACCACGAAGGCCCTGCTCAACGAGGCCCTGATCGAGGCGATGGCGGAATGGGGTGAGGAGTTGGGCCGCGCCCTCGCCGAGGACACCGACGCGACGGCCACGCCCGAGCAGCGGTTCGAGGCGACCTGGGAGCGGATCATCGAGTCCTTTGCCCGGCTGCGCCCGCTCTGGGCCATCCAGTTCGAGCTGATCGCGCAGATGGACCGCCTACCGGAACTGCGGGCGGCGTTCGCCACCGCCAACCACCAGGCCCGGATCGGCCTCGCCGAGGTCTTCCACCGGGTCGACCCGGCCGCCGACGAGCCGACCGCGCTCGCGCTCGGCGCCTTCCACCAGGCGCTGCTCGGCGGCCTGGCCGCCCAGTACCTGGTCGACCCGGAGGCGGCGCCGTCGGCGGCGGAGCTGACCCGGGCGCTGCGGATCGTCGCCGACGAGTTCCGCGCCGGTCAGGGCTGACCGAGGCCGGCCTCCCGGGCCCGGACGATGGCCCGGCCGCGGTCGGCCACCTGGAGCTTGGCGAGCACGTTGGACAGGTGGTTGCGGACGGTCTTCGGGCTGAGCGTCAACCGGCGGGCGATGACCACGTTGCTCAACCCCTGGGCGACCAGGTCGAGCACCTCGCGCTCCCGGTCGGTCAGCTCCGGGAAGGGCGCCGCCCCGGACGCCCGGGCCCCGGACAGGTAGCTCACCGCCCGGCTCGCGATCACCGGGCCGAGCAGCACCTCGCCGTTGGCGACCGCCCGGACCGCCCGCTCCACCTCGGCCGGCGCCGCACCCTTGAGCAGGTAGCCCCGGGCACCGGCGCGCAGCGCCGCGAAGACCCAGTCGTCGTCGTCCAGCATGGTCACCACCAGCACTCCGATACCCGGGTGCCGGGTGACGATCTCCCGGGTGGCCGCCACCCCGGACCGGCCGCCCAGGTGCAGGTCCATGATGATCACGTCCGGCCGCTGCTGGTCGGCGACGCGGAGCGCGCCGTCCGCGTCGGCGGCCTCGCCGACCACCGCCAGCCCGGCAGTCGAGGCGAGCAGCGCGGTCATGCCCAGCCGGAACACCGGGTGGTCGTCCACCACCGCGACCCGGATCGTCTCCCCGCTCACGGCCCCACCACCGCCGGCCGCACCGGGCCCGGCCCGGCAGCCTCCACGCCGGCAGCGGACCACGCCTGTTCCCCCGAGATGGCGGGGTCGGGCCGCGCGGCGTCCACCGTCGGCAGCGCCCGATCCGACTCGTACGCCGACAGCCGCGCGGCCGGCACCCGGACGAGCACGCTGGTGCCGCCGCCCTCCCCCGGCGACACGACGCAGACGCCGCCGACCCCCTCGGCCCGTTCCCGCATCGAGCGCATCCCGATCCCGCCCGGCGTCCCCGGCGCCACGCCCCGCCCCTCGTCCTCGACCCGCACGGTGAGCCCCGCGTCGTCCCGGTCGACGCGCACCCGACAGCTCGCCGCGCCGGAGTGCCGGTGCACGTTGCGGACCGCCTCGGAGACGATGCCGTAGATCGCGGTCGCCACCGGCTCGGGCAGCGGCAGCGGCGCGGCCAGCACCCCGACGGCCAGCCCCGATCCCTCGTACCGCTGGGCCAGCTCGTGCAGCGCCGGGGCGAGGCCGCGCTCGCCCAGCACCGGCGGCAG
The DNA here is from genome assembly GCF_043204735.1 of Micromonospora sp. NPDC047740. Classification (NCBI taxonomy): domain Bacteria; kingdom Bacillati; phylum Actinomycetota; class Actinomycetes; order Micromonosporales; family Micromonosporaceae; genus Micromonospora; species Micromonospora sp. NPDC047740. The sequence continues at coordinate 321,606 of NZ_JBIDCT010000004.1, forward strand.
CAGCCCCCGGGCCAGGTCCCGCACGTGCTCGACGCGCTGGTCGACCTCGTCGCGCAGCCGGTCCAGCAACCGCCCGGCCGCCTCGGGATCCACGGTGAGCAGGTTACGGGTCGCCTGCAGGCCCAACGCCACCCCGGCCAGCGCCGGCCCGAGCCCGTCGTGCAGGTCGCGCCGCAGCTTGCGGCGTTCCTCCTCACGCGCCTCGGCCAGCCGGGCCCGCGAGGCGGCCAGCGCCCGGCTGGTGGCGGCCAGGCTGGCCGCCGAGGCGACCACCGGCACCAGGTCGACCAGGGCCGAACGGGTACGCCCGTCCAGCCGCTCCCCCGCCCGGGCCCAGGCCACCAGCCGACCGATCTCGGTGCCGCCCCGGCGTAGCGGAAGCACCAGCGGCGCGCCGACCGGCCCCGGGGACGACCCGTGCGCGGCGTACGGCTCCGGACCGTCCACCTCGATCGCGCAGGCGCCGAGACGGAGCAGGTCGGTCAGGCTCTGCGCCACCCCGGTCAGCACGTCCGCCGGGTCCGCGGAGGCGCTGATCCGGTGCCCGACGCCGCGTACCACGCCGAGCGGCTCCACCGCCTCGCCGTGGATCAGCCGGTCGACGCCGCGCTGCACCCGGGCCCGCACGGGCTGCATGCCCACCGCCACCAGCGCGGTGACCAGCACCCCCGGCACCGCGGGACTGGCCGGCAGCAGCGCGTCGAGCACGCTCACCCCCACCACGTACGCGGTCACCAGCAGGAAGGTGAGCAGGAACCAGACCAGGGTGCGGCGGACCGCGATCTCGATCCCCCACAGCCGCTGCCGGAGCACCACGGCCAGCACCGCGGCCGGGAAGAACGCCTGGGAGGCGAGCATGGCGGTCGGGGCGAGCCAGTCCGGGACGTACCCGGCCCAGCCGGGGAAGCCCAGCGGGGCGAAGCTGACCGCGAGCAGCCCGGTGCCGACGGCCAGCCAGCCCAGCCCGACCCGCTCGGCCGGCGGCCCGGTACGCCACCGGTGTACCAGGCCGGCAGCGGCGACCAGGCCGAGCAGCGGCACCGCCCGGAACAGCAGCAGGTCCCCGGTGTCCACGACGTCCGCCCAGCCGGGCACGCCGAGCGGCAGCGCGCCCGAGGGCCGGCCCGGCCGGCCGGGCCAGGTCAGGTGGAACAGCTCGATCCCGGCGGTCACCAGGGCGCCGGCGGCCACCGCGACCCGGGCCGGTACGGGCAGCCGCCCCTCCCGGACCAGCCAGGGCACCACCGTGATGAGCGCGAGCATCCCGGGCACCCAGGCCCAGTCACGGGCCGAGGTGAGCAGCACCGGGGCGGGCAGCCCGGGCCGCACCGCGAGCAGGTCCACGTACTGCGCGCTCAACGCGGACAGGCCGCCACCCACTCCGGTCGCGGCGAGCAGCCAGGCGACCGGGTGCCCGCGCCGCAGCAGCACCAGCCAGGCGACCGTGCCGTAGACCGCGCAGTCGGTGAAGTCGACCAGGAAGAAGAGCTGGGACAGGCCCCACGGCCGGCGGGCGAGGACCCAGCAGACGGCCGTACCGGTGAGCAGGAGCGCGCAGCCGGCGGCGACCAGCCGGGCGGCGACCGGGTGACGCCGGTCGCCGCCCGGTGGTGCCGTCGTCGGCTCGGCGGACATGGGCTGATCCTGACAGCCGCCGGGTCAGTTGCCGAGACCCCGACGCTCTAGCGCGAATGTCAGTCCGGCGACAGTGGCCCAGAGCGCCGCCGGGGCCAGCGCCAGATACTGCAGTGGCACCGCCTGGGTGACCACCACCAGCAGGGTCATCAGCAGACTGAACACCGCCAGCCAGCGGCTCACCGACCGGCGGCGCAGCCCGGCGACCGCCACCGCGCCGGCGCTGAGCCCGGCCCCCGCCCACACCCATGGGAGGGTGTTGTAGCCGGTGGCCAGCGCCGCGACCGTGTCGGCGTCGGTCTCGGACAGGTGCAGCAGGTCCCAGTAGAGCTCGGTGGAGACACCGCCGCCGACCAGCAGCAGCGCCGCGGTGAGCAGCAGGCCGCCGGCCGCCACGTCGGGCAGCAGGCCGCCGGCCGGCTCCCGGGCCGCCAACCGCCGCCGCAGCCCGGCCGCGAAGACCGCCAGGCAACCGGCGGCCAGCCCGGACAGCACCTGGAAGACCCAGACGTACGCCTCCCGGCCGTCCATCGCGGCCACGTACCGGGCGTTGTCGGCGATCAGCGACCGGTCCACGTCGGACAGGCCCGGGCTGAACAGGAAGAGCGCGACGCCGGTGAGCCCGGCGAGCGTCCCGGCGACCGCCCAGGCGCGGCGGGGACGGTCGGTGGCGGTCGTGGTGGCGGTGGCGGTGGCGTCGAGCGTGGCGCTGGTCATGGTTCCTCCTCCGGTCGGGGGCCGCGGCGGATCGCCGCAGGCGAAGCGTGGCCGTCCCGGTGTCCCGGGCGCATGGGCCACGGCGTCCCGATCGTCCGGGCGGTTCCGCCGCCGGCCCGGGACACCACCGGCGTCCCGCCCGGTCGGTACCGGTGTCCCTGGCGATCGGGACGGCGCACCCGCCACGGTGGAACCGCCACACCGACGAGGAGGCCGCCATGGAGCACCGCCACGACCTGCTGACCGCCGTACGCGAGCTGGCGCCGGAGCTGACCGCCCGGGCCGAGGAGATCGAGCAGGCCCGAGAGCTGCCCGCCGACCTGCACGACCGGCTCCGCGCGGCCGGTTGCTTCCGGATGTTCGTGCCCCGCAGCCACGGCGGCTACGAGGTGGACCTGCGCACGGGAATGGCGGTGCTGGAGACCCTGGCGCGGGCGGACGGCTCGACCGGTTGGACCGTGATGATCGGCGCGGAGAGCCCGCACCTGCTCGCCATGCTCCCCCGCGACCGGTTCGACAAGCTCTACGCCGCCGGCCCGGACGTGGTGGTGGCCGGCGGTTTCGCCGCACTGGGCCGGGCCGAGCTGGCCGACGGCGGGTTCCAGGTGAGCGGGCGGTGGGGGTTCGCCAGCGGCTGCCGGCACGCCGACTGGATCTTCGGCAACTGCCTGGTCACCGCGGACGGCCAGCCGCTGCCCGGGGCGGACGGGCAGCCGCCGGAGACCCGTTCGATGCTCTTCGCGGCCGACCGGGTGACCGTGGTGGACACCTGGCACGTGCTCGGCCTGCGTGGCACCGGCAGCCACGACGTGCTGGTCGAGTCGGCGTTCTGTCCGGCGGAGGAGAGCTTCGACCTGTTCACCGGCACGCCGTGCGTTCCCGGGCCGGGGTTCGTGGCGCCGCTGGTGCATTTCGTGCTGCACCTGGGTGCGGTCGCGGTCGGCATCGCGCAGGGCGCACTGGACGAGATGACCGCGCTGCTCGGCGACGGGCGGCAGCGCCTCTACGCCCGGCAGCCGCTCGCCGACTCGCCCGCGTTCCGGGTCCAGCTCGGTCGGGCCGACCTGAACGTCCGCGCCGCGCGGGCCCTGCTCGCCGCGCTCGCCGACGAACTCTGGGCGGCCTGCGCCGAGGACCCGGGACGGATCGCCGCCCTGCACCCGACCATCTCCGCCTCGCTGCCCTGGGTGACCGAGCAGGCGATCGCCGCCGTGGACACCTGCTACCGGGCGGCCGGCGGCGGTGCGGCCCGGGACTCCGCGCCGATCCAGCGCCGGTTCCGGGACATCCACACGTTCGCGCAGCACGCCGCAGCCGCCGAGGGCTGGCTGGGGAACAACGGGGCGCAGTTGCTGGGCCGGCCGGTGACGCTGGCGTACTGACCTGACCCGGGCCGGTGGGTGGAGGGGTCCCCCGGCCCAGGGGCCGGCGTGCAGAGGGGTCCGCCGGCCCGCGTGGGGCCGGCCGCCGAGGGGCTCGGCGGCCGGCCCCGACGCGTCAGCCGAGTTTCGGCGCGTAGGCCGAAACGCTGGGCCGGCTCGTCAGATGTACGGCCGGGTGGCGTACGCCGCCCGCAGCGCGGCCAGCCCGGCGTCCTTCGGGGTGAGGGTGCCCCAGCCCGAGTTGAAGTAGTTGGTGCGCACGATCCGCGGGCTCCGCTCGGCGTTGAGCTGGGCGATGGCCGCCGGCACCGTGGCGATCCAGGCGGCCTGATTGGGGAACTCGGCAACCCGTACCCCCCACTCCGCGATGAGCACCGGACGGGAGAGCGCCACCGGGCCGAGATCGGCCACCGCCCAGTCCTTCGTGCGCCGGAACCGGCCCAGGGCGGTGTCGCTCGGGTCGGTGGCGTAGACGTTCCAATGCAGAAAGTCCAGCTTCGCCATCAGCGACTCCGGGTGGGTACGCCGGTAGGCGGCCCGGTCGAAGCCGCCCGAGCCGACCGAGAAGGTGGTGCCGGCGGGCAGCGGGCGGGCCTTGAACCAGTTCACGATGTAGGTCATCGCCTGCACGGCCCGGGCATCCGAGTTGGCCCAGTCGTACGCCACCCCCGACTCGGTGGTGCCGAACTCGTGGTCGGTGTCCAGCTCGGAGGCGAGTTGGATGTTGACCGGGAAGCCCAGGGTCCGGTACTGCGACAGCGCCCTCGCGAAGAGCCCGTCGCAGAGGCCGGCGAGAACCTGCCCGTACCCGTACGCCTTCGGCCAGGTGGTCCCTGGGCGCTGCTGGATGGTCATCGCCGGGGCCGGGACGGTGTAGGTGGCCCCGTCCACGGTGAAGGTCTGCGGTCCGATGCTGGTTGCGCCGTAGTACTTCAGTTCGAGCACCATGTTGACCGCGATCCCCTTGCGGCCGAGGGTGGTGAGCCACGACTGGTTGTATCCGGGGAAGGTGTAGCCGTCGGCGAAGCTGCGGTACTGGGTGAGGGAGCGGAAGTTGCCGCCGGCCAGGTCGGCCGTCGGGTCGGCGTTCCCGGCGAGGTAGTAGCCGCCCAGCACCGGCGGGGCGACGGTGTAGCTGGCGGTGGCGGTGGCGGTGTGCCCGCCGTTGTCCCGCACGGTGACCGTGACCTGCGGCATCACGCCACCGCCCGGTACACGGCCACCGACCCGGTGTCGGAGACTTTCGTCCAGGTCCGGCCGGAATCGTCGGTCACGCTCACGGTGAGCGGGTCGATGACCGCCGTGGCCTTGACCGGGGCGCTGCTGTTGCCCTGGGAGTCGGTCACCACGATGGTGACCGTGACGGGCCGGGTGTCCGGGTCGGCGTAGGTGACCGTGAGGGTCATCTGGTCGCCTGGGGAGTAGGTCGAGCGGTTGAGGCTGGCGGTCACGGTGGGAGCGGCCATCTCCGCCCCCTCCTTCCTTGCTCTGCGCCCGGCGTCCGCCGGTACGCCCGGCCGGTCAGGCGGGGCGCCGCGGTTCACGACGACGATCCCGGCGAGGCCGGTCGGAGGTGGTGACGTCGGTGTCCTGACGGCTGGCACCGTCCGGTCAGGACGGCGCCGGGCCGGGCCTCGGCCGGGCGGCGCGCGGTGGACCGGGCGGTGGCCAGGCCCGCCGGCGGCGTCACGGCCGCGCTCGGCGCTGGCGGCGTCCGGCGACGACACGGAGTCGCCGCCGGGGCCGGAGGGATGGGATGTGGCCCGCCATCCAAAGCCTCCACTGCACCAACAATGCGCCGGGCGGGGGTCGGACGTCCTGTCGGCAATCCGTCGGCCGGTCTGTCCTCGATCAGCTTGCCGTCGCGGCGGCAACCCTGCCGGGGCGGAGCCGTGCCTCGGCACGGCCGGATCGTGGCGGCGGGCGGCCGGCGAGACCAGGCGATCCGATCGGCCGGCTGGTCGTGGGAGGACACGCCTGGCATCCGGCGAGCATGCGGTGCCGCGCCCACGAACGCGCTGGATTCGGCTTCTTCGGGGACGCGGGCGATCCATATTCGGCGATTTCCGGATGGCAAGCGAACCGATTGCGAACCGCGCCACCCGACGGGTCGGGATCGTCGTCCGAATATGACAATCGCGTGACGGAAAATCACGAGCTCATGACTGTTCTCTATCGCCGTCGTCATATTCGGGGACGAACGGCGGCAGCGGACCGCTCGGCACCGGCGCCCGTACCGGACGGAACAAAGAGCCCAGAGCGGGTCCAACCGCCCGGCGCACACCCCGGTGCGGCGCGTCCGCCGTGCGTACCGGCGACCGAATTCGACGCCGAAAAGCGTGCAGTTTTTGTGGTTAATTCCACAGTCCCCCCGGTTACGACTGGATTCTCGCCGATGACGTCGGTAAGTTTCCGGGCCGGCCCCTGCGGCCCCCGGAATGTGACCGATGTTGATATCGACGGACGAGACGCGAAGATGGCCACCGATGGCGTGATCCGCCACCGGTTCCATCGGAGAGGGGATCGTGCCCGCACTCGCAGTGAAGTCGCTCTACAAAATATTCGGCAATCGAGCTGACGAGGCGATGAGGCGCCTCGCGACCGGCGCCCCGCGCGCCGAGGCGCTGGCGGGCCTGCCGGCCACGGCCGCCGTGATCGACGCGAACTTCGAGGTACGCCCCGGCGAGATCTTCGTGGTGATGGGCCTCTCCGGCTCCGGCAAGTCCACCCTCATCCGGATGCTCAACGGTCTGCTCCGGCCCACCCGGGGCAGTGTGCAGGTCGACGGGGTCGAACTGACCACGCTCAAGCCCGCCGCGCTGCGCAAGCTGCGGCGCGAGAAGATCAGCATGGTCTTCCAGCACTTCGCGCTGATGCCGCACCGGACGGTGCTGGAGAACGCGGGGTACGCCCTGGAGGTCGCCGGCCTGCCCAAGGCCGAGCGGCGCGAACGCGCGCTGGACGCGCTGCGCATGGTGGGCCTGGAGGAGTGGGCGGACAAGCTCCCCCACGACCTCTCCGGCGGTATGCGGCAGCGGGTCGGGCTGGCCCGCGCGCTCGCGGCCGGCACCGACATCCTGCTGATGGACGAGGCGTTCTCGGCGCTGGACCCGCTCATCCGCCGGGAGATCCAGGACCAGCTGCTGGAACTCCAGGCCGAACTGGGCAAGACCATCATCTTCATCACCCACGACCTGAACGAGGCCATGCGGCTCGGCGACCGGATCGCGGTGATGCGGGACGGCCGGATCGTCCAGATCGGCACCGCCGAGGAGATCCTCACCGACCCGGCCAACGGGTATGTGGCGCAGTTCGTCGCCGACGTCGACCGGACCCGGATCCTGACCGCCGCGTCGGTGATGGAGAAGCCGCACCACGTGCTGGACGTCAACGCCGGCCCCCGGGTGGCCGCGAAGGCGCTGCGGGAGAGCCAGACCTCGGCGGTCTACGTGACCGGGCCGATGAAGAAGTTCCTCGGCACGGTCACCGAGGACGATGTGCTGCGGGCGCTGCGCGAGGGCCGGCCGAGCCTCGACGGATACGTCTCGACCGAGCGGGTCCGCACGGTCACCGAGGACACCGCGGTGGCCGACCTGTTCGCCGACTGCGCGGAGAGCCAGCATCCGGTGGCCGTCCTCGACGACCGGGGCCGGCTGGCCGGGGTGATCCCCCGGATCACCCTGCTCAGCGCCCTGGCCAGCGCCACCCCGGACGAGGTGGCCGCGGTGGACGAGCCGGCACCCGACCCGGCCGAGGTCGAGCTGGTGGGCACGAAGGGAGAGCTGACATGAGTCACACCTGGTCCCCGCTCGACGTCGAGCTGCCCCGGGTGCCGCTGGGTGCCTGGACCGAATCCGCCGTCGACTGGGCCACCGGCGCCCTCGGCCCGGTCTTCGACGCGGTCGCGGCCGTGGTCGACGCCCTGGTCCGCCCGCTCGACGAGCTGCTCACCGGCGTACCGCCGGTGGCGGTCGTGCTGGTCCTGGCCGGGCTCGGCTGGTGGCTGCGCGGCTGGAAGTTCGGCCTCGGGACGGCGGTCGGCCTCGGCGTGGTGGCCGGGATGCCGTACTGGGAGGAGACCATGAGCACCCTCGCCCAGGTGCTCGTGGCGAGCGTGCTCGCCCTGCTGCTGGCGATCCCGCTGGGCATCTTCATCGCGGAGAACCGGCGGGCGTCCACCGTGGCCCGGCCGGTGCTGGACCTCATGCAGACCATGCCGGCGTTCGTCTACCTGATCCCGGCGATCTTCTTCTTCGGCATCGGCACCGTGCCCGGCGTGCTGGCCACGCTGGTGTTCAGCATGCCGCCCGGCGTACGTCTGACCGAGCTCGGCCTGCGGCAGGTCGACAAGGAGATCGTCCAGGCCGCCGAGTCGTTCGGCGCGCCACCGTGGATGGTGCTGCTGCGGACCAAGCTGCCGCTGGCCCTGCCGACGATCATGACCGGGGTCAACCAGGTCATCATGCTGGCCCTGTCCATGGTGGTCATCGCCGGCATGGTCGGCGCCGGCGGCCTCGGCGACGTGATCATGTTCGCGCTCTCCCAGGTCGAGGTGGGCAGCGGCTTCGAGGGCGGCATCGCCGTCGTGGTCCTCGCCGTGGTGCTCGACCGGCTCACCGACTCCGTGGGCGACCGGTTCCCCTCCGCGCGGGCGCAGCGCCTGGCGCGGCAGGCCGCCTGACTGTCGCCCTCCGCCGGCACCCCTGGGCCCGCGTACGCGGGTCCGCCGGCTGTTCAGAGAAGGAAGGACAATCCGTGTTCACGACCCTGAGGCGCGTGCTGGCGCTCGCCGTGACCGCCACCCTGGCGCTGGGCGGTGCCGCCTGCAGCGCGAAGTCGGACGGCGGGTCCGGCAACGGCAAGAAGATCACCATCGGCTACATGGCCTGGGACGAGGCGATCGCTGCCTCCCACCTGTGGCAGCACATCCTGGAGGAGAAGGGCTACCGGGTCCAGCTCAAGAACCTGGAGGCCGGGCTGGTCTACGGCGGGCTCGCCGGCGGCGACATCGACCTGTTCCTGGACGGCTGGCTGCCCCAGACCCACGCCTCCTACCTGGAGAAGTACGGCGACAAGCTGGAGAAGATCGGCGTCTGGTACGACGACGCCAGCCTCAGCATCGCGGTGCCGAAGTACGTCGACGGCGTCGACTCGCTCGAGGATCTGGCCGGCAAGGCCGGCACCTTCGGCGGGCAGCTGATCGGTATCGAGCCGGGCGCCGGCCTCACCAAGGCCACCCAGGAGAAGGTGCTGCCCGGCTACGGCCTGGCCGACGCCATGAAGCTGAAGACCTCCTCCACCCCGGCCATGCTGGCCGCGCTCGACGCCGCGATCGCCGACCAGAAGCCGATCGTGGTCACCCTCTGGCACCCGCACTGGGCCTACGCGAAGTACGAGCTGAAGGACCTGGCCGACCCGAAGGGGACCCTGGGCCAGGCCGAGCAGATCAACACCTTCGGCCGCCAGGGCTTCGGCAAGGACTTTCCCGAGGTCACGAAGATGCTGGCGAAGTTCACCATGGACAACCAGCAGCTCGGGTCCCTGGAGGACCTGATGTTCAACACCCACAAGGGTGACGAGAAGAAGGCTGTCGAGGAGTGGCTGAAGGCCAACCCCGACTACCTGAAGGCGCTCGCCTGACCCGTCCCGTGACCGGGGGCCCGCCGCGTTGCCGGCGGGCCCCCGGGTCAGGGGCCCGGGTCACTTCTCACCGGGCCGGCCGCCGGCGGCGCCGCAGCCACCCGGCACCGGCGCTCACCAGGGTGGACCCGATCGCGGTGCCGATGGCGACCAGCGCCGCCCCGACCGCCCAGAGCCCGGTGGCGTCGGTCGACGCGGCGTGCCGCGCCCAGGCGGCCGTGAAGGCCACCGTCATCACCGGGGCCACCAGCCAGGGGCCGCGCCACCAGCCGCCGACCGCGGCGATCAGGGCCAGGGTCAGCACGCAGCCGGCCACCTGCCACACCGCGTAGGGGCCGCTGGTGGCGCCGGTCGCCGGGTCGACCGTGTAGCCGGTCTCCCAGCCCAACCAGGCCCACCAGGCGCCGACCGTCGCCGCCGCCAGTAGCAGCCCGCCGAGCAGAGTACGCATCGTTGTGGTCACGGCCCGATCCTGCCGGTCCCGGCGGCCGGGCGGATGAGCATCCGTACTCGGGTCAAACGCCCCGCCGCAGACCCCCGGCCCGGGCGGGGCAGCGCGTCCGGCTGGCACACGGGGCTGCACCGCCCCTCGCTGGCCCTCCGACCGCCTGGTCAGGGGCCGGCCCGGTCCGGTTGGTCTCGGGTTCATCGGGCTATCACCGCAACCGCCTAGCGTCCGGCGTCGTTGATCGCGACACCCGCAAGGAGCTGGACGTGCTAGCCAAACGAAAACTCGCCGTCACACTGGCCTCGGTCGCTGCGTTGACCCTGTCGGCGGGGCTCGCCAGCACGGCGGGCGCGACCGCTGGCGAGCTGCAACGGATCACCCCGCCGGTCGACACCCAACAGCCGCCCCGGGACCGCCTGGTGCTCGCCGTGATCGGGGACTACGGCGGCTGCGGCGTTGACCGCACCTGCGCGGAGGAGTACCAGGTCGCGGACATGGTCCACTCCTGGAACCCGGCGGCCATCCTCACCACCGGCGACAACACCTACCAGCAGGGCCTGCCCGAGGAGGTGGTCAAGGCCCAGGCGCCGTACAAGGCGGACATCGACGCCGGCCGGATGTTCCCGATCATGGGGAACCACGACTACGGCAACGGTTGCTCGCCGGAGAGTGTCCAGCCGAGCCTGGACCACTTCAAGGTGCCCGCCGCCTTCGTCGCCGGCTTCGGCAACGGGCTGCTCGACTTCGTCAACCCCGACGCCAACTGCCAGACGGCGACGGGCAGCGCGAAGCCGCCGATCTACGACACGTACCGCAACACGCTCACGAACAGCTCGGCCGCCTGGAAGGTGGTCGGCGGCCACCAGCCGATCTACTCCTCCGGCAAGGCCGGCAACAACCTGGACCGCGCCTGGCTGATGACGCCGGGCGTGGACCTGATCCTCGCCGGCCACGATCACCACGCGGAGCACATCGAGACGGCCGACGGCTACCACATCGCCATCTCCGGCAACGGCGGCGCCGGCCTGACGCCGCTGTTCAGCGTCGCGCCGGGCAGCAAGTTCCGGGATGCCGCGCATTTCGGGGCGATGCGGCTGATCGTGACCCCGGACTCGCTGAAGGCGGAGTACCTGTCGCTGCCGGGCACCGTCGACTACTACTTCCTGCTCAAGAAGGACGCGCAGGGCCGGGCGTACCTGGCCGAGCGGTCGGACTGGGTCGACCCGAACCCGGACCCGGGCGGAAACCCGATCCCGAACTGGTACACGGTCTCGTTCGACGTCGCGGCGGACAAGGCCGACGGCCTGACCTACCGGAACTACGAGGACGGCCCGTTCCTGACCACCGAGGTCGACGGCCGCCGGGCACTGGAGCTGCAGAGGAATCCCTTCGGCGGCGCCAACCAGTTGTACATGTTCGTCGACGACGCGGCGATCTTCGGCGGGCCGTACCAGGTGAAGGCCACGATCAGCTACCGCTCCCCGGTCCCGGGCTCGTTCGCCATCCAGTACGACTCGCAGCAGAGCGGCTCGGCCTACCAGCGTTCAACGGCGGTGACGATCGGCGCCGGCCAGGTGAACCAGTGGCAGACCACGACCATCGACCTTCCCGACGTCCGGTTCACCAACCGGCAGAACGGCGGCGCGGACCTGCGGCTGAACGCGCTGGCCAACCTTCCGCTCGCCGTCTCGGCGGTACGCCTCGACGTGGTCCCACCCGCCCCACCGGCGACCCGCGTCTCGATGGACTTCTCCGGTGAGCCCGACGGGCTGACCTGGATCCCGTACGAGAGCGGCCCCGCACACGAGATCGTCGTCGACGGTCGGCGCGCCCTGCAGATCGACCGGAACACGTTCAACTCCGGCAACAACCTCTACCTCGCCGTCGACGACCGCTACCTCACCGGCGGCCCGTACGACGCCACCGCGACCATCGAGTACCGCTCCCCGGTCACCGGCTCGTTCGTCCTCCAGTACGACTCCGCGACCACCGGGTCGGCGTACCAGAGCGCCACCCGCGTGAGCATCACCGCCGCCATGGTCAACACCTGGCAGACCGTGACCCTCGACCTGCGTCAGGTGATGTTCCGGAACCGGCAGAACGGCAACGCCGACATGCGGATCGTGGGCGCGAACAACCTGCCCCTCATCGTCGGCGCGATGAGCGTGCAACTCGCCGACCAGCAGGCGCAGTTGCTGAAGGCGGCGCAGGACGCGGTCGCCGCCGCCGAGACCAACCCGTCGGCGGACACGATCACGACCGCCGAGACGGCCATCGCCAAGGTCACCGACGCCACCCAGGTCACCGCCCTGAATCAACGACTGACCGTCGTGAAACACCTCGTCCACACCCGCGACCTGCTCAACCGCATCGCCGCAACCGAACTCACCACCCCCGCACAACTCGACGCCGCCGTCACCGATCTCACCGACGCCACCGCGACCCTGGAACAGATACCCACCGACCGGCAGGGCGACCTGCCACAGCAACTCGCCACCGCGAAACGCCGCATCGCCGACGCCCTCGCCGACTTCTTCGCCACACCCGTCCAAGGCAAACCGGAACCGATCAAACGACCCTGGCTCGACCTGGTCATCTCCGACACCTACGACCGCACCGGCATCACCGACCTGCACGACCGCGTGATGTCGATCGTGCGCAGCCACACCACCGGCCAGCAGGTCACCATCGCCATCAACGAATTCCTCGCCACACGCTAGGCGGCGGAACAGTTCCGCCTCGGCTCGGGGCGGCGCCGGACCCACCGGCGCCGCCCCGAACCATCCGGCATGGCTACGGATGCCGTGATCAGCGAGGTCGCCGCCGCCGGTTCTTGAGCGGGCAGGTAAACACCAGCAGCGCATGCGCCGCCAGCACCGTCAGGTAACCAGCCGCCGACCTCAGCAGGATGGTGTCGTTGCTGGGCGAGGCGACCATCGCCCCGAACACCGCCGCGACCGCCAGCACGAAGACCAGCACCGTCCACCACGGCTCGCGGGTCCGGTAGCGGGGCACCAGCGCCACCAGCAGCACCGTGCCGGCGACCGCGGCCCACACCACCAGCGCGATCAGCGGACCGAGCCCGTGCGAGTAGGCCCGTCCCCAGGTGCTCATCTTTGTGTCGTACGCGTTGAGCCAGGCGCCCAGCTCCAGATAGCGCACCGGCGCGTAGCTGAAGTCCCGGGGCGGGCTGTCCACCCCGGCGTACGGCAGCGCCAGGAAGCCGAGCACCAGGAGCACCGCCACGATGCCGAGGATCAGACACCGTACGACCAGCGACCCGACCGGAAGCTTCGCGGACGGCTGTCCCGGCGCGGGAGCCGGCGCACCGGAAACCACCGGCGGCGGGCCGGGCGGAACGGGCGGCGGGGCGGCGCCATCGGGCAGCGGGTCCAGTTGTGGCTGCTGCCGGCCGTCGATCACGTGCGCTGTCCACTGGTCGCCGTCGAACCAGCGGACCGGCTGCCGCCCAGAGGGATCCGGATACCAACCGGGCCGCGGCCCAACCGTCGCACCATCCCCGCCACCCTGCACGGAGGCAACCTTGCCACGATCATCCGCCCCGGTGAAGAGGATGGCCGGGGTCCGCAGAGCCCCATGGTCTTCTAGGTCCTGTGTCCCACCAGCGTGGCGGCGGGCCCGGCCGATGCCGGCCGGAGGTCGCCAGCAGGCCGGGGCCGGCCCGGCGCGGCCCGCCTTGATCTGATAGAGCCGCCGTCGAACACGTCCCCGAGGACGAGTCTCGCCCGGCCCGGCACCTCCTCCTTGAACACGCAGAGGTTGAGGACCTCCTCGGTGGTGGTCAGCCCGAGGTGCTCGACCAGGAAGCGGATGTCATCGGCGTAGAACCAGCTTTGATCTCCGATCTTCGCTTTGGCCAAGGGGGCGTGCCGGGTCGGGCATTGGCCCGGCCCGGCCTCGGTCCGTCCATCAGCCGCGGAAACGACGGAGGTGGTAGTACGCGTACCCGCAGAGCAGCGCCGTGACGAACCCGAACAGCGCCAACTCCCACCACTGGAACGTCCAGTAGCGGTCGCCGGGTTGATAGGTGACGACCTCGTGGTAGTCCGCGCTGATCCGCGCTACGCAGTCGTGCATCCGCTGCCGGGCGGCTTCCGGAGCCGGGCCTGCCGGACCTCCAGACCCCTGGCCGAGCGTCGGGCAGGTCGCTCGCAGCACCTGAGCGGTGAGCGGCTCTCCGGCGGCGTCGACGATGCGGACGGACTGGATCCAGGCGTCCGGGATATCCGGCGTGGCCGGTTGCAGGGTGCTCGGTCCGACGCCGAGCAGGATGTTCCCGCCCGAGCCGTACCCGGTCGTGTCGGAGTCGAGCGGCATGGACACCACCCGCGGAGCGACCGCGAGCGGCCGGATCCACTCGGTCACCAGGATCCGGACTGCCAGCAGACCGGCCAGGGTCAGGGCCATGGCCGGCAGCGTCCGGCGAGTGACCAGGCCCGCGGTCACGCCGAACGCGAAAGCGAACAGCGCGTACCCGATCGGCACGATATCGCGCTGGTCGAATGTGCCGTAGACGGCCGCCGCCGCGTGGTCCAGCGGTGCGGCCCACCACGTGACGAGCGCGCTGAGCAGTGCGGTCGCCACAACGGTCGTGGTGCCGGCGACCGCCAGCTTCACCGCCAGCCAGTGGCTCCGGCTGATGCTCTGCGCCCAGACCAGTTGATGGGTCCCGGCTTCGAACTCCCGGGCGATCAGCGGCGCACCCCAGTACGCGCCGATCAGCGCGGGTGCCACGGTCACGACGAGACCGAAGACGGTTCGCGCGGCCGCGTTGTCGAGTGCGAACGCGGTGAGGGCGGGGCAGTGGGGGTCCGATCCGCAGGCGCGCCGCGCGGCTGCGGCGGCGTCGGCGAGATGCGGCCGGGTCGCCAGGGCGACTGCGGCGACCGCGACGAGTCCAACCACGGCAGTCCAGGCCGAGGTCCGGAACTGGCGGAGCGCGAGCCGGATCATGCGACCTCCCGGGTCGTCGTAGCGATGGTGGTCAACCGGTTCATCGGGGGTGCCCTTCGTCGGTCGCCCGGCCGAGCTCGTCAAGGACCACGCGCTCCAGCTCCACGGGGTTGGCGCACAGGCCCGCGATCGCGGCGGCGAGCCGGATCCGACCCCCGGCTACGACCACCACGTGGGTACAGGTGTGGGCCAGATCGGCGATCAGGTGCGTGGAGAGCACCACCGTGGTGCCGGTGGCCGTCGCGGCCGCCACTGTCTCGTCCAGGAACGCGCGGCGCGCGAGCGGATCAAGGCTGGCCACCGGTTCATCGAGGACCAACAGGTCGGGGCGTTTCGACAGGGCGAGCGTGAGCGCCAGCTGGGCGCGCTGCCCGCCGGAGAGCCGGCCGGCTCGCTGCTGGAGCGGCAGTCCCAGCCGTGCCACCCGCTCCTTCGCCGCGGCTGCGTCCCAGCGGTGCGGGTTGAGTCCCGCACCCAGGCTCAGGTGGTCGGCGACGGTCAGGCCGGTGTACGTCGGGGCGTCCTGCGCGACGAACCCGATCCGACCCGATCGCAT
Source organism: Micromonospora sp. NPDC047740 (assembly GCF_043204735.1). NCBI lineage: Bacteria > Bacillati > Actinomycetota > Actinomycetes > Micromonosporales > Micromonosporaceae > Micromonospora > Micromonospora sp. NPDC047740. The sequence continues at coordinate 336,958 of NZ_JBIDCT010000004.1, forward strand.
CGCCGCGTCAGGGGTGCCGCCGAGCACCCGGACGGCACCCGCCGTCGGGGATAGCAGGCCCACGATCAGCTGCAGCAGGGTGGTTTTGCCGGCGCCGTTCGGTCCGACCAGGCCGACGATCGCGCCCTCGGGCACGGCCAGTGTGCAGTCGCGTAACGCCCACCGTCGCCGATACCTCTTGGCGAGCGCTTCGGTCTCCAGGATCATGCCACTGGTTTTTACGCCGGCACCGGTGACAGCCCGGTCACAAGCGGCCGTCACCGTACTGTCACCAGCAGGCTGGCATGCTGGGCCGATGCGGGTGCTGGTCATCGAGGATCACGAACTGCTCGCCCGGACGATCGGCGCCGGGCTGCGTCGCGAAGGAATGGCCGTGGACGTCGTCACCGACGGAGGCGAGGCACTGGAACGCCTGGACCTCGCGCCTTACGACGTGCTGGTGCTCGACCGCGACCTGCCGACCGTCTCCGGCGACGACGTGTGCCGGCGCGTCGGCGAGCGTGGCCTGCCCGCCAGAGTCCTCATGCTCACCGCCGCGGGCACGCTCGCCGAGCGGGTACACGGTCTCGATCTCGGTGCCGACGACTACCTGACCAAGCCGTTCGACTTCCCCGAACTCGTCGCCCGGGTCCGGGCGCTCGGCCGCCGATCCGGCCCGCCCGTGCCACCGGTGCTGCGCTTCGCCGACGTGGAACTGGACCCGGCCCGCCGGACCGTCACCCGTGCGGGTCGGCCGGTGGCCCTCAGCCCGAAGGAGTTCGCGGTCCTGGCGCACCTGCTGGCTCGCCCCGGCCAGGTGGTGTCCGCCGAGGATCTGCTCGACCACGTCTGGGACGAGGCCGCCAACCCGTTCACCACCACGGTCAAGACCACGCTCGGCCGGCTCCGGGCCAAGCTCGGCGAGCCGCCGATCATCACGACGGTCCGCGAGGGCGGGTACCGTGCCGGCGACTGAACGGCCGCGCCTGCGTACCCGGCTCGCGGTTCTGTACGCCGCGGCGGCGGTCGTCCTGGGCGCCGTACCAGTGGCCGTCGTCGGCCTCGGCGCGTGGACCGGCCGGTCCACCCAACCGATCGGTGCCGCAGCTGGCGGAGGCACTGTGAGCAACACCGGGCCGGTGCTGGTGGCTGTCGCCGTGGGGTTGATCGTGGTGGCGCTCGTGGCAGCTCCGATCGGGTGGGCGCTCGCCGGGCGGGCGGTGCGACCGCTCCGGGAGCTCATTTCCGCAGCGGGCGGCGCCACCGCCGACCGGTTACCGGATCACGGCGAACTTGGCCGGTACGAGGAGTTCGCCGACCTGTCCGCCACGCTAGCCGCGCTCTACGCCCGGCTCGACGCCGCCTACGCCGCACAACGCTGCTTCGTCGCCGACGCCTCGCACGAACTGCGGACCCCGCTGACCGTTCACCGGACGCTGATCCAGGTCACGCTCGCCGATCCTGACGCCGACGCGACGTCGTTGCGCAACGTGTGCGAGGAGCTGCTGCGCCTCGGGGATCAACAGGAGCGACTGGTCGCTGCCCTGCTGGCGCTTGCGCAGGGCCAGCAGGGCCCGGGGGCCGCCCAACCGGTCGACCTGGCCACACTCGCCGCCGAGGCGGTGACGGCCCGCGGGTCCGCAGCCGCGGGCCTCACTCTTCGCGCCGACACTCAGCGGGCCGTCGTGGCACGCTCCGATCCGGCGCTGCTGGCCAGCCTGATCGGCAACCTGCTGGACAACGCCATCCACTACAACCTCGACGGCGGGCGGGTCGATGTCGAGACGCGCTGTCATGGGACGCGGGCGGTATTCGCGATCAGCAACACGGGTCCCGTTGTGCCGGAGGACGCGGTCGACCGGATCCTGCAGCCGTTCCAGCGCCTCGCCGCGCCCCGGACGCACAGCGGGAGTAGCGGGCTGGGGTTGGCGATCGTGCGTGCGATCGCTGACAGCCACGGGGCGGACCTGCGGGTGATGCCGAACCCGGAGGGCGGTCTCACCGTCACGGTCGGCTTCGCCGCCGCCTGACAGCGCTCGTCCATGCGAAGTGAGGAACGCCCCGCCGCATCCTGGACCCGTCCGCGATCGCGCGAACCGCAAAGGCGCAGGCCAACAGCAAGATCAAGCCATGGAGTGGGGCGGGCGGGACTCGAACCCGCGACCGAGGGATTATGAGTCCCCTGCTCTAACCCGCTGAGCTACCGCCCCGCTACCGCGCCGGATCGTAACCCGCTCAACGGATCACCGGCCACCACCCGAACGGCCGGGCTCAAGATCCGGCCGGCACGGTGGGCAACGCGAGGATAACAGCGCGCAGCGGATCGGCGGGTGCCCGCATGGTCCACTGCGCTCAGCCCTCGCTGCGCAGCTCCGCGAGCACCGCCCCGGCGGCCCGCCAGCCGCTGGCGAGCGCCCCCTGGATGGACGGGCTGTCCCGGTGGTCGCCGGCGACGTAGAGCCTGTCGCCGAGCGCGACCGGTTTGCGCAGCCGGCCCTGCGGCGGTGGTGCGGCGGGCAGCGCGTCCGGGACGGTGACCGTGGTCAGGTGGGTCCAGTCGGCGGTGGACCGCCCGTAGAGCCGGTCCAACTCCCGCCGGATGACCGCTTCGGGCGGGGCCTGCGGCCCGACCACCGAGGTGGCCACCAGCTGCTTCCCGGCCGGCGCGTACGTGGGCGCGGCGCGGCTGACCACGACGGTGTTGGCGACCAGTTCCCGCCGTTCCCCGTCGAGCAGCAGGATCGGCTCGGCCAGGGGCGGCGTGTCGGTGCTGTGGTAGTAGGTCGTGTAGCCGTGCATGCGTACCCGGTTGAGCCTGGGCAGCAGGGTGGCCGCCGCCGGCGGGTCCACGGCGACCACGACGGCGCGGCAGGCGAGGTCGCCGGCCTGGGTGCGGACCCGGCCCGGCGCGACCGCGTGGACCGGACTGTTCAGGTCGATCAGTTCGGCGGGCAGCGGGGCCGCGACGGCCTGGGGCAGCGCCGCCATCCCCCGGGCGGGCAGGCCGATCCGCCCCCGGGCGAACGAGCGCAGGATCACGGCGAGCACATGGCTGGAGGTCGCCAGTTCCCGGTCGAGGAGGACGCCGGAGAGGAACGGCCGGAGCAGCTCCTCGATGATCGCGTCGGAGAGGCCGGCCCGGCGCAGCGCCGCCTCGGTGGTGGTCTCCGGTGCGGTGAGCAGCCGACCTACCGGCAGAGTGGCACAGCCGGTGACGAGCCCGGCGAAGCGCAACCGGTCCGACAGCGACCCGACCCCGGCGGTCAGCGTGCCGGCGAGGCCGGCGGGCTCGCGTAGCGGATTGGCCAGCCGGTCCAGCCGGTCGCCGCGGCGGACCAGCACGCCGGCGCTGAACCAGCCGAGGTTCAGGGCGGCCAGGTCGAGCAGGCCGCCGAGCCGCGGGTAGGCGGTGTTGAGCACCTGGAAGCCGCGGTCCAGCAGGTAGCCGTCGATCTCGTCGGTGGCGACCCGGCCGCCGACCCGATCGCCGGCCTCCAGCAGCCGCCACGGCACGCCGGCGCGGTGCAGCCGCCGAGCCGCGGCGAGGCCGGCCAGGCCACCACCGACGATGACCACGTCGGTCTCAGCGGGCATGTGTCACCTCCGCCCCGGCCCGATCCCCGTCCCGGTTGGCCCGCGACAGCCGGCTCGGCCACCAGACCTTCGGCCCGATGTCGTACGCGAGCGCGGGCACTAGCAGGGACCGGACGACGATGGTGTCGAGCAGCACCCCGATGGCGACCGCCACGCCCAGCTCGACGAGCACCACCAGCGGTAGCACGGCGAGCGCGGAGAACGTGGCGGCGAGCACGATGCCGGCGGAGGTGATCACGCCGCCGGTGACGGCGAGGCCGGCCAGCACCCCGGCCCGGGTGCCCCGGCGGACCGACTCCTCGCGGACCCGGCTCATCAGGAAGATGTTGTAGTCGATGCCGAGGGCGACCAGGAACACGAACGCGAAGAGCGGGAACGACTGGTCGACGCCGGGGAAGTCCAGGCCGTACTTGAAGATCAGCGCGCAGAGGCCGAGCGTGGCGAGGAACGACAGCACCACGGTGGCGATCAGCAGGAGCGGGGCGAGCAGGGCGCGCAGCAGCAGGGCCAGGATCACCGCGATGACCAGCAGCACCACCGGGATGATGACGTTGCGGTCCCGGACGGCGGCGTCGGCGGTGTCGACGTTGACGGCGGTGAAGCCGCCCACCACGGCACCGGCGCCGGGCACCTTGTGCACCGCCTCGCGCAGGTCGCGAACGGTCCGCTCGGCGGCGTGGCTGTCCGGCGGGTCGGCGAGGGTGGCCTCCAGTTGCACCCGCCCGTCGACCACTTTGGGCGGCGCGTTCGGTTCGGGTGGCCCGCCCGGCCCCTGGCCGGTGACCGGGCGCACCGCGGACACCCCGGGTACGCCCTGGGCCACCTGGGCGACCTGCCGGGCGGTGGCCTCGGTGGTGAAGATGGTGGCCGGGCTGCCGGTGCCGGCCGGGAAGTGCCGGTCGATCACCTCCTGCCCGGCCACCGAGTCGGTGCGGTGGGTGAACAGACTGGACTGGCCCAGGGTGTTGGCGTCGAGCTGGGTCACGCCGCCGGCGAGGGCGGCCAGGACCACCGCGGTGACCAGCCAGACGGGCCGGGCCCGCCGGGCGACGAAGCCGGCGATCCGGCCCCAGACGCGGTGCTCGGTACGCGCGTCGGCGTGGTCGTAGCGGGGCCGTCGCGGCCAGAACGCCCAGCGGCCGCCGAGCAGCAGCAGGGCCGGGAGGAAGGTCAGCATCACCAGCAGGGTGGCGGCGATGCCGACGGCGGCGACCGGGCCGAGCGCGCGGTTGGAGTTGAGGCTGGACAGCAGGAGGCAGAGCAGGCTGAGGATGACGGTGGCGCCGGAGGCGATGATGGCCGGGCCGGCGCCCTTCCAGGCGGTCCGCATCGCGTCCCACGGGCGCTCGTGCCGGTGCAGCTCCTCCCGGTAGCGGGCGATGAGCAGCAGCGCGTAGTCGGTGCCGGCGCCGAAGACCAGCACGGTGAGGATGCCCTGCGCCTGCCCGTTCAGCTTGATGACGTCACTGCGCGCGAGGTGATAGACGAAGAGCGAGGCCAGCGCGTACGACATGCCGGCGGCGAGCAGCGGGCAGATCCAGAGCACCGGGCTGCGGTAGACGATCAGCAGGATCACCAGCACCACCACCAGGGTGACCAGCAGCAGCGGCCCGTCGATGGCGGTGAAGACCTCGATCAGGTCGGCGAGCAGGCCCGCCGGCCCGGCCACGTCCACGGAGAGCCCGTCCCGGTCCGCGCCCGCGATGCCGCGCAACTGGTCGACGACCTGCCGGATCCGCTCGCCCTCGGCGCTGGCGATCGGGACGATCACCTGCACCGCCTGGCCGTCCTGGCTGACGATCGGCGGCGGCAGCGGGGCGACCACCCCCGGCACCTGGGCGAAGCGGGCCACGTCCGCCCGGACGCGCTGCTGGTCGGCCGGGGTGATGCCGGCGGTCCGCTGGTAGACGACCAGGGCTGGGGTGGTCTGCCTGGTCACGAAGCCGGCGGACAGGTCCTGCGCCCGGGTCGCCTCGGCGTTGGCCGGCAGGAAGGCCGCGTTGTCGTTGGTGGCGACATCGCCGAGCTTCCCCGAGTACGGTCCGGCGATCGCCCCGATGACGAGCCAACCCAGTACGACCGCCGCCGCGATCAGCGTCGCCGTCCAGCGGTGCGGTCCTCCGGCCATCTCCACCCACCTTTGAACCGACGCACGAACCGACGCAGCGGGAGTCCCAGTCGACCTCCATCCTGCCGGGCAGAGCGCACCGTTCGGGCGGAAACCGCCCGCGACGCCGGGGCAGGGAAACGAGAAGCGCCCGCCGACCTGGGGTCGACGGGCGTCTGTGGAGCGAAGCTCCCCCGTTTGGACTCGAACCAAAAACCTGCCGGTTAACAGCCGGCTGCTCTGCCAATTGAGCTACGGGGGACCGCAGATCACCCGGTTCGGATCTCTCCGCGCCGGGCGACGGGGACAAGAGTACAGGACATCCGGGGGTGGCGCGCCAGGGGGTTACCGCCATCCGCGGCGGCATTTCCGGGCGACACGATCAATCATCAATACGGACAAATCGCCATCTGGGCACGCGGAGGCATGAGCGGAGAGCAGGATGGGTAGTTAGCCGCCGACAGAGGACGCAGGCGCGAGATGGTCGTTCCCGGTCGGCAACCGCCCAGTCGGGGACGGCGGCGCGTCAGGTACGGAAGGAGCCGCCATGCGCGGAAAGATCATGTTTCTTGGCGGGCTGGCTGCGGGATTCGTCCTGGGCGCCCGTGCCGGTCGGGAGAAGTACGAGGAGCTCGTGGTCCGGGGTCGCAAGGTGCTCGACCACCCGACCGTCCAGGAGGCGGCGGGTGTGGCGCAGGCCCAGGCGAACCGGCTCTATGCCGAGGGTAAGGACAGGCTGGGGCAGACGAAGCTCGGCGAGAAGCTGACCAGCGGCAACGGCGGCAAGCCGGGGCTCACCTCGGCCGACAAGCCGTTTGCCGGGACGCCGGCCTCCGTCGGTGCCAAGTCCGGTTCGGCCGGTACGGGATCGAGCGGCGGGTCGAACGCGTCGACCAGCAGCGGGAGCACCAAGCCGTCCGGCAGCAACTCCTGACGCCATCAGGGCAGCGGGCCGGTCGCCATCAGGCGACCGGCCCGTTCTCGTCTGTCCGGACGGGACCCAACCTTCCTACTTTTGCTGATCCTGAACAAAAGTCGAAGCGATTCATAGAAAACTTTTGGCTCCGACCTCTTCTCTTTGGTCGCGTCCGCAAATATCGTCTCGCGTAGAACCTGGCCAGGCTCTTGTCACCACATCAGCGACCTCCTCAGCTCTCGTCCCGCGCTGAGGCGGACCCGCCCGACCAGAGCGAGGTTCGATGCGCAGACCCTTCGGCCGCAGGGCCGCCACCCACCTCAGCCTGCTCGCCCTCGTCGGCGCGACGCTCGTCGCGACGGCCGAGCAGGCTCCGACCCCGGCCCAGGCCGCGCCGGTGCTCAATGCCCCGGCACCCAACAGCAACGGCATGCAGTACAAGGTGCTCGTCTTCACCCGGTCGGCCAGCGGCAACAATGCCGCCACCGCCGCCGGCGTGCAGGCCCTCCAGCAACTCGGGCAGGAACGGCGCTTCACCGTCGAGGTCACCAACGACGCCCGCAAGTTCGACGAGCCGCACCTCAAGCAGTTCCGCGCCGTGGTGTTCCTCAACACCGCCGGCGACGTGCTCAACGACGCCCAGCAGGCGGCCTTCGAGCAGTACTACCGCGACGGCGGCGGCTTCGTCGGCGTGCACTCCGCCATCGAAGCCAACCCGAACTGGTCCTTCCTGACCAACGTGCTGGGCACCCGGGCCACCGGCGCGCCGTCGGCCGCCAGCAAGGCGACCGTCACCGTCGCCGACCGGGTCCACCCCGCCTCGAAGACGCTGCCGCAGCGGTGGAGCACCACCGACCGGTGGTACAACTTCGCGGCCAACGTCCGCGGCGTCTCGCACGTGCTGGCCACGGTCGACGAGAAGACGTACACCGGCGGCACGATGGGCTTCGACCACCCGGTCACCTGGTGCAAGGACTACCAGGGCGGCCGGTCGTTCTACACCGGACTCGGCGCCACGCCGGAGAGCTACAGCACCGTGGACCTGCGGGCCCACCTGGGCGGGGCGATCCAGTGGGCGGCCGGCGTGACCGACGGCGACTGCGGCGCGACCGTGCTGGCCAACTACCAGATGACGGTGGTCGGGGCGCAGCCCAACGTCAACGAGCCGATCGGCTTCGACGTCCTTCCCGACGGCCGGGTGCTTCAGACCGACCGGCGCGGCGGCGTACGCCTGCACAACCCGGACGGCAACGAGACCAAGCTGCTGGCGCAGATCCCGGTCTACACCCACAGCGAGGACGGGATGTACGGCCCGGCGATCGACAACGACTTCGCCACCAACAAGTGGGTCTACCTGTACTACGCGCCCCCGCTGAACACCCCCACCGGGGCCGCGCCGACCACCAGCACCGACCCGCACGCCTGGGACGTGTGGCAGGGCTACTTCCAGCTCTCCCGGTTCAAGTTCGTCGACGGGGAGAACCCGTCGCTCGACCTGAGCACCGAGCAGAAGATCATGCAGGTGCCGGTCGACCGGGGCGCGTGCTGCCACGTGGCCGGTGACATCGCGTTCGACTCGAAGAACAACCTCTGGCTGGTGACCGGGGACGACACCCCGGCCGGCGGCGGCGGTTCCGGCGGCTTCTCGCCGCACAACGACTCGGTCAGCGCCACCGGCGTCTACCAGGCGCCCTTCGTGGACGCCCGGCGCAGCTCGGCCAACACCAACGACCTGCGGGGCAAGATCCTGCGAATCACGGTGGGCGCGGACGGCTCGTACACCGTGCCGGCGGGCAACCTGTTCCCGGGCGGCACGGCGAAGACCCGGCCCGAGATCTACGCGATGGGCTTCCGGAACCCGTTCCGGATCACCCTCGACAAGAACGACGTCGCCTACATCACCGACTACTCCCCCGACTCCTCGGTCGCCCAGGTCGGGCGCGGACCGGCGGGCACGGGCCGGATGATGGTGGTCGACAAGCCGGCCAACTACGGCTGGCCGATGTGTGTGCAGCCGAACCTGCCGTACATCGAGATGAACTGGACCACGAACCCCATCTCGCCGGTCGCGCCGTTCGACTGCGCGGCGCCGAAGAACACCTCCCGGCACAACACCGGCCTGACCGACCTGCCGAAGGTGGAGAAGTCTGAGCTGTGGTACTCGTTCCAGGCGCCGACCCCCTGCCCGGAGTCCTACCTGTCGACTCCGACGCAGACCTGCCCGGTGCTCTTCCCGGAGCTGGGCACCGGTGGTGTCGGCCCGCACGGTGCGGCGAAGTACGACTACGACCCGGAGCTGAGGTCGGAGACGAAGTTCCCCGAGTACTACGACGGCGCCATCTTCTTCGGCGAGTTCACCCGGGACACCCTCAAGGAGATCCGGCTGGACGACCAGGGTGAGATCCTGAAGATCAACAATGTGTTGAACTGCGGGCAGGCGCCCACCACCCCGGCCAAGCCGTTCCTCTGCGACAACCCGATGGACATGCGCTGGGGCGCGGACGGCAACTTCTACCTGCTGACCTACGGCGACGGCTTCTTCAACATCAACCCGGACGCCGCCATGCTGAAGTTCAGCTACGTCAAGGGCCTGCGGGCGCCCACCGCCGTGCTGAACGCGACCCCGACCAACGGCCGCGCGCCGCTGACGGTCTCGTTCTCCAGCGAGGGCTCGAAGGACCCGGACCCGGGCGACTCGATCCGGTTCGCCTGGGACTTCGACGGCAACGGCACCACCGACTCGATCGACCCGAACCCGTCGTTCACCTACACCACCAACGGGGTCTACACCGCCCGCCTGACGGTGACCGACTCCAGCGGCAAGACGGCGTCGGCGAACACCACGATCACCGTCGGCAACACCGCGCCGACCGTCACGGTCAACACCCCGCTCGAGGGCGGCTTCTTCAGCTGGGGCGACGACATCCCGTGGACGGTCACCGTCACCGACCCGGAGGACGGGCCGATCGACTGCAGCAAGGTCGAGGTGACCTTCGTGCTCGGCCACGACACCCACGGGCACGGTGAGGCCAACCAGTTCGGCTGCTCGGGCGTGCTGCCCACGGAGGCGGACGACGCCTCGCACGGCGGCTACATCTACGGCGTGGTCAGCGCGTCGTACACCGACAAGGGCGCCAACGGCCAGCCGGCGCTGACCACGGTGGACCAGCAGATCATCCAGGCCAAGCGGCAGGAGGTCGAGTTCGCCACCGAGGAGTCCGGCACCACGGTCGCCACCACCGCCGACACCGGCGGCGGGCAGCAGCGCGGCGGCCTCGACCCGGGTGACTGGATCGCGATCAACAACACCGTCAACCTGAAGAACATGCAGTCGATCACGCTGCGCACCTCCGGCGGCAGTGCCGCCACCGCCGGGCAGCCCCGGTTCGGCGTCCAGTTCCGCCTGGACTCCCCCACCGGCCCGCTGCTGACCACCGCCACGGTCAACGCGACCAGCGGCAACAACGCCTTCACCAGCACCACCGTGCCGATCACCGACCCGGGCGGGACGCACAAGCTCTACCTGGTCTTCACCACCGTCTCCGGCGGGCCGACCAGCGGCTTCGGCAACCTCAACTGGGTCGAGTTCACCGGCCAGGGCATCGGCGTCACGCCGTGACGCCCGGTGGGGCCGTCCACTGGGCGGCCCCACCCGGCCCGACTCCCCCTTCCAACACCACCCATCACCTGAGAAAGGCAGCCCGAGATGAACGACAGCACACACGGGATGAGCCGCCGACGGATGCTCGGCACCATCGCCGGGGCGGCCGGGGCGGTCGCCGTCGGTGCCGCCGGCTGGGCCCCCTCGGCCACTGCGGCGAGCAACGGCGTACTCGTCCCGCCCGGCAAGCGCGGCATCATCCTCTACAGCGTCCGTGACCGGATCGGCGCCGCCGACGACGGCAGCGGAGTGCCGTTCGGCTTCGAGCGGGTGCTCGGCCGGCTCGCCGAGATCGGCTACAAGGAGGTCGAGTTCGCCGGGTACACCCAGCACACCTCGATCCTCGGCCGGCAGATCACCCCGACCGAGATCCGCAAGATCCTCGACGACAACGGGCTGCGCGCCAACGGCTCGCACGCCTCGGTCCCGGGCACGGTCACCCCGACCACGATCGCCCAGTTCGAGCAGACGCTGGACACCGCCGAGATCCTCGGCATGACCCACATCGGCACCGGCAGCGACCCGACCGGCAGCAACTACAAGGCCGACTGGGACGCCGCCGCCGACCGGTGGAACACCTTCGGCGAGATGGCCGCCGCGCGTGGGCTGAAGCTCTACACCCACAACCACGACGCGGCGTACAACTTCCTGCTGGACAGCGGGCCGCTGGACGCGCTGGGCCGCCCGACCCGGTCCTCCGGCGTCCGCAAGCTGGAGTACTTCTTCGGGCTCACCAACCCGGAGTGGGTCTGGTTCGAGATGGACATCTACTGGGCGCACGTGGCCCAGTACCGGTACCGCAGCTACACCGACCCGGACGGCGTGACGCAGACCAACGTCTTCGACCCGCTGGCCACCGTGGCCGCCCGGACCAACCGGTTCCCGCTATTCCACGCCAAGGACGGCAAGATCAACACGGGCACCACCAACGGGTACGACATGGTGCCGCTCGGCCAGGGCGACATCGACTACGGCGGCTTCTTCGCCAACATGGGCGCCAAGGGCTACCACAACCCGATGTGGGAGCAGGACACCGCGCCCGGTGGCAGCGCCGACCCGGGCCGGTCGCTGCGCTACGCGGAGATCAGCTACCGGCACATGTCGAGCCTGCGGGGCTGACCCGACCTGTCCGACCGCAAGGGGGGCCGCTCCCGGGAAACCGGGGGCGGCCCCCTCGCGTCACGCCGCTGTGACGCACGTATGGCACATTCGGAGCGGGGGTGATCGCGATGACGATGGTGGGACTGGAGAGCGCGGACCAGACAAGGCTGCTGCGGCTGCTGCGCGACGGCCCGCGCTCCCGGGTGGAGCTGACGGACGCCCTGGGCCTGCCCCGGGCCCGGTTCGCCGCAGAGGTGGACCGGCTGACCGCGCAGGGCCTGGTGGAGACCGCGGGGCCGGCCGCGTCCCGGGGCGGGCGGCGGTCGTCGCTGCTCCGGATGGCCGGGCAGGTCCGGTTCGGCGCGGTGGTCGTCGGTGACGGGCGGCTCGAGGTGGCGCTCACCGACGGCGAGCTGACCCTGCTCACCCGGCACGCCGAGCCGCTGGACGTACGGGTCGGCCCGGAAGCGGCGGTGAGCCGCGCGGTCGAGGTGCTCGGCAAGCTCCGCGCTGAGGCCGGGCTGGCCCGGCTGGCCGGGGTCGGTGTGGCCCTGCCCGGGCCGGTCGCGGTCCGGGCCGGCGCGCCGGCCGTCGCGCCCGCCCTGCCCGGCTGGCACCAGTTCCCGGTCCGCGACACCATCGCCGCCGAGCTGGGCTGCCCGGTGCAGGTCGACAACGACGCCAACGTGATGGCGCTCGGTGAGCTGCACGCCGGCACCGGCCGGGCGTTCGACGACTTCCTCTACGTCAAGCTGGGCAACGCGGTGGGCTGCGGGCTGATCCTCGACGGCGCGCTCTACCGGGGCGCGGCCAGCGGGGCCGGTGACGTCGGTCACCTCCCGCTCGTCGAGGACGGGCCACTGTGCGGCTGCGGTCAGACCGGCTGCCTGGAGGCGTACTGCGGGGATGCCGCGCTGGTGCGGGAGGCCGTGGCCGCCGCGCGGGCCGGGCGCTCGACGGCGCTCGGCGACCGGCTGGCGGCGGCCGGCACGCTGACCATGGCCGACGTGGGCCGGGGCGTGACCGACGGGGACCCGGTCGCGCAGACGCTGGTCCGCGACGCCGCCCGCCGGCTCGGGCAGGTGGTGGTCGGCCTGGTCAGCTTCGTCAACCCGGCCATCGTGATCATCGGCGGCGCGGCCCCCGGCATCGGTCCCGTCCTGCTGGCCGAGATCCGCGGCGTGGTCTACCGACGCTCGACGCCGCTGGCCACCGGCAGCATGCCGATCGTCCTCTCCGACCTGGACGACCGGGCCGCCCTGATCGGTGGCGCTCGCCTGATCAGCGACCACGTCTTCGCGGCCTGCTGAGCACCGCCCTGACCTGAACAGGCGGGAGGCGACCTCGGTCGCCTCCCGCCTGTTCGTGGCGGCCGAACCGTCAGTCGCGGTTGCTGCTGAAGGCGGCGTCGAAGGCGGCGGCCGGGGCGTCGAAGGCGTGCCGGCGGACGAACTGGAGCGCCTCGGGCGCACCGACCAGCCGGTCCATGCCGGCGTCCTCCCACTCGATGGAGATCGGGCCGTCGTAGCCGATCGCGTTCAACGCCCGGAAGCAGTCCTCCCACGGCACGTCCCCGTGGCCGGTGGAGACGAAGTCCCAGCCACGCCGCAGGTCCGCCCACGGTAGGTGGGAGGAGAGCCGCCCGCGCCGCCCGTCGCCGGTGCGGACCTTCGCGTCCTTGCAGTCGACGTGGTAGATCCGGTCGGCGAAGTCGAAGATGAAGTTGACCGGGTCCAGCTCCTGCCAGACGAAGTGGGACGGGTCCCAGTTCAGCCCGAACGCGGGGCGGTGGCCGATCGCCTCCAGCGTCCGCTTGGTGGTCCAGTAGTCGTACGCGATCTCGCTGGGGTGCACCTCGTGCGCGAAGCGGACCCCCACCTCGTCGAAGACGTCGAGGATCGGGTTCCACCGGTCGGCGAAGTCCTGGTAACCGCGTTCGATCATCGCCGGCGGCACCGGCGGGAACATCGCCAGCGTGTGCCAGATGGATGAGCCGGTGAACCCGACCACCGTCCGCACCCCCAGCTTCGCCGCCGCCCGGGCGGTGTCCTTCATCTCCTCGGCGGCCCGGCGGCGCACGCCCTCCGGCTCGCCGTCGCCCCAGATCCGGGTGGGCAGGATGTCCTGGTGCCGCTCGTCGATGGGGTGGTCGCAGACCGCCTGCCCGACCAGGTGGTTGGAGATGGCGAAGACCTGGAGGTTGTGCTTGGCGAGGGTGGCCCGCTTCCGGTCCACGTACGACTCGTCGGCGAGGGCCTTGTCGACCTCGAAGTGGTCGCCCCAGCAGGCGATCTCGAGGCCGTCGTACCCCCACTCGGCGGCGAGCCGGCAGACCTCGTCGAACGGAAGATCGGCCCACTGGCCGGTGAAGAGCGTGATGGGTCGCGCCATTGTCCTTCTCCCCTGTGTGATGGGGGATTCCGTTGCGGGCCGGGCGAGGGCGACCGGGTGCTGGCGACCTCGACGGACACCGGTGGGCGCGGTCGCGCCTGAGGCCCGACGGGTTGCGCCTCCCGTCGGGTCACCGGCCACCTCGCGGTCGCCGCCCCCACTCTATTTCCGCCGCCCCGCTCGCGGAAGGCCCCACCTGATCGGGGTGTCCAACCGGGCGCCCCACCTTGCCGCTACCGGCCGGAGGTCACCACCGAGGACGGCGGCTCAGTGCCGGCGGTGCGCGGCCCGGGTGGTCAGCTCGACCAGTGCCGACCGGGCGGGCTCGGCCAGCGGTGTCCGGTCCAGCGCGGCGCGGGCCTGGTCGACGCGGGCCCGGATCATGCCCTCGACCCGCTCCCGCGCGCCGGTGGCCTCGATGATCCCCTGCACCTCGGCCGCGCCCCCGTGGTCCAGCTCGGGGTCGCCGACCAGCGCCCGCAGTCGCGCCGCCTGCGTCGGGCCGGCCGCCTCCCGGGCGAGCGCCAGCAGCACGGTCGGCTTACCCTCCCGCAGATCGTCCAGGTTCGACTTGCCGGTGACGGCCGGGTCGCCGAAGACGCCGAGCAGGTCGTCGCGGAGCTGGAAGGCGTCCCCGAGCGGGTCGCCGAACTCCGCCAGCGCGGTCACGATGGCGGGGTCGGCGCCGGCCAGGGCGGCGCCGATCTGCACCGGGCGGGTCACCGTGTACCGGGCCGTCTTCATCCGGACCACGGCCAGGGCGGCGGCCACCGAGCCGTCGCCGACCGCGGAGACCACGTCCAGGTACTCCCCCGCGATCACCTCCGCCCGCATCCGGGCGAAGACGGCGAGCCCGCGGCGGACCTGCGCCGGTTCGAGCCCGCAGTCGTGGAACATCTGGCCCGACCAGGCGGCGCAGAGGTCGCCGCAGAGCAGGGCGGCGTCCCGGCCGTACGCCGCGGGGTCGCCGTGCCAGCCGGAGCGGGTGTGCAGCTCGGCGAAGACCCGGTGCACCGAGGGCTGGCCGCGCCGCAGGTCGCTGCCGTCCAGGATGTCGTCGTGGATAAGCGCGAAGGCGTGGAACAGCTCCAGCGCCGCCGCGGCGACCATGATCGGGCCGCCGTCCGGGCCGCCGAAGCCGCGCCAGCCCCAGTAGCAGAACAGGGGCCGCAGCCGCTTGCCACCGGCGAGAACGAACCGGCGCAGCACGGCGTGGACGGCCCCCGTACCGTCGTCCGACCGACCCGGCCGCCGCTCGTGCAGGAACGCGGCGAGCGCGGCGTCGAAGCGATCCCGCAGCAGGGCCGGGTCGGTCGGTGCGACGGTGACGGTCATGGTGCCTCCCGGGCCAGTCCGGCGAGCTGGAGCAGCAGGGCCTTCACGTCGGTCGCGGCGACCCGGTCCCGGGCCGCGGTCGGGTCGGAGCAGAGCAGCACCGGCCCGTCGGCCGGGTCGGCGGGCAGCCGGCCGTGCGAGCCGCGGACCGCCCGCGCCCCGGCGTCCAGCCCCACCACGCTCATCAGGTAGCGCATGCCGAGCTTCTTGCGGGCCAGCGCCACCCCCGCCCGGCGCTTCGCGGCGCCCGGGGCGGCCGGGTCGAAGAACAGCTCGGCCGGATCGTAGCCGGGCTTGCGGTGGATCTCCACGAGGCGGGCGAAGTCGGGTGCGCGGGCGTCGTCGAGCCAGTAGTAGTAGGTGAACCAGGCGTCCGGCTCGGCCACCAGCACCAGCTCGCCGGAGCGCTCGTGGTCCAGCCCGTAGCCGGCCTGCCCGGCGGCGTCCAGCACCTCGGCCACCCCGGGCAGCCCGGCGCAGAGCTTCGCCACCGCCGGCACGTCGGCCGGGTCCTTCACGTAGACGTGCGCGACCTGGTGGTCGGCGACCGCGAAGGCCCGGGACGTCCACGGGTCGAGGTACTCCATGCCGTCCTGGGTGTAGACCCGCAGCAGCCCCTCGGACCGCAGCAGGCGGTTGACGTCGACCGGGCGGGAGACGTCGGTGATGCCGTACTCGGAGAGCGCCACCACGGTGGCGTCCCGCTCCCGGACGGCGTCCAGCAGCGGGGCGAGCACCGCGTCCAGCTCGGCCGCCGCGGCGGCGGCCTGCGGCGAGGACGGGCCGAACCGCTGCAGGTCGTAGTCGAGGTGCGGGACGTAGACCAGGGTCAGGTCCGGGGCGTGGTCGGCGAGGATCCGCTCGGCCGCCCGGCAGATCCACCGCGACGACGGCAGCCCCGCCCCGGGCCCCCAGTAGGTGAAGAGCGGGAAGGTGCCGAGCGCGTCGGTGAGCGCGTCGTGCAGCTCGGGCGGATCGGTCCAGCAGTCCGGCTCCTTGCGCCCGTCCGCGTAGTAGATCGGGCGCGGCGTCACCGTCCAGTCCACGTCGGCGCCCATCGCGTACCACCAGCAGACGTTGGCGACCCGGTAGCCGGGCTCGACCCGGCGGGCCGCCTGCCACAGCTTCTCCCCGCCGACCAGGGCGTTGTGCTGCCGCCAGAGCAGCACCTCGCCGAGATCCCGGAAGTACCAACCGTTGCCG
This sequence comes from Micromonospora sp. NPDC047740, assembly GCF_043204735.1. Lineage (NCBI taxonomy): Bacteria > Bacillati > Actinomycetota > Actinomycetes > Micromonosporales > Micromonosporaceae > Micromonospora > Micromonospora sp. NPDC047740. The sequence goes on from NZ_JBIDCT010000004.1 coordinate 353,245, forward strand.
ACGATCCCGTGGCCGGCCGGTGGTTCTCCGGTGAGGAAGGTGGACTGCACCGAGCAGGTGACCGCGGGCAGCACCGTGCCCAGCTCGGCGGAGAAGCCCGACTCGGCGACCGCGCGCAGCCGGGGCATGTGCGCCAGCAGGCGCGGGGTCAGCCCCACCACGTCGATGACCACTAGCCGCTTGCTCATGCCGGCACCTCGCTTCGCTCGGCACCGCCATGAGGCACCACGGCACCGTGTCGATGATTCGCTCGCTGACGCTCGCTCATGCCGGCACCTCGCTTCGCTCGTTCGCCGTCGTGGCCAGCCCGAGCCCGACCAGCTCGTCGCGGGCGAAGGCCAGCTCGGCGGCGATCCCCGCGGCCAGCTCCGCGTCGGTACGCGGCCGCCGCGCCGCCGGGAGCACCCCCCAGGTGTACGTCTCGACGTCGAGGTGCTCGCAGCCGGCGACCGGTCCGGCGTACAGCGCGGCGAGCGCGGCCCGCAGCACCGGCAGGGTGGACCGCAGCGGCGGCTCCGGCGGGGCGTGCAGCGGCACGTGGTAGTGCACCCGCCACGGCCCGGGCAGCCGGGTGTCGAGGGCGGCGTCGAGATCGTCGGCGGCGTACGCCGGATCGGCCGGGTCGCTGCCCCCGGCGCAGCCGGCGGCTCTGGTCTGGTGCAGGAAGCGCGGCTCCACCCAGCGGCGCAGCGCCTCGGCCGAACCCTCCGGATCGGCCGCCTCGACGGCGGCGGAGACCTGCACCTTGACCACCGGCAGCCCGGCGGCCCGGAGCCGGCCCAGCGCCTCGACCGGCTCCTCCCAGGCGCAGGCGAGGTGGGCCAGATCGAGGCAGATCCCGAGCCGGTCCGAATCCATGGTTGAGAATATCTCACGCGCCTGTCCGGTGGACTCCACCAGGCAGCCCGGTTCCGGCTCGAAGCCGACCCGGATGGTCCGCCCGGTCTCCCGCTCCACCGCGGCGAGCCCGGCCGCCAGCTCGTCGAGGCGGCGCCGGGCGGCGTCGGCCCGGGCGGCGTCCCACGGCGTACGCCAGGCCAGCGGCAGGGTGGAGATCGAGCCGCGGGCCGCGTCCTCGGGGAGCAGGTCGGCCAGCACCCGGGCCAGGTCCAGGGTGTACCCGAGCCGCTCCGGGGTGGTCCAGTCCGGGTGGTACACCGCGCCCTTCACCACCGGCGCCTGGAAGGCCGCGTACGGGAAGCCGTTGAGGGTGACCACTTCCAGCCCGCGTACGGTCAGCTCGTGCCGGAGCCGGCGGCGGGCCGCCGGGTCGGCGGCGAGCGCGGCGGCCACCGGGGCGGCCAGCCAGAGCCCCAGTCCGAGCAGGTCGGCGCCGAGCGCCCGGCGGACCGGGAGCGCGTACGTGTCGAGCTGGGCGAGGATCCCGGCCAGGTCCTCGGCCGGGTGGACGTTGGTGCAGTAGCCGAGGTGGACGGTGCTGCCGTCGGCATGGCGGAAGCGCATCACTCGCCCCCGCGCAGGATGGAGTTGCCGGCGAAGGAGGGCGCGGGTGCGTCCACGTCGGTGAGGTCCAGCTTTCCGGACTGGCCGTAGAACTCGACCGGGTTGCGCCAGAGCACCCGGTCCACGTCGTCCTCGGTGAACCCGGCGAGCAGCATCGCCTCCCCGGTGGCCCGGGTGAGCAGCGGGTCGGAACGCCCCCAGTCGGCGGCCGAGTTGACCACCATCCGCTCGGTCCCGTACGTCTTCAGCAGCTCGACCATCCGCGGCGGCGACATCTTCGTCTCTGGATAGATGGAGAAGCCCAGCCAGCAGCCGGTGTCCCGGACCAGCTTCACGGTGACCTCGTTGAGGTGGTCGATCAGCACCCGCCCGGGGTCGATGCCGGACTCGGCGACCACCGCCAGGGTGCGCTCGACGCCGCGGGCCTTGTCCCGGTGCGGGGTGTGCACCAGGGCGGGCAGGTCGTGCCCGACGGCCAGGGCGAGCTGCCCCGCGAAGGCGGCGTCCTCGGCCGGGGTCATCGAGTCGTAGCCGATCTCGCCGACCGCCACCACGCCGTCCTTGTCCAGGTAGCGCGGGAGCAGGTCGAGCACGGGGCGGCAGCGGGAGTCGTTGGCCTCCTTCGGGTTCAGCGCGACGGTGGCGTGGTGCCGGACGCCGAACTGCCCGGCCCGGAACGGCTCCCAGCCGATCAGCGAGTCGAAGTAGTCGACGAACGAGGCGGCGCTGGTGCGCGGCTGGCCGAGCCAGAACGCCGGCTCCACCACCGCGCGTACCCCGGCGGCGGCCATCCGCTCGTAGTCGTCGGTGGTACGTGAGGTCATGTGGATGTGCGGGTCGAAGATGCGCATCACGCCTCCCTGGCGGTGGTGGGGTGCGAGCCGGCGCCGAGCCGGTCGAGCAGGGCGGTGGCGTCGGCGGGCATGGTCCGGCCGGCCGCGTTCCGCTCGGCGGCGAACGCGGCCAGCATCGCCGCCAGTTCGCCGTCCGCCCGGCCGTGCAGGTCGTCCACGTCCGCCAGCGGTACGCCGGTGAACACGCACTTGAGCACGGCCTGCCGCCAGGCCGGCTGCTCCAGGTGCCGGGCGTACGGGCCGAGCGCGGCGGCGACCAGCCGGGTGTCGTTGGTGCGGATCGCGTCGTGCAGCAGCGGCACGCAGGCCGCCCCGATCGGCAGCAGCGGCAGCGCACGCAGCACGGCCCGCTTCTCGGCGGCGTCGCCCTGCCGATAGAGGGAGTCGGCCACCGCCGCGTGGTCGGCGGGGAGCGCGGTGAGCAGCAGCGCCCGGGCCGCCTCGTCGACCGTCCAGCCCGGCGGATCGGGCAGCGGCCCCCGACCGCACCGCCGGGCGGCGGTGGCGAAGAGGCGCGCGATCGCCGTGGGCTCGGTCGCGACGCGGCGCAGGGCCGCGTCCAGCCACTGCGGATCGGGTACGCCCCGCAGCGCGGCGCGCAGTCGATCGGGTGTCATTCCGTCTCCCCTCTGAGCCGGGTGGCAGGTGCTCAGCCACCGCCTTTGCTCTGCAGCCCCTTACGCAGCACCCGCGGTCCGGACGTGTTGCCTCCGTGGCTGCAGAGCAAAGGGTCCGAGTCGGTTGTCCGGGGCCGGTCGGCCCCGGCGGCGGCGTGCAGAAACTCGATCGACCGGGCGGCGACGGCCGGCGCGGCGTGCGAGTGCCGGGGCAGTTCCACGGCCACCAGGCCGCGGTAGCCGGCATCGGCGAGAGCGCGCAGCACCGGCGGAAAGTCGATCTCGCCGGTGCCGAACTCCAGGTGCTCGTGCACGCCCCGGCGCATGTCGTCGATCTGCACGTTGACCAGGTGGTCGGCGACCGCCGTCACGCAGTCGGGCACCGGCTGCGGCTCCAGGCAGCGGCAGTGTCCGATGTCGAGGGTGATGCCGAAGCCGGGCGGCGCGCCGAGCGCGTCCCGCAGCCGGTGCCAGCCGGCGATGTCCTCGACCAGCATGCCCGGCTCGGGCTCGAACCCGAGCGGCACGCCGGCCGCCGCGGCCTCGGCGCAGACCGTGGCGCAGCCGGCGACGAGCCGGTCCCAGGCGACCGACTCCGGCACCTCCGGCGGGCGTACCCCGGCCCAGAAGGAGACCGCCTCGGCGCCCAGGTCCGCGCCGATCCGCACGGCCCGGCGGAGGAACTCGATCCGCAGCGCCGGGTCGTCGTGCAGCAGCGTCGGGGCGTGCTTGTGCCACGGGTCGAGCAGGTAGCGGGCGCCGGTCTCGACCACCACAGCCAGGCCGAGTGCGGTCAGCCGGCGGTGCACCGCGGCCACCCGGCGGCCGAGCTCCGGCGCGAACGGGTCGAGGTGGTCGTGGTCGAGGGTGAGCGCCACCCCCTGGTAGCCGAGGTCGGCGAGCACGCCGAGCGCGTCGTCGAGCCGGTGGTTGGCGAAGCCGTTGGTCCCGTATCCGAAGCGGAGCCCGGCCGGGTCCGGCGCGCCCCCGCGCCCGGCCGGCGCAGCCCCGGCGTCCGCCGTCGGCGGGGCGCCGTGCGGCACGGACGGGGATGGCGGGCTGGGCGCCGGCCGGCCGGTCATGTCGGCGAGACCAGTCGGGCCAGGCGGCGGCCGAGCGGGGCGGCGGCCGCCACCGCGAGGCCGAGCAGTCGGGCGCCGGCCCGGGCGGTCAGCGCGCCCTGCAACGCGGGCAGTCCGGTGATGCCCGCGCCCACGGCGGCGCGGACCCGGGCCGGTGACGGATCGGCGAGCACCCGGACCTGCGCCGACCCGTAGCTGGTGGCGTAGCCGGCGGCGAGCACGGCGGGGACCGGCTCGGTACGGCTCAGCGCGGTGGCGGCGACCAGGGCGGTGCCGGCCAGGGTGGCCTGCGGCAGCCGCCGGTCGGCGCCGGACACCTCGCGGCGGGACAGCGCGGTGACCGTCCAGGTGTGTGCGGCGACGGTCAGCGCCGCCGGCAGCGCCCGGACGAACCCCCGCCGGGCCGAGGGGACCCGGCCGGCAGCGCGTGGCGCGCTCCGGCCGGCGGGGCTCGCGCCGAGCAGCACGTCTAGGCCCCGGCAGGCGGCCATCACGGCGGGGCCGGCGGCGGTGTTCTTGGCGAGCAGGTCGTACCCCCAGATCGCGCCGGCGAGCGGGACCGCGACGGCGGCCGCCCGCCGGCCGCCGGCGGCCGTGGCCACGGCGAGCCCGGCGGCGGTCAGGCCGGCGGCGACGCCGAACGCGGCGGCGGGGTGCACCCGGCCGGACGGGATCGGCCGCTCGGGGCGTTCCACGGCGTCCAACCGCCGGTCGGCCCAGTCGTTGGCGGCCATGCCGGCCCAGTAGAGCAGCACCGACGCCCCGGCCAGGGCCGGCGTCCGGCGGTCCAGTGCGCCGGCCGCCGCCGCGCCGGCCACCACGTCCCCGGGTACGGAGAGCGCGGCGGGCGCCCGGACCAGTTCGGCGAGGTCGGCCAGCCGGGTCATCGCCCGGCTCCGGCGTGCAGCCCGGCGACGAAGTCGCACAGCACCGTCCACTGCTCGGCGAGCGAATGGGCGGGCGCGTCGATGCCGTCCTTGAAGAAGAAGGCCAGCTCGGCGAGGGGGCCTCGGCGGCCGGCGGCGTGCGCGGCGGCGGTGAGCCGGGCCAGGTCGAGCACCAGCGGGGCGGCCAGCGCCGAGTCGCAGCCGTGCCAGGTGAACTCCATCCGCATCCGGGTGCCGAGGAAGCCGGCGAAGGTGATCAGGTCCCAGGCGGTCTTGAAGTCGCCGAGGTCCTCGACGTAGTCGATCCGGGTGTCGCCCTGCGGGACGTAGCCGAGGGTCTCGCCGAGCACCCGCTGCTTGCTGCTCACCTTGGCGGCGTTGGCGGCCGGCTCGGCGAGCGCGGCACCGTCCCCGCCGCCGAGCAGGTTCAGCCCGGACCAGGAGCGCACGGCCAGGTTCCGCATCGCGAACATCGGCGCGAGCACCGCCTTGACCAGGGTCTCCCCGGTCTTGCCGTCGTTCCCGGCGTACGGCAGGCCGCGCTCCTCGGCCAGGGCCGCCAGCGCGGGCAGCCGGGCCCCGGTGGACGGCGTGAAGTCCACGTACGGGCAGCCGGCGGTGAACGCCGCGTACGCGTACAGCGAGCTGGCCGGCAGCACCTCGGCGGGGCCGGCCAGTGTGTCCCGCAGCGCGGCGAGGTCGTGGTGGGCCGGGTGCGCGGTGGCGGCCGGTTCGGTGGTGGAGACGTTGACCACCACCACCCGGTCCAGGGCGTGCCGGCTCCGGAAGTCGGTCAGGTCGCGGGCCACGGCGGCAGCCCGCTCGGCCTGGGTGCCCTCGGTCGGGGCGGGGCGCAGCGCCGCCTCGACACCGGCCAACTCCGCGCTGAGGGCGTCCAGCAGCCGGCCGGGCAGCACCCCGGCGGCGGCGAGCGCCTCGGCTCGCTTGCTGAGCGGGCACGCCACCACGTCATGGCCGCCGAGGACGAGGTCGGCGAAGGTCGGCAGGGCGGGCCCGCGCAGCTCGGGCAGCTCGGTGACGCAACCGGTCGGGTCGGTGAGCCCGGCCCGCAGGGCCAGCGCCCCGACGATGCTGGTGGTCGCGACCGAGCCGCGCGCTCCCACCAGCCAGACACCCGTACGCATCGTGCTCCCTCCCCAGGGTCGGGTCGGTCCGCCGGTGCGGCCGGGGAATCCCGGTCCGGCCGCACCGGAGGGCCGTGCTTGGTCGTGCCGCGCCGGAGGGGCTCCGGTGGCACGTTCCCCGGAATCCGACCTCATCCCCGCCGTGGGGCGCAACCGCGGCGGGTCCTCGCCGGTCGGGTTCCGGGAAACCTCCTCGGGCGGTGCCCTGCGGGCGCCGCATCGGTCCGGCGGCACCCCAGCCAACGCGAGGCACCGCATCCGTCAGGCGGCACCCCAGCCAACGCGAGGCGCCGCGTGGGTCAGGCGGCCACTTCGGCCAGCGCCGGCTCCACCTCCGTCCAGCTGGCCAGCTCCGCCGAGCGGGTCACCGCGTCCAGCACCAGCTGGACCTGCAGCGCGTCGGCGAACGACGGCGCCGGGTCGGTGCCGGTGGCGATCGCCTCGACGAAGTCGCGCATCTGGTGGGTGAAGGAGTGCTCGTAGCCGATGATGTGGCCGGGCGGCCACCAGGCCGACATGTACGGGTGGTCCCCCTCGGTCACCAGGATCCGGGTGAAGCCCTGCTCGGCGGTGGGCCGCGTGGCGTCGTAGAACTCCAGCTCGTTGAGGCGTTCCAGGTCGAAGACCAGGGTGCCGAGCGAGCCGTTGATCTCCACCCGGAGGGCGTTCTTGCGGCCGGTGGCGAACCGGCTCGCCTCGTACGTGGCGAGCGCCCCGCCGTCGAGCCGGGCCACGAACGCCGCCGCGTCGTCTACGGTGACCTGACCCATCGCCTGGCCGTGGCCGTCGGCCTGCGCGGCCAGGCCGCTCGACCCGGCCGGCAGCGGCCGCTCCTTGACGAAGGTCTCGGTCACCGCGCTGACCCCGGTGATCCGCTGCCCGGTGACGTACTGGGTGAGGTCGATGATGTGCGCACCGATGTCACCCAGCGCGCCGGAGCCCGCCTTGTCCTTCTGCAGCCGCCAGACCAGCGGGAACTGCGGGTCCACGATCCAGTCCTGCAGGTACGCCGCGCGGATGTGCCGGATCTCGCCGAGCCGCCCGTCCGCGATGAGCTGCCGCATCATGGTGACCGCGGGCACCCGGCGGTAGTTGAACCCGCACATCGCCCGGGTCCCGGCAGCCCGGGCCTGGGCGGCGGCGGCCGCCATCTGCCGAGCCTCCTCGACGGTGTTGGCGAGCGGCTTCTCGCACAGCACGTGCTTGCCGGCGGCCAGCGCGGCGATGGCGATCTCGCAGTGGCTGTCCCCCGGTGTGCAGATGTCGACCACGTCGATCTCGTCGGACTCGACGAGCCGCCGCCAGTCTGTGGTGTGCCCCTCCCAGCCGAGCCGGCCGGCGGCGTCGGCCACCTTCAGCTCGTCCCGGCCGCAGATCAGCGCCATCCGCACCCGCGCCGGCAGGTCGTACACGCGGTTCACGGTGCGCCACGCCTGTGAGTGCGCGGCGCCCATGAACGCGTAGCCGACCATGCCGACCCGCAGGACTTTGTCGTGATTGGACAAGGTGGGTCTCCCCCCGTGTATCAGAACCCGAGCTTCAGGTAGTCGCCCGCGTTCTCCTTGGTGATCGTCTCGGAGGCGAGCACGATCTCCTTCGGGACCTGGAGTTCCACCAGGTCCGACATGCCCTTGTTCTGGCCGATCAGGCGGGCCAGCGAGATGGCCGAGGAGGCCATCGACGGGCTGTAGGTGACGGTCGCCTTCAGGACGGTGTTGTCGGCCTGGATGTCCTCCATAGCCTTCTTCGAGCCGGCGCCGCCGACCATGAAGAACTCCTTGCGGTTGGCCTGGTTGACCGCCGCGAGGACGCCGATGCCCTGGTCGTCGTCGTGGTTCCAGAGCGCGTCGATCTTGGGCAGCGCCTGGAACAGGCCGGTGGCCGCCTGCTGGCCGGAGTCGGCGGTGAACTCGGCCGGCCGGCGGTTGGCCACCTTCAGCCCGTACGACGCCAGGGTGTCGGCGAAGCCCTTGGAGCGTTCCTGGGTCAGCTCCAGCGAGTCGATGCCGGGGATCTCGCCGATGACCGGGTTGCTGACGCCCTTGGCCTTGAGCTGCTCGTAGATGTAGGTGGCTGCGGCCACCCCCATGCCGTAGTTGTCGCCCTTGATCTGCAGCCGGTAGGCCCGCGCGTCGGGGAAGGCCCGGTCCAGGTTGACCACCGGGATGCCGGCCTTCATCGCCTCCAGGCCGAACGCGTTGAGTTCCTTGCCGTCGTGCGGCAGCAGCACGATCACGTCGGGCTTCTGGGAGATCAGGGTGGAGAGCGCGGCGCGCTGGGCCGCCGCGTCGGCGCCGGCCTCCACGGACTTGAGCTCCACGTCGGAGTACGCCCCGGCCTGCGCCTTGGCGTTGTTGGTGATCGCGGCGATCCAGCCGTGGTCGGCGGCCGGCGCGGAGAAGCCGATGGTCACCTTCTTGCCGGGCTCGCTGTTGCCGCCGGTCGCGGCGGCCTTGGTCTGCGCGGCGGTGGGCGCCTTCTCGTTGCTGGTGCAGCCGGCGAGCACGACGCCGGCGGAGAGCGCTGCTCCACCGAAGAGCAGCCGGCGGCGCGACAGGTCGCGACCCTGCGTTGTCATGACGGCCTCCTGGATGAGGTGGTGGGGTGAAAATGGGTGTGCTGGGCCCGGCCACCGTCGCTGTCGAGGTGGCCGCCGGTGTCGCGGTCGGATCAGGTGGTGCTGGTGGCCCGGTTGCGGCGGAGGAACTGGGTGAGGCTGCCGAACTGGACCTGCTGGACCAGGACGGCGGCGACGATGATGCCGCCCTTGACCATGTTCTGGGCCTCGGTGGAGAGGCCGTTGATGGCGAAGAGGTTGGTGATGGTGGAGAAGATGATTACGCCGAGCAGGGAGCCGACGATGGTCCCGCGCCCGCCGCTGAGCAGCGTGCCGCCGATGATCGCGGCGGCGATCGCGTCCAGTTCGTAGAGGTTGGCCATGGCCGCCTGCGCGGAGGTGGCCTGCGAGGTGAGCATGACCGCGGCGATGCCGCAGCACAGCCCGGAGAGCGCGTAGAGCAGCAGGGTGTGCCGGCGGACGTTGATGCCGGCGAGCCGGGCCGCCTCCGGGTTGCCGCCGACCGCCACCGTGCGGCGGCCGAAGGTGGTGCGGTTGAGCAGCACCCAGCCGGCCACCACCACCGCGGCGAGGATGTAGACCAGCAGCGGGATGCCGAGCACGTTCGTGCTGGCGATGCCGTTGATGAAGGTGTCGTTCGAGACCTGGGTCTGCTTGTCGGAGATCTCGGCCGCCAGGCCGCGGGCGGCGACCATCATGGCCAGCGTGGCGATGAACGGCACCAGCCGCCCGTACGAGATGAGCAGGCCGTTGACCAGGCCGACCGCGAGCCCGACGGTCAGCGCGCTGAAGATCATGCCGCCGGCGCCGTAGCTCTGGGTGGCGAGCGTGGTGGACCACACCCCGGCGAGCGCGACGATCGCGCCGACCGACAGGTCGATGCCGCCGCCGATGATCACGAAGGTCATCCCGACGGTGACCACCCCGACCACCGAGGCGAGCTTGAGGATGGTGAGCGTGTTGCCCCACACCCAGCTCGCGTTGCCGTAGAGGTCGGGCCGGGTGAGGATGCCGATGACGACCAGCACCAGCAGGGTGGCCAGCAGGCCGAGGTTGCGCCGGGCGCCCTCGCCCCCGTCACCGCGCCACCAGGAGAGCCGGGCCGGCGGCTCGGCCTTCGCGGTCTCGGCCTGGTCGACCGGCGGCGACTGGGCCGGCAGCCCCGCCGCCCGTTCCGGTGTGGCCGTAGGTGTCGTCTCGGTCATGCCGGCGCGCCTTCCATGAGGGACCCCGCCATGACGAGGTCGAGCACGGTGTTCTCGTCGATTTCGCCGGCCGGGGCCTCCCGGACCACCCGGCCCTCCCGCATCACCAGCACCCGGTCGGCCAGGCCGAGCACCTCGGGCACCTCGCTGGAGACCAGCAGCACCCCGACGCCCCGCGCGGCGAGGGCCCGGATGACCTGGTACAGCTCGGCCCGGGCGCCCACGTCCACGCCCCGGGTCGGCTCGTCGAGCAGCAGCAGCCGGGTGTCCCCGAGCAGCCACCGGCCGACCACCACCTTCTGCTGGTTACCGCCGGAGAGGGTGCGCACCGGCCGGCGTACGTCACGGGGCCGCAACTCCAGGGAGTCGGCGATCTGGTCCGCCTCGGCCCGTTCCCGGCGGGCGTCGGTGAAGCCGAGGCGGGCGTACCGGCCAAAGGTCGCCAGGGTGACGTTGCGGTAGATCGGCTCGCCGAGCAGCAGCGCCTGGCTCTTGCGCTCCTCCGGGGCCATGCCCATGCCGGCCCGTACCGCCGCGCCGACGCTGCCCGGGCGCAGCGTCCGGCCGCCCATCCGGACCGTGCCGGCGTGCGCCCGCCGGGCGCCGTAGATGGTCTCCAGCAGCTCCGAGCGGCCGGAGCCGACCAGCCCGGCAATGCCGACGATCTCCCCGGCCCGCACGGCCAGCGACACGTCGGCGAACTCCCCGGACCGGGTCAGCCCGTCGACCCGCAACAGCTCCGCGCCGGCGGTCTCGTCGGCCGGGCGCTCCGGGAAGACGTACTCGATGGTCCGCCCGGTCATCCGGGCGACCAGGTCGTTGGTCGGGGTGTCGCGGGCCGGCAGGTTCGCCGCCGTGGTCCGGCCGTCCTTGAGTACGGTGACCCGGTCGCCGATCTCGCGGATCTCCTCCAGCCGGTGCGAGATGTAGATGACCGCGATGCCCTGCGCGGTGAGTTCCCGGATGATCCGGAACAGATTGCCCACCTCGTCGTGGGCGAGCACGGCGCTCGGCTCGTCCATGATGATCAGTCGGGCCTCGTGGGAGAGCGCCCGGGCCATGCTGACGATCTGCTTGCCGGCGGCGGGCAGGTGCCGGACCAGCCGGCCGGGCGGGATCTCCGGGTGGCCGAGCCGGGCCAGGATCTGCCGGGTACGCCGGGCCATGTGGCCGCGGCGGACGAAGCCGAGCCGGCGCGGCTCGTGGCCGAGGAAGGCGTTCTCCGCCACCGACAGGTCCTCGACCAGGTCGAGCTCCTGGTAGATGGTGGCGATCCCGGCCCGCATCGCGGCCTGCGGGTTGGCGAAGCTCGCCGGCTCACCGCGCCACTCGACCTCGCCGGAGTCCGGCCGGTGCACCCCGGCGAGCACCTTGATCAGGGTGGACTTGCCGGCGCCGTTCTGACCGAGCAGGCAGTGCACCTCGCCGGCCCGGACCTCCAGCTGCACCCCGTCCAGCGCGCGTACCCCGGGGAAGGTCTTGACGACGTCGGTGAGGCGCAGGACCACCTCGCCCGCGACGGTGTCGGCGGGGGCCGCCACCAGCGGCTTTGTCACGTCGGCCTCCTTGCTGTCCGCCGGCGCGGCGGGCGGTTCCGGGACGGCGCGCATCCCCTGGCCGGCCCCACCGGCCCCGCGCCGTCCCGGAACGGCCCCGTCTTCGTGCCGGGTCGTCATGACGCCTCCCCGAAGGCCAGGTCGCTGGCGAGCACGGCGGCGCCGGCCACCCCGGCCCGGTGGCCGAGCTCGGAGAGGACGACCGGCAGGTTGCCGGTGGCCAGCGGCAGCGACCGGCGGTAGACCACGCTGCGGATCTCGGCGAGCAGGATGTGGCCGAGCTGGGCGAGCCCACCACCGATCACGATCATCGACGGGTTGGTGAAGCTCACCAGCCCGGCCAGCACGCTGCCGACCCGGCGGCCGCCGTCGCGGATGAGCTGGATGCAGGTGACGTCCCCCTCGACCGCCCCCTGCGCCACGTCCAGCGCGGTCACCGTGCCCCGCGCGGCCAGCCGGTCGGCGAGCGCCGGGGACACCCCGGCCCGGGCCGCCGCGGTGGCCTCCCGGGCCAGCGCGGCGCCGCTGAAGACGGCCTCCAGGCAGCCGAGGTTCCCGCAGGAGCACATCGGACCATTCGGGTCGACCTGGATGTGGCCGATGTCGCCGGCGCACCCGTCGGTGCCCCGGTAGACCTCGCCGTTGAGGTAGATGCCGCAGCCGATACCGGTGCCGATCTTGATCAGCAGGAAGTCGTCCACCGAGTGGGCGACCCCGCCGTGCCGCTCACCGATCGCCATGATGTTCACGTCGTTGTCGACCACCGCCGGGCAGCCGTGCTCGCGGGTGAGCACCTCGCGCACGGGGAAGCGGTCCCAGCCCGGCATGATCGGCGGCGAGACGGGCACGCCGTCCCGGAAGCTCACCGGCCCGGGGACGCCGATGCCCACCGCGTCCAGCCGCTCGTACGCGCCGTCCACCTTGGCCTTGTGCAGCAGCTCGCTGACCCGCTGCAGGATCACCTTCGGGCCGGAGCGGATGTCGGCCGCCTCGGTGTACGCGGCCACCGGCTCGAGCCGGCCGTTCACCACCTCGACGTCGATCGAGCTGGCGCCCAGGTCGACCGCGGCGAAGCGCAGGTGTGGGCTCAGTTCGACCAGCGTGGAGCGCCGTCCGCCACGGGACGCGGCCAGCCCCGCCTCGGCGACGTACCCGAGCCCGACCAGCCGCTCCAACTCGGCGAGCAGGCGGGGGCGGGGCATCTGCAGGCGGTCGCCGAGCTCGGCCCGGGACACCGCCCCTTCGTCCCGGAGCAGTCGCAGGAGTCGTACGTGCAGGGGGTCCACAGTCCGCACCGGCACACCTCCGCATCGGAGTGGTTCACATCGACGCAACGGCGACGTGTCGTGTCCGACACAGTAGGAGTCTTCCGGGTCACGTGTCCATAGCTTCGGCACATCTGATCCAAACTTTTGTCCATGTGAACAAAAGCCGGGGTGTGGATCACGAAAAGCGTGATCCTCTTCAGTTCAATGGACAGCGTGGCGTGATCGCCCGACAGCGCCTGGTCGGCCATCTGGCTGAACCATGGCTCGCCCGACCGCCACCGCCCCGGGTGCCACGGGCGCGGCGGGGGCGGCGGGGGCGGCGGGAAGGGCGGCGCGGCCGAGTCAGCGGCCGGTGGGAGGCTTGCGCTTATTCCTGAGCTTGCGGTCGTCGCGCAGCTCGACGTACGGCTCCGACTCGGCGGGGTGCCCGGCCGCGATGGCGCGACCCCGCTCCAGCTCGGCGTCGAACTCCGCGCCGAGCAGGATGGCGATGTTGGTCAGCCAGAGCCAGATCAGGAAGACGATCACGCCGGCCACCGACCCGTACGTCTTGTTGTACGAGCCGAAGTTGCCGACGTAGAGGGCGAACAGCGCGGACACGACCAGCCAGATCACCACGGCCAGCACGCCGCCGGGGCTCACCCAGCGGAAGCCACCGTGGCGGGCGTTCGGCGAGGCCCAGTAGAGGATGGCGAACATCAGGCTCACCAGGATCAGCAGCACCGGCCACTTGGCGATGTTCCATACGGTCACGGCCGTCGAGCCCAGGCCGATCGCGCCGCCCACCTGCGTGGCCAGCTTGCCGGTGAAGACCACGATGACCGAGGCGGCCAGCAGCATCACCCCGACCAGGAAGGTCACCCCGAGCCGGATCGGCAGCGTCTTCCAGATCGGCCGGCCCTCCGGCACGTCGTAGATCGTGTTGGAGGCACGCATGAACGCGGCGATGTAGCCGGAGGCCGACCAGAAGGCGCCCAGCACACCGACGATCGCGGCGATACTGGCCAGGCCGCCCGAGCTGCCCGCCTGAGCGATCGCGATGTCGATGATGTGGCGGATGGTCGGCTGCGGCGCCGTCTGGTCGAGGGTCTCCTTGACGCCCTTGACGGCACCCGGGCCGAGCAGGCCCACCACCGAGATGAGCGCCAGCATGCCGGGAAAGATCGAGAGCACCCCGTAGTAGGTGAGCGCGGCCGCCCGATCGGTCAGGTTGTCCTGCTGAAACTCCCGGACCGTGCGCCTGAGCGCCGCCTGCCACCCGGTGCCCGGCAACGCCGTCGGGCGCTCCGGGCCCTCGTCCTGGCCGACCGGCCCGGTCCGCCCCGAACCGTCCCGTCCGCCCGCGGTGGTGCCCGAATCGTGGCGGTCCCGCCCGCTCCGGGCGGAAGACTCGTCGGTGGCCATCGGCCCTCCCTCGTGGTCGGCGTTGTCCCCACGAGTGCCCGACGGCAGGCCGGTTAACCGCCTACTTGTAGAGCAACCTCCCCATCCGTCGGGAGGCGAGCGCGAGCATCCCGGCGGTCAGCGCCAGCAGGTAGGCCACGTCCGGCAGCCACGACCAGCCGGACATCCCCACGCAGACCTCCCGGATCAGGTGCACCGACCGGTAGAGCGGGGTCACCTCGACCACCCAACGCAGCGCGGCCGGGTAGGCCTCGGCGGGCACGAAGGTCCCGGAGAAGAGGAAGAGGGTGAACTGGGCTGACCCCATCAGGTCGAAGTCCTGCCAGCTGCGCAGGAGGGTGGAGACGGTCATGCCGAGCGCGCCGAACGCGAAGCCGATCAGCACCGCGGCCGGGAAGGCGAGAACGGCCCGCGCGGCGGTGGTCAGGTCCATCGCCACCATGATCATCAGGAAGGCGGCGGAGTAGAGGCTGCCCCGGGTCATCGCCCAGCCCAGCTCGCCGAGGGCGATCTCGAACGGCTGCACCGGGGTCGCGATGATCCCGTCGTACAGCTTCATGTACTTCATCTTCCCGAAGAAGTTGAAGGTGGTCTCCGACAGCGCACCGCTCATCGCCGAGGAGGCGAGCATCGCCGGGGCCACGAACGCGGCGTACGACACTACCTGCCCGCTCGGCAGGGTGAGGTCGCCGACCAGGGCGCCCACCCCGACCCCGATCGAGAACAGGTAGAGCACCGGCTCCAGAAAACCGGAGAGCAGCACCAGCCAGTACGCGCTCCGCAGCGCGGTGAGGTTGCGCTCGGCGACCGAGGCGGAGCGGCGCGGTGCCCCCTCAAAGCTGACCAGCCGGGGCAGGACGAGACTGACCACGACATCCTCCCCTAGACGACGAGCGAGCGGCGGAACACGCGCCGGGCCAGCAGCCCGCCGGCGGCGGCCCAGGCGGCGAGGTAGAGCAGGTGACCCGTGATCGACCACTGCGGAGCGACGCCCAGCGTGGCGGCCCGGCAGAGATCCACGCCGTGCCAAAGCGGGGTCGCGTAGGCCACCTGGCGCAGCCCCGCCGGCAGCGACTCGACCGGAAAGAACACCCCGGCGAAGAGGGTCATCGGGATGACCGCGAAGCGGAACAGCAGGGCCAGGTAGCTGTCGCTGGGCACGGCGGCGCTGAACGCGAAGGTCGGCGCGGCGAGGGCCAGGCCGAGCAGCAGGCTCACCGGCAGGACGGCCACCGCCCAGGGTGACCGCAGCGCCCCGAACAGGGCCGTCACGAGCAGGAACGCCGCCGTGCTGGTGAGCACCCGGAACAGCACGTAGGCGAGATGGCCGGCGAGGATGTCGCCGATCCGCAGCGGCGCCGCCACCTGGGCGTGGTAGGTCCGGATCCAGCGGAAGTTGCTGTGCACCGGCCAGGTGGACTCGGCGACCGCGATCTGGAGCGCGGTGGAGGCGATCAGGCCGGGCACCAGCCAGTGGAGGTAGGGCACCCCGCCGACACCCCGGTCGACGTACGCGCCGACGCCGACGCCGAAGCCGAGCACGGTGAGCACCGGCAGCAGGAAGGACGAGAAGACGCTCGCCCGCCAGGTGCGCCGGTAGCCGACCAGGTAATGCGCGAGCACCGCCAGCGCCGGCACCCGAGGCATCGCCGGCCCGGCCCGCTCCGCCACGCTCACGTCGACCACCCCCGTCCGCCGTCCACGTCGTTCCTACCGCTCGGGTACGACAAGACCGCCGGCCACCCTACGACGGGTCATCCGTGATGTCGCGCCGGTTTCTCCGCTCTCGCAGGCCCTCGGGCACCCGCCGGAACCTGCGGGCGGCTGCGCCGACGGCGCTCCGCGCACCGCCGGGCAGCCAGCCTCGCACAGTCCGCCCCCTCGTCCGTGCGGCCGATGGGCGGGCCGACCGGTGGCGCTGCCGGACCTCGGGGACTGCTCCGCGCCATAACTCCGCTGCGCCTACAAACTTGATGACTCAGATGATTCACCGCCGGAGCTGACTTTCTCCCGGCGGCCTCTTCCTGACTGAGCAGGCCCTTCGGGACATGTTCGGGGCCGCCGCCGGGCACGGCGACAGCCCCGAACCAGCGCGTGCTGAGCGCCGCGCGGTCGGCCGGTCGGTCACCGGGGTCGCCGGACCCTTCCCGGCTGGGCGGACCCTTCGTGCTGAGCGGACCTTCGTGTTCAGCCGGCCCTTCGTGTTCAGCCGACCCTGCCCCGCTGAATCGTTTACGTCATCAAGTTCGTAGCGTCCCCTCGGCAAGGGCAGGCGCCGCGAACGGCAGGCCGGTCCGCCGAAACAGGCAGAAGGATCACGCCACACCCGCCGGCATCGCGTCGACCGCCACTCACCGCCGTCCACCGGCCTACCGCCGTCCACCGGGGCCTACCACCACCCGCCCGACCTGCCGCAGCCATCCGGCTCGGCCAAGGGTGAGCGCCACGGCCACCTCCACCTGGCGTCCGTGATCGTCGACTTCAGCCAGCGACGAGGACGGCCACTACCGACGTGCCGCGAACCAGATCGACGTGTGTACAAGCCGGTTGAAGACGATCTCCAGCCGTACTCGGCCAAGCCAGTAGCGCACGGGCGTGAAGCGGCCACCGGATTCCTTCAGCTGTGCCAAGGCCGCTTTCTCCAGGCGATACCGCTCGGCGAGAATCGCGGACGGATCTGACAACGCTGCCATACCAGACTCCCTCCAACCTGAACGCCCTCGAAGCGGACCACCGATGGCGACCGCGCTACGGCCGCTCGGCAACCCGTGCGACGAACGCGCGCCAGGCGTCGGGGGCGAAGGTCAGCGCAGGGCCGCCTGGGTCCTTGGAATCGCGCACGGCGACCAGGCTGGGGAGGTTGTCGGCCACCTCCACGCAGTTGCCGCCCTGGCCGTTGCTGCGGGTGCTCTTGCGCCACCGGGCGCCGCTCAGGTCCATGTCTCCGCCACTTCCGCTATCAGGTTCAGGGACTGCTGCTGCGATATTGCCTCGCCCCGGATCGACTCCCAAACCTCGACCATCTGCCGCACGTACTCGGGACGGTCGATCACCTGCCCGTGGAGTTGCCCCTCCACGTAGACGAGGTCCTCTCCACTTGGCAAGGTGGCGATCACGAAGGGGCCGCCGAGCCCAGCGTAAGCCCCGGCGGAGAGCGGCACGACCTGGATTCGGACCCGGGGCAGCGTGGAGCCGAGCTTCACCAGATGAAGCAACTGCTCGCGCATCACCTCCGGCCCGCCGATCCGGCGGCGCAGCACGTACTCGTCGATGACCACGGTGAGCAGCGGCGGCCGATCGCGGGTCAGCGCCGCTTGGCGGTCCAGCCGGGTCGCCACCTGCTGCTCGATCTCGTCGGACGCGAACAGCCCGCCGCCGACATGGATGGCGCGGGCATACGCCTCGGTCTGCAACAGGCCGGGCGCATAGAGCGGCTCGAACGAACGCAGCGCCGTCGCCTCCGCCTCGATGCCGGCCCAGTCGCGGAACCACGGGACCACGGTCTCCCGGCTGATCCGCCGCTGGATGCGTTCGAACCGCCCGTCCGCGCCGAACACGGTGTCGCACCGGCGCGCGAAGTCGAGGCTCGGCCGGCGCTCGGAGGTCTCCACCTTGGCGACCAGGGCACCCGAATAGCTCAACGCCTCGGCGAGCGCGCTCTGCGACATGCCACTGGTGGCCCGGGCGAGCCGCAGTTCCTCCGCGAAGTGGTCCAGCATGGACGAGCATTCCACGGACACCCTCCGTACATCTTCGTACCGCCTCGGGCCGGCCGCCGTACGCGCTGGTCGTCGGCGCGCGGGACCTCCCACCGTAGTCGCGTCCTCAGCAGACTGTCACGCAGCGGAACCGCTCACGGAATCGGACGGCGGGCGGAACCAGGCCGGGGGCGTCCTGCGGACAACGAGGTCCAGGGCGCCCCCTCCCACCCCGACGGAGGCTCACCCATGCGATTCAGGTTCTGGCGCTGCCGCCCGACGCCGCCCACCACGCTCCCCCGGCGTACCCCCAACGCGCGCCCGACGTGGGCGACCGCACCGACCGAGGTGTTCCCGACCGACGGTCCGGGACGCCCGGGGCGGCTGACCCGCGCGCAGGAGTGGCGGGCGAAACGGGGGCCGCTGGCTACCGTCGCCGCGCGGACCCGAGGAGGATCGGCGCAGACCGCATGATCGGCGCGGACCGCAGGAGCCGCGCGGACCGCAGGAGCCGCGCGGACCGCAGGAGCCGCACGGGCTCGATGAGGGCACGCACTGATGCCCCGCTACCGCCCGCACGTCGCGGCGCGCCCGTCCTGGCGATGCCGGGTTTGCGGCGCCGCGTGGCCGTGCTCCCCGGCCCGGCTGGCGCTGCTCGGCGAGTACCGCGAGAACCGGACCGGCCTGCTGATCTACCTCGGCACACTGATGCATGAGGCCATGACCGACCTGACTGGCCAGCTCCCGCCGCAGCGACTGACCGACCGCTTCCTGACCTGGGCCAGAGCCCGTTGAGCCGAACCGTGGTCGCTGGCAGCTCAGCAGCTCGACACGCCGCCACGACTGCAGTCTGGGCGTCAACGATCGGCGGCACGCACCTCAGTCGACCAAGGTGCGGCCGGTGAGGTGGAGGAAGACGTCCTCCAGGCTGCTGCGCCGAACCAGGACGCTGGCCGGCACGAGGCCGCGGGCGCTAACCTCGGCCGCCGCCGCGTCGCCGTCGGCCACGTAGAGCAGGATCCGGTCGGGCAGCACCTCGACCCGCTCTCCCAGCCCGCTCAGCTTGCCGGCGAACATCTCCTGCGACTCGACGGCGAAGCGCAGCTCGACCACCTCGCGGGTGGAGTGCCGCTCGATGAGGGTGCGGGGCGACCCCTCGGCCACGATCCGGCCGCGGTCCATCACCACCAGCCGGTCGCAGAGCTGCTCCGCCTCGTCCATGTAGTGCGTGGTGAGGACCAGCGTGACGCCCTGCTGCTTGAGCCGGAACAGCCGCTCCCAGACCAAATGCCGGGCCTGCGGGTCGAGGCCGGTGGTGGGCTCGTCGAGCAGCACGATCTCCGGGTTGTTGACCAGTGCGCGGGCGATGGTCAACCGGCGCTTCATGCCGCCAGACAGCGGGTCCACCTTGCTGTCGGCCCGCTCGGTGAGCTGGACGAATTCGAGCAGCTCGGCGGCCCGCTCGCGGGCGACCCGGCGCGGGATGCCGAAGTAGCGGGCGTAGGTGGTGAGGTTTTCCCGGACGGTGAGCTCCGGGTCGAGGCTGTCGAGCTGTGGGCAGACACCCAGCCGGGCCCGGATCGCGGGACCGTCGCGGACCGGGTCCATGCCGAGAATGCTCAGCTCCCCGCCGGAGGGCGGGGAGATGCAGCCGATCATGCGCATGGTCGAGGACTTGCCGGCCCCGTTCGGCCCGAGGAAGCCGAACGCCTCGCCCGGGTGCACCGCCACGTCGATGCCGTCGACGGCGGTGAAGTCGCCGAACCGCTTCACCAGCCCCCGCGCCTGGATGAGTGGTTGAGCACTGGTCACCGGCCGACCCTAGCGGCCGGGTCCGACAGACTCGACCGGTTAACCGCCGCCACGGATGCCGGACACTGGGCGTAGCGTCAATCACTCGGAGTGACGGCCGTGGCGGCCAGCACCGCCGACCCCTTCACCTGGGACATCACCCGCCAATCCGGACAGATCGCTCCGATCGACGGGCAAAACCAGCACCCGGCAATGTCGACCGCCTACACATTCGTGAAAATCGCTCCGAAACAAGTGTGCAGCGAGTAATTGCCACCCATTCTCGTTACTTGGCGCAATCACGTCGGGCAATGGTTCCATAATGTGAACTATTCGCGTATCGTGCCCCCTCGTGTCGCCCGTTCGCCCGTCCGACGGCTCCGCGCCGACGCCCCTGCCCACCGGCCCGCAGGACACCGCGTCCAAGCTGGACAGTGTCCCGGTTTCGCTCCCGCCCGAGGACGGGGCGGTCGGCAAGCCGCGGCGGGCCGACGACGCACCGCTCGCCGCACCCCGCGACACCCGGGAACTCGCCGCCCAGTTCGAGGACGAAAAGCCGGGACGGGTCCTGTCCGGACCGGTCGGGCTGCTGTTCACCGGAGTCACGGTCGCGGTCGCACTGCTCGCCCTCTGGCAGGTGTTCTTTCCGCTCCCTCAGGGCAGTAAGTACTACCTGATCATTTTCCTGACCGGCATCCTGCCGGTGGTCTTCCTGGCGTACCCGTCAGGGGTGCGGCCGCCGCGGCGGCGGCCCGCGACCGCGCCGGCGGCGGGCGACCCGGTCGCGGACGGCGCAACCGCACCGGCCGCCGACGACGCGCGGCGCGGCGGGCCCACCCTCGTCGACTGGCTGCTGGCCCTGGCCGCGCTGCTGAGCTGCCTCTACCCGGTGCTGCCGGTGACGCTCGGCGCGGGCGGCGGCGGCTACGACGCCTTCCTCGACCGGCAGGGCCTGCTCGTGCCGCTGGACGTGGCGATGGGCACCGTGCTGATGCTCCTGCTGCTGGAGGCGTGCCGGCGGACCACCGGCTGGATCCTCCCCGCCGTCTGCCTGCTCTTCCTGGCCTACGGCTACTACGGCGGGCTGCTGCCGCAGTCCTGGGCGGTGGCCCACGCCGGGCTCGACTTCGGGCAGCTCATCGACGCGTTCTACAACTCCGACAGCGGCTTCTACGGCACCCCGCTGGACGTGGCCGCCTCGTACATCGTGCTCTTCACCATCTACGGGGCGGTACTCGACCTCTCCGGGGCCGGCCGGTTCTTCGTGGAGCTGTCCGCCGCCGCGTTCCGCCGCTCCCGTACCGCCGCCGGCCGGACCGCCGTCGCCTCGGGCTTCCTGCTCGGCACCGTGTCCGGCTCCGGAGCGGCCACCACGGTCAGCATCGGCGCGGTCACCTGGCCGATCCTGCGCCGCGCCGGCTACCCCGCCGAGCGGGCCGGGGGCATGCTGGCCGCCGCCGGAGTCGGCGCGATCCTGTCCCCGCCGACGCTGGGCGCGGCGGCCTTCATCATCGCCGAATACCTGGGCGTGTCCTACCTGCAGGTGCTCGGCTGGGCGACGGTGCCGACGATCCTCTACTACCTGGGCATCCTGCTCTCCGTCGAGATCGACGCCCGGCGCTCCGGCGTCCGCGCGGTGGTCATCGACAGCGGCTCCGCCTGGCGCCTGCTGGCCCGCTTCGGATACCACTTCCTCTCGCTCATCGTGATCATCGTGGTGCTCGCGACAGGCGCCTCGGCGACCCGCGCCGTGGTGATCGCCACCGTGCTGGCCGCCGCGCTGTCCTTCCTGGACCGACGCCACCGGCTCACCCCGGCCCGCCTGGTCGAGGCGCTGCGCGGCGGCGTACGCGGGGTGCTCGCGGTGAGCGCGGTCTGCGCCGCGGCCGGCATCATCACCGCCACCACCACCAAGACCGGACTCGGCCCGCAGGCCGCCGCACTGCTGGTGAGCGGGGCGCAGGCGGTCAGTTCCGAGCCGGCCGTGGTGCTGGCGCTCACCGCGCTGCTCGCCGCCGTCGCGCTCAGCCTGCTCGGCCTGGCCGTGCCGGTCACCGCGTCGTTCGTGATCGGCTGGGTGATCATCGGTCCGGCGCTGCTCAACCTGGGCGTCGCCGCCCCCGCCGCGGCGATGTTCGTCTTCTACTTCGCGGTGCTGTCCGAGGTCTCCCCGCCGACCGCGCTCGCCGCGGTGGCCGCCGCCGCGGTGACCGGCGGCCGGCTGGTCCCGACCATGTGGCAGACCCTCCGGTACGCGCTGCCGGCGTACCTGATCCCGATCGCCTTCGTCATCACGCCGACCGGTCTCGGGCTGCTCGGCATCGGCGGGGCGGAACGGATCCTGGTGGCCGGCGTGGTCTCCGCGCTCGGCGTCACCGTGCTGGCGGTGGCGGCCGGCGGCTGGCTGCCCGGCGTCGGCCCGGCCGGCGTGCCCGAGCGGATCGTCGGCGCGGTCGCCGGGCTGGTGCTGCTCTGGCTCGAACCCGTGCCCGTCACGGTCGGCGCCGTGCTGGCCGCGCTGACCGTGGCGGGTGTGCTCGTCCGACGTGGATCCGCCGGCCGCGCCGGCGCCCCGTCGGTGCCGAAACAGCTGGTTCCTGGGGAGGAGAGAGAATGACACGGATCAACTCGCGGGTTGCCGCGGGCGTCGGAGTGCTGGCCCTCGTCGCGGCCGGTGCCGCCGGGTGCGGGGGCCGGCAGGACGGGGCGGCGACGGACGACGCCGCCAGCGAGGTCACCTGCAAGGTCACCAAGGACACCCGGGTCGGCATCGCCACCGGCAACGCCACCGGGGTCTACTACGTCGTCGGCAACGCGCTGGCCGGCCAGCTCTCGGCCACCACCGATGGCAAGCTCACCGGGACCGCCGCCGAGACCGGCGCCTCGGTGCAGAACGTCGAACAGCTCGTCGCCGGCCAGTACGACGTCGCTTTCTCGCTCTTCGACACCGCGGTCAACGCGGTGCAGGGCAAGGGCAGCTTCACCGCCCCGCAGCCGGTGAAGGCGCTGGCCCGGATCTACGACAACTACACCCAGGTGGTCGTGCGGGCCGACGCGGGGATCACCTCGGTCGCCGACATGAAGGGCAAGAAGATCTCCACCGGCTCGCCCAAGTCCGGCACCGAGGTCATCGCGAACCGGCTGCTCACCGCCGCCGGCCTCGACCCGGCCAAGGACATCCAGGCGCAGCGG
The DNA here is from genome assembly GCF_043204735.1 of Micromonospora sp. NPDC047740. Lineage (NCBI taxonomy): Bacteria > Bacillati > Actinomycetota > Actinomycetes > Micromonosporales > Micromonosporaceae > Micromonospora > Micromonospora sp. NPDC047740. Next base: position 375,986 of record NZ_JBIDCT010000004.1, read on the forward strand.
CTCGACCTGACCAAGACCGTCGACGGCATGAAGGACGGCAGCATCGACGGCTTCTTCTGGTCCGGCGGCCTGCCCACCGGCGGCCTCACCGACCTCTTCACCACCTCCGGCGACAAGGTGAAGTTCCTCGACCTCAGCCCGCTGCTGCCCAAGATGGCCGAGCTGAACCCGGCGTACCAGGCCGGGACCATCGGCAAGGACGTCTACCGGACCGCCGCGGACACCCCGACCATCCTGGTGCCGAACGTGCTGCTGGTCCGGGACAACCTCGACGCCAACGTGGCGTGCGCGATCACCAGGACCGTCTTCGAGAAGAAGGACGCCCTCGCCCAGGCCAACCCGGCCGCCAAGGCGATCGGCCTGGAGAATGCCCGCAAGACCGAACCGGTGCCGCTGCACCGGGGGGCGGACAAGGCGCTCAAGGACCTGGGCGCGAGCTGACCCGACGACGCCGGGCCCGGACGCCACGTCCGGGTCCGGCGTCCTACCCCGACCGGGAGACCCCGTGCCGCTCCCCCTCCCCGGCCGCGTACGCCGGCACCACCGCCCGCCGGGCCATACCCACCGGCTCTGGTCGGTGCGCACCCAACTGCTCGCGCCCATCCTGGTGGCGACGGTCGGCCTGGTGGTGCTCGGCGCCGTCCAGACCGACGCCGCGCTGGCCGCCTCCGCCGACGCCGATCGGGCCCGCGTCCTCGCCGGTACGGCCACCGCGACCGTCCGGCTGGTGCACGAGCTGGAACGCGAGCGGGGCGAGACGGCGGCGCTGCGCCAGCGCGGTGGCACGGCCGGCCGGCCGCTGGTCGACGCCCAACGGCGGCGGGTGGACGCCGCCGTCGACCACTACCGGTCCGCCAGCGGTGAGGCCCGCCGGGCCGCCCCCGACCTGGCTCCGGTGCTCAACGACGCGGACGGCCAGCTCAGCCAGCTCGGCCCCACCCGCCGGCTCGCGCTCGGCGGTGACAGCGGCGACCCGGCGTACGTGACGCTGGTGGATTCGCTGCTCGCCGTCGCCGACGCCCTGCCGGCCCAGCTGCGCGACGCCCAGCTGGCCAACGGCGCCCGGGAGGTGGCCACGATGGCCACCCAGGAGCACCTGGCGGCCCTGGAACGCGACCTGCTGCGCGGCGTCTTCGTCCGGGGCGCCCTGGCCCGGGGCGAGCTGGTTCGGCTCGGCCGGTTGCGCGGCGCCCGGGAGCAGCGCCAGGCCGAGTTCCTCCGGATCGCCACCGGCCCGGCACGCGCCGCCTGGTACCGCCTGGCCGGCGGCGACATCGAGACGGCCCGCCGGATGCGGGACGAGGTGCTCGACACCGACGGCGGGCCGGAGGCGCTGAAAACCGACGGCGACGCCTGGTACGTGGCGCAGAGCGGCACGATCCGCCGGTACAACCTGCTCGGCCGGGAACTCTCCGAGGGCCTCGACCGGGACGCTGCCGCGCTGGCCCGGACCGCCCGGCAGCGCGCCCTGCTCACCGCCGGCGGCACCACCGCCGTCGCGCTCGCCTCACTGCTCACCGCCGTGCTGCTGGCGGTACGCACCAGCCGCCGGCTGCGCCGGCTGCGGGTCGCCGCGCTCACCATGGCGAACCGGGAACTGCCGGAACGGATCACCGCGATCGCCGCGGGCGACGGCTGCCCGGGCGACGGCACGGCGACCCGGCTGACCGCCGGCATCCGCCGGGGCCGGGACGAGGTGGCCCAGGTGGCCGAGGCGTTCGACACGGTGAACAAGGCCGCCCTGCGGCTCGCCGGCGAGCAGGCCGAGCTGCGGCTGGACGTGACCCGGATGGCCGAGGCGCTGGCCCGCCGGATCCGTACGCTGATCACCCGCCAGCTGCGGCTGCTCGACGAGTTCGAACGCGAGGAGACCGACCCGGACGCGCTGGCCCGGTTCTTCGCGCTGGACCACCTCGCCGCCCGCCTGCGCCGCAACGGGGAGAACCTGCTGGTCCTCGCCGGGGGCGAGCCGGGCCGCGGGCACGAGGGGGCGCTGCTCCTCGACGACGCGGTCCGGGCGGCGGCCTCCGAGATCGAGGACTACCCCCGGGTGGAGGTGGACGTGCCGACCGCGGCGGTGCACGGCGCGGCGGTCGGCAATCTGGTGCACCTGCTCGCCGAGCTGCTGGAGAACGCCACCGTCTACTCCCCGCCGGACGCACCCGTGCTGGTGGACGGGCGGCGCACCGTCGACGGGGTCACGGTGCGGGTGCACGACCAGGGCATCGGCATCGGCGAAAGCCGGCTGGCCGAGATCAACGAACGGCTCGCCGCACCGGCCACGCTCTCCAGCGCCGCGGCCGGCAGCATGGGCCTGCACGTGGTGGCCCACCTGGCCGCCCGGCACGGGATCCGGGTGCAGCTGCACCACACCGACACCGGCACGGTCGCCCAGGTGGAGGTGCCCGAGTCCGCGTTGACCCGGGTCGAGTCGGCGACCCGGCGGGCCGACCGCCGGCCGACCGCCGGCCGCGACGCGCCCTGGTTCCGGTCCGGGCCCGCCGCCCCCACGCCGGTGACCGACGCCCGCGATCTGGTCATCATCCCGCCGCATCCGGCCGGCCGGCCCGACGCGCCCACCGTCGCCGTACCGGTGATCGGGACCCGCCCGCCGGCCGCACGCGGTGTCGCCGCAGTGCCGCCGCCCGGCGCCGCCATCCTGGCGCCCGGCGCCACCCCAGCCGGGGCCGCCGGGCACGACCAGGGCGGGGCGACGGTCCGCCCGGCCGGCGGCTCGCCGGTGCCGTCACCGGCCACCGGGGCCGCGCTGCCGCGCCGGACCCGGGGCGGTCAGCTGCCCGTAGCCCTGCCCGCCACCAGCCCGCCGCCCCGACCCGCCGACGACCTGCTCGACCCGGAGGTGGTGCGGGCCCGCCTGTCCGCGCTCGCCGAGGGCGTGGCCAGCGCGATGCGGCGTACCCCGAACACCACACCCACCGGGAGAAACCCATGACCTCATCCGTGACCGCCGGACTCGACTGGCTGCTGGCGAACTTCGCCGAGCGGGTGCCGGACGTGTCACACGCCCTCGCGGTGTCCCAGGACGGGCTGCGGCTGGCCGCCTCCCCCGACCTCTCCGTCGAGCAGGTGGACCAGCTCTCCGCCGTGATCAGCGGGCTGGCGAGCCTGGGCGTGGGCGCCGCCCGGCTGATGTCCGCCGGCCGGGTACGCCAGCAGATCCTCGACATGGACGGCGGGGTGCTGCTGGTGATGGCGGTCGGCGAGCGGGCGTTGCTCGGCGTGCTCGCCGCGCCCGGCTGCGACCTGGGCCAGGTCGGCTACGAGACGGCGATGCTGGTCCAGCGGGTGGCGGAGGCGCTGGAACCGGCGGCCCGCCCGTGACCGGCCGCCCGCTTCGGCTGGCGGCCGCCCTGCTGCTGGCCGCTCTGGTCGCCGGCTGCGGTACGGCCGAACCCGGGCCGCGGGCGTGGCACGGCGGGCGGATCTTCCTCGCCACCGGCAACACCACCGGCGTCTACTACCAGCTCGGCGGCGGCTACGCGGACCTGATCAGCCGGCACCTGCCCGGCTACGAGGCACGGGCGGAACCCACCGGCGCCTCGGTGGAGAACATCAACCGGCTCGCCGGCGGCGACATGGAGATCGCCTTCAGCCTGGCCGACACGGCGGCGGACGCGGTCAACGGGCGAGGCGTGTTCGACGGCCAACCGCAGCCGGTACGGGCGCTGGCCCGGGTCTACCGCAACTACACCCACGTGATCGTCCGGACCGGCGGGAAGATCGACCGCTTCGCCCAACTGCGCGGCAAGCGGGTCTCCACCGGCTCGCCGAAGTCCGGCACCGACATCATTGCCGGGCGGCTGCTGGCCGCCGCCGGGATCGACCCGGACCGGGACATCCAGCGGGCCAACCTGTCGCTGCCGGAGACGGTGAAGCGGATGCGGGCGGGCACCCTGGACGCGATGTTCTTCTCCGGTGGCCTGCCCACGCCGGGCATCAAGGACCTGCTCGCCGGCGCGCCGGGGATGTTCCAACTGCTCCCGCTCACCGACCTGGTCCAGCCGCTCGCCGCCCGGTACGGCTCGGTCTACACCACGGCGACCCTGCCGAAGGAGGCCTACGGCACCCCGGCGGCCACCCCGACCATCACCGTGTCGAACGTGATCCTGGTCGCCGCGGACATGCCGGACCAGCTCGCGTACGACCTGACCCGGGTGCTGTTCGCGCACCAGGACGAGCTGATCAGGGTGCACCCCGAGGCGGCCAACTTCACCCGGGACAGCGCGGCGGGCACCGATCCGATCCCGCTGCATCCGGGCGCGGCCCGCTACTACCGCACCGGCTGAGGCTCAGACGTCGGCGGGGGCGGTGGCCGACCGGGCGGCGGCGACCAGCCGGTCGGTCTCGGCGGCCACCGCCTCGTCGTCGGAGGCCGTGCCCGGGTCGTAGCGGACCGTCCAGGTCAGCCCGTCCACCCCGGGCACCCGGCGGGCGGCGATCCGGCCCGCGCCGCCGGGCACCGGGTGGTGACTGGTGTACGCCACCGAGCGGGTGACCCGGGCCCGCACCTGGTGCGGCAGGTCGCCCGGGTCGAGCAGCAGGTAGGTCTCGGCGGGGCAGTCCGCCACCACCAGGTAGCCGTCCCGCTCGGTGACCCGCTCGGCCAGGGTTACGGTGAGCTCGCGCCCCGACCAGACCGCCTTGAGGATGTCGTGCCAGCCGATCCGGTGCCCCCGGCCGGGCAGCCAGAGGCCGAGGTTGCTGGCGACCAGCACGCCGTCGCCCTCGCCGTTGCCGGCGGCGGCCCAGGCGAGCACCCGCTCCTCGGCGGCCAGCGGCGGGCGGGCGGCGGGCGGCAGCTTCGGCTTGCGGTTGAACAGTCCCATTCACAGCCCTCCGGCGGCCTGCTCGCGTAGCGCCCGCGCGTGCTGCTCCAGCGAGAGCAGTTCACCGAAGAGCGCGAAGTACTCGTCCTTGTTGCTCACCGGGTTGATCCGCTGGATCTTCGACTTGAGGTCCTTGATCCGGCCGGTCACCGAGCCCCACTGGAGCTGGGCCAGGGTCACCGTGACATAGCGCGGGTCGGGCTCGCCGTCGATGCGCAACGGCTCGACAGCCAGCTCGCCGACGAGCGCCTGGCCCGCCAGGTCGTCGCAGGCGTCCCGGACCTGCTCGATCCAGACCGCGCCGCCGGTGGCCGCCGCCGCCCCGCCAGCCGTGGCGATGGCCGCCCGCACCGCCACGTGCACCGGGTGCCGGTATTCGCCCGCCTCCACCGCGTCGAACATCGGGCCGGCCAGCACCGGCTCCTGGAGGGCGAGCTTCAGCGCCTCCCGTTCGACCATCGACTGCGGGCTGTCCACCGTCGGCGCGGCCGGGCCGGAGCGGGCCGGAGCGGCCGGCTCACCGGCCGGTTGCCCGGACGCGGCGGTCAGCACCGCGCGTTGCACCGGCTCGATCTCCATGCCGAGGTCGCCGGCGAGCTTGCGGACGTACTCGGGGCGCTTCTCCCGGTCCTTGATCTTGGCGACCAGCGGGGCGGCCCGGCGCATCGCCTCCACCCGGCCGTCGACGGTGTCCAGGTCGTACCGGTTGATCACGTGGCGGAGCGCGAAGTCGACCAGCGGCTCGCGGCGGGCGACCAGGTCGCGGACCGCCAGATCACCCTTGGCCAGGCGCAGCTCGCACGGATCCATGTTGTCGGGGCTGACCGCGATGAAGGTCCGGCCGACGAAGCGCTGGTCGTCCTCGAAGGCGCGCAGCGCGGCCTTCTGGCCGGCGGCGTCCCCGTCGAAGGTGAAGATGATCTCGCCGGCCACCGCGTCGGTGTCCAGCAGCAGCCGGCGCAGCACGCCGATGTGGTCGGCGCCGAACGCCGTGCCGCAGGTCGCCACGGCGGTGCTCACCCCGGCCAGGTGGCAGGCCATCACGTCGGTGTAGCCCTCGACCACGACCACCTTGCCCTGCTTGGCGATCTCCCGCTTGGCCTGGTCGATGCCGTAGAGGACGTGCGACTTCTTGTAGATCGGCGTCTCGGGGGTGTTGAGGTATTTCGGGCCGTCGTCGTCGTCGAAGAGCTTGCGGGCGCCGAAGCCGATCACGTCGCCGGTGAGGTCGCGGATCGGCCAGAGCAGCCGGCGGCGGAACCGGTCGATCAGGCTGCCCGAGCGGGCCGGGCGGGACAGCCCGGCGGTGACCAGCTCGTCGTGGGTGAAGCCCTGCTGCCGCAGGTGCTTGGTGAGCAGGTCCCAGGCGTCGGGGGCGAAGCCGCAGCCGTAGCGCTCGGCGGCGGCCCGGTCGAAGCCGCGCCGGGCCAGGAACTCCCGGGCCGGGCGGGCGCCGGCGGTGCTCAGCTGGGCGCGGTAGAAGTCGACGGCGGCGGCGTGCGCGGCGACCAGCCGCTGCCGCTGCCCCTGCTGCGACCGGTTACGCGGGGCCGACCGGTCGTCCTCGACGTAGCGGAGCTGGAGGCCGGCACGGTCGGCCAGCCGCTCGACGGACTCCACGAAGCTCAGGTGCTCGGCGTCCATCAGGAACTTGATGGCGTCGCCGCCGGCCCCGCAGCCGAAGCAGTACCAGACGTTGCGGGCGGGCGAGACGTTGAACGACGGGCTCTTCTCGTCGTGGAACGGGCACAGCCCCTTGAGGTTGCCGCCGCCGGCCGACTTGAGGGTCACCGTGTCGGAGATGACCTCGGCGATCGAGGTGCGCTCGCGGACCAGCGCGATGTCCTCGTCCCGGATCCGCCCCGCCATCTCCGCCACCCCCTCGGCGTACATCCTGCCCTGCCGGGCCGACGATTCGGCGGCCGGGGGCACGGGCGTGTGGCGGACACCGCCCGTGCCCCGGCGGAGCAGTCAGCCGGTCAGTAGCTGCAGCTGCCGTTGTCCGGGTTGACGCACTTGGCCCGGCTCCACAGGGTGGCGAAGTTGGCCCGGTAGTCCGCCGAGACGGTCGGGTTCTCGATCTTCACGAACGTCTCGTCGTGGTCCCGCAGCGACGGCCCGGTGAGGTTGTGCGAGCCGGTGAAGACGATGGTCCGCCCTGCGGTGCCGTTGTAGCTCCCCTTCACCACCAGATACTTCGAGTGCACGGTGACGACCCGGCCGTCGTAGTTGCTGCTCTCCGCGTCCCAGTACTTCTTGAGCTGGACGTTGGCGGAGCCGCGCAGGATCGAGTGGACCTGGTCGCCCATCGCGCCGTACACGACGCGGACCTGGCAGCCGAGCCGGGCGATGCGCAGCAGCTCACTGGCGACCGCCGTACGCGGATTGGTGAACGACGCCTGGGCCACCTCCACCGAGCAGCCACTCTCGTACTTCGTGACGTAGCTGAGCACGTTGGCGACCGTGTCGCCGCTGGCCCGGGGCGAGTGGTAGACGGTGACCCCGGTGTCCGGCGACTTGTAGTAGCCGTCCGCGTCGGCGTAGAAGTCGTTGTTCTTCTGCTGGGCCCGCATCTTGTTGAAGTATCGGGTGAAGTGGTCGTAGAGGTCGTAGTCCTCGTGCACCACCACGGCGTTGTTGAAGAGGTTGTTCTGCGAGAACGTCAGGTTCTGTGAGCTGATCAGCACCACCCGCTTCATCGTCCCCGACGTGGAGAAGGTGAAGAACTTGTTGTGGTTGATCGAATTCGAGTGATTGGCGATGCAGGCGCTCGACCCGGCGACCGATGCGGACGAGCTGCCGCAGAAGACCAGGTCGTCGAGGTTGGCGGCGCGCAGCTTCTGGATCGCCGCGTTGGCCGGGTCGAGGTTGACGTTGCCCTCCCCCTCCCGGTCCACCACCACCCGGACCACCACGCCACGGGCGGCCGCCCGGGCGAGGGCGTCGGCCACCACCGGGGAGGTCCAGCTGTACATAGCGCCGCGGATGTAGGAGCCGGCCGGCACCCCGTCGGCCAGCGCGACGATCTCGTCCTCGATGGCCCGGTCCCGGGTGCCGTCCTCTGCGGGCACGTTGAACCGGGTGTACGCCGGGAAGGTCGCGGTCACGGTCAGGTCATCGGTCAGGTCGGGGGCCGACGCGGCGCTTCCCGCCCCCGGCGCGGCGACGCCCGGCGTACCGGGGGCCACGGCGAGGAGGGGAAGCGCGAGCGCGGCGGCGAGCAGGCGCCGTCGAAGGTTCATATACAGGTTTCTATGACAAAACGGCGGCTCGATCAAGGTGCCCGATCAGGCCGACCGGCCCGCCCCCGCGCCCTGCCCGATCCGCGGGAACGGCTCGATGGAGAAGACCACCTCGACCGGCACCTCGAAGTACGCGGCGATCCGCAGCGCCAGGTGCAGGCTGGGCCGGAACTCGCCCCGTTCCAGGTAGCCCACGGTCTGGTAGTGCACGCCCAGCGCGTCGGCGAGCTGCCGCCGGGAGATGCCCCGCTCGGCGCGCAGCACCGCGATGCGGTTGTGCACGGTCTCACTCATCGACGCCCTCTCACCCCACCCGCTGCATGGCCTTCTCACGGCGCGCCGCGACCCGGGAACCGGACTCGCGGCGGGCCATCCGGCGCAGCACGACCGGGGCCAGGGTCAGCCCGAGCACGGCCCAGAGGCCCAGCACACCGAGCGTCTCCAGGTGCCGCCAGGACCCGCCCAGCTCCACGGCTGCCAGCTCCGGCGGCAGCAGCGCTGAGCGCATCCCCAACCCTAGCCAGTAGATCGGGAAGGCCTGGGCGACCGCCTGGAGCCAGCCGGGGTAGCCGTTGAGCGGGTAGAAGATGCCGGAGAGCGCGATGAGGCCGAAGATGGGCAGCACCACCAAGCCCATGTTGCGGGGGTTCTCGATCAGCGAGCCGATCACCGCGCCCAGCGGTAGCGTCGCCACTAGCCCGAGCGGCACCACCCAGGCCATCGTGAGCCAGGCGCCGCCGTCGGTCAGCCGGATCCCGTCCAGGAAGAACAGCGCCGGGGTGAACTGGAGGACCAGCCCGATCAGCGCCACCGTCGAGAGCATGACGATCTTGCCGATCAGGTAGCCGAGCATGCCGTTCGGCGTCGCCTTGGCCCGCAGCAGTGTGCCGTCCTCCCGGTCGACGATGAGCTGCTGGGACAGGCCGAGCAGCCCGCCGAACGCGAGTCCCATGCCGAGCGCGCTGGGCAGCGTGCGCGCGCCGAGGGAGAAGGAGGTGCCGGGCACGGTCGCCCCGCGCATGAAGAACATGGTGACCAGCAGGATGACGGTCGGGAAGAAGTAGTTCCACAGGTCCTGCGCGTTGGTGAAGGTGTTGCGCAGCTCGATCACACCGCGCTGGACGCCGGCCCGGGCGGCCGCCGTGGTCGGGTTCATGCCGCCACCTCGCTCCGCTCGGCGCCGGCATGAGGCACCACGACGCTGCGCTGATGATTCGCTCGCTGGCGCTCGCTCATCGGTCATCCCCCTGCCGCCACACCGAGGCCGCCGCCGTGCCGGCCCGGACCCCGGACTCCTCTTCGTAGACCAGTGCCATGTACGCGTCCTCCAGGCTGGCCCGACGGACCTCCAGCTCCTGCACGCCGTCGCCGTGCTCGCGCAGCAGGTCGCGGACGAAGCCGGTGGCGTCGGCCGCGACGTGCACGAAGCGCTCGCCGTCCCGGGTCCACCGGATCTCCGCGTCCCCGGCGACCCGGCGGGCCAGCTCGTCGGGCGAGCCGTCGGCGATGATCCGGCCGCCGGCCAGGATGAGGATCCGGTCGGCGAGCTTCTCCGCCTCGTCCAGGTCGTGCGTGGTGAGCAGGATGGTGGTCTCGTCCAGGTCGGCGAGGCGGTGCACCAGCTCGTGGAACTCGCGCCGGGCGGCCGGGTCGAAGCCGACCGTCGGCTCGTCCAGGAAGAGCAGCTCCGGGCGGCCGACGATGCCGACCGCCACGTCCAGCCGGCGGCGCTGGCCGCCGGAGAGCTGGTGCACCCGCTTGCCCTGGTGCGGCGTGAGCCCGACGGTCGCCAGCAGTTCGTCGACCGGCCAGGGTCGACTGATCCGGTCCGTGGCGTACGGCGCGTAGAAGGTGCCGAGGTGGGCCAGCAGGTCCCGGACCCGCCACTTGCCGTGGTCCCGCCAGGACTGGAGCACCACCCCCATCCGGGCGCGCCAGCGCTCGTCGCCCCGGCCGGGGTCAGTGCCGAGGACGCGGACCTCCCCGGCCGAGCGCATCCGGAAGCCCTCCAGGATCTCGATCGTGGTGGTCTTGCCGGCGCCGTTGGGCCCGAGCAGGGCGAGCACCTCGCCGCGGCGGGCGGTGAAGTCGACCCCGTGCAGCACGTCGACGGTGCCGTACCGCATGCGCAGGTCGCGGACGTCGAGGACCAGGCCCTCGTCGGGCGGGCGGGGAGTCGGGGCGACTCCCGGTAGTTCGACCGCAGTCATACCGCGAAATGTAGCACCTCTACTACATGTCGAGGCACACCCGCTCCCCGTCGGAAGCGTGACAGGCCGCCCCCACCACTCTCGCCGATCTTGGCTACGGTGATACCCGCGATCGGGGAGGGGACCGCCGGATGGCCGACGACACGGAGCTGACCATCGCGCTCGCCGAGTACGAGCACCTGCGCGAGCTGAGCCGCACGGTGCACGACCAGTCCAGCGCCCGGTTCACCTTCTTCCTGGCGGTGGCGTCGGGAGCAACCGCCGTATCGGCCGGGCTGATCACCACCGGCCGGCCCGACGGCCAGATCCGCCCGGCGGTGCTGGCCGGGCTCGGCCTGCTGGTCCTGCTGCTCGGGGTCTTCGTCTTCGCCCGCCAGGTCGAGCTGAACGACCGGGGCCGCCGGTACGCGGTCGCGGCCACCGTGCTCCGCACCTACCTGGCCCGCCGCGCGCCCGGCCTGACCCCGTTCATCATCATGCCGACGTTGGACGACGCGGGTCCGTTCGCGCCCGAGCCGTTCCACCGGCACTGGTTCCGCGACCTGGTCAGCCAGGCCGGCATGATCGCTCTGGTGAACAGCGTGCTGGTCGCCCTGGCCGCCACCATGGCGGTGCTGCTGCTCGGCGGACCGGTCTGGCTGGCGGCACTGGTCGCGGTGATGGTCGCCACCGCCTCGGTCGCCGGGCATCTGCGCGCAATCCGCCGCCGCGTCGCCCGCTCCGCCGCCCAGGTGGGCACCGTCCTCACCACCCGCTCGCTCGCCGCGCCCTCGCGGGTGGCTGGTTGATCACGAGGGTTGAGCCGCGGCCCACCTGGTCGGCGGCGGCCCCGGTACGCCGCGAGGCGGACTCAGGCGGGCAGGGCGGCGGTGGCTTCCTCGGCCTCCACCTGCGCGTTCCAGGCGGCCTTCGTGGAGCGCCAGCCCTCGTCGTCCATGCCGCGCCGCCAGTAGCCGGAGATGGACAACGCCTCCCGGGGCACCCCGCGCTCGACACGCAGCAGCCGGCGCAACTCCTTGACGGCGCTGGCCTCGCCGTGGACGAAGGCGTGCACCCGGCCGGGCGGGAAGTCCAGCGCCCGGACCGCCTCGACCAGCGCCTCGCCCACCGGGCGGCCAGCGCGGTGCAGCCAGCACAGCTCGACCGCACCCAGGCTGGTCAGCGGAAGCTCGTCGGCCGGGCCGCCGACCTCGAGGTAGACCTTCGCGGGCGCGCCGGCCGGCAGCCGCTCCAGGGCGGCGGCGATCGCCGGCAGCGCGCTCTCGTCCCCCACCAGCAGGTGCCAGTCGGCCGTCGGGTCCGGGGCGTACGCCCCGCCGGGGCCGGTGAACAGCACCCGGTCGCCGGGGCGCAGGCCGGCCGCCCACGGCCCAGCCAGCCCCTGGTCGCCGTGGTACACCACGTCGACGGTGAGTTCGCCCGCCGCCGCATCCCAGGCCCGGACCGTGTACGCCCGCAGCCGCGGCCACTGCGCGGCCGGGAACTCCCGCTTGATGGTGGCCAGGTCCGTCGGGTGCGGATAGCTCACCCCGGCCGGCGGGAAGACGAACTTGACGTAGTGATCGGTGTACGCGCCCACCGGCAGGCCGGCCAGTTCCTCCCCGCCCAGCACCAGCCGGACCAGGTGCGGGGTGGGCCGCTCGGTCCGTACGACCGTGGCGGCGGTGACCTTCTTCGGGCGCTGCGTCATGCCACTTAGGCTAGCCTAAGTCGCCAGCCCCGCCGCCTCCGCCCGTGCCCCTCCCCAGGCCAGGGCCCGGGGAGATCCGGACAAAATCGGGGATGGTGCGCCTTGCCGACACGGAGAGGCAGCAACTACCGGGATGTTGCGCGAACCCTTCCGCGCGGGGCGGGGCGGGTCAGCTGCGGACCAGGCGGACGTGCCAGGCCAGGGCGGCCGGGTCGGTGAGCGAGGCCACCTGGTCGATCACCACGCGCAGCCGCGCGAGGTCGTCGGGCGCCTCCCGCCACAGCGGCGCGAAGACCGGGTCGAGCGCGTCCGGCGCCCGGTCGACCAGGACGGCGACCAGTTCGGCGAGGATCTCCCGCTGCTGGGCGTACCGGGCGCCAGCGCCGGGGCGGCGCATGACGTAGCGCAGCGCGATGCCCTTGAGCAGCGCGCACTGCACCCGGATCCGACGCGGCACCACCAGATCGGCCGCGTACCGGCGGTGCGGGCCGGGGCCGTGCCGCTCCTCGGTGGCGGCCACCACGGTGGCGACGAAGCGGCCGGTGAGCACGCTGGTGGTCGCCTTCAGCGCCGCCAGGGCCCGGTGGCTGCCGTCGTACGCGGCGAGCGGGGCAAGCGCCGGCTCGGCGAGCAGTTCGACCAGGACCTCGTGCAGGTCCTCGGGGGCCTCCCCGGAGTACGTCGCGGCCACGTCGGCGCAGAGCGCCCGCCGCTCGTCGGGGTCGGTCAGCAGCGGCCGCAGGCTGACGTACCCGCCGTGGATGCCGTCCTCGACGTCGTGGACCGAGTACGCCACGTCGTCGGCCCAGTCCATCACCTGCGCCTCCAGGCAGCGCCGCCCGCCGGGCGGGGCCCCGGCGCGCAGCCAGTCGAAGACCGGGCGGTCGTCGGCGTACACGCCGAACTTGCGCTCACCCGGCCGACGCTCCCAGGGGTACTTGCTGACCGCGTCGAGGGAGGCCCGGGTCAGGTTGAGCCCAGCGGAACGGCCGTCCGGCCCGAGCACCTTGGCCTCCAGCCGGGTGAGCACCCGCAGCGTCTGCGCGTTGCCCTCGAAGCCGCCGCAGCCGGCGGCGATGACGTCCAGGGCGTCCTCGCCGTTGTGCCCGAACGGCGGATGCCCCAGGTCGTGGGCCAGTCCCGCGGTGTCCACCACATCCGGGTCGCAGCCGAGCCGGGCGCCCATCTCGCGGGCGATCTGCGCCACCTCGAGCGAGTGGGTCAGCCGGGTACGCAGGAAGTCATCGGTGCCCGCAGTGTGCACCTGGGTCTTCGCGGCGAGCCGGCGGAACGCCGCCGAGTGCAGCACCCGCGCCCGGTCCCGCTCGTACGGTGACCGCCCGTACCCGGTGTCCTTGGCCGGCTCGGCGACGAAGCGCGCCCCGTCCTCAGCCCCGGGACCCGGCTCACTCCTCGCGCTCACGGAGCACGCAGAACTCGTTGCCCTCCGGGTCGGCCAGCACGGTCCACCCGACGTCGCCCTGGCCGATGTCCACGTGCCGGGCCCCCATGTCGACCAGCCGCTCGACCTCCGCCTCCTGGTTCGCCGGGCGCAGGTCGAGGTGCAGCCGGTTCTTGGTCTCCTTCGCCTGGGTGACCGGGACGAAGACGATGCCGGGGAGCTGGTCCGGCGCCCGGCGGATCTCCACCTCGTCCGGCTTCTCGCTCACCACCTGGTAGCCGAGCGCCTCGGCCCACCAGTGGGCGAGCCGCGACGGGTCCTGGGCGTCCACGGTCAGGCTCTCCCAGACGCTGGTCATGCGGCCACCCTTCTGCTGATCGACACGAGCGAGCCCAGGTTACGCCCGGAGCCGCCGGACGGCGCGCCGGGCGAGGCGGGGAACCCGTCGGGGGGCCGCCGGCCGGCGCACCGGCGGCCCCCCGACCGCGCTCAGCGGGAGTCGGAGCCCTGGGTTTCCACCACGGCTCGGCCGGCCTCCAAGCGGGCCACCGGGACGCGGAAGGGGGAGCAGGAGACGTAGTCGAGCCCGACCTCGTGGAAGAAGTGCACCGAGTCGGGGTCGCCGCCGTGCTCGCCGCAGACGCCGAGCTTCAGCCCGGGCCGGGCGGCCCGGCCCTCCTCGGCCGCGATCCGGACCAGCCGGCCGACGCCGTCCCGGTCGATCGACTCGAACGGCGAGATGCCGAAGATGCCCAGCTCCAGGTAGCGCCAGAAGAAGGCGCCCTCCACGTCGTCCCGGGAGAAGCCCCAGCCCATCTGGGTCAGGTCGTTGGTGCCGAACGAGAAGAATTGCGCCGCCTCGGCGATCTGCCCGGCGGTCAGCGCCGCCCGGGGCACCTCGATCATCGTGCCGATCAGCACCTCGACGCCGCTGTCGCCGACCACCTCGGCGATGATCTTCTCGGCCTCGGCGCGTACCGTCTCCAGCTCCTGCACGGCGCCGACCAGCGGGACCATGATCTCCGGGCAGGCCGACCCGCCGGCCCGCACGACCGTCACGGCGGCCTCGGCGATCGCGCGGACCTGCATGGCGAACAGGCCGGGGATGACCAGGCCCAGCCGTACGCCGCGCAGGCCCAGCATCGGGTTCTCCTCGTGCATCCGCCGCACGGCGGCGAGCAGCGCCTCCTCCTTGGCCACGTCCTCGCCGCGCTCCTGGGCGACCGCGACGTTGACCGCGAGCTGCTCCAGCGGGGGCAGGAACTCGTGCAGCGGCGGGTCGATCAGCCGCACGGTGACCGGCAGGCCGTCCATCTCGCGGAAGATCTCGACGAAGTCCTCCCGCTGCAGCGGCAGCAGCGCGCCCAGCGCCGCCTCCCGCTCCGCCTCGCCGGAGGCCAGGATCAGCCGCTCCACCAGCTCCCGCCGGTCGCCGAGGAACATGTGCTCGGTGCGGCACAGGCCGATGCCCTGCGCGCCGAACCGCCGGGCCCGGGCCGCGTCCGCGCCGGTGTCGGCGTTCGCCCGGACCGCCAGCCGCCGCTTGGCGTCGGCGTGGGTCATGATCCGGTGTACGGCCCGGACCAGCGGGTCGTCGGTCCGCTCCGCGTCGAGCGTGCCCTCGAAGTACTGCACCACCTCGGACGGCATGACCGGCACCTCGCCGAGGTAGACCTTGCCGGTGGTGCCGTCGATGGAGACGACATCGCCCTCGCTGACGGTCTGCCCGGCGACCCTGAACCGCTTCGCCGGGACGTCGACCTCGAGTTCGTCCGCGCCGGACACGCAGGTCTTGCCCATGCCCCGGGCCACCACGGCCGCATGGCTGGTCTTGCCGCCCCGCGAGGTGAGGATGCCCTTGGCGGCGATCATCCCGTTCAAGTCGTCGGGATTGGTCTCCCGGCGGACCAGGATCACCGCCTCACCCTCGGCGGCCAACTCGACCGCCCGGGCGGAGGTGAAGACCGCCTTGCCGACCGCCGCGCCGGGTGAGGCCCCGATGCCCTTGGCCACCGGCTCGTACTCGTGGTCGAGCTGGAACCGGGGGAACATCAGCTGGGCGAGCTGCGCGCCGTTGACCCGGTGCAGCGCCTCGTCCAGGTCGATCAGACCCTCGTCGACGAGCTGGCCGGCGATGACGAAGGCCGCCGCCGCGGTGCGTTTGCCGACGCGGGTCTGGAGCATCCAGAGCTTGCCGCGCTCGATGGTGAACTCGATGTCGCAGAGGTCCTTGTAGTGCTCCTCCAACCGGGCCATGTAGTCGAGCAGCTCGTCGTAGGACTTCTTGTCGATCCGCTCCAGCTCTTCCAGCGGCACGGTGTTGCGGATGCCGGCGACCACGTCCTCGCCCTGCGCGTTGGCCAGGTAGTCGCCGTAGATGCCCTGGGCGCCGCTGCCCGGGTCGCGGGTAAAGGCGACGCCGGTGCCCGAGTCGGCGCCGAGGTTGCCGAAGACCATGGCCACCACGTTGACCGCGGTGCCCAGGTCGGCCGGGATGCGCTCCTGCCGCCGGTAGACCACCGCGCGCTCGGCGTTCCACGACTCGAAGACCGCGCGGATGGCCAGGTCGAGCTGCTCCCGGGGCTCCTGCGGGAACTCCCGGCCGGTGTGCTTGGCGAAGATCTTCTTGAACGTGTCGACCAGGCCGCGCAGGTCGTCCGCGTCCAGGTCGAGGTCGTTGTCCGTACCCTTGGCGCGCTTGGCGTCGTCGATGGCGTGCTCGAACTCCTCGCCCGGCACCTCGCAGACGGTCTTGCCGAACATCTGGATCAGGCGGCGGTAGGAGTCCCAGGCGAACCGGTCGTTGCCGCCGGCCCGGGTGGCGAGTCCGATGACACTGCGGTCGTTGAGGCCGACGTTCAGGACGGTCTCCATCATGCCGGGCATGGAGAACTTGGCCCCGGAGCGGACCGAGACCAGCAGCGGGTCGTCCGGGTCGCCGAGTCGGCGGCCCATCTCCCGCTCCAGTGCCTCCAGGTGCGCCTCGATCTGGCCGGCCAGCCCGTCCGGCTCCCGGCCGGTCGCCAGGTACGCCTTGCAGGCCTCAGTGGTGATGGTGAAGCCGGGCGGCACCGGCAGCCCGAGATTGGTCATCTCGGCCAGGTTGGCCCCTTTGCCGCCGAGCAGGTCCTTGAGGTCCTTGTTGCCCTCGGCGAAGTCGTAGACGTACTTGTGATCGACCGTCTCTTGCGCTGCCACCAGAGCCTCCCACGCGCGCCGGAATTGACACTTAACGAAGGTTCAGTTCGGACATACCCCGAGACCGATCACCGGTAATCCCGGTGTGGTCAGCGGCCGGTGGGCGAAGGTTAAGCGAACATCGGGGGGGCTGGGACCGTTCGGTGACTATTGGCACAACCGTCACCACTATCCGCGTCCGTACCGGTTTTTGGAAACGCTTCCACGCGCAGGATCACGCAATCCCCGATCCCCTCGTACGCTTGACGGCACTGGTTTCGCTGAACCTCACCTTTGCCATATCCAGCGCAAATACACCCGGGAGCCGTCACCGTGCCGACCACCCCCGCCGCCCCGTCCGAGACCGGTCCCGAGCCGCTCGACGCGGTCGGCCTGTCCGCCCGCCAGCCGGCCGCCGCCGAGCTGGCCCGGAGCGCCGCCCGGGCGGCCGGCGAGCTGCTCGCCCCGCCCGCGCCGGTACGGCTGGCCGACGTGGTGCCCGCCCCCGAGCTGGTCACGCCGGACCCGGCGGCCGACTTCGTGCTCGCCGAGGACGCGGTGATCCGCGTCGACGCCGACCCGGCCGCCCGGGACGTCGCCGAGCAGCTCGCCGGGCTGCTCCGCCCCGCGACCGGCTACCCGCTCCCGGTCACCGACTCCGCCGCTCGGGCCGACGGTTCGCTCGTGCTCACCCTGACCAGCGTGGCGACGTCCACCGGCGCGGCGAGCCCCGTCGGCGCGGCGGGCCCCAGCGGCGCAGCGGGCCCCAGCGGCGCAGCGGGCCCCGTCGGCGCAGCGGCATCGGCGCCGGCTGGCGCGAGCGCCGCCGAAACAGGCCGCGCGGCTGCCGAGGCGCTGGGCGACGAGGGCTACCGGCTCGACGTGACCGGCGCCGAGGTCCGGATCACCGCCGGCAGCGCAGCCGGCCTGTTCCACGGCGTGCAGACGCTCCGGCAGCTCCTTCCGGCGGCGGTGGAGAGCACCACCCCGGTCGCCGAGCGCTGGGTGGTGCCCGGCGGCACCATCGTCGACCGGCCGCGGTTCGCGTACCGGGGCGCGATGCTCGACGTGGCCCGGCACTTCTTCGAAGTCGACGACGTGCTTCGGGTGATCGACCACCTGGCCCGCTACAAGCTCAACCACCTGCACCTGCACCTCACCGACGACCAGGGGTGGCGGATCACGGTCGACTCCTGGCCGAAGCTCGCCGAGGTCGGCGGCACCACCGAGGTGGGTGGCGGACCCGGCGGCTGGTACACCAAGGACGACTACCGGCGGATCGTCGCGTACGCCGCTCGCCGCCACGTCACCGTGGTGCCGGAGATCGACCTGCCCGGGCACACCAACGCGGCGCTGGTCGCGTACCCCGAGTTGGCGCCGGGCAAGATCCCGCCGCCGCCGTACACCGGCACCGAGGTCGGCTTCAGCTACGTCGACCCCGCGGACGAGCGGACGTACGCCTTCGTCGCCGACGTGGTCGGCGAGGTGGCCGCGCTCACCCCCGGGCCGTGGCTGCACCTCGGCGGGGACGAGGCGTTCAAGGTGCCGGCCGACACCTACCGCGGCTTCATCGAGCGGGCGCAGGAAGTGGTGGCGGCGACCGGGAAGACCGTGATCGGTTGGCACCAGCTCGCCCCGACCGGGCACGCCGACGGGCGGGTGCTCCAGTGGTGGGGCACCAACGGCGACGACCCCGAGACCGCCGACGCGGTACGCCGCGGCGCCCGGCTGATCCTCTCCCCCGCCAACCACGCCTACGTGGACATGAAGTACACCCCGGACACCCCCATCGGGCACGACTGGGCCGGCCTGATCGACGTGCGGCGGGCGTACGACTGGGACCCGGGGACGCACCTGACCGGCGTACCGGCCGAGGCCGTGCTCGGAGTCGAGGCGCAGCTCTGGACAGAGACGGTCACCACGCTGGCCGAGGTGGAGTTCATGCTCTTCCCGCGCCTGCCCGCCATCGCGGAGCTGGGCTGGTCCCCCCGGTCGGCGCATGACTGGGCCGCCTTCCGGGACCGGCTGGCCGGCCACGGCCCACGCTGGACCACCGCCGGGATCACCTTCCATCCCGCCCCGGAGATCCCCTGGCCGGCGACGCCCACCCGCCCCATCCCGACCCAACCGTCCCGGGACGAGGCGGCCCAGACCAGCTGACCCGCCCACACCCAACCACGCCGCGCCGCCCCTGGCGGGCGCCGGCAAGCGGGCAGCCGTGCCCAAGATCCGAGTTCGTGGCGATCCGCCTCGATCTGGCGAATCTGCGCATGCTCGCAGGCGACTATCGGAGGACACGGGACGACTTTGCGAAATTGGCACTGCTCCTTGAGTAGCCCGCCGGCGACCAGAGCGTGGCCGAGCACTGCCGGGAGCAGGACGATCCCGTCAGGACGAACGCTAGTACCTGCGGCCTGGCTTAGTTCGTCGACGGGCCCCGTCAGGTGCCTGAACAGTGCCCTGAGTTGAGCTGACTGGCGCGCACCTGGTGGACCTGCGCCCGCAGCGGCGACAACGGTGACAACTGCGTCGAGGTGGCCGACAACCTTCCCGCCGTCGTCGTATGCGACAGCAAGGACCGCCGGCGGGCCGGCAAGCAGAGTTACGGCTCGGTCTACCCGGGGAGACCGGCGCTCATCGTTGACAGTCGGTCCTGGGCCGTCGCGGGCCGGTCCCCGGACCGCCTCTGAGGGTCCGCGTAGACACGCTCGCGGTCCGGGACACCACCGTCGCGGTCCCGCCTCGGCGGACCAGCGCTCGGCGGTCCCGGACGGGTTCGGCGGTCCCGGACGGTGTTCGGCGGTCCCGGACCGGCGGGCGGGCGACACACACCGGTCCGGGACAGGCCCGCAGATCGTCGGTCTGGTCCCGGCCGCCTGGACCGCCCACACCCGACCGGCTCACGCGGGACCTGCTGCAGATCGGGACTCTGCGTGACGGGACCACGGCCCGTGATTCAGGTCAGACTCCGCTGTCTCTGTGAGGCGAGCGAGCGCTGCTGTCAGCAAGTCGCTGTCTGACAGAACCTGACCCGACCTAACAGGACCTGACCCGACGGGTGGGCCAACAGTTGGTCTTCCTAGACCCCGGGGCAGTTCAGATCGGCGGCGCTGTCAGCAGCCGTGACGGGGGCTGACAACGGTGCAGCAGCGGTGTGGAATCCCGCGACCGTCGCGGTGGCCTGCGGCCTATGCGGCGACCCGTGCGAGCGGTCGGAAAGGGTCTGTCCTGGGCGCTTGTCGCCGCCGAGCCGGCCTTGTGGTTGTCAGCTCGCGTGTGGGGGCTCGGCTAGGTGCGGCATTGGGGGCTCGGTTGGGGGTGTCGGCGATTCGAGGCCCCAGACGAGTCCTGCCGATCCGCCGTGTCAGGTGGCTGAGCTGCGGAAACCTGATCCGATAGGAGCCCACAGAGAAGATCAACCCGTCCCGACTCCCTAAGCTTCTTAGGGATCCCCAGGGGGTTCTTACGCGGGTACGCCACGGTGGAGACCTCGACTGCCTGGCGAGGTACCGCCGGGAATTGCCTTGGCCCGACTGGGATGTGCTGGTTCGGGCGATGGCGGCCAGCGCAGCCCTCCATGTCCAGCGGCTGGCGATATCGCCAAGGGGGTCGTGGGGAGGCGGTGTGTCCGGGCGGACCTTGCTGAACGGCCGCTACGATCCGTTAAGTGGCGCTCGTGTCGCAGGAGCGCGGGCGGTGCGGATGTCGACGCCCGCTGCCAAGTTTGCGCCATATCCGTGACATCGGGAGCGGACCTCCGGCCAGGCGGCGAGATCCCCTAGCCGGCAGGCGCACTGAAGGGCGCACCGCGTGCGGTGTCTGTTTCGGCCGGAGCCAGGCGAGGGCTGGATGCCCGGTTTGCGACCGGCTGTACCGATGGCCCGGGGCCTCGGGCGGAATGATGGCCGGGCCGGGGGCGTTGAACATGGCTGACCGCACCGGATCTCCAGCCCGTCAACCATGGGCCCCGGCGCGGAATGACCGGCCGCTGGCCGTGGTTACATCCCCTGGACCGCGAAGCAGATCCCCCCGATTCGCCAGCCGGCCCCCTGGGCGCCGGGCGGAATGATCCCCGGTCCCCGGTCGTTACATCCGGGACGCCGCGAGCAGGCCCCGTAGGGCCGCCGGGCACCCCCTCTTCCTGACTTCCCTTTCACCCGGCACCTCGCGCACCCCCCTGGCGTGTGTGTGCCGTTCCCCCGACCGAAAGGCTTGTGATCATCATGCGTACCAACACCATCCTGCGTAAGACCCTGCTGACCACTGCCGGCATCGCCGCCACCGCCGGTGGCATCGCCGGACCCGCCATCGCCGCCCACGCCGCCCCCGCCGACAAGCCGGCCACCCAGGCCAGCAAGAACGGTGAGCGGGAACTGAACGTGCGCTACGAGGCCCAGCCGAACTTCTACTACTGCGGCCCCGCCGCCACCCGCAACGCCCTCTCCGTCCAGGGCAAGAACATTGATGT